>NZ_CALFBQ010000008.1 GCF_937951745.1 uncultured Chloroflexus sp.
GATTACCAGCGCCTACTAGAGATGTACCGCCTGCTGCGCGCCGCTTACGAGCCGCACGTCCAAGTGGACAAATCCTTCTTGCGCAAGACTGCCGAAATCGTTCAGCAGCACAGTCACGTCGGCGCCATTCGCGAACCGCAAACGACCTACGAATTGGGGCCAGCAGCACTGCTGAACCTACTGCGTGCGGAAAAACCTGAAACGGTCAAAGTCTTCAACTTGCTCAAAGAATTGCACCATTTGGTAGACGAACAGGGGAGCACCGCGCCCTACCTGCTCTCGATTGGCGAGCGTGCCGAGGAAATCCGCCGCCGCTTCGAGGAACGCCAAATCGAATCAGAGCAAGCGCTGCGTGAACTAGAGGAGCTGGTGCGGCAACTCCAAGAGGCCGAAGAAGAACGCCGCAGCAAGATGGGCGATCTGTCCGATCGTCCCTACGCGCCCCAAGCCTTTGCTGTCGAGTGGTGGCTGCGCACTCATCAAATTGACCCTGGGCAGGCGCTTCAGGTGGCGCAAGCGATGGAAACCGCCTTTGCCAAATTCCCACATTGGACGAGCAACCGTAGACACGAGAGTGAGCTACGTGCTCGACTCTATCGCGCCTTGCTGAACATCGGCGTTCGGGATGTGGTCCCCTGGGCCGATGCCATCCTGAACCTGCTGCGGAGGTCAAGCAGATGAGAAAAGCTGCATCCTCTGAATGGCAGACCTTGGAACAGGCTGTCCCAATTGATCTCTTTCGTGCCGAGGTAACAGCTTGGGCAAAACACCTTGAGGTCTCGCCACGTGAGATCCATATCCGTCCAATGAAGCGCAAATGGGCAAGTTGTTCTTCACGTGGCCGGCTTACATTCGATACCGATTTGCTTCGCCAACCAGCCGAATTCCGTCGCGAGGTTATTATCCACGAACTACTACACCTTAAAGTTCCTAATCATGGAAAGGTTTTTAAAGCGCTGCTCAGAGCCTACCTAGAATCAGCAAAAACGAGTGTTCTTACCGAGAGCAAATAGTGAATAGTGAGGAGCGAATATGTGGGAGGGCGTCATTGCGCAGCACCGCATCCAATCTATTCTATTACTACACCATTCCGACCCTTAACAAAAACACTGACCACGCGCCATGCCCCATAGGAGCACACCGTCGTGCCCCACCACCGTATGACCCCCATCGCCGCGTGCCCACATCCTTTAGGATACCCCAGACACTGCATCCTCCCACCCTTACCCCAACCACCAACGTGGTACAATACGAGCAAATAGATTGCCAACAGTAAATCGCTTTGCGCCCTTGCCGTGAGCTTTCTCTATCACACCGCTATGCAGCCCACCACAACATCCATCCTCATCGTCGGCGCCGCCGACACCGGACGCGCACCGATCGCCGTTGCGCTGCTACGCCGCATAGCGCAAGCACACAGTTACCAATGGCACATTGCCTCGGCTGGCGTTGTCGGTCACGACGACGACCCATTGCAACCAGCGGCGCGCGATGCGTTGGCCGTGCTCGGCATTGATTGCGAGGAACACATTGCGCGCTCGCTCACTGCCGAGCTGGTCGAGAACGCTGATCTGTTGATCGCTATTGACAGCGGCATCGCCCGTGTAGTACGCGGTCGTTACCCACAAGCACGAGTCGTTACCCTCGGCGAACTGGCCGGACGGGCGCGGGATATTCCCGATCCCGCCGGGATGCAGGTCGGCGCGTGGCTGCACTATAGCCGCGAAATGGAACAGTTGCTGCACGAGGGGTTTGCGCGCATTGTTGCTATGCTCAGCGGTAAAACTGCACCGGCACCGCCGGAACCGGCAGCAGCGCCGCCGCTAACTCCGCCAGCCCCAGCGCAACCGCCTGCCGAACGGCAAGCCATCTGTACTCGCGCCACCCGCCTGATCGATGCGATACAGGCTATGCCTGACGTGATCGACTGGCCGGCAGCGCGTGGCCGCATTCAAAGCACCTTAGCCGAACTCGTCTCACTGGTGACCGAACCAAACGACCTTACGACCCTTTACGTCGAAGCGATCAACCTCTGGCTCACACGGCAAACCAGTATGCCCGCTACCAACCAGCTCGAACGCCTGCGCGCCGCCATCGAGCGTGTGCAACAGCCGGTCGGTCAAGCTGAGGTAGCCGAGGTCATGCGCTGGGGAATCGAGAAGTAAGAGGCCCCCACCGGAACCGCCACCGTCCCCGTAGGGACGCAGCGATGCCGCGCCCCACCCCGCGCCACACCGTCACCCCACTACCCCGCCGATCACTGCCCACCCTATCACCACTGCCCACGGCGGAACCTGCCAAAGGTGCAGTGCAGCAAAGGCGCTTATCGCCAGCGCAACATCAATCGGGCCACGGATCGCACTGGTAATCACTGGCTGATACAAGGCCGCTAGCAAAATACCCACCACTGCTGCATTGATCCCATTCATCGCCGCTTGTGCCGCCGGCTGCGCGCGCAACTCAGCCCAAAAGGGCAATGCCGCCCATACCAGCAAAAACGACGGTAAAAAGATTGCGATCAGTGCCAATATTCCGCCAAGCCAACCACTGGGAGGCACCGCCACCACCGCCCCAAGGTAGGCGCTGAAGCTGAGCAATGGCCCCGGCAGCGCCTGCGCTGCGCCATAGCCAGCAATGAAAGTCTCGGCATTGAGCAAGCCCGACCCGACCACAACCGGTTCGAGCAGCGGTAAGACCACGTGTCCGCCGCCAAACACTAACGATCCGCTGCGCACCATGCCGGCCAACAAGACCAAGGTCGTATTGTCACTAAAGGTTGCTAACAATGAACCGCCGAGCACAACAGCGAACAGTGCCCCGAACGCAAGGCCAGTACGTGGTGTAATTGGTGATAACACCACTGCCCCATTACGATCCGCTGCCCTCAGCAATCGCCATCCTGCCACCCCACCCAACCCGATCACCAGTAGTTGCACCCATGCATCCGGCCAGATCAGTAATAACATCGCCGCTCCAATCGCAATACTGGCTCGCAGCCGGTCTGGACAGAGGCGCTGTGCCATCTGCCAGATTGCCTGTGCGACTACAGCTACTACGACCACTTTCAACCCGTGCAACCAACTGCTGGCCGGGTCGCCCAGTACTTTCACTCCATACGCTACGCCGATCATGATCAGCGCCGACGGTAACGTAAAACCAAGCCATGCCGCTAGTCCGCCAGCTAAACCAGCACGTATAGAACCAATGGCAATCCCGACTTGACTACTGGCCGGGCCGGGCAAAAACTGACTCAACGCGATCAGATCGGCATACGTTGCCTCGTCGATCCAGCGCCGTCGCTCAACCAGTTCGGTGCGAAAATAACCAAGATGAGCCACCGGCCCACCGAATGAGGTCAATCCTAAGCGCAGAAATACGAGGAAGATGGTGAGAGGTGAAATCATTGAGAATACCCGCAAGGCATAACGTTCAGCTACTGACAGCTCCTGATTCGCAACAGACCAGCCGTGTGCCCTAACGCTAGGCAGGAGATACCCGTGTACTCTTCGCGCTGCTTATTCACCGTCAAACTGTTTCCTGTTGTACCATGCACACACTGCCTGCAACGGGCAACCATCATGCCGATCAAGAAAACTGTTACGTCCCGGCTGGCGTGAATAGACCCGTCGCGCCGGCGGGCCATCACAGCGGGGCCGCACCAAACAATAACGCACAGCCAATTCATTCAATTGGGCATGGAAATCAGCCAACAACACCGGATCAGATGGCAATTCCTTGGCAATCGCCTGTTGCACTTGGCCGTAGCTCGCCCGCTCCCACGCAAGCCGATCCGGCGCAAGACGAGCAAAGATGCGACGAGTATAAGCGTCAACCACAAACAGGGGATGCTGACCGGCGTAAAGTAAGATCACATCTGCTGTCTCTGGCCCAATCCGCGGCAACTGTAACAGTTCGGTCCGCAGCGTCGCCGTCGGGCGGCTAAGCATGGTTGCCAGATCGCCATACCGTTCTTGAATAGCGCGGGCCAGCGCGATCAAACCGCTCGCCTTTTGCCGGTAAAACGCACAAGGATAGATCAACGCCGCCAACTGCTCGGCTTCAACATCCGCCAATGCCGCCAGATCAAGCAAACCGGCGGCGTGCATGCGCACCACCGCCGCTTCTACCGTCTCCCAGCGCGTCTGCTGCACCAGCACCGCGCCGATCACTATCTCAAGCTGTGGCCGATCACTAATGATCGGCCACCACGGACTAGAAGCCTCTGGCCCATACAGCGGGCCGAAGTGAGCCACTAGCCGGTGGTAGATATCAATGATCCGCTGCATCATCATTGCTAAACACAAAGGCGCGCCGAGAGCACGAGACGCCCATCACCCTCGCTGCGCGCCTTGGCGTTGAACACTTTATACCGTTGGCATCGCACCTTGCACCGCTACCGGCATATACATATCGCGCAGGTAATCGGCCAGCATCCGGCGCGTGCTAAAGATTGGCGCGACCGTTGCGACAGCCTCTTTGCAAATCTGCACCCACTCCACCGGAATACCGTTCGCGTCACGATTGTCGTAATAGCGCGGTACAATCTCGTGTTCGAGCAGGTGATAGAGCGACTGCGCATCATTCCAGTCTTGCTCGTCTTGATTGGCATACTCGCGCTCGTCCCCGATCGCCCAACCGTTCCGCCCATTGTACGCCTCTGGCCACCAGCCATCGAGCACCGAACAATTCGGCACGCCGTTCAAGCTAGCCTTCATCCCGCTGGTGCCGCTGGCTTCATACGGACGGCGCGGATTGTTGAGCCAGACATCAACCCCCTGCACTAACGCTCGCCCAACCGCTATATCGTACTCCTCGAGGAAGACGATCCGGCCAGCTAAGCCCGGTTGCATCGATAGCCGGTAGACATCTTGGATGAATTGCTTTCCCGGATCATCTTTGGGATGGGCTTTACCAGAGAAGATAATCTGCACTGGTTTGCCCGGTCGATTGAGAATGGCCTTCAGTCGCTCAATATCTTTGAACAGCAACGTCGCCCGCTTGTACGTCGCAAACCGGCGGGCAAAGCCGATGGTAAGAATGTTCTCTTCGAGCACTGGCCACACCGGCGCCGGAATGCCGAGCCGCATGTAGTGCTGTTGCAGGCGTTGGCGACTGAACGCGATCAGATCGCTCTTGAGCTTTTGGCGCGTGCGCCAGAAGGTTTCGTCAGGAATCTGGTATACCTTCCGCCAAAGTTGCGGATCATCGAGATTATCTTCCCAATGCTTCCCAAGGTATGAATTGTAGAGCGTGCGCATTTCGGGTGCCAACCACGTCGCGGTATGCACACCGTTCGTAATCGAAGTAATCGGTACCTCGTCCTGAGCACGTCCGGGGTAGAGCCATTGCCACATCCCGCGCGCCACGTGGCCGTGCAGCTTGCTCACGCCGTTGTGGTAGGCCGAGAAGCGCAGCGCCAGCGCCGTCATGGCGAAGGTCGGCCCCCAGTGCTGCTCTTGCAAGGCCAGATTCATAAACTCATCGCGGGTGAGGTTAAGCTGCGGCCAGAAGCTCCAGAAGAACTTCTCGATCATTGGTAGCGGGAAGGCATCGTTGCCCGCCGGTACCGGGGTGTGGGTGGTAAAGACGCAGTGCGCTTTGACCTGTTCCATTGCCTCTTCAAAGCTGTAGCCTTGCGCTACCAGCTCGCGGCACAGCTCAAGCACAAGGAAGGCCGAATGGCCTTCATTCATGTGCCAGACAGTCGGTCTGTAGCCAAGCCGGCGCAACGCGCGCACACCACCGATCCCCAACACTAGCTCTTGCGAGATGCGCATCTCTTGGTCGCCGCCGTACAGCCGCGCCGATAACTCGCGATCTTGCGGGCTGTTCGGGTGGATGTCGGTATCCATCAAAAGTAACTCGGTGCGACCCACCTGAAATTTGTAGACTTTGGCATAAATTGTGCGTCCGGGCAGTTCAACTTCAACCACCACCTCGCGACCTTCGGGATCGAGCGCGGGCAACGCCGGCACGTCGGCAAAGTTGAGCTTGTTGTACTCGGCATGTTGCCAACCGCTCTGATCGAGTCGCTGCCGGAAGTACCCCTGCGGGTAGATGAAGCCGACACCGACCAGCGGAATCCCCATATCGCTGGCCTCTTTGATGTGATCGCCCGACAAAATGCCCAAACCGCCCGAATAGATCGGCAAACTCTCGTGCAGGCCAAACTCGGCGCTAAAGTAAGCGATCAGCGTGTCTTTCGAGTCAGGGTAATGCTTGCTAAACCATGTCTTCTTGGCGCTCATGTAGCTGTCAAAACTTTTGAGCACCGCGTCGTACCGCTTGAGATACGCTGGATCGTTTGCCGCTGCTTCGAGTTTGCGCTGACGAACATCGCGGAGAAATTCGACCGGATTGTGATACACCAATTCCCATAGCTCCGAGTCGATCGATCGGTACAAGTCTTGCGCTTCAGGATGCCACGTCCACCAGAGATTGTAGGCAAGCTCACGGAGCCGAGCAATCCGTTCCGGACAGGGCGTGAACAGGATCTCGTGTTCAAACCGTAGCATGGTTTCCTCACATCATCATCTGATGCTAACCACCGGCGATACCGGCATGATAACAGGATCTTGCTTGTAACCGCCACTCATGATCGCATGTGGATTCGAGAGTAGAAAATGACGGCTTGTCTGCATTGTAGCCGCTGAAGGCGAATTTGTCCACTATGCAACTAATTTCTGTGCGATTCCCGCCCGATCCGTGTCAATCCGTCCTATCCGTGCGCATCTGTTTCCTATCCCCCACGTCACCACTCCTGCTATAATAGCCGCGATATCCAACGTTGCACCGGCTCAGCACATGGCATGAACCATCTTCTCACCAGTCACTGGGCAATCGAGTTGCCGAGCGATCATTCTACGGCCCAGTTTGCCGCTCACGAGTTGCGCCGTGCCCTCCAACGGATGGGAGGGCCGGTGTTGCCAATCACCGGCGCTGCCGCCGGCCCGCGCATCGCGTTGCGCCACGGTCCCGACGGTGATGGCTTTGTGCGCATGGCCGATGAGCGCGGTCTGGTGTTGATCGGTGAAGGGCCGCGCGGCTTGCTCTACGCGGTCTATAGCTTACTAGAAGCGTTGGGATGGCGTTGGATTGGCCCCGGCCCCGCCGATGAGCATGTGCCGCGCTGGGCCCAAATTCGCTTGCCTGCCGCAACGGTTGCCGAGCAACCAGCATTCGCGCGCCGCGGGTTGGTGATCGGGCACGATCTCTTTCTCGCGCAGGCCGAAGCGTGGATCGCATGGGCGGCGCGGGCACGACTCAACACGATCTTCGTTCATACCATTGGCACCAGCGGGATGCCGCTCGGTGCATGCCGCTGGCGCTACTGGCAGCAACGCCGCCAACGACTCTGGCCGCTGATCGAAGAACGCGGCTTACGCCTCGAAATCGGCGGCCATCATCTGCGCGACGCCGTGCCACGTCAGCTCTTCCGCCAGCAACCCGATCTGTTCCGTCACGATGGTCGCCGGCGGGTGACCAGCGGCAACCCTTGCCCGACCAACCCAGCCACGCAAGCTATCGTGCGCGATTGGGCGCGTGGGTTGTTCGCCGCCGAACCCAACGCCAGCGTGTATCACCTCTGGCCAGAAGACCGACTCGGCGGCGGCTGGTGTGTATGTTCGCGTTGCGCTGCACTCTCGCCGTCTGATCAGTCCTTGATCCTTGTCAATGTAATGGCCGCGGCCTTGGCCGAATGCAACCCTACAGCCCGTATTTCCTTCCTCGCCTACCACGACACCTTTGCCCCGCCGCAGCAGATCGCGCCGGCAGTCAATGTCGAAGTGGTGATTGCGCCACGCCAACGCTCGTATGCCGCCGGGATCAGCGACACAACCAACCCGGTCAACGGGCCGCTGGCCGAGCAGATTGCCGCCTTGCGCGTCTCCTTCCCTGCTGGCGCGAGCATGTTTGAGTACTACCTCGACGGAATTTTGTTCAAATCGGCTTTGCCGCCGCTCGGCCCGACCATCGCCGCCGATCTGCGCGCCTACTACGAGTGGGGGCTTGACGGCGTTCACGTTTTGCTAACTGGCGACCGGCCATGGCTAGCGGTTGGCCCCAACCCGCACAGCTTCGCGGCGCTGGCATGGCAACCGCAACGCGAATCGGCGGCGCTGCGCGGTGAATACGCTGCGACCCGCGCCCCTGCTACAGCGGCATTGCTCGACACGGCCTACGCCGCCCTAGAGACGGCGTGGCGGCATGCCCTTGCCATCAAGCCCGCCGACGTGCGCCGCCAACACGACGGCCACCGGCGCGACCCGGTTGCGCACCCGCCGCGCGACATCCTCGACAGCTATGATACGCCGCCGCCCCACTGCGAGCAGCGACTGGCAGCGCTGCACGAGGCGCTGGACGCGCTGCCCGCCGGCGAAGCAGCACTGGCCGCCGCGCAACACACTGCCGTCGCTGAGCAAGCCGCGCTCGCCGCCGATGCCGCCGAATGGTCAGCGAGTGCGTTGCTGCTCCGCTTTCTCGCTGCTCGCCAAGAAGCAGCGGTGGTGCAAGCGCGCCGCGCACCGCTGGCCCGCCAACGACAAGCACTCGCCGCCGCCCGCGCCGCCCACACCGATCTGCTCAACTGGGCCGCCCGCCACGTCCCACCGCCGGCCCGCGCCGGCCATCGCCTGCTGCGCATGTTGCTCGCGCTGCACCTCGATCAACTTGAGAGCCGCATTGCGCTGCCGTGGCGCAGCGCGCGGCTACGCTGGCAACGCTGGCGCGAATTGGTGCTGTTGTTGGCAAGATTGTGGTGGCAATGGCAGAGGTGATCGAAGGGTAAGAGGAGGCGAGCAACTCTAGATTTATTCGCCCACTCATCGTAAGATACGCGCTTTAATGTCTGGCGAAAGCCATATGCCTGAGCTGGCTAACCTCGATACATTCGGTCTAAGGTGCGCAATGAGACCATAGGTTTTAGCTTCCAACAAGACCTTCTATGTGCCCCACACGCGCAGACTCGCTCCCGGCGCAATACGGCGCGCCAAAGCGTTATCAAGCAGCACGAGCCGGTCTGGATACTCTAACGCCGCCAGTCCCTTAAGCTGATACCAGCCATTCCGAAGGCGTCGTTGGATTGACCGCGCATAGCCAATCCGTTACAGAAGGCACATCACAGCCTTTATTCAGACCAATTTGCAATTCTTTTTTAGATAACCTCCGAACTGCATTCATCAACCGACACCTAGCGACACCCCGGCAATCCTTCCCGCACCGCCATCCCCCCAACCGGGTATAATGAACGTGAGGCATTCTACGACAGAGGGTATGATGACCGCTATGAACGATAACTTCTTTGCTTTTCAATATCACGCCCTCAAGCCACTTGAACGATGGGGCGCCGGGAGCGTGATTGGCGGCGCAGTCTTAGCTTTGCTCCCCGGTTTCTGGCGTCACTTCGGCTTACAGGCGATCAGTTGGGGTGTCATTGACTGGCTGCTGGCGATTGCTGGCCGTCGGCAAGCGTTGCTCAAGGCCGAAGATTTGGTTGCCGGCGATCTCGACGAATCGGTGGCACACGCCGCTGCTGAACGGTTCCGCACCATCTTGCTCGTCAATGCCGGTCTCGACCTGCTTTACATCGGCGCCGGTCTGTGGCTGCTGCGCACGGCAGGCGATCGTGCCGACCGACGCGGTATGGGCGCTGGCATCCTCGTACAGGGTCTCTTTCTCTTACTCTTTGATAGCATCCTCGCCGCTGAAATCAACCGGCGTTGGATTCCGCCATCGCCATGATCAACCAACGCATCTTTCCACTGTTGCAATGCCCAACCTGCCGGGTACGTCCGCTCATTGTCGAAGCCGGTGGCGTGCGTTGCCCACGCTGCCAGACGCTCTACCCCTTCGGCGATGGCTTCATCGACCTGATGCCGCGCGGGGCCGAGTTCGATTACGTTTCTAAGTACGTCACCGACGAAGAGCAGTTGGCCGCTGAGCTTGACTACCGCGAACTGGCGCCGCCGCTGTTGGCCGCTGGCGTGCGCGACCGCACTCTGCGCCGCTTGATGCGCTGGCGTAAGAACGATGTGGTGCTGGATAACGGCTGCGGTACCGCCAAGCATGCCGTCTGGAACGCCAAGTATGTCGGGTTGATGGTAGGTTCCGATCCGGCGACGCTCTTTGCCGATGAAGCGGTGCGCACGGTGACGCTAGCCAAAGCCGATTCGCGTATGTTGCCTTTCGCCGACGGTAGTTTCGATAAGGTCTTCGCCATCGACATCCTTGAACATTTCCCGCTGCCGGTGATCGATGCCTATCTGGCTGAAACGGCCCGCGTGCTGCGCCCCGGCGGGCGTATGCTGGCCTTCTCGAACACCCGCGAACGCTCGCCGATCCAACCGGTTATTGACATTAGCCGCCATATCGGTCGCCTATTCGTCAAAGCCGGCGTCTACGATTTTGAACGCGAAAAGCTGCGCAAGTCTGACCATATCAAAGCACTCGAAACGTGGGAAGACGTGCTGGCCGCTTTCGAGCGGGCTGGATTACGCCCGGTGAAAGTCATTTTCTGGAACAGCCTGTTTACAACGTTTGTGGAACATGTGCTGATGAAGCTCGGCGAGGCGATCATCGGGCGCGCACGCGGGCGCAAGGTAGCCAACAATCTGCCGGCAAGAGTAAGCGCCGGCGCAGCTCGCGAGATCCGCGCGCGCCAGCGTATGCGCGGCTATTTACGCAACAAGGGGCCGGTCTACTACGTCTTGCTCGCCGTGACGTTGTTGATGGAGCTTGACCTGTGGCTGTTTGGCTGGATGCGCTGCGGCAGCTACTTTATTCTGGTCGAAAAGCCACGGGGGTGAGGTTTACCGCCGCAGGCGCAGAGGATGAAGAATAGTCACAAAAAGACGCAAAAGACACAACAATTTTTTGTGTTTCTTGCGTCTCTTCGTGGCTATTCAAACAGCAGGGGCTGAAATTGCCACAAACAGACACAAAAACCCTTACCACTCTTTTCGTGTCTTTTGTGTCTCTTCGCGGCTATTCAAACAATGGAGCGATCTGAATGATCAGCTACCGGCAACTCACCCCAACCGACTTCGAGCAATTCTGGGCGCTTGACAGCTACGCTTTCGCCCGCCAGTACCACCGTGGTCGCTACACGCCGGACGTCATCGCCCAACTGCGCGGGTTATTCATTAATGGCGAGCACGTGGCCCAATTGCAGATCATGCCGTTTCAGATGCAGGCCGGCAACGGCGAGTTGCCGGTGGGTGCGATCGGCAGCGTAGCGACATGGCCGCAGCATCGCCGGCGCGGCTATGCCGAGCAGCTCTTGCGCCACGCCTGCAACGAATTGCGCGAGCGCGGCGCAGTGCTAGCCCTTCTCCACCCCTTCCGCCATGACTTCTACCACCGGCTAGGTTGGGCACTGGCCGGCGAACGGCGCTTGGTGCAGCCTACCCCGGCCCATCTGCGCGCCTTTCAGTCCGCTCCCGGCGTGTATATCCCCGTCGGCCCCACCCACATCGCCGAACTTGATGTCATCTACCGCGGCGCGTTGCGCGGGCGCTACGGCCCACTGGCGCGCTCACCGGAATGGTGGCAGGTCGATGTCTTGCAAACGTGGAGCGGCGAACCCTACCACGCCTTCATCTGGCGCGATGAGCAGGGCAATGGGCGTTCGTACCTGATCTACCGCTTTGAACGCAGCGATAATGGCGACCGCCTTGTCTGCCGCGATATTGTTGCCCTTGACCCGCAGGCCCGCGCCCAACTCTTCGTCTTCATCGCCCGCCACGCCGATCAGATCGTCGCCGCCGAGATTCCTACCCCGATTGACGCCCCACTCAATGCGTTACTACCCGCACCGGCGCCAACCACCGTTGTGCCGCTCTTTATGCAGCGCGTCCTCGACGTGCAACGCCTGCTCAGCCTCTATCCCTTCGCCAACACAACAGGCCAGCTTACCATCCAGATCGCCGATGACTGGATCACGGATAACGCCGGACGCTATCAGCTCGCGTGGCACAATGGCCGCACCACCGTCACCCGCCTCGGCTCCGGTGAGGGAGATCTCGCCTGCACCAGCGCCACCCTTAGCCAACTCCTCAGCCGCTACCTCCGCCCCCGCACCGCCGCCGCTTTCGGCCTGCTCAGCGTAAGCGACCGGCGTGCGCTGGCCCTGCTCGAACAGGCGCTGGCCGGCTTGCCGCCGTTTTGCGGTGATTATTGGTAGAGGCTCAACCCATTCCCTCATTGACACTCTCGCCAATCTGTGCCAAGATCGAGCGGTTGCGTGAAGGTTGGCCGCTGGATGGAGTTTTATCACTATGCTGCGCCCACTCTATGTCTCGCCGCTTGGTCGCGGCGGCGTCGATTTTGGCATTCAGAATATCACCCGCGCCGTGCAAGGCGCCGGTTTGTCGCCGCAGTTGCTGCGCTTGCCAGAACTGTACAACTTTCTACCTATGCTCATTCCTAATACGTTGCCCGCCGATGTGGCCCGCCGCTTCGATATTGTGCAGGGCCGCTCGCGGGTTGCATTTAGCCTGCGCGGGTATGGTTTGCCGGTGGTAACGACGGTACACCACCTCACCACCGACCCGGCTCTACAACCCTACAGCTCGTTGGCCCAGCGTCTCTTCTACCGGCTGGTCGAGTCACGCTACGATGGCATGTCCATCGCCTACGCCGATGCGGTGGTCTGCGTCAGCCGCTACACCCAGCGCATGGTGGAGATGACCTACGGACGCCGTGATACAGTGCTGATTTATGACGGCATTGATACTGATGTTTTTGTGCCACCGCCGGGTATGGTTCGCCGCGACGATGGCTTGCCGCCGAGTAATGCCCGCATCCGCCTGCTCTTTGTCGGCAATCGTACCCGCCGCAAAGGGTTCGATCTGCTGCCCCGAATTATGGATCGGCTGCCGGAGGACTACGTACTCTACTACACCGGCGGCTTTCAAGGGCGCGATGCCGGCTCGCCCCATCCGCGCATGATCTCAATCGGTTCGCCTGACCGGGCCGGCTTGGTGGCAGCCTACCAGAGCTGCGATATCTTGCTTTTCCCCTCGCGGCTGGAAGGGTTTGGGATTGTCCCCGCCGAAGCACTGGCCTGTGGCCGTCCGGTGGTGACAACCAACGTTGCCGCGCTGCCCGAAGTGGTTGACGACGGGCAGAATGGCTTCTTGGTCGCTCGCGACGATGTAATCGGCTACGCCGAAAAGGTGCGCACGCTCGGTGAAGACGCGGCGCTTCGCCGCCGCTTCGGTGAACACGGGAGAGAGAAGGTTGTCGCTAATTTCGGCTACGGCCCGCTTGGCGAGGGGTTCACGCGGCTGTATACCCGCTTGTTAGGGCGCGAGGGATGATCTAACGCAAAGGATGCGGAGAGCGCAAAGCCCACCAAGATATTGTGAGATTGGGCTAGAAGTGTCCTTGTGCCGCCTCCATACCAAACCTTCGCGCTCTCTGCGCCTTTGCGTTTACCCCTTTGCAACCTTAGCGTCTTTGTGTGTACTCCTTCGCGCCTTCCTTATCGCGGCTCGGTAATTACCGTGCCGGCAAATGGCCGCCGGTGGTTGAGGAAGAGCAAAATCGCGCACAGCACAATCGCGATCACGCTCACCAACTGCGCTACCCGAATACTGCCCTCGCACGAACCGCCAACCCCGCTCGTGCATAAGCTATCGATCCGCAACCCTTCAATCCAAAATCGCCCACTTGAATAGATGATTCCGTACAAAAACAGCAGATCACCCGGATTGAGCCGGCGCCGTTCGGGCGGAGCTAAGCGACCAAACCGGCGATCAAGCCAGAGCAATAAGCCCACTCCGACCAGATTCCACACCGATTCGTAGAGAAAGGTCGGATGGAAGAGGGTTGTAATCGGATAGGTTGTGAGATCGTTGTACGGCGGTACCCGATATTCGGGATCGATCCGCAACCCGAATGGCAAATCGGTCGGGCGGCCATAGGCTTCTTGATTAAAAAAATTTCCCCACCGTCCAATGCTCTGGGCCAGCAAGAAACCGGGCACACAGACATCGAGCCAATCCCAATACGGCAATTTAGCGTAGCGCGTATAAATCACGGTCGAGAGCAGCGCGCCGATAATCGCGCCATGGATCGCGATCCCGCCAGTGGTGAGGTTGAACGCGCTCCATGGATTAGGCGCGAACCGTTCCCACTCAAAGGCGACGTAATAGATCCGCGCGCCGGAAATGCCGAGGATCAAACCTAACATCAACTGGTTCCAGACGTGATCGGGGTGATAGCCGCGCGCAACCGCCCGCCGCGACGCCAGTAGGGCCGCAATCAACGCCCCGGTCATGATGATTGCGCCATACCAGCGCACCACGATCGGGAACCCAAACAGGGTAAAGCTTATCAAAAATGGATCGTCAGGTGGGTAGAGAACCATACTTTCTCCAGCATCATACCTTGTTGTAGCAACATAGCACACTACGCCGCTACAACGACGCCGCATAGCGCACTGCGTTGCGGAAGATTTGCAAACCGTCACCCTCCCGCCGTGCGGGTTCGCGCGTCCAGCGTGGATGCTGGTGCGGCAACACCGCATTTTCCGGGTGCGGCATCAGGCCCAACACATTGCCCTGCGCATTGCACAAGCCGGCAATGTTGTGCGGCGAGCCATTGGGATTGGCCGGATAACCCTCGCCAACATAGCGCAGCGCCACCAAGCCAGCGGCTTCCAATTCAGCTAACGTTGCCTGATCACGCACCGCGATCCGGCCCTCGCCGTGAGCGACCGGCACTTCGATCGGGCGTTCGATACCGGAGGTAAACAAGCAACGGCTGTTACTTACCGCTTCCAACTGCACCCAGCGACATTCAAACTGACACGACTCATTCGTCGTGAGTGTGACCCGCGGCGCTTGGCGGGTGGGGCCGGGCAACAAGCCAGCCTTGACCAACACCTGAAACCCGTTGCAAATCCCGATCACCGGGCGACCATCAACCACAAATCGCTCTAACTCCTCGCCAAGGCGATGGATCAGATCAACCGCCAACAACCGGCCAGCGCCGAGATGATCGCCATACGAAAAGCCGCCGGGGATGACTAATAATGCATAATCGGCCAACTTTACCGAACCTTCGGCAATTCGGTTGACATGCACCCGTTCCGGACGCGCGCCGGCCAACTCGCAGGCCAGCGCCGCGTCGGCATCGCGATTGATGCCGGGAGCGCGCAAAATGAGAGCTTTCAGTTCCACCGAAACTCCATCTCCACCTCACCGATCTGGATCAGATCACCCGATTTCAACCGTTGCGGCACATTCGGCGGGATCAAGACCCCGTTAATCCGGGTGCCGTTGGTGCTCTGCTGATCGGTGAGGGTATAGTGATCGCCGCGCCGCTCGATAATGGCGTGCAGACGCGAGGCGATCCCACGGTCGTGTTCAGCCAGATCCAATTCAGGAAAGTGAGCGCGACGCGGATCGCGCCGGCCAATCCGCACCGGCGAGTGGTCGAGCACCATCTCCCAGTGGCGGTAAGGTGAACGGACGATCAAGCGGGCCGGCGGCAAGATCGGCGCAGCAGTGGCAACCGGCCCGATTCGTTGTAGCGCGGTACCGCAACCGGCGCAAAACCGGGCCTGCGGCTTATTGACCCTCCCACACTTTTCACACACCACCCCATCTGCTGGCGCCGGCGTGACCGGCGGCGGGGCAACCACCGGCGGCGGGGCCGGGGGAACCACCGGTTTAACTGGCGGCACCGGCGCCATCTGCACCGTCGGATCGACATACGGCCTCTTGAGACGCTTGTGCAGCGCCTGCTCAAACTCGGCGCAACTGGCAAACCGCTGCTCGCGTTCGAGACTCATAGCCCGAATAATAATTGCCTCGGTTTCCGGGGCTACCGAGCGGTTTATGCGCGTGATCTCGCCACGGCGCGGCGGCTGCAACGGGATCGGCGGCATCGCCGTCAGCAGGTGCAGCATAGTCGCCCCAAGCGCATAAATATCCGAACGGGCATCGGTCTGCCCTTTGCCGTACTGTTCGGGTGGCGCATACCCGGCTGATCCCATCGCGATCGTGTCTTTCGACTTGCCAATCTTGTGCTTACGAGCCACGCCAAAGTCGATCAGTTTGAGCACGCCGTCCGGGGTTAGGATTACATTTGGCGGCTTGAGGTCACGGTAGATGATTGGCGGCTGGCGCGTGTGCAGGTAGTGTAACACCCGGCAGAGCTGAATCCCATAGCCGATCACTTGTTGTTCGAGCATCGGTGCATTCGCCTCGCGAATCATTGCCTCAAGCGTCTTGCCCGGCACAAACTCCATGATCATCGTCGGGCGACCTTCATACTCGAATAGATCGATCACCACCGGCAGATTCGGAAACGAGAGCGAACGCAGCAATTCAGCCTCTTGCAGGAAGAGCTGGCGCGCCTCGAGCAACTCTTCGGCAGTCACCTCACCGGCGGGTCGCATCTCCTTCAGCGCCCAAATGCTGCCATCACTCACCCGCCGCACACGATAGACCGCACCCATCCCACCTCGCCCGATCAGGTTGAGGATAGTGTAGGCATCATCAGTGCCACGCACCGTTACATTGTCTGCTAGCCGGTCAAGTGTGAACATAACGGGCTACTGTATCATTGCTGTGCTAGAGCAATTATACCACCCCCCTCTCTTTTCCGTGGGAGAGGGGACACGGGGTACGGTTGTGAGGGGCACACAGTGCAGAGCACGCAAACACCTTACGGCCGTGCGGCGCACATATCGCGTCACGCGCATTGCACAGACGGGCCAGCACGGTTGGGATACAGGTCTGTATGCGCCGTTCTAGACTGGTGCGTCCCATCACCCTCTCCTTCTGGCACACGAGGGAGGTCTAGTAAGCGGAGGCTCGGGTTGACACGTCGCGCTCGAATCTCCCTTCAAGGTGGAGGCACACCACAAGGTGGGTCACACCGCACCGGCCGTATCGTTACACCGTAGGGGCACAGCATACTGTGCCCCCTACAGTACCCCTACGGTGCGGCACACAACGTTCAATACCATAAGGACGGGATACATGCCGTTGTTCGGCATAAGGACGGTCAATGCATATGCAACGGGACATTACCACCCGGAACCGGCGACGGCCCGGCGCACACCTACACGTGACCCCACAGCCACCCGTGGTAGCAGTGTCGGGTCATGCGCATCTGACCGTCACACCGCACCGGCCGTAGAGCCGTGCAGACGGGCCAGCACGGTTGGGATACAGGTCTGCGCGGTTCTAGACCGGTGCGTGCCATCACCCTTTCCTTCTGGCACACGAGGGAGGTCTAGTAATGAGGATGTTTGAACCAGTGCGGAGGTTCAAACAAGGGTTTACACATCGCGCTCGAATCTCTCGTTCCCCGGTGAGGAGCGGGGGCACAAGGGCAAACACCAAATGATACGCAGTAAGTGAGTCTAGTCCGTAGCGAAGACAATGGAACCACTCGCACCTAACAGAATGACTCCCGCCCCTGATAGGGGCGGGAGTCATTTGTGACGCACACCGACTGTATCAACTAAACTTATTCTGCTGGAGGAAGCTCGCCGTCTGCTTGATGAACGGGATCGCCCCGGCCACCTTACGGACATTGGCTCGCGTTCCTTTGTACCACGGAATGGTTGTCTTTGGATCGGTATAACCGGTTGTCAGCGAGTTCGACGTTCCACGCCAGTGGTACATCACCATAAAGATCGAACCCGGTTTCACCGCATCGGTCACGTATGCCATGTATATGGCATTCCCTTCCTCATTGAAAATCTCGATCAGATCTCCGGACTCGATGTTCAGCTTCTTTGCATCCTCTGGGTTAATCTCTGCATACGGCAGCGGATGCGTAATCACCCGCTCAGGCAATTGTCGATCGTGGTACGTTGACTGCCAGAGATGCTGGACCCGTCCGGTCGTAACCCAGAAAGGATACTCCTTCGCCTTGTTACCTTCCAGATACTTCGCCACCTCAGCGGGATACCCCTCCCAGTCATCCGTGCCGTACCACTTGAACTTACCATCAGCGGTACCGAACTTCACCGTGTAGCGCCGGAGCGTCCCTACCAACTTCTTCGTCTTCGGATCAAGCCGCACCGGGGTACGGATACCCTCCTGACCAACCTGCTTCAGGAAGGCGTAAGTGACGCCCTTGTAGTTCTCGGCCTCCAGCTTCGCTTCGTCTTCCTCACTGACTTGATTGTCCGCAAATTCTTCTGAACCTGCGAGGAAGACATCCTCATCGGTCTTCCAGTTCTTGCCAAACTCAAACTTCGCTGCGACATCATTCTTCTTCTCGGCCCGATAGAGCTTGGCAATCTCTTCACCAACCAACTTGAAGATTTCCCAGTCAGGCTTCGCCTCTCCGGGTGGATCCATGAACTTCTCGTACAACCGCAACAGACGGCTGTTGCAGTTGATAGACGTCTCGTTCGCCTCACCCCAACCGGCAGCCGGCAGTACAAGGTGAGCATCGCGCGCAGTTTCGGTCATGTAAATGTCTTGCACAACCATAAAGAGCGCGTCAGGATCGGCATAGAGTGCCTTCAAGATGGCGTCAATCCGACCTTGAGTCGTGCTTGGCTCACCACTCTCACCTATCGCGCGCGTCAACTTCTTAGTCCGCTCGTGGATGCGCTTGCGGAAAATCTGGTTGTTTGGCGTCGAGAGGTACGGATCGTTTGCAATGACCCAGTAGAACTTACCTTTCCCGCTAGTGAGGAACTTATCAACATTGACGGGCGGACCACCATTGTAGATAGAACCGGGTGTCGGTGATGGTGGACGGACATAACCCTCTTGGTGACCACCTTGGCGACCACAGCCTGTACCGGGCCGACCGATGTTATGCGTCAAGACGGCGAGCTGGACAAGGGCTGCCACTTGGTCATAATTTTTCATGTTCCAAATGATGCCCTTCTCATAAATGGTCAACGTGCGCCGCTTGAACTTGTTCCCCTTTGGCTTTGCAATCCAATCGGCCGCTTGCTCAATTTGTGCCTTCGGCACACCGGTAATGCGCTCAGCTTGGGCCATAAACTCGTCATACTTCACATCCAGCTTGAGGCTCTTCTTCTTGTAATCCTCGAAGAGCTTCATATCGGTGCGTGCCTCTAGATAGGCTTTATCGTAGTAGCCACGCTCCCAAACCACGCGCGCGATCGCGTTGGCCAAGATGTAGTCGGTGCCAAAGTTCGGCTGGAGCAACAGCACCCGATTCTTTGCAGCCGCTTCCGCAACGGTATACGAAGATGTCTTCCGTGGATCGATAACGATCAGATATCCTGCCTCGGCAGGTTCATCCTTGTCAAACACCTTCTTCTTCTCGGCAACCGTCGATCCTTGAATGTTCTCAAGAATATGCTGCGTGTAAAGAATGGTCGCCGTTTCGTAAGAGTTCGCTCCCCACAGCACGACAGTATCGGCAAGTCGAGCATCGCTGTAGTCGTAGTTTAGCTCATGCACACCCCGTTCACGGCTACCCCACACCTCCGAGTTGTAGGCCGGACGGTTGTGGATGGCAATGTGCTTGACCGAGAGCGCAGTGAAAAACAGCTTACCCGCACCATAGTTGTCTTCAAAACCAGCACCCGAACCGCCGTGGTCATAGCACTTTACGGCGATGTTATCATCGTTCTTGTCACGATCACGAATACCCTTAATGATACCTGCCATGAGGGCAAGAGCGTCATCCCAAGTAATGGCTTGGAACTGATCACCTACCCGCAACAAGGGATACGTTAGCCGATCTTGCGTCCCGCGATCAAGGCTCCACATCGTCAGCGCATTGGAGCCACCGCGGTAGGAGTAATTGCCCTGATTAATCGGACTATTTGTTGCTGGTACAATCACAATATTGTACTCTCGACCGTCCTTACCAACTGTCGTCGAGTGCATAGCCTCGGTGTAGCTCTGGCCTTTCAGCACTGCCTGCGGTTTCGTAAAATCGACTTTGAACGCATTTTCATCTGCTTTCAAGCCGCCCTGCTCGCCGACCGGCCAAACGTACACCTTGTATCCACAACCGACATTGCAAAACTGGCAGACCGTGTTGTACTCAGTCGCACTGGTAGGTGGAAGGGGAACTTGATCAAAGCGCGGAAGAATGCTCATAGAGTACCACTCCTCTTGGGTGTTCGCTAAATGTTCTTCGCTCGACCCCAGATAAGCCCATTAACTGCAGTTGCGTAGATATCACCCTTCTTGTCCACGGTTAACGTGATTTGCGGCAACCACGTACTAGCCAAACCTTGGTACGTCTGGCCCGCTTTGGCTGGATCGAACATTGAGTAGTGACATCTACAGACAAACCGCTCACCTTGGTACTGAATCGGACACCCCATGTGCGTGCAAACACCCGAGAACGCCACAATGTCATTTTGTGGACCGACACCGCCCAGAGCAGGCTTACCAAGCTTCACCAGAACAGCCGGAGTGTTTGCATCAGGATAGTTGAACGTGACCGGCTTGTTAACAGTTAGATCGGCTACATTCCCTACCTTCACCGATTTGTAAGGCAAGCTTGGCGCTAGCCACGGTTTAAGCTTACTTCCAGCCGCCAGTGCAGCCTTCCCCCACGAGGAAAAAAGGGCTGCTGTCATCGCCATGACCTTCAGAAATCCTCTGCGACTGAGCATTCGTTGCATACCATTGCACCTCGCTGTCTTAACTTTTTGCGATCCACAGTGCATCAATATTATCGCATTTCGTTATTTCTGTCAATAGGGTTTGAATCAAGTACTCTATGTTCACAAAAACCATTTGATAATTTCGATATTATATACTTAACAATAAAAGATTACTCAGGAACATGACTAGACAAACATCTTTTGTCAAACTATTGAGACATACGCTAAAACCGCCTTCGTTACAAAATCTCTCTCGTTTCCACATAACCGTTTGGCTATTCCTTACAAAGAAAGTATGAAATGTTCAGAAATAGCATGCTAAATGCTCTTACAAGATAATAACACTGCAAAACTGCTCGTTTCATAAAACTGAACTATTTTCTTCCAACCGATATCTTATTTTAAAAAGATGCCATTTGAAATTAAAAACACTTTTATTCTTTAATTTTTGATTAAAATATGATAAATGCTAGTACAACTTTCAGTTAGCACTACAATAATGTTAGGATATTGACTCACTCCATTGTTACTATGCCTCACCTTGACGAACAACGCAATGGCTGCTATAATCTGGACTGTCGCGCCGAAGTGGCGGAATGGCAGACGCGGCGGTCTCAAAAACCGCTGGGGATCAACCCCCGTGTGGGTTCAAGTCCCACCTTCGGCACCACGAAAAAGTATATCGGGGCGTGGCTCAGCCTGGTAGAGCGCCGCGTTCGGGTCGCGGAGGTCGGTGGTTCAAATCCACTCGCCCCGACCAGATACTAAAAACGTCTGTGCGATCGCACAGACGTTTTTGGTTTATGTCCAGCCCTCAAGAACCCTTACCCCAGCCCCGCTCCCACTGGTGCAAGAGCGAGCGTTGTTGGGTTCCGTTGCAGCAATGCCTGTGCTGCCATGCGACTCCCCCCTCGCCCGCCATCGTGGCCGGGGAGGTGAGAGCCATCGTAACCCTAGCCCAACTCTTCCGCGGCGGGTCATTGCTAGTCTGATCGATGACCTCCCCAAACGGGACTCATCACTCTTGTCACTCAGCCCTGTCGCTACCGCAGGTTTGATGCTAAGATTCCACTCGATCTGACACCCTCGCTTCAGCTACACAATTGGTAGACTGTTAGCAGGGAATATTTGCTGTCATTCCTCACCTCCGTGATCGCACGTGCAACAGGAACTCCTATGAACCAAAAACTCTCTGCTTGGTGGTGGTGCCTGTGGTTGAGCGGTGCGTTACTGCTCACCGCCTGTACTGATCTGGCGGCAGCGCTGCCGCCTACTCCCAGTCCCTTCCCTACCTTAGCCCGCTTGCCGACTGTCACACCGGTGACGCCACAACCAACCCGTTCACCAGTCACGATTGTGCTCGTTCCGCCAAGCACGGTCACACCCACCGCTGAACGCTTGGTTGGGCGTGTCAACGTGGCAGCGAATCTGCGTAACGGCCCCGGTACCTCCTTTCGGATTATCACGGTCGTGCCGTCTAATACCGAAGTGCTACTCGAAGGCCAGCGCGCCAATTGGTACGTTGTGCGCCTACCCGATGGCCAGACCGGCTGGATGTCGGCAGCCGTGCTTGAGGTGGCGCCCGACATCGCGGCGAAGGTACCGGTAGCTACGCCATAGAACTGGCCCATAGGTTTATGATCGAAGAGCCGGCCCCGGGGGCCGGCTCTTGATGAGTTCAGAGCAACGCAGCAATGTTAATTAGTGCTACCATAGTAGAGAGCAGCAGAATCGCGATGCCTGATGGCTTCAGCAAAGGACACTCTCTATGCAGCTTTTTAATACGTTTTCCCGGATCCGCGAACCATTTACTATCCCCACTGACCGTCCGGTAACACTCTACGTCTGTGGAGTAACGCCTTACGATACCACTCATATGGGGCACGTGCGCACCTTTATCGTCTTTGACGTGTTGGTGCGCTATCTGCAATGGCACGGCGCGACAGTACGCTACTGCCAGAACGTGACCGACGTTGATGATCCGCTCTTCGAGCGCGCCCGCCGCGATGGGGTGGATTGGTACGAGCTGGCCGAACGCCAAATTGCCCAGTTGCGCGCTGATTGTGCCGGTCTCAACATTCTGCCGCCCACCTTCTTCCCACGGGTGAGCGAGGAAATCGGCACGATGATTCCGATCATCGAGCGTCTCATCGAACTCGGCCATGCTTACGTCGTCGATGGCAACGTCTATTTCAGCATTCAAACCGACCCCGATTTCGGGCGGATGGCACGTATGGGTTATGCCGAGTTGCTGGCAATTGCCAATCAGCGCGGTAACAATCCCAATGACCCCTGTAAGCGCGATCCGCTCGATTTTGTGCTCTGGCAACGGGGGAATCCGGACGAACCGAAGTGGGCGAGTCCGTGGGGGATGGGTCGTCCGGGTTGGCATATCGAGTGCAGTGCGATGTCGAAACGCTATTTAGGCGATCAGATCGACATGCACGGCGGCGGAGCTGATCTCATCTTCCCGCATCACTCGTGCGAGATCGCGCAGAGCGAATCAGCCACCGGCAAAAAGCCCTTCGCGCGCTACTGGATACACGTCGGATTGGTCTGGCTCGATGGCGAGAAGATGAGCAAGTCGCTGGGGAATTTGGTCTTTGCCCGCGATGCGTTACAGATCCACCACCCCGACGCGATCCGCTGGTATTTGCTCAGCGAACACTACCGCGAGGAATTTGACTACCGGCGCGATGCAGTGGCGCGCTACGAGCAGTACGCTGCCGATCTACGCCGGGCCTTGACCATCAACAGTGGCGACCATAGTTCGCTCGATGTGAGCCGTGGCCGCGCTGATGTGATTGCGGCGATGGACGATGATCTGGATACGCCGGCAGCATTGGCGACACTGCACACGATGGCCGGCATGATCATCGATGCCGCCACTGAGGGTCGCGATGTGAGCGCCGCTCAGGCGATCGTGCGCGATTTGGCAACAATGATAGGTTTCACCCTGCGCGCACCGTAGCGGTGGGTGGAGCACCAAAGCGGGTTTGCGGTTGGGTTTTAGCTCCCCGGTTTCTGGAGTGCGGCAGTCTGACTACCGCACTCCATACATCACTGCTCAAGCGTTAGCCTGCTGTACTCGCTAGAACCGAACTTCATCTCACCGCTGGCGATTGCGATCGCGCCCGCGCAAGAAGGGCGGGATGTCGAGATCGTCGTTGGGCATAGCCGGACGCACCGGTTGCACGGGTGGCTGCACCGGCGCCGGGGTCGTCTGCTTGGGGCGCTGGGCCGGCTGCCCGCCAATCTGCCCGGTCGCTTGGCTGGTGCTGGTCGCTGCGGTTGGATACGAGCGGGTGCGTTGCACGTTGGAGTTGCGGTTCATATCAAAACCGGTCGCGATCAGCGTGATCTTGATTTCACCGGGCGGGAAGTTGGGATCGATCACGGCGCCGATGATAATATTGGCGTCGGGATCAACCTGCTTGGCGACAATATCGGCTGCCTCGTAGACTTCCATAATGCCGAGATCTTCGCCGCCGGTGATGTTAAAGAGCACGCCCTTCGCCCCATCGATGCTGACCTCGAGCAAGGGGCTGGCAATCGCCTGATTGACCGCATCAAGCGCGCGAGTGTCGCCCTTACCATACCCGACCGCCATCAAAGCCGAACCTTGCTGGGCCATAATCGTCTTGACGTCGGCGAAATCCACATTAATCAGACCGCGCTGGGTGATCAGGTCAGAAATGCCCTGAATGCCTTGGCGCAACACATCATCAGCCATCAGAAACGCCTGTTGGAACGTGGTATTCTTGCTGGCCGTTTGCAACAGGCGGTCATTAGGAATGACGATCAAGGTATCAACCACCGGGCGTAACTGTTCGATGCCGGCCTCGGCCACTTTGCGACGGTGATTACCTTCAAAGGTGAAGGGGCGGGTCACGACGCCAACCGTTAGCGCGCCGAGGTCGTGGGCAATCCCGGCGATGATCGGCGACGCGCCGGTGCCGGTGCCGCCACCCATACCGGCAGCGACAAAGACCATATCAGCGCCCTTCAACTGCTCGTAGATATCTTCCTGATTCTCCTCCGCCGCCTTCTGCCCAATCACTGGATTGCCGCCGCTGCCCAAGCCGCGGGTGAGCTTGTCACCGATGCGAATCCGCACCGGTGCCAACGAGTGCATCAATGCCTGCACATCGGTATTGACGGTAATAAATTCGACCCCCTGCACGCCAGCGGCAATCATGCGATCCACTGCATTGCTGCCGCCGCCGCCAACGCCAACCACCTTGATCTGGGCGAAGTCTTCGAGCGAGAAGCCATTGCTGCTCCGATCAACCATGTGCGAACCTCCTTGGGTAGTGTTATGGCAATAATTCGCGCAACCAGCGGCGGAAGCGCTCGTATAGCGAACTCGTATCATCAGACGAAGACTGCTCAAGCGGCCGCCCGCCGTACCGCATTCCCCATCGTAAAAGCCCAACGGCCGTTGCATACGCCGGCGAGTCAAGAGCGTCGTGTAAGCCGCCTAACCCGCTAGGAATGCCGATGCGTACCGGTAACCGCAAATCGTCGCGCAACAAATCGTCGAACCGGCTGAGCTGCGCGCCACCGCCGGTCAAGACGATGCCCGCCGGCAACATGCTCTCGTAGCCGCTGCGCCGCGCTTCGTCGACGATCAACTCGATCAGTTCTTCGGCGCGCGCTTGCAAGACCTGTCTTAGCAGATAGGCGCTGATCTGCTGCTTTTCCCCTACCGTCAACGTCTCGGCATCAATCAGATCGCTTTCGTCACCCGGCGCCGGCGGGTTGCCGGCGATGGCGCTGCCATAGCGCAGTTTGAGATATTCGGCGGTGTTGGGCGGCGTGTGCAGCACGTAGACAATATCGTTGGTAAAGTGCTGACCGCCCACCGGGATCACGCCGGTGTGCCACACCCCGCCTTGGGCAAAAATTGCGAGGTCGGTTGTCGCGCCGCCAATATTGATCAGCATCACCCCGCGCTCTTTGTCGTCATCGCTGAGCACTGCTTCCGCAGCGGCTAACGGTTGCAAGACCAGATCGTCGATCTGGACCCCGGCCCGCTCGACGCTGCGAATCAGGTTTTGAATCGCCATTGCTTCGCCAGTGATGATGTGGGTCTCTACTTCCAACCGTAGGCCGCTCATCCCGATCGGATCGCGAATACCATCGTTGCCGTCGATCACATAGGCACGGGGAATAATGTGAATAATCTCGCGCTGGGTCGGCAATGCTACGGCCTGCGCCGCTTCGATGGCCCGCGCCACATCGTGGCGCGAAATCCCATCGGGATCCTGCACCGCCACCACCCCCCGGCTATTAAGTGAGGAAATATGGCGCCCGGCAATCCCAACAAAGGCATGGTTGATACGCAACCCGCTGGCCCGCTCGGCCTTTTCCAGACTGGCCTCAATAGCCGAGGCCGCATCGTCGATATTGACGACCACCCCTTTATCAATCCCACGGCTGGGCACCATTCCCACGCCAAGAATATTCAGCCGCCGACCATCGCCGATTTGGCCGACGATAGTACAGATTTTGTTTGTGCCAACATCTATCCCGACAATGGTGCGTGCCATGGTTCGTGCCATAGTGTCCTCGCTGCCTGCCGCAGACGGCGCTCACGGCCTGCCGTCGGTGCGGTTTTGGTAATATGGGTTGATCGGTCGTAAATCGAGATAGGTAAATGGTGTACCATCAGAAAGCACATACGCCAATATCGTCAGTTTGCGTTCGAGCCGCTCACTGCGGCCAAACACGATCATCTGATCTTGGGCGGTACGCACAAAGACGCCTAAACCGAAATCCCAGCCGATCTGGGCCGGTTGCAAACCCAACTCATTCGGCAACAACAGAGCCAGTTCGCGCGCCAGCGCCAAAGCGTCGGTGTCGAGCCGCATATTCGGTTCGACCGGCAAATGAGAAGTATCAACGATGACAAGCGCATCGTCTGGCGGCGGCGCCGGCGCCGGCTCAATCACATAGCCCTGCCGGTCAACCAGATAATCGATCCCGCCAGTGCGCCAATAGACCGCCGGCTGGCGCTCGACAATCACAATCCGCGCCCGGTCGGGCAGGATCAGACTCAGCCGGGCATGCTCGACAAAGGGACTAGCCAGCAACGGCGCGATCGTCTGCTCTTCATCAATCAGCCAGATTGGCCGCCCGCGCAACGGGATAGCGTCCACAATCCGCTCAGGGCTAAGAAACTCCACCCCTACTACTTCGACAGTCTGCACGCGGAATTGGCTGCTGAAGAGCGCATAAAAGAGGGCCAAACAGCTCACGGCAAAGATTGCGCCGCTGGCAATCCGCCCGCTGTGCAAGCTATCAAGCAAGCGCCGGCGCCAACCCGGCACAGCCGGTTTATCACTGGGCCGGCGCGCTCGCTGCCGGCGCGCGGCAACTCGTTCGCGTGTGTTTGGCGGATTGTATTCCATAATCTTGTGTATACCCTTCACTCCCGCCGGTTATGCCCTATGTCCGGCCCGCGCTAACGCCAATGCCACCAGCCGGTCGAGCAGCCGGGGATAAGGCAGGCCGCTCGCGGCCCACATCTTGGCGTACATACTGATTGGCGTAAAACCGGGCATCGTATTCACCTCATTTAGCCAGATGGTGCCCTGATCGCGGTCGAGCAAGAAATCAACCCGCGCCAACCCCGCCCCATCAATCGCTTGAAAGGCCTGTATCGCCAGCGCCTGCACCTGCGCGATCTGGACTGGCGTGAGCGCCGCCGGCACAATCGTTTGCGAGCCGCCATCGATATACTTGGCGTGGTAGTCATACCACTCACCGGCGGGAATGATCTCGCCGGGAATGCTGGCTTCAATCTGATCGTTCCCCAACACCGAAATCTCGATTTCGCGCGCCGGGATGCCTTGCTCGACCACGATCCGGCGATCGTAGCGGGCAGCTTCGTGCAGCGCAGCGATCAATTCCGCCCGATCACGCGCTTTGCTGACGCCAACGCTACTACCGAGATTGGCCGGCTTGACAAAGATTGGGAAGCGTAACGCCGCTTCGATCCGGTCGCATACCGACTCGATGGCCGCCAATTCAGCGCGCCGCACTAGCAACCACGGCAACACCGGCAAGCCAGCGGCGGCAAAGGCCGCTTTCATCAAGCCTTTATCCATACCGACAGCGCTGGCCGCGACGCCGCAACCGACATACGGCACGCCAGCCAGCTCGAGCAACCCCTGTATGGTGCCATCTTCACCATACGGCCCGTGCAATACAGGAAAGTAGACATCAGCCGCAGGCAAAGCCCACCCCGGCGCGCCAACTCGCCCTAATTCGCGCACCGGGCCGGGAGTAGCCATCGTAGCACTGGCCGGCAAGCGGGCCGGATCGGCGGTTGCCATCAACGCCGCTAACGCGCCGGTGCCGTGCCACCAGCAGCCGTCTTTGCCGATACCAATGGTTTCGATGTGGTATCGTTTGGGATCGAGGTTATTGATCACGGCATGCGCTGAAACCAGCGATACCTCGTGTTCACCGCTCTGCCCGCCGAAGATGACGGCAATCGTGATCGGTTGGCTCATTGGCCGCCTCCCGGAACCGTATCATCGATCGCTGAACCGATCGTTTTTTGAATAAACGAAGTAGTCAGGAAAATTTTGCGCAGGATTTCGTTCATGTTGATCTTGAATTTGATTTGAGCTAAGCATTTGAAACGATAGCAGACTCAGTAATGGATCAAGCAGGTTTTTCAGTACGCAACTTTTTAATCCTTCTGTGGGCCGGCATCCCACACCCTCTTCCCATCCTCGGAGCGCAGGCAGCTCAGCTCGCCCGCGCCCCCTATCTCCCCACGCCCTCAATCACCCGAACCTCAAGTTGCAACGTTATCCCAAACCGTTCGGCAACAGTAGCGCGAGCCAGTTCGATCAGAGCCAGAATGTCGGCAGCACGGGCTTGGCCGCGATTAACGATGTAGTTGGCGTGGATCGGGCTGATCTCGGCGTCGCCGATCTGTACGCCTTTGAGACCGGCAGCTTCGAGCAAGCGCCCAGCGCTCTCGCCGGGTGGATTTTTAAATACGCTGCCGCACGAACTGCCCGCCGGCGTTTTGCGTTTCCGCTCGGCGGCAATCGCTGCCATCCGCGCCGCCAAGACCGCCGGATCGGCCCGCCGCAGGCGAAAGCGTCCGGCCAACACCAGCGGGGGAATGCCTTCCGCCACCAGATGCTTGAGCGCGCTCTCGCGGTACGCATACGCCAACGCGCTCACCGGCCACTCCACCCGTTCGCGTCCGTTGAGCAATAGCTCGGCAGCAATCAGCACACTGGCGGTATCGCCACCATAGCAACCGGCATTGCCGACAATCGCGCCGCCGATCGCGCCGGGCAACCCTTCGGCCCATTCCAAACCTGCCCAGCCCATTGCCGCCAACCGGCGCGCCGTGCCTGCCATCGGCGCACCTGCCTCGATCCACAACTCTGCCTCATCACCTGCTTCGCGCAATGCCCAGCGCTGGCCGCGATACGACGCGATCACACCGGCAAAGCCCTCATCACGCACCAGTAAATTGGTGCCGCGACCCACCCAGATCAACGGCAAGCCTTGGGCGGTCGCCCACGCCGCCAATGCGATCGCCTCATCAGGGGTGGCCGGTTCAGCATAATAGCGCGCCGGCCCTCCTACCCGCCATGAGGTATGGCGCGCCATCGGCTCATCGGTGTGAAGCGTGATTGGCAGCGTCTCATTCATAGATGGCCTCCGTCTGCGCAGCGCGCAACCGTTCCAACGTCAACGCCGCTACCCGATCGCTATCGCCCGCACCGAGGGTCAAGACCACATCGCCGGGCCGGGCCACGGTGGCGATCAGCGTCACCGCTGCGGTTGGAGCGCCAGCGTAATGGGCAGTGATGCCGTGAGCCACCAGATGCGCCGCCAGCTCAGCCGCCAGTGCCGCCGGATCACCCTGCTCACGGGCCGGATAAACATCGCCCACTAGCACCACCGCCGCTTCTCGGCAAGCATCGGGCCACGCTTCCCACAAACTGCGCGTGCGGCTGAAAGTATGCGGTTGCAGGTAGACGATCACCCGCTGGCCGGGGTAACGCTGCTGCGCCGCTGCGATAGTGGCCTGCACTTCGGTCGGGTGATGCGCATAATCATCAATCACCGTCACCCCCGCCGCCTCGCCGCGCCATTCAAACCGCCGACTACTGCCGCGATACGTTGCCAGCGCCACCGCTGCTGCGTTGAGATCGGCCCCCCATAACGCCGCCGCCGCCAACGCCGCTGTCGCGTTGCGCACGTTATGCAAGCCGGGCACCGCCAACGTCACCCCCGCCGCCAACCGGCGGGCAAATGTCCGCCGGTCGTAATACCAGAGTTCGAACTGCTGGCCAGTCGCGGCGGCCTCCACCCGACTCGCCGTCCAATCGAGTGGGGCCAGCCGGCACGAAACCGGATCGCACGCAATCTGTTCGTCGATCCCATAGAGGCGAGCTTGGCCATCGCTATCCAACGCCGCCGCGCCGGGATCATCGGCGCAGAGCAACAAACGGCGCGGATCGCGCACCTGCCGGGCAAAGGTTGCAAACGCTGCGGCATATGCATCGGCAGATGGGTAGATATCGGGATGATCCCACTCGACGTTGGTGACAATCGCCAGCGCCGGCGTCAGGGCCAGAAATACCCGATCATACTCATCGGCCTCGATCACCAGCGGCGCTGCCGGGTCGCCCCACTGCGCGCTTCCGCCAAGATCGGGCGCCTCGGCGCCGATGAGAAAGCCGCACGGAATGCCACCGGCCCGCAGGGCCAGCGCCGTCATCGCACTGGTGGTCGTCTTACCGTGGGTGCCAGCAACTGCGATGACCGGACGCTGGGCCGACCATGTGCGCCAGAGATCGGCCCGGCTCAGGCGGGGAATACCGAGCGCAGCGGCTGCTTCGAGTTCAGGATGCGAGCCACGAATGGCGGCAGTGGCTAGCACAATATCGGCTCCACGTACATACGCTGCGTCGTGACCCTGCCAAATCTGCGCCCCCCGCAACGCCAACGCCGCCGTCGCCCGATTAGCAGCCAGATCAGACCCGCTAACCGTATGGCCTTGGTCAAGCAACAGGTGGGCAATGGCGCTCATGCCAGCCCCAGCAATTCCGATGATGTGATAGTGACTCACGGCTTCCAGACCTTTGGGAAGTTGAACAAGATTAGCAAACCCAAAATCATAAAGAAGATGGCAATCAGCGAAGGTAACAAGATGCTAACATCAGGCAACACATTCAAGAAGGTCGCAATCGGCCCTTCAAATGTGCCGCCGCCCTCGATAAACTCACGCCAGAACACGACTGCCGCGTTCGACCAGAGAAGCGCAATCAATGCACCTACAAACAGGCCCAGCGGGCGAGCTAGCTTTTCCTTGGGCGGCCCCTTCCAAGCGGCCTTGCTATCAAAAAACATTCCCAGCAAGATCAATGCAATAAAGGCCATGGTGCGAAAGAAGAGTGGCACCTGAAATCCCGGCGTGATCAGCGGGTCGAGCGGCGGGGCTAGGGTGGGATCATTCCCGATCAGAAACGCCACGAAGCGCGGCGCATTGACCCACAACCGGTTAATCACCTCAACCACAAATGTACCGCCGCGCACGCACAACACATACGCAATAATTGTCCAAATCGCAAGGGTCAACAGATTGCGCAAACCCTGCTGATAACCGGCATAACCACCCAACGCCATCAGAATGAGCAAAATCGTCACGCCGTTGAGATTAACAGTAATAGCTGTCTGCCCAAGGGGGAGCACCATCCATTGCTCAATCATGCCGAACTCCTCTGCGCGAGGCCAATCAGCGCCATAGCCAAAGCGTGGGCCGCATCAGGACGGGCCAGCGCGCGGCTACGAGCTGCCATCTGCTTCCGCATCCCCCCATCCGTCAGTAATTGCCGCACCGCCTGCGCGAGCGGCCCTTCGGCTGGATCACCATTACCCAGCATCGCCTGATCGGCGACCTTCAGTGCCGCACCGCGTTGCACCAGATAATCAGCATTTTCATCTTGATGCACATACGGATAGGGTACCAACACCGCCGGCAACCCCACCGCCGGCAATTCGGCTAATGTCGAAGCGCCACTGCGGCAGACGGTCACATCTGCCGCTGCCAGCGCCGCCGTCATACTCTGTGCGCTGCCGCTTTCGAGATAGGGGAAGAGCAGATAGCGCGCGCGCAACGCTGGTTCAAGGCGCGCCGCCGCTTCTTCCAACCATACCTGATCGCCTTCGCGTCCACAGACGTGAATAATGGTACAAAGCGGCAGCAACGTTGGCAAGAGTGTAGCAATCGCCCGATTCACGCTCCGCGCCCCCCGGCTACCGCCATAAACGAGCAAGACCATTTGGTCGGGCGCAATCCCAAACGCGGCCCGCGCTGCCGCCCGATCGATCGTAAACAGTTCGGGCCGCACCGGATAACCAGTGACAATCGCCCGGCGGTGGCCTTCGTGCAACCCCAGCCGCGGCAAGGCATCGCTCACGCTCACCGCTGTCAGATCGGCGATCCGGCTCAGCAACCGCACCGCCAAACCGGGCACCACGTCGGGCAGGTAGATCATCGTGGGAATACGCCGGAGTTTGGCGGCAACGAACAATGGCACACAGACATACCCGCCGGTGCCGAGGATTGCGTCTGGTCGTTCGCGACCGAGCAACTGCACGGCCGCCACCACACCGCGTAGCAGGATCAGCAGTGACCGCATTATCTGCACCGGCCCGCGCCCGCGGATGGCCGCTGCCGGCAAGGCGCGAAACGGCAACGCGCTCTCGCGGGCGACAATCCGCTCTTCCATCCCGCCCACACTACCAACATACACTACCTGCACCCCTTCAGCGAGCGCGTTGGCGACGGCTAAGGCGGGATACACGTGGCCGCCAGTTCCGCCACCCGACAGGATCAGACGGAGGGGGTTCGGTTTGGAGGTAACGTTTGGATGTTGTACTAACTGGTTCTGACCGATCAACATGGCGTGAAATGTTCAACAAGATGCCCACTGCCATTAAACAACTGATCAGCGATGAGCTGCCATACGACAGAAACGGCAGCGTCAAGCCGGTAAACGGAATGAGCGCGACCGTGACCGCAATGTTAATAAATGCCTGAAACACCAACCACGATGTAATCCCGACCGCCATCAGTGCCGCGAACGGTGATGGCGCGCGCGCTGCAATCCGGTAGCCACGAGCGGCGATAATGACAAACGCGATCAAGACGGCAAGTGTGCCAACTAACCCCCATTCTTCGCCGATAATCGCATAGATGGTATCGGTATGCGGCTGCGGCAACCAGAGATACTTTTGCCGACTCATCCCTACGCCTTGACCGAAGATCCCGCCACTGCCTAGCGCGTACAGTGCATGGATGATCTGATACCCCTCGGCGCTGGCCCGTGACCATGGATCAAGAAACGCTTCCCACCGCCCGCTCCGAAAGGTCACGATCAGCGCCCAAAATGCCGTTGCCCCCAATAGCGCCGCGCCGCCGACGTGCAAGAGATTCGCACCCGCAGCAAAGAAGATTGCGCCCCCGATCAAAACTACCACGATGGTGGTGCCTAAATCGGGTTGTAGCATAATTAGACCGCAGATAAACCCTAGCATCACCGCAAACGGCGCTAACCCATACGTTACATTGCCGAGCCGGTGGCTGCGCCGTGAGAGCCAATGGGCAAAGTAGATAATCATCGCCAGTTTGGCAAATTCTGACGGCTGAAGACTGAAAATGCCAAGCCACCCTTCGCCGAAGCGGATCCACGACCGCGCGCCGTTGACCTCGGTCATACTGGCCGGCAAGATCAACACGACTGCCAACAAGACCAGCGCCCCAACCATCAGATGGATCGAATAGCGTTGCCAGATCCGGTGATCGATCCGTTGCACGACGAACATTATCCCAAAACCAATGAGCGCACCGGTAATCTGCCGCAAGGCATAGTAGAACGGATTGCTTTTGAACACCGCCGCCTCGACAAAGCTGGCGCTATAGACCATCACCAGCCCGAACGCTGTTAGACCAATTACGGTCGCCAGCAATACCCGATCAGGTGGGTGCGTGGCGCGATCGAACAGCGGGATTGTAGCAGGTGATGGTTCAGAGTTGGTCATACTGTCCTCTTTCATCGTGCTCGCAACTGTAGACTGAATGTGATACTTCCGTCACCGGCTGCAAGGCGATCGGCGCTGAGCGAGCGATCTTCTGCTGCGAGCGCGGGCCGCTGACCCGCGTCCCTGTCTCGCCCCTTGAGGAGCGGATAGATCATTTGGTCGAGTACAACCGTTGATCGCTGTGCGCTGCCTCAAAGACCGGCTCTGCACTCCCCTTTTCCGCATTAGTGAAAGAGGGGCTGGGGGTGAGGGTGAACCGGCGCATCGCACAGCCATTACCCTCATCTTCGCTTATGGGTTCTCTCCACCCTTGAACTCGCACTTGGCGGGCCAACGGCCCGCGCCCCTCTCACTCGCCCGAAACACGGGTGGCGCGATCGCAGCAATGCTTGCGCTAGCGCGAGCACACCTATCGGAAACGCCCGGTAGTTTGCTTGCCACACTCCCTATCGGCATGTTCATCGACAACCGGTGGCAAACCCGCCGTTACGCCGGGGTGACTAAACGCACTAGCGCCATCATCACCAGAGTAATCGCCATTGCCCACAGCCAGCCCTGCGCCGGAAAGCGCCGGATCAGCAACGGCGGAAAGAAGCGCAGGTCAATCGTAAGCCGGGGCGACAGCGCCATCCCGATCAGCACGCCACTGACCAACCCTCCCAAATGCCCCCAATTATCGATGACCCCTTGCGCGGCAAACCCGATCAGCAGGTTGATAAAGGCAATCGCTGCGATGCCGCGCACCTGATTGCGGCCGAATTCACCCAACGCTTGCCGGTTGAGGTAGTAAAAGATGCCTAAACCGCCGATCAAGCCGAAGATTGCACCACTCGCGCCAACTGCCGGCGCCGGTGAGAGCGCATACGACGCGATGCTGCCGCCTAGCCCGCTAAGCATGTAGAGCGTCAGAAACCGCCCGTGCCCATAGAAGCGTTCAGTTTCCGGCCCCAACACCGAGAGCGCGTAACCGTTGAAGAGGATATGGATCAGATTGGCATGTAGAAAGACGGCTGTCAGCAACCGCCACACTTCGCCGTTAGCGATCCGCTCATTCACCTTCGCCCCTAGCGCCACCAACACCGGAAACGCTGGTTGGAAGACGGAGCCGCTGAGGGCACTGGCTAACACATACACCATCCCAATCGCCCAGAGCAGGCTATACGTCACAACCGGGCGCGGCGGCAGCAGGGGTGCGGGCCGCGGTGGCTCATCGGGCACATCAGACCGGCGGCCAAATTCCCGTTCGGCCCGGCGCAAAAACTCTTCGATCTCGTCGGGTTCATTAGGCGGGCGTGCCATGAGCTTGCTCCCCGGCGCGAACGGCAGCCAACTCGCGCACAATGAGGCGAAACGCTTCGCCGCGATGAAATTCATTCCGAAACATGCCGAAACTCGCGCAGCCGGGTGAGAGCAATACAACGCCGCCGGGTTGAGCGAGCATGCGAGCCTGCGCCACAGCGACTCGCAAATCATCGAAGGGGCCGATCACCGGCAACGACGGCGCTTGCGCTTGTAACAATGCTCGCAGGGTCGGCGTAGCGCTGCCGGCCAAGAGCACGACCGCTGCGGCGCCTTTCGCAATGGAGTCTGCTAATGCCGCTAAATCCAGATTCTTGTCGGCCCCGCCAGCCAACAATACGATTGGCCCCGGCACCGTCGCCAGCGCCACTGCGGTGGCTGCCGGATTCGTTGCAGTGGTGTCATTAATATAGCGTACACCATCGATCGTCGCTACCAGTTCGAGCCGGTGTTCAACGCTGCTCACAGTATGCAGCGCCGCTGCAATGGCGGTAGGGTCAATCCTAAACCGGTAGGCCAGCGTCGCCGCCGCTAACGCATTGGCCGCGTTGTGTTCCCCCGGCAACCGTAGATCTGACCGGTGAAACAGGATCACATCGCGATAGCGAAATGCGCCATCAGCCGTTACCGTCGCATCAGCGGTCGGATCGGTCAGGCTGTAGCTGATCACCCCTTGCCTCCCGCCGCCCCACTCCTGCGCCTGTTCCGGCGGCAAGACCGCGACGCCGTCCGGCCCTTGATGGGCCATAATCTGCCGTTTGGCATTGGCATAGGCTGCGAGTGAACCGTGCCAATTAAGATGATCGTTCCCCAGATTGGTCAGAAGGGCGTATGCCGGACTCAGCCGCGCTTCACCCAATCGTTCGAGCTGAAAACTGCTCAATTCCAGCACCACCGGCGTCTGCGAACCGATCTGATCGAGCGCCTCGAGCGCCGAGACGCGCAGATTGCCTGCCACTACCGTATCGGGATAGCGTTGCCGGATCATTGCTGCCAACAACAAGGTGGTGGTCGTTTTGCCTTTAGTGCCGGTTACACCGAGGATCGGGCCGGGGCAAGCACGGAAAAAGAGGGTCATCTCGGTTTCGATCGGCACGCCGCACGAGCGGGCCAGCGCCAGCCACGGCGAGTCGGGACGCACCGCCGGATTAACCACCAGCATCTCGGCGGCACGAATATCTTCGGCGCGATGTTCACCTAACGTATAGCGCACTTGCTTGCCGAGTTCGGCGGCAAAAGCGTTAAGGCGGGCAATCGGTTCGGCCAGCGCCTCTGGCGAAGCAAGGTCGGTCACTGTCACGTCGGCCCCGTGGCGCAATAGCCAGCGGGCCACACCTAACCCGCCGCCATGCACGCCCAAGCCCATGACCAACACTCGTTTTCCGGCCACCGCAACCATCACCGGCCCCCATCACGCTCTTGCATAATAGCAGGCGCCTGATTCACCCGCGTCTCGACCCGTGGCGGCCCAAAGATCAGCGCCAGCGAAATCCCCACCATTGCCGCCACCGTCCCGATCAACACGAAGCGTTGCGTCACCTGTGGCTGGCTCCAGCCGAGCAATTCAAAATGGTGGTGGAGCGGGGCCATCTTAAACACCCGCCGGCCCTCACCGTAACGCCATTTCGTCCATTTAAAATAACCGGTCTGGATCATCGTTGAAAGCGCCTCAATCACGAACACAATTCCGATTACCGGCAAGAGCAGCCATTGCTGCGACTGCAAGGCCACCACGGCGAGGGTTGCTCCCAACGCCAACGCCCCCAGATCACCCATAAACACCTGCGCCGGATAGGCGTTGTACCACAGGAAAGCGGCGCACGCACCGACAACGGTAAAACAGAACGCCATCAGGTTGGTGAGGCGCGGCTCGGCGAGAAAGGTGATTACGCCATACGCGCCAAAGGCGAGGGTCAAATTCCAGCCAGCCAGACTGTCGAGGCCATCGGTAATGTTCACGGCATTCGAGATGAACACGATGATCAGCACCGCAAGCGGGATAAACCATAGGCCGATATTGACCTCGCCGACAAAGGGAATCTGCACCAAACCTTCGTGCTCTAACCCGTATGGCTGCGGTAGGTAGAGCGCAAGACTAGCGACGAAGGCCACCGCCATCATGATCCAAAACTTAAACCGGGCCGTGAAGCCATGCGTCTTGGAACGCGAGCCGGTCAGCGACAACCAATCATCGATCCCACCTAAGACGGCGAAACTCACCATCACGCCGAGCGGCAACAGCATTGACCAGCGATCAACCAGATTGAAGAGCGCGGTCAACACAACTACGGTGCTGACGATCATGATCCCACCCATCGTCGGCGTGCCCACCTTGACCAGATGGCTCTGCGGGCCATCGGGCCGGATGCGCTTGCCCAGTTTATGTTTGCGGGCGAATCGCACCCACCATGCGCCAACGATCAGGGTTAGCGCAAATGCAGCAGCGGCGAGCAACAGGGCGCGCGCCATATCTTGAACCAACACTGCACGCAGGACGCTCACGCAACTTCTCCTGTTATCATGGGGTAACGCTCAGGCTTGGAGCGCGGCAACGATTGTTTCCATCTGCACACCGCGCGATCCTTTAATGAGTAGACAATCACCAGAGCGGATCATCTGATTGAGCAGTTCGATTGCCGATTCGTTATCAGGGCAGATTGCCACCCGATCGAGCGGCATGCCAGCCGCTAATGCCGCTTCAACCATTGTCTGTGCTTGCCGGCCAACCGCCACCAACCAATCAGCCGTCTGAGCAGCGGCAGCACCCACTTGCCGGTGCCCTTCTTCGGTTGCCGCCCCTAATTCGAGCATCTCACCTAACACGGCGATCCGGCGGCCCGGCGTCTCGGCCAACACGTTCAGCGCGGCGATCGTTGATAACGGTGCAGCATTGTAGGTGTCGTCAATAATCGTCACCCCGGTCTGGCTCTGCACCACCCGCAGGCGCAACTGCTCACCGGGTTCGCGCAAACCGGCTTCAATCGCTGCCCAATCCAAACCTAACACCACACCAGTCGCGATTGCCGCCAGCGCCGTATAGGCGTGGTGCTTCCCGATCAAGGGGGTACGTAAGCGATACTGCTCGCCTTGATAGACGACCGTTAGCGCTATCCCGTAGAGACCATAGCTAATCACTTCGGTCACGCGCACATCGGCGTGCGGCGCATAGCCATACGTTAGCACCCGCGCCGACGTGCGCGCCGCCATTGCTGCCACCCGCGGATCATCGGCGTTGAGGATGCACCAGCCATCAGCCGGCAACGACTCAGGCAATTCCGCTTTCGCATTGACAATTGCCTCGATACTGCCGAGCCGTTCGAGGTGCGACGGACCGACATTGGTCACAATTCCAATGTGGGGACGAGCGAGCGCCGCCAAGAAGCGGATCTCACCCGCCGCCCACATCCCCATCTCGAGCACTGCCACTTGATGGTCGGCAGTTAGCCCGAGCAAGGTAGCCGGCAATGTCACATCACTATTAAAGCTACGTTGGCTTTTTAAGGTTCGCAATCGCTGGCTTACTACAGCCGCGACGACCTCTTTGGTCGAGGTCTTGCCCACGCTGCCAGTGATACCAATCACCGTTGGCGTGAACATCTGCCGATGGTAGACGGCCACGCGCTGCAACGCTTGCAGCGGGTCGTCTACGGCGATGAGGAGGCATGCATCAGGCGGAACGTTCGCCAACAACGCGCTTTGGGTTGGCTCGATCAACCGCCATGGCCGGGCTGCCGCTGCCAGATCGGGAGCCAACGCCGCGAGCGTCACCGGCGACACCAACGCTGCCGCCGCGCCGCGCGCCACCACATCGGGTAAAAAACGATGCCCATCGGTGCGTTCGCCGGCCAACGCTACAAAGAGCGATCCCGGCGTCACCTCGCGCGAATCGGTCACCACCGGACCGATCAGCCGTCCGGCCCACAGCGGCGGCACTGCCACCTCCTGTCGCGTCGCGCGCGGTTGCACCCCATACAATAAATTGTCGAGCCTGATCAAATCGCCCTCCCAACGTCGCCTTGCACGCCAAACGCCTCGCGGAGGCCATTATAGCATCTCCGTTCCAACCAGCTTGGTTGAGCGCCGACCGCGGCAGATGATAATCAACTGAGAGAGCGAATACCATACCAACACCTACGGTTGTCCCGGACTGACGAGCGACCGATCCGGCGGTACGTGTGCGTACCGCAGCAACTGATCAACAATGTTGTAGTAAACCGGAATCGCCGTTAACACGCCAAGCGTATCTTTCTTAGGCCGATCGATCTTGACCAAGACCACAAAACGTGGCTCATCAACCGGCGCAATCCCCAACACTGAACCGATGGTATAGATTGGGTCATAGCCGCCACCGGGCAACGGGATCGACGCGGTACCTGTCTTGGCCCCGACCCGATAGCCGGGGATCAACCACTGATCACGCCAATTACCGGTGCGCGGCCCCCAAACCACCGGAGCGTAGTGGTTCGCCGCCTCGACTAGCATCTCGCGCACAGCGCGAGCCACCTCCGGCTCAATTGGCTTGCCCGCCACCTGCGGTTGCATCGGTACACACTCATCGTTGCGGCAGATCCGCTGCACGACGTAAGGCTGCATCATCACCCCATCGTTGGCGATAGCCGCCGCCGCCTGCACCAATTGTAACGGTGTCACCGAAATCGCTTGGCCGTAGGCGTTGATCAAAAAGGTCAGCGGATTGTAGCCAGCGCCGCCGTAGAAATTGACAATCCCGCTCTCTTCGCCAGCCAAATCAACCCCGGTCGGTTGACCGAAGCCGAAGCGGGTCAGCGTGCGGTAAAACGCTTCCGGGCCAGTCAGTTCGTTAAACTGCAACGCTGCCACATTACTCGAATAGTAAAGCATGCCGGCCAGCGTCAATGGCCCGCGCGGTGCACCGTCGAAATTACGCAGCGTGCGACCATAGCGCACTACCCACCCCGGATCATCCACGGTGGTACTCGTCGTCACCGCACCCGAACTGAGTGCAGCACTGGCGGTAAACATCTTGAAGGTGCTACCCGGTTCATAGACCACGCCAATCGCCGGATTGCGCCCGTACACCTCCGGCGGATACTCTTGCCAGCGGTTGGGGTCGAAGAACGGCCAGCTCGCCATCGCGAGGATCGCGCCGGTACGCGGATCGAGCACGATGATCGTGCCGCCGTCGGCATTTTGCTCATCAATTGCCTGCTTCAACTCGCGCTCGGCTACCTGCTGGATGAACGGATCAATCGTCAATTGGAGGTTGGCGCCATCTTGCGGCGGCAGCGTGCGTGAGAGGCTGGTGGCAATCGGGTTGCGGGCCGGATCGAATTCTCCCTCCACCCGTCCTTCCGTGCCGCGCAGCATCTGATCGTAATACGCTTCGATCCCGCTAATACCCTCGCCATTCAGATTCAACGCCCCTACCACCTGCGCCGCCGTAATCCCTTGCGGATAGAAGCGCATCGGCTCGTAGACCAGCCGGAGGCCGGGTAGTTTGAGTTCGGCCACTTTCGCCGCCACCTCTGGTTCGAGCCAGCGTGCCAAGCGCACCCACTGCCGGTCAGAGCGAAGCGCCGACAGAATCGGCTCGGCGGGAGCGCCGGTCAGACCGGCGACCAGCAAGGCAATCTCAGCTTTACGGTCTGCCGGCACCTGCGGCGGAATCGCAAAGAGGCTTTGCCGTTCGACATCCATCGCCAGTACCGTGCCATTCGCATCGGTAATTTGGCCCCGGCGCGGGGCCAGTAGCACCGGCGTTTCAATCTCTAGCCGCGCTTTGCTGACCAACTCTTGGCTGCGCACCACTTGTAAATCAACTAACCGCACGGTTACGATCAGCATGATCACCACGCAACCAATCAATAACACCTGCAGCCGCCAGCGGGCTAGACGCCCGACCGGCGGCGTGACAGCCGTTGCGGAAGCGGTCGAATGTGTACGGCGAGTGGTGGCAGCCATCGTTCGTTACTCATCTAAATTCGGCAGATTCGGAATCCGCACATAACGCAACTGATCAGGCGTTGGTTGGCGGAACCCCAATTCGGCGGCCCGTTTGAGGCGCGCCTCGACCGATTGCACGCGCGCCAATTGCTCTTGCAACTGCGAATACTCGCGAGTCAGTTGCACCTGCTGCTGGCGCAGCTCCACCAGCTCGTAGTTCATCCGCGCCACCAATCCGCTCTGCAAGAGGGTTAACACACTCAACAGGCAGCAGATTAGCGCCAGCAACAGCATATAGCGCGCGCCATCGAGCTTGAGATACCGCGAGAGATCAATCCGGCGCAGCCGTACTCGCCCCAACAGAGCTGGAATCTGTTCGCTTCTGACTGCCATCGCGTTTCCTCCTCTAGCCGCACTCACGCAATCCGAACGGCAACTCGCAATTTGGCGCTCCGCGCCCGCGGATTGGCAGCGACTTCTGCATCGCTGGCTACCACCGGCTTCTTGGTGATGATGGCTAAGCGTGGTGCTTCACCAGCGGCCTCAGCGCGCAGAAATTGCTTGACGATCCGATCTTCGAGCGAATGAAAACTGATCACCGCCAACTTGCCGCCAAGGGTGAGCAGCGCAACCGCCTGCGGCAACGCCGCCGCCAACTGGTCAAGCTCGTGATTGACCGCAATCCGCAACGCTTGAAACGTGCGCGTGGCCGGATGGATCCGCCCGTGACGGCCACCCACGGCACGGGCCACAACCGCCGCTAAATCGGCAGTAGACCGAAATGGCTGCGAGCGCCGGCGTTCGACAATCGCGCGCGCAACCCGGCGCGCCGCGTGCTCTTCGCCATACTGAAAGATGATGTCGGCTAGCTCGCGCTCGCTCAAACGATTCACAAGATCAGCCGCTGTCGGGCCTTGCGTCGGGTCAAGCCGCATATCAAGCGGGCCATCGGCGGCAAACGAGAAACCGCGTTCCGGCGTATCAAGTTGGTACGACGACACCCCCAGATCGAATAGAATGCCATCAACGGCGGCAAAACCGGCCTCTGTGGCCAATGCAGCCAAATCGGCGAACGATCCATGGCGCAAGACGGCCTGCTGGCTGAGACCGGCCTCAGCCAGTCGCTCAGCAGTGGCGGCCAATGCCGCCGGATCGGCATCTATCCCCAACAACACCCCGCCGGGTTGGGCGGCTTGCAACACGGCCAGCGCATGCCCGCCACCGCCAACGGTCGCATCGAGATAGCAACCGCCGGGACGCGGGGCCAGCGCCGCAATGACTTCAGCTAACAACACCGGCGTATGTTGGAACGTCACCACCATTAAATCCCTAACTTTCGCATCTGTTCGTCAAAGCGCGGGCCTTGACTAGCGAGCCGCTCTTCGACCTCGCGCCAGCGATCAGGCGCCCACACCTCGATAAAGGTGTCAAGACCCACCAACACCGCCTGATCGGCCAAGCCGCCACCTTCACGCAAGCTCTGGGGCAGCAAAATCCGCCCCTGCCGATCCATTTCTTGCTCGGAGGCGTTGGCAAACAGCAACCGGCGCAACATGCGCGCATCTTCATCGGTCAACGACAGCGCGCTCACGCGGCGGGTCAAATCACTCCAGAACGGCAAGGGGAAAATCAGCAGACAACGATCAAACCCGCGGGTCACGACCATCCCACCGGCCAGCTCAGCACGAAAGCGGGCCGGAATTGCCAGCCGGCCCTTCTCGTCGATGGAATGTTCGTGTGTCCCCAGAAACACGCTCGTTGCTCCTGCGTAGATAGGGAAGTCGCCCACTTTTCCCCACTTTTCCCCACCTGCCGCCACATTATAGCCGACCTAGCACCCAGTTTCAAGCGGCTAAAGCATCTACAAACATAACAATTTGGTTTAAATATGAGTGTAGCCAAAGATCGAGTAGAATATTTGAGCGTATAGGAAGCGAAACCATAGTCAGTGAGGAACGCATGAGCGAATCAGGGAACGAACTGAGCCACCTCGATGCAGCCGGGCATGCGCGGATGGTTGATGTCGGTAACAAGGCGATCACCGCGCGCGAAGCGATTGCGCGCGGAAGGGTCATTATGCAGCCGGCGACGCTCAGTCTGATTATGAGCGGGGGAATGCCTAAGGGTGACGTGCTGGCGGTGGCACGGGTGGCGGGGATCATGGCGGCCAAACGCACCTCTGAACTGATCCCGCTCTGCCATCTGCTCAACCTCAGCCATGCCAGCGTCACATTTACCCCTGACCCAGCCGGCAATGCGATTGAGATTGAAGCAACCGTGCGTTGCACTGGCCAGACCGGGGTCGAGATGGAGGCGCTCACGGCGGTGAGCATCGCTGCATTGACGATCTATGACATGTGCAAGGCAGTTGATAAGGTGATGCAGATCGATGGGATTCGCCTCATCGCCAAGCGAGGCGGGCGCAGCGGCGACTGGCAGCGTCCTGATCCGGCTTGACACTGAACAAATGTTCTGATATACTCAGCTCAGTAGTCATTCCACCACCGGGAGAACGCGATGCTGAGCTGGAAAACGTTACAAAAGGCGGCCTATCGACCGGTGCCGCAACGGATGCGCTGCCCACCGCGCAGCAAACCCATCGAGCGAGTCACGCTGCGGTTTGGCTTCCTGCCAGCCGCATTCTGCTACGATGATCGCGTGTATCGGGTGAGCAGCATTGTCTGGATTCGTGATGTATGCCGTCACGACGGCGATTTACGCTACTATCGGGTACGTTGCACCGACAGCAGCGAGCAGACATTGATCCACGATCTGGTGACGGGCAAGTGGTATCAGCAACACGAGCGAGGGCACTTATCACGTTGGTAATCAGGCGCTAGCGCACATCTTACCGTCCCACTTTAGCGCACCCTTGCGGGGAAGGCAGACCTAAGCAGGCGCTTGACCGGCGACTCACTCGGTTGAGAACGAAGGTTTAGCTCTTACGGCCCCAATTTCCCATTAGCAGAAAAATCAGACTATGTCGCGCGCAACAAGGGGTGGTGCAGAACAAAGCTTCTTCAAGACCGTCATACCGCAGACCACGCCGCGCTTGGAAGCTAGGGAGGGGTGCGTACAACGTCCTTCGCAGATCGATCAAGTGGTGTATGAGCATATGATGCGCTTGATCTCTTGTCATTATGAGGGCGTAATCCCGGCCACTACGCTCCTAAGATCCGCCCCAGCAGCCATCTCTTATGACAACCTGAGTGACGCTGGGATTCGGTAGACTCACGCAGTTACGCGGTCGTTCCCGCAATTTGAGAGAAAGAGAACTGGTTATGGCTCGAAAATCATCAGCGCCGGTCAGCGCACCCGTCACGACGCTGGCACCCGTAGCTGCCGATCCCGCTCTTACATCGGTCAGTGATACTCTCATACGCCGGCAGCCACCCTTCTTGATGTGGTACGACGACAATCCTAAAACACCGGTAGCGCAGAAGATCGCTGCGGCGATTGCCGCCTACAAGATGCGCTTCCCCGGCGTCGAACCGACCCTCGTCTTAGTCAATGAAGCGGAAGTCACTCCAGTTGAGGGCATTGCCGTGCGCGGGATGGTGACGGTCAGCCGGCATACGTATTGGGTTGGGCAGGCGATGGCGAGGTAAGCGGCAATGGGGACACCTGAATGCTGTCTGATGGCGTGCATGTTGCGCAATTGATGAAGCGAGCGCCTTCTCCGCCAGACCACCGTTTGGTATGCAGCAGTTTGACTACCGCACGCCATGCGCTTGTGCAGAATTGGTCGATATTCGGATGGCTTGGCGCGCTGACCCAATAACTGGTTCCTCATGCCATTTTGTCACCCCTGCGCATCGAGATACGCCAAGCCTTCTTGGGCATAGGGATTATCAGGGTCAAGCGCTAATACATTCTCAAGCGCAACCCGCTGATCGGCGGGATCATCAACCGCACCGCTCAGCCAAAGCCACGCTTCTGGGATCTGTTCGTTCAATTCAACCAGTTCTAGCAGCAACTCGCGCGCGCGTTCCCTATCCCCGCGCACTAGCGCCTGCGCGCCTTCATAGAGCAATTCGGCTTGACGGCGATCAAGCGGCGGCATGGTCAAGTCTCCTCGCTAGCACCGAGAGCATCTTCAACGATAATCACAGCGGGCTAATCACTTGCCCTATCTGAACTCATCCGTCCCATCCGTGTATATCCGTGCCCCGTGTGCGTTGCCGATTATGCCGTCCTACCCCGCCGGCCAACTTGCACCACCTGCGCCAAAATGCTCAGCGCGATCTCTTCCGGCGTCTTCGCGCCGATCGGCAACCCAATCGGGCCGTGGATGCGGGCCAATTCCTCGGCGGTAAACCCCTCGGCGGCAAGCCGCTCGAGGCGACGGGCATGGGTTTTGGGGCTGCCCAATGCGCCGATGTAGCGCGCCGGTGAGCGCAACGCCACCCGCAAGGCCGGATCGTCAAGCTTGGGATCGTGGGTCAACACTGCCACACTGCTGCGCGCATCGAGCCGTCCGGCCAGCGCCTCGTCAGGCCATGCGATGACGAGTTCATCAACATGGGCAAACCGCTCACCGGTGGCAAACGCTTCACGGGCATCAATGACGACGGTGCGGAAGCCGACGACTTTGGCCAGCGCTGCTAGGGCGATACTGATATGCACGCCACCGACCATAAACAGGGTTGGCGGCGGTACAAAACTCTCGACAAAGACAGTTGTGCCAGAGGCCAGCGTCATCGCTTGCGTTTCACCTTGCACCAGCAACGGCAACGCCGCCTGTACCGCTTGCGAGGTCAACTCCGCATCACCGAGATCGCCAACGGTCTGACCGTCTGGCATCAAGGCCATCTTTGCCCCCACCGGGCCATCCGTTAGTACGGTGATAGTGGCCAGCGGTCGGCCACTGCGTACCGCTTCTCGCACCAGTTCGTAGAATGTGCTCATACTTTTCCCTTGGTCAACACCAAGCCACCAAGACGCAAAGATGCTGAACACAGTGTTGCCAAGACGCACAGCACTCAATAGGCGCCTATCACCTACACGCCTTGCGTCTTGGCGTTGATTCAGCCACGCTACCGCAATGGCTCAACAAGCACATCGACCGACCCGCCACAAGCAAGCCCCACTTCCCACGCTGTCTCGTCGGCAACACCAAAATGGAGCAGCCGCGTTTGACCGGTAGCAATCGCTTCTTGGCACGCTTCAAACACTGCGCCCTCGATACAACCGCCGCTGACCGAGCCAATCATGGCGCCGCCCGACGACACCGCCATCTTGGCGCCCACCTGCCGTGGTGACGACCCCATTGTGCGCACAACTGTCGCCACTGCCACTCGCTCACCGCGAGCGAGCCAGCGATCAATAGCCTCAATTATGTCATGCATCACAAACGATCCTCCACCCTAATCAGCCATGCTCGACTGCATCTTCGCCTGTCGCTGCCGACGCACATCGTACCACTGCCACAACCACACACTACCGACAATTGCCACACCAAGGATATCAGTCAACAGGTTTGGCCAGAAGCAGAAAAATGTACCAACCGCAGCAATGATCCACTCCCACCATGTTGTCTTACGAACAAGATAGAACATGGTGACGGCTGAAAAAGCAATCGTACCCAGCGTAGCTGAGAACCATGACATCGCCACCTTACCCCATTCGATATCGACCAGCGGCTGACCACTTGAGCCAATCATGAGGATTTCAGGCGTAAAGGCAAACAAGATGGGCATCACGTAGAGCAGTTTCGCAAACTTGAACGACGTCCAGCCGGTCTTCCACGGATCGGCGCCAGCAATCGCAGCACCGGCATACGCCGCGACACACACCGGCGGGGTGATATTGCTGTCTTGGCTAAACCAGTAGACGATCATATGTGCCGCCAACAACGCGACACCGAGGCTGGTCAGCGCCGGCACCGCAATCACGGCAGTGATCAAATACGCTGCCGTCACCGGAACCCCCATGCCAAGCAAGAGGGAGGCCAGACCGATCAAGATGACCGCAGCCAAAACATCACCACCACTGAGGCTAACGATGATATTGGCAAACCGTTGACCAACACCGGTGGCGTAAATCGTACCGACGATCATACCAATGACGCCAACCGTCGCACCGATCACTAACGAATCGCGCACACCCTTCTGAATAGCTTCGTTGATCGTCTTCATTACACGCACCGTGCTGCGCGCAAATGCGTGTAGTACCGTCCCACCCTGTGCTGCCGGATTCTTCAAGTCAGCCACGTTTTCCGGTAGCATATACATCAGTGGAATACATGATAAGATCGACCAGAAGGCAGCATAACCGGGTGAGTAACCAGAGGCCAACATAAAGATCACTACCAGCAAGGGCAGTGATAAATACCACTCGTTACGAAGAATCTGCCAAGCCGTTTGTTCAGTATGAATACCGCTGAGACCAAACTTCTTGGCCTCAAAATGCACCATGGTCAACACCGACAGGAAGTAAAGAATGGCCGGTACGATAGAAATGGCCACAATGACCGAATACGGTGTATTGGTCAATTCCGACATCAAGAAGGCACCGGCGCCCATCACCGGCGGCATAAAGGCGCCGCCAATAGAAGCCGACGGTTCGATAGCACCGGCCACATGTGGTCGAAAACCGGCCCGCTTCATCAACGGAATTGTGAAAGTGCCAGTGCTTACCGTATTGGCAATCGCACTCCCTGAAATCGAGCCAAACAAGGCCGACGAGATCACTGCCACCTTCGCCGGCCCACCGGTGCTGCGACCGGCCAACGCCAAGGGAAGATCGATAAAGAAGCGACTAGCACCAGCCTTGTTCAGAAATGCGCCGAAGAAGATAAAGATAATGACGTAGCTGACCAATACGTTGGCCATCACCCCAAACACACCCTCTTGATCGAGGAAAAGCACCGTCGCTACACGCTGCCACGGTTGACCGCGATGGGCAAACGTATCAAGAATAGGAATATCGTAAAGTACAAAACCAAACCGCAAGTAGAGAATGAAAAAGAGGCCAATGAGCGTCATCGACCATCCAAGCACCCGACGAGCAATTTCGAGCGAGACGATCAAACCGATCACACTCACGGTAAAATCGGTTTGGGTATAGGCGCCAGCTCGTCGTTGCAGTGCCGGATAGTTGACAATGAAGTAGCCAACCACCACAACGACCACCCCAATCAGGATCAGGTCAACAATGGTCGGCCCACCGCGCGGCATAACGATAGTGCGCAATCGCCCCGGCAAACGGTCGGCAACACGCCCCAGTGCAGGCTGTAGCACGCTTTTCTTTCCCACAGCAGGGTAGAGCAGTAACACGAGAATATACGTCAGCATCACATAAATGCCGCGTTGCCACTGCACCGGCGCTGGCAAGGTACCGGCAGTATAGATATAAAAACCGGCCATCCCGACCGCAACAAGCGCAACAACCACTCCCCAGAAGCGACCAAGTGTACGGGTTGGTTTTTCTTCCTGTTCAAGGTATTTACGAACCTTTTCCTGATCAATCTCATCGCTGGTCGGCGCAGATTCGATCGCACCAGACTGCTTTTGCTCAGCCATAACCACCTCTTACGCAGGAGTGCCGGAGGGAGTTATCACTCCCTCCGGTTCCGCTTCAGCGACACCGTTGTCACTATGATCGTCATTCTTACACTACTTCAGTTCGTCGGGAATCTGCACACCCTGCTCTGTCCAGAACTTGACTGCGCCGGGATGCAATTTGTTCGCGATACCGGTAATGCCAACGTCCAAACCCATCTCTTTGGCCGATGGATGGGCTTCGCGCAACCGGTCGAGACCGCCCTCAAGGTACACCGCCTTCAGCGCCTGATAGACGATCGATTCCGGCACACTCGCATTCGCTACCCACAATGCTGTATCTTGGAAGCTCAGCACATCATTGGGGACGCCATCATACGCACCGCCGGTCAGGGCACGCTTCGAATAGAAGGGATACTGATCGAAGAAACCGGCAGCCGCTGCAGGGGTATAGATGTCGATCAATTTAATCTTGGTTGCCGCTGCCGCCTCACGTACCGAGGCATTAGGGAAACCAGCCAACACCCAGAAACCATCGAGTTGACCATCAGCCATCGCCGCCGCAGCTTGCGAGTAGCCAAGGTACTCGATCTTAATCTTATCGAATAGCCCTAACGCTTTAAAGTAGCGCTCGGCGCTCAACGCAGCCCCGGAACCGGCATTACCCAATGCAATCCGCTTCCCGACCAGATCTTCCACCGAATTAATCCCACTCTTTTCCGACACCACGAGATGCGCAACACCGCCGTAAAGTGGCGCTACTGGCATAACCTTATCGTACACAGTGGTGTCGTCGGGCAATTGACCCAGCGCCCCTAGGGCAACATCACCAGAATAGACAATCCCAAACTGGCGATCACCCGCGTTGACCGAGCGCAAATTCTCAGCCGAGCCGCCGGTACCCTCGGCAGTGATATCCACGCCGGGGACTTTCTCTTTAATGATTAGTGAGAGCACATCTGCGTAGACCTGAAATACGCCACCTACCGGCCCGCCACCAAAGGCGTAACGGAGAGTCTGTGCAGGGGCAGGTGCGGGCGCCGCTTCGCCAGCAGCCGGCGCAGCGGTCGGCGCAGTAGTTGGTGTCGTCGTACCGCAGGCGCTTACGAGCAACGCTACCAGCACAAGCACGATTACACGCATGCGAGAAACCACGTCGTTTCCTCCTTTGCCTAAGATCAACGGTTACGCTGAATTCAGATAGACTAGATTATACTCGATATGAAAACGAAATGGGAAAGGATTTCACAACTAATACGAGGTGGCAACATGACGATTATTAACGGATATACACCGTTTCGGCAACAGGTTCATGGGGTGACGATTGCCGGCGCGATCGGCGGCAGCGGGCCGCCGCTGTTGTTACTGCACGGTTACCCGCAAACTCATGCGATGTGGTATGCGATTGCGCCGGCGTTGGCAGATTCGTTTACAGTGGTAGCCGCTGACCTCCGTGGCTATGGCGATAGCGACAAGCCGGCTGACGATGCCGAGCACGCAACGTATAGCAAACGGACAATGGCCGCCGATATGGTGGGGTTGATGGAACTGTTGGGCTTTGCCCGCTTTGCCGTCGCCGGGCACGATCGCGGGGCACGGGTAACGCATCGTATGTGCCTTGACCATCCTGATCGGGTAACACGCGCCGCCATGCTCGATATTGTGCCGACTCATCATATGTACCTCACCGCTGACCGCGCCTTTGCCACAGCTTACTACCACTGGTTTTTTCTCATCCAACCGGCCCCGCTGCCCGAACGGCTGATCGGGGCTGATCCTGAGTTCTGGGTGCGCAGCAAGCTGGCGCATTGGGGACGCACGCCAACCGCTTTTACCGATCAGGCTGTAGCCGAATATGTGCGCTGTTTTCGCGATCCTGCCGCAATTGCCGCCAGTTGCGCCGATTACCGGGCAGCGGCCAGCATCGATCTCGCGCACGATGATGAAGATTTCCGGGCTGGACGCAAAGTGACGTGCCCACTGCTGGTGTTGTGGGGTAGCGACGGTTTTGTCGGCAAGCGTTACGATGTGCTGCAAGTCTGGCGGGAGTATGCCGTTGATGTGCAGGGCCATAGCGTTCCCGGCGGCCATTTCTTGCCTGAAGAGGCGCCGGCAGCGACGCTTGCGGCGTTGCGACAGTTCTTTAACTGAAGCGCGCGCTGCGGGGTGCTGCTGCATTTCGCCATCGCAAAGCCGTAGCGTGTCTGAACGCGAAGGCGCAGAGAGTTTAGGGGAAACGCCACAACCAGATACAAGTGTTTACCAGACGATTTTTGGGGTCTTTTGTGTCTCGTCGTGGCTATTTCCTGTCCTCACCCGCCATCAGGTGGGCGGGGGCCATCCCCAATATCTTCTACGCCTTGTTACGGCTATCCCTCACGCCAACAGATCGAGGATGCGATTAACAATCGCTGTATCAACCTCATCAAGACCATAAGTCAGACGCTGGCGGCGGCGCTCCCCCTGCCAGATTTGGCGCACAGCTTTGCGGATACGCCAACCCTTACGTTCGAGGTCATCTAACGCCTGCTCAACATCGGCGCGCTCGCTCTCATCACCGCGGGCAACGGCGGCTATCGCTTGCAACAACGGCTCAAACTGTTGTACGGCGTGGGCGGTATCTTCTTCACTATCGGCTAGGCTGATGAGACCAATTGCGACTAGCCGGTCGATCACCTGTTGCTGTTCAGAGAGTGGCAAGCCATTGATCGCAAACTGCAACGCCGCGCCGTCGCCTTGCTCGATCGCCTGCCGTACCGCTGGCGGCAAACTAGCGAGAAATTCGGGGGTCAGATCAGCGGCAATATCTTCGGCAGCGGCCCGATGACGCTCGGCGAAATCAGTCAGACCAAGATCGGCGAAAATCTCGGCGGCGCGAGCGAGATAGGGCCGAGCCAAATCGGGCCGACCCATGCGGCGCAACGCCCAACCGTAGTTGCCGGTCTGCGCCGCCGCACTATAGTATTCACCCGCTGCCCAATACAACCTGACTGCCTGATTGAGCAGGTCGGTCGCCTGCGGCAGATCGGTGGCAACTAACGCCTTGCCGTGCGCAATCAAAGCATCGGCTTCCGCCTTTAACTGATCAGGATTTGTCATCACATCCCTCGCACCGTCGTCATGCGCTGGCGGCGCGGTGGGCGCTGCGCACTGAGCGAGGCCAATTTCGCGCCGAGTTGCTCTAAACTCACTAAATTATGCACGGGTAAAAAATCATCAACAAACGGCAGCGCTGCTTGCATCCCGACGGTCAGCGGCTCGTAGCCGGGCGTACCGAGCAGCGGGTTTAGCCAAATAAGCCGATGGCACGATCGTTGCAGCCGATCCATTTCGCGGGCCAGCAGTTCAGGCTCGCCACGATCCCAGCCATCGCTAATCAAGAGCACCACTGGGCTGCGACCGAGCACGCGCCGACCCCAGCGAAAATTGAACTCCTTGATCGCCTCGCCGATGCGGGTGCCACCACTCCAATCAACCACATGCTTGCTGACCGCATCAATCGCGTCGTCAATGTCTTTGTGGCGCAACTGGCGGGTGATGCGGGTCAGACGAGTGCCGAACACAAAGGTCTCGACATCGCCCAAGCCAGCCGAAATCGCATGGGCAAACTGGAGCAGAATGCGTGAATATCGCTCCATGCTGCCGGAAATATCGCAAATCAGCACCAGCGGGCGCGGCTCGGTGCGAATATCGCGCCACGCCAATTCAACCGGCTCACCGCCGAATCGCCAACTTTGGCGCAAGGTGCGGCGCATATCGAGCAGGCGACCGGCACGGGCCGGACGGCGCCGGCGGGTGCGGCGCGGCGGGATACGCCATTCCATACGCCGGATCAGCTCTTTGCAGGCTTGCACTTCTTCCCACGTACACTGGGCGAAATCTTTCGTGCGCAATGCCTCGTCACGGCTAAAGGTGAGCTGAATATCGAACTCTTCCCGCTCTTGCCCTTCAGACGACTCGGCATCGTCGGCAGTGGGTTGGCGACGCGGCAAGCGCAACTGGCGGCGCGGAATCTTGACCTCTGGCAAGAGCATCCGCATCATTTCGCGTTCAAGATCGACGCCAAGCGCCTTCTTCCAAAAGAATTCAAAGGCCATCTCGAACAACGGCAGATCTTCGCGGCGCAAGACCAGTATGCAGCGCATCGTGGCCCGCAAATCCTCGCGGCGCAGCAAGCCAACGTGCTCGATGGCTTCGATCAGCTCGACGATCTGGCCGGGACTGACCGGAATACCCATTTCGCGCAGTAGATAGCCGAAACTGACGATGTGAGACAAAATATTCCCGCTGGTTTGAGCGTTCATAGTGGATAGATGACGGAGAATGCGCACGAATCAGACGATCCTGTAACGTATTGTAACACAGCACCACGCTGGCGTAGCATCTATGCATGGATCGAGACAGATGGGCACGGATCGGACAAGTCAACATCCGTGGCAAGCCGTGGCCTATTCCCGAGCGTGAGGGATCGAAATAGCCCACGGATGCACATGGATCGAGACGGATCACCACGGATCGGACGAGTCAACATCCGTGGTCATCTGCAGCCCATTTATCAGAAGCGGACTCGCAAACTGACCCTTCTGATTACCGACTGATCAATGGAACAAAAACACTCACACTCGTCACCGCCGTCTCGGCAAACGGGCATACGAGCGAAAAGGTTTGTGGACCTTGCGGCACACTACTGCCTGTCACTCGCACTGTCCACTCGCCAGCCATTGCATCGGCAACCACAACTTGCTCGACCGTATCAACAGTATTCAGTCCGGTCGTAGCGGCATTGGCCGGATTATTCTTATCCAGAACCCACGGCGAATACGTGGTATTATCCGGCGCAATCAAGGCAAGATCAAGGTTATTCACCAGCGTCTGGCTAGCCGGGAGCGTCGCCGGCACATCATCCCATGCTAACGTACACTTCAGCAAACCACCGGCATGATTCATCGAATACGTTTTTATTTCGGTATTCGTAATCGGCGCCGTCACGATATAGGCTGATGTATTGCTACTAACAGTCGTCGTTATCACATTGATCGCCGTCAATGCATCAACGTGACCGTAACCGAAGCGGTAATCAGGGCCGGGATTGCCTAAATCTTCAGCAGTGTGGATCAACACTGCACGCAACGTTGAGGGAATCGGATCGGTATTGTAGGTCAAGTTATACGCTTCGAGCATTAAGCCAAGAATACCGGACACTGCTGGCGCTGCCATCGAGGTGCCACACCATTCGCTGCCCCCATACGTTTGCCCCGGCAACGTTGACCAGATTGCCGCTTCGCCACCGGCTTCACAACCCGGCCCAACCACAACCGGATTCACGCGGCCATCTTCAGTTGGTCCAAATGAGCTGAAATTCGTCATCGTTTTATCATCAGAATTGGTTGCACCAACAGCGATCACATTCTTACCCATCGCTCCACCGCTTGAAGTACGCCAGCCATCAGGGCAATACGTTTGCTCGTTCCCATTGGCAAACACAACGTGAACGGTCTTTGTTATCGTCTCGGAAAAACTGCCACGCACGAGCGCATCAAACTCAGCCGCCGTCGTGTCATAGACACCTAGCACCGTGGTGTCACAGCTCCCCGGATCAGGCCCCTAGGAATTCTGCGAAATATCGACATTGTAGTTCTGGATCGCCAGAATGACCTCTTGGGCGGCATTATCAACATCATACGAGAGCACCGTTGCTTGATCGGCATGCCCGCGCAGATCACGACCTGCCGGCCCTCCGGCACCGCTACCGGCGGCAGTACCAGCCACGTGAGTCGCGTGGTCATTGATACCAGCCGCACCTCCACAGCCATTATCGGTTGATGCCGGATCGCCAATGGTCAATCGTCCGGCAAAACCGGGATGATTGTTCTCAACCCAGCCACAATCCCACACACCGATCACAATACTGCCGGGCGCCGAAGCCGGATTACCGTGATACCCAGCCGCATGCGCCAGTGTGGTCTTGGTCGCTTGGCGACCACCATCATTCTTTTGGCCAAATGGCCCCGGCCACATATCAAGCCAGAACACGCTATCTCTCTGCGCCAGTGTGGTCAGCGCCGCTGCATCGGGCAACCACGCGAGCAAATACGAGCGCTCTAACACCATCTTTTCGACAAGGCCACCGACGTGCGTGACAGCCTCGCCCACGGCTACAAGATCGCTATCGGGATATGTCATCACCAACACCGGTAACGGCGGTTGATCACGATGATGCAGCAAGCGTGGCGACACCTTATCGCTCGGCTGGATTGCCACAATCGCTTGCACCTCAGCAGGGAACGTTGACTGGCGAAGCCATACTGAAGGGATCGAAGCGTACCACGTAGACTCCGGCACATATGCGAGCAACGTCACCCCGTCACGCGCAAGTTGAGAATGCACCTCATCACTCGGATGGTGCGCAAATTGGATCAACACATGAACACGATCATCTGTCGTAGTCTCAGCTTGTGTGCGAAGTATTGCGCGTTGGTCAGCAGGAAAACCCGGTCGCGGCACGAACTCGCGCGAGCGTAGCCGTATCAGATAGCTTGACGGAGCGGTGAACGAGAGTGTTGGAAGCACTGACAACACAATCCCGATCAGCAACAACCCTACCACCATCGAACTGGTCCTTCTTCGCATGAGATACCTCTTTCATCGTAATCATTAACGTATCGATACCTACCATGCTGACCATCGCTGTGCAACGTCTCGCTCACCGCATCGTTTGCAACCAACACCTCCCCCTAACAGTTGGCAAACTCTGGCTTGAAAGCCCTTTCGTGGTCCTGTACAGATGATATAATCAGAGACATGTAACAAAATCATTACAATCTTTCCATCATGACAGAATGGCACATCCAACTGCTCGGCGGTTTCGACATTCAGCAGCGCGGCGTCTCGTTTAGCGGAGCATTCCAAACTGACAGCGCACGGCTGCTCTTTGCATGGCTCTGCTGCCATCAGCGCCAAGCCGTGCGGCGTGAGACGCTAGCCAACTTGCTCTGGCCTGAACGACCGCAGAACGCTGCCCAGAACGCACTGCGCGTTACCCTAAGCCGTATCCGGCACGCCCTCGGTGACGCACAACACGTCCTCCGCACCGACTCCGCGACCGTCACCCTTGACTTACCCGATTCGTGGCGTGTCGATGCGCTAGACTTTGAACAAGCTGTCAAGGCCTACCGCACCCACCGCCATCGGTCGACCACAGGATGTCCAAGCTGTCAGACCCATTTGCGCGCGGCTGCCACGCTGTATCGTGGCCCATTTTTAGCCGGAATAACGCCGGAAAGCGAACCACTGCTCGAGTGGACGATACATCAAGGCGAGGCGATCCATCGAGCTGCCATCGAGGTCTTTGCTCATCTTGCTGAGCACGCCCTGCGTGAACGTGACTGGCATACTGCTCAAACCTACGCCAGCAAACAACTGCAACTCGAACCTTGGCACGAAGCGGCTCATCGGCAACTGATGCTGGCGCTCGCGCAACAAGGCCAACGCACGGCTGCGTTGGCCCATTATCAAAGTTGCCGCGACATATTACAACGCGAGTTGGGGATTGAGCCAGAGGCAGAAACGCAGCATCTGGTTGCGATTATTCGCACCGGTCATCTGCCAAATGCCGTTGTGCCAACCCTCCCGGCGCAACAGCAAGCTCTCGCCATCGACCAATTACCCCTGATCGGACGGGCAAGCGAACTCGAAAAGCTGATCGGGTTGATCAATGACTCCGACATCCAACTGATTAGCGTGATTGGGATGGGTGGCATCGGGAAAACGCGGCTGGCCATCCGCGCCGCTCGCTTGATGCAAGCCGCCTTTCACGACGGCGTGCAGTATATCTTTCTGCATCCCGAAGAGAGCGCGACGACTCCTGCCGATGACGCGGCAACACATCTGGCACGGGCCATTGCGATTGCTTGCCACATCGAACTGCACGACCGCCTGCCACTGTCGGCGCAAGTCATTGCCGCACTTCAATCGCGTGCCTACCTACTGGTATTTGACAGTTTCGAGCATGCTGCCGCCGCCAACCTCTTTGTGAACGAATTGCTTGAAGCCGCACCCAACTGTGTCGCTTTGGTTACGGCACGTCAACCACTGCATCTGCGCCGCGAGCACCTACTGAAGTTGGGGCCGCTACCCACGAAAGCAACTACCGAAGGGCCAAGCCCTAGCGCACAACTGTTTCTCGAACTGGCGCAGCGCAGCGGTACCGAGATCAGCGATACGATGGCGTTTGATGACATCGAACACATCTGTGCCGATCTCGCCGGCTTACCGCTCGGTATCGAATTGGCAGCAGCTTCGCTGCACAGTATGGGTCTGGCCACACTACGCCAAACTGTACAACAAGGCCTCAAGGTATTACAAAGCCCACTCGCCGACACCCCGTACCGCCATCGCAGCCTACACGCCATCTTCGAGTCGACATGGCAGACGTTGGCGACCACGAGCCAGCAGGCATTGGCAGTGCTTAGCGTCGTGAACGCACCATGCCCGATCGAGGCTGCGCTGGCGATTACTGGTAACCAACACGCGCTCGCTGAGTTATTCGATCTGGCATTAGCCCGTCGGCTGACCGACAGCACCGTATGGCTCCACGAGCATGTACGCCAATTTGCTAGCGAGAAGCTCACCACCGACTTCACGCACGAACTGGCCGCCGAAGCCCGGCGCCGCCATGCCCGCTGGTTTCTAGATTGGCTTGCCAGCGCCTCCGTCGACATGCACGGTGCGGAAAGCTTTGCAATCCGCGAGCGACTCTTCGCCAGTTTGAGTGATCTTGAAGCAGCATGGCATTGGGCGTTGACCAATGGGGCATGGGATTGGGCAGCCGATGCAGTGATAGCGTATGAAGACCTCTTCTACCTTAGCGGACGATTCATCGACGGACTAGAACGCATGCAGCAGAGCCTCAGCTACGTCGGCCAACCGATTCAGCCTGCCGCCCAACGGCTACGCACGCATTTGCTGCTCGCGTATGCCACGATGCAACGGTACCGAAACCGTGGCATAGCGATTGAGCTGATGTTGCAAGAAGCTGTGGCATTGGCCGAACAACTGACCATTCCATTGCTCCGTGCGCAGACGCTCATTCGGTTGAGCTTGCAGCAGTGTATCGACGGCAACTACGTAGCCGGACGAGTCAACCTCGAACAGGCGCGTCGGCTCCTTGATCAGATGCCTTCTGCTGATGCGACCGAAGACCTGCTGACTATCGAAATTACCTACTGGCGCTGTATGAGTGAGCTTGAGCTGGGATCAGGAAACGCAGTTTTAGCCGAACAGTATGCCCAAAAAGCCTTTCAGATCGCCATTCAATCCAACAATCAGTTTGCCCTCGCACGCTGCTGCGAGTCATTGAGCACCGCAGCGAGCACACAAAGCAACTTGGCCGACTCAGAACGCTATCTACAGCAGGCATTGGCAATATATCAACGGCTACGGCTAATCTATCATCAAATCAACGTCCTTGACCTATTAGCGCAAAACGCTGACGCCTACGGTGATTATGCCCAAGCACAACGCTATTACTGGCAAGCCTTGGTGCTGGCCCGCGAATGCGGTAATCGGGATGCCGAGTTGGTAGCCCATATTAATCTCGGTATCTCTTACGACCAGATGGGTCACTATGAACGAGCACTTGCTCACACCCAGATCGCACTGGCACTCTGTGATAAAGTCGGCAACCCGAAACATCGTACTGTGATACTGGCCAACCTCAGCTTGCATGCTCATCACAACCAACACCACGAATTGGCACTTGACTACGCACGCACGGCGACCGAACAGGCTCAGACCAAAGGCTTTCCTGACCTAGAGGCATACGGATACGATTTTCAGGGGCATGCGTTACTAGCGCTTGGTCGAATCGACGAGGCCGAACAAGCATATCAACAGGCTCACACGATCCGTCAGCGGCTCCGGCGACATGTGTTGGCACTCGAATCACAGGCGGGCCTTGTGCGCGTTACCCTAATGCGCAATGACGCGGCTGAAGCGCTACGCCGGGCAACACCGATTATCGAGCATCTCCTCGGCGGTGGCAATCTCTACGGCGCCGAAGAGACGTTGCGCATCTATTGGACAGCTTATCAAGCGTTGGAAGCCAATCGCGATCCGCGGGCACAGGCTATTCTTGACCGAGGCCGCGCCTTGGTGCAAGAGCGGGCCAACCGCTTGAGCGATCCGGCTAGCCGCGCAATTTATCTGAACGCTGACGTAAACCGACTGATTGTGGCTGGCGGCCAACCAAGTTCGTGCCGCCATTCAACCGCCGCCTAAGTAGGCTGCGCTCGCTTGACAATCATGCAGTTTGTGGCAACATGTTATTAGCCAGCTTACTATTTGCCAGCCAATGATCATGGATGATGACCTGAGCGTCTTGCTCGCCAACCTCTGCAAAGCCTATCGCAACCAGCTTGACATTGCCCTCAGCCAGCACGGGCTGTACGTCGGGCAAGAGATGATCTTGCGCGCGTTGTGGGCTGAGGATGGCCAGAGCCAAGCCCGGCTCGCCGCTCGCTTACGCATCGAGCCGCCAACGGTCAGCAAAATGGTGCGCCGGCTGGCCCGCATCGGTCTCGTAACCCAACGCGCCACCGCTGGCGATGCCCGCGCTCGCCACGTCTGGCTGACCGAACGCGGGCGCGCGATCAGACCGGCGGTCGAAGCGGCCTGCCAAGCGGTGGCCCGGCAGGCGTTTGCAGGGTTAACAGCGGCAGAAACCGCAGCGTTGGTCGCTGCGATGCAACGGGTGTATCGCAATTTAGCCGATCAGGTGTGAAAAAGGTTCCTATTGAAGACACGGAGGATCCGCCTACGTCTGCACCCTCCGCGATAAAAAAGCTGGCTCTAAAGGGCTGCTATGCCTTCCTAGCTCTCTATCTCACCCTAGCGATCAGGGATCTCAGGTGTTGCGTAACCATTTCCACCCAAGGATCTAACGATGAATTGGCTCAACCAACCTATTAACTTACGTCGCTTACCGCTCGCCACTCTCATTGGCGCTACGCTCGGCCTAATCGCCAATTTGATCGTCTACTTCGCCGCGCGCGCCGCCGGGTTCGAGTTTCTCGCCCCAGCCCCGCCCACCAACGAACCAATGCCTCTACCGGTGGTAGCGGTGATCGTTTCAACCGTCATCCCTGCGATCGGCGCGGCCATTATCTTAGTGTTCCTCAACCGCTTCTCTGCCCGCCCGTTGCGTGCTTTTCTGATCATCGCAGCCGTGGTGTTGGTCATTTCATTTGCCGGCCCCTTCACCCTACCGATCAGCTTCATTGAACAGATGATCCTCAACGTGATGCACATAATCGCCGCGGCAGCGATTGTCTGGGCGTTGGTGCGGTTTACGGCAGCGCAGTGAGGTTCTTCCTTGAAAATCCGTACTTGACATGAGGATTTTCAAGGACAAGGTCACAAATCCAGCCGCAGTTGGCGCGCCGATCCGCGATCAGGTTTGCGTGGTCGCTGCGGCGGTGACCGACGCGAGCCGTGTTTCTGATGCACTGCGGCTACTTCCTGCGCCGTTTCTGGGCGAGCGCGCACAGCGGCGATTGCGGCCCGCGCCCGCCGGTAGGCGGCGTCGTGATCGACTATCGGTAGCGGGTAGTCGCGCCCGATCCGGCAGCCGGCTCGCTCTTGACCGGCCCGATCGAGTAGCCACGGCGTATGGATATATGCCGTTGGCACGTGCGCCAATTCGGGCACCCAACGGCGGATAAAGACCCCGTCGGGGTCGTGGTCAATCCCTTGCTTGATCGGGTTGTAGATGCGGATGGTGCGATTGCCTGAGGTGCCGGCTTGCATCTGAAGCTGGCAGTAGTGAATCCCCGGTTCGTAGTCGATCCAGCGCCGGGCTAAGATCAAGCCCGGTTCGCGCCAGTGTTGCCAAAGGTCGTAGGCGACAAAGCTAACCAGCATCGCTCGCATGCGAAAGTTGAGCCAGCCGGTGGCGGTAAGCGCACGCATACAGGCGTCAACGAATGGGTAGCCGGTGCGTCCGGCGGCCCACGCCGCGATCAGGTCGGGACGGTAGGTATCTTCGCGCAGGCCGTCATACGCCCGCACCAGATTGCGCACTTCGATCTCCGGTTCATCTTCGAGCTTCTGGATAAAATGGCAGTGCCAGTGTAAGCGCGACTCGAAGGCAGCTAACGCCCGCAACCAACTTCCACTGGCCGGATCGGGTTGCTGGCTTAGCTCGGCGATGCGTTCGCGCGTTGCCTGTACAACTGTGCGCAGCGACAATGCCCCCCACGCCAGATAGGCGCTCAGGCGCGAACAGCCTTCCCACGCGGTGAGCGGGCTAGAAAGGGCGCGGTGGTAGTGGCGGCTGCGCCGGTAGAGAAAATCGGTGAGGGCTGCTAACGCCGCTGTCTCACCGGGTGGCTGGCGTTCGAGCAAGGTGTCGGGCGGTAACTCAAGCTCGGCGGCAGTGGGGATCGGGCCGTGGTCGATTGGCAACGGCGGCAACGCAGCGGGTGGTTGGGCTTGCGGCATCGCCATGCGCTCTTCCCAATGCGCCTGCCACTCATCGCGCGAAGGCAACCGACGCACAACGCCGTTTTGTGGCAGCTCGTGAAAGGGAATGCCGCGCGCCCGCGCCCATCGCCGCACCGCCCGATCACGCGCATAACTGAGCAGATTACCGGTCTCTTCGTGCGCCCAGATCGCCTCGATCGGCCATTCGCTTGCCAGTCGATCGAGTACCTCGACCGCTTCACCGACGCGCACCACCAACGGTTGGCCAAGGCGAGCTAAGCCGGCGCGCAGCTCGTGCAGACAACCGCTGATGAATGTCCAATGGCGCGGCGCAAAATCCGGGGCGTGAATGAGTGATGGCTCGACGATATAGAGCGGCAATACCGGCCCGCACCGGGCAGCGGCGCTCAGCGGCGCGTGATCGTGCAAGCGAAGATCGCGTTTAAACCAAACGAGCTGCATACCATAGCCGTACCAAACACAACCTCATGATGTATGGTACCACCATTTCAAGGCTGGCACCGGTGTGATGGGGAACGGGATTGGTGGCTGAGGAAGCGGTAAAAACATACCGCAGGGGTCGCGAAGGACGTGATGAATTGCACAAGTCCTCTGCGTCCCCTGCGGTCAACACCTCACCGCGCCACCAGCCGCGCTACGACCGGACGATGATCCGACAAGCCGTCCCATTGGCCAACCGCCGCTTCAGTACACATCAGCGCTGGCGACGTTAGGATGTAGTCGATTCGCACCAACCACGCTGGCAATGACACGCCGCGCACTGATTGCCCGGCGCTTGGCCACGTGAACCCGGCATCAAGCCCACATTGCGGCCAAACATCAACCAGACCACCATCACCGAGGATGTGGTAGGTACGGTTGTACGGCGTCGCATTCAGATCACCGGCCACAATCACCGGCTGGTGCTGTTCACGGGCAACAGCGACGATCGCCGCCACCTGCCGCTCGCGCTCGCCAATCGCCCACGTCATCCACCCCGGCGAGCCAACCGGCGGAATGGCATGAACATTGAGCAAGACGACTGCTCTCAACGGCGCAGCAATACCGACGAGTTGCGGCGTCCCTACCCAATGCTCGCCGGGCAAGCGGGTCGCCAGCGGCTGCAACGGCCAGCGGCTGATCACCCCCATCCCGGTCACACCGGCGCGCGGATCAAGGAGCTGGAACGGATACTCGTCTATCAGATCACGCCGGAGCGCAGCGGCAATCACTGGGTTCAGCTCTTGCAGTGCAACCACATCGGCCTTGGCAGCGCGAATCGCCGCGATCACCGGTTCGGATTGGTCATTGCCGCCGTAGAGGTTGTAGCTCATCACCGTGATCGCCGGTTTACTGAACTCTGGATCATCGCTAAAGCTCGGCACCCACACATCGAGCAGGATCGGCAACCCCGGCACGAGCAGGGCCACACTGAGCGCCACGCTCAGCCAGTGCCGCAGCGCCAGCGCAATCAACAGCGCCAGCGGCAACGGCAGCAACAGGTATGGCGTGGCGATGTTGAGCAAAAAGAGCCACCACCAGCGATCGCCGAGTACAGTACGCGCCGTCAGCCAGCCAATGAGGAAGAGCAGGTAGAGGAAGAGGGGAACAATCAGGATGGCCGGCCAGCGCAGACGGCGGCAGTGCGGAGGTTGATTGAGCATAAAGGTTGTGTTTGGTAACCGATTATAAGGAAAGAATCACCGGTCTTTCCCAACTCATTATAGCAAGCGCAGTGAACTAGCTGAAGCGTGGGCCATCAGACGTCTATCAGCACATCTATCCGCACACCACCGTGCCCACTACCGCACCTCCACCATCTCTATCACGATCCCCAGCTCGCGTCCATCAGGCGCCGGCCACGGCGTGACCCGCAATTCGATTTCACGGAGCGGGGAGGTGGTTGTCACCGGCGGCAGTTGCACGATCAGCCAGCGCCACGCAACGCCGATAGTAAACGAGGAGCATCTCCCTTCGCTACAGATATGCCCAACCACCGGCGCGTCAGGCCGCAGCGCCGCTACCCGTAGCCGCGCCACGCGCGCCGTAGCCGGCACCCGAATCCGCGCTGCCGTTCCCGTCCACCGTGCGCGTGCGCCGGCTAACTCCTCGGCAGGGTAGAAACCGCTCAGATACCCGAAATCAAGCCCATCGCCTACGTTAATGACCGTCTGCGCAACCGGTAGCGTGTCACGCCACGCCAGATCGAGCACTGTCTGTTCGCTAACGTATTGTGGCCGGTACACGCGGCGGGCTTCGTCGAGCTGACCCGTTTCACGCAAGAGATCGCCAAGGTACACATACGGCGGCGGGTAAAGGATGTTGCTGCGGATCGCGGCTCGGTACGCATCACTCGCGCCAGCGGTATCTCCCTGCGCGCGCAAGGTGTGTCCTAGCGCCACATACCCGTCAGGAGTGGGCTGCACAGCCAATGCCTGCCGGTACGAAGCCGCAGCGCGCGGCAGATCGCCGGCAGCGCGGGCCAGATCGCCGCTCAGCCGCCAGACGCTGCGCGCGCCGCCTTGGATGGCGTACTCCCAGTGGTAGGCGAGCAGCACCGAGAGGCCAACTGCACCCGCCGCCGCAAGCGCCGTCGCCATCGCTAGTTGGTGGCGACGGCACGCCAATGCCGGCAGCGCTAGCCATGCCCGCGCCGCATACGGGATCAGCGCGCAGAAGATGAAGTGTCGGTAACGCCCTTCGCCGTGCGTGACCAGCGATACAGCGATGAAATAGGCGAGCCACAACCCCAAGAGCATGGCCGGTGCGCGTCTGCGACAGGCAGCGTAGACCAATGCTGCGATCCCACCCACCGCGATCAATCCGTAGAGAAGGTCATCAAATATCAATGCAGCGAGAAAGATCAGCGGCGGCGGATCGGCCCGGTAATCGGTGAGCAAGAAGCGGTCTTGGATCGCTTTTACACGCCAGATTGCCAGCCAGTTCGGCCAGAGTTTGCGCAGCATGATCGTCGGGTCTTCGCGTAGACGAGCTAGCCCGCGTGCAGTGGCATAGGCCGCTCGTTCAGATGGATCAGGGATGTTTTCGAGCACGCGGAAGATGGTCGCCATATCTTCACGCGGTTCGTTAAAGGCCCACACGTTGTACGAGAGGCCGGTCTCGATCAGAATGCAACTGCGGTAGCTCAGACAGTTGCGGATCGTCCACGGGGCGACGACGGCCAAAGCGGTGATGGCAAAGGTCACGCCGATCAACAGGGTGACCGGACGGCGCAGAAGGTTGCGCCAATGGCCGGCGGCGACCACGGCAATCCATCCGGCAACCACCAAGGTAAAGTAGAGCGGCATTGAACGGGTGAGAAGGGCAAGGCCCCACAACCCGCCGGCGGCGACGATCCGCCAATCGGGCCAGCGCGCACCACGCTGCCGCCACGCGAGCAAGAGCCAGAGTGCCGCGCTAAACAGGGTAGTAAAGAGGGTTTCGCTCATGTAGAGCGAGGCAAACGTAGCGTGGGTAAGTAGAATGGCGGCTACCAGCGCTGCTAACCGATGCACCAACGGGCTAACGTTATCGCCAATCGCGTGTGAGAGGCGGTAAATCAGGTAGACATTCAATACGCTGAGCGCGATAGTCGGTAGCGCGGCCAGCCACACATCGCCGCCGGCCAACCAGAGCGATCCGGCTAGCCAGAGTGGGTAGAGTGGTGCGCGCAACCAGTGGTAACGCTCGTAAAAGCTCCACCCCCGCCCTGCTAGCAGATCGCGGGCGACGGTCAGGTACTCGACTTCATCGTTAGCCGGCAAATGAAGTGGTTGCAGCCATAGCGCCAACCGGATGAGCGCTGCCAGCACGAGTATACCGATGAGCCACCACGAGTCGCGTCTCATAACGTTCGTCACCGTTGTACCTCTACCCGCATCACCTGCACTCCCAGCCGACGCCCATCGGGGCTAGCCGGGTCATACTGGCGTGGCCAGAAGGTGGGAACCACCATCGCAATCACAACCTCGCGTGGCTGCATAGCTGGCGGTAGCGCGAGTGCGATAGTCTGCCAATCTGCTCCAACGCTGAACGGTCGCGGTGTGCTGCCATCCACTGAAATCCAAACCCGTACCGCACTGCCATCGGGCCGTCCACTCCGCGCAGTCAGGGTAATCGTCTGCGCTTCAGCCGGGACGGTCAGGCGCACCTGCGCCCAGCCTGTTGTCCAGCGCCAGCCCTGCTCGTCTGGAAGAGGATGATGCATCCCGCGAATAAACCCAAGGTCGAGGCCATCACCCAACATGAGCCGAACGGGTGGCGGTGTGATCGCCCGTTCCCACAACCACCCTGCCAAATCTTCGCGCGAACTGGCCTCAAACGCGGTCAACTCGGCACGCGCCGCCATTAGATCGCCCTGTCGCCGCCAAAGATCGCCACGCAAGAGGTGTGGATAAGGATGCGCCGGCAAGATAGTAATCGCCTCATCAAGCCAGCGCAATGCGCTCACATCATCACCGGTTACGAGTGCTGCCCGCGCCAACGCCACTCGTGCCAACACTGAATCATTATCGCGAGCAAGTGCCCGTTGCGCCGCCGCAGTGGCTGCTGCTGGATCGCCCGCAACTAGGGCCTGTTCCGCCTGCACCAAGGCAAGATGTTTGCCGGCTAACTGCCATACCAACGCCGGATAAGGCGCGTGCCAGAAGGTAATCGCCAGCGCCAGCAACGGCCAGAGCAGCGTCGCCTGATGCGGGCGGGGCAAGGCATCGCGCAACGCCGGTAGCCATGCGGCCCCTGCCATCCCGCTGTAGGCCAACAGCACCGGGTAGAGCGGCAACCGGTAGCGTAGCTCCACGTGAAAGATAAGCGTTGTCAGCACGACATACGCCGCCCACGCGCCGAGCAGCCAGCGTGGGTCAGCGAAGACACGCCACAGCGAGCGCCAGAAACCCTCTACCCTTGCCGGCGCGGGTTGCCAGCGCCGCGCCAACCCGTAGCTGCCGGCCAGTAGGATCAGGAACCAGACCCCATCCCCTAATACCAACCGAGCCGCTACCTCAGCCGGCGACACCCAAATCGCCCGGCGCTCTCGCATGTCGTCGATCTGCTCAAGTGCGAAAAAGAGCCGCAACTCGCGCCCCACCTTGGCGATGAAACGGGCCGGATCGGCAGTAATCACTGCGATCCCGCGTTCGGTGGCGAGCCGCTGCCGCAGCAAGCGGTCTTCGCCCAAAGCATAGAGCTGCGCCTTCACCGCTTCGCGTCCGGCAGGATCGTTATCGAGCCACAGATTCTCGGCCCCGGTAGTATCGATCAGAATCACCCCACCATACGTCAGCGTATTGCGCACCGTCCACGGCCCGACTACCAATGCCCAACCGAGCAGCACCAGCGCCGCTTGCACCACGCCGCGCCGCCACTGGCTGGCGGCCAGCGCATTGATCAGCCACCAGCCCCCAATCAACGGCAACAGCGGCAACGCCACCGCTCGCACCAGACACAACGTCCCTACTCCAACCCCTACGCCTAATGCGCGCCACCGTGATGGTTCCGGCATGAGCGCCAACCACAGCCCAAGGCTCAAACCGGCCAAAAAGAGCGTCTCGGTCAACAACTCGGTGGCATTGGCGGCCAGCGTGTAGTTGAGCGCAGCAAGCAGACCGGCCAGCAAACCGGCCCAACGCGCAAACACTGGCGGCATATGCGGCGCGCTACGCTGAGCCAGCGTTCGCGTCAGCAGCACAATCAGAGGCACGGTCAATGCACTGATCACCGCCTGCACCAGCCGTAAATTTTGCACCAACGAATCGACCACGAGGATCGCAGCCGCGAGAAAGAGCGGATAGAGCGGCGGGCGCATCAAGCGCAACTCAACGTAGCGTCGCTCTTGCAAGAGGGTGAGCGCCTGCGCGAGGTATTCGGATTCGTCGCCACCCAGCGGGTAGAACTCGCGCCAGCGCCAGACCAACAGGCGCAACAGCAGCGCCAGCGCGGTGAGCGCCGCTACTGCAAGCCACCAACGTCGATGATGGTGCCGGTCAATGGCCATACCAAACCCCGGTGTAACCCCAATCACCTATTGCCATTGCGAGCCGCCGCAGGCGGCGAAGCAATCCCCGCGAGCGCGGTACCCACCCGCTCAACTATCCCTTTCACGCGAGCGGGAGACGGTAGCGCACACCGTCCCACCCTCTAGCAACATCCCACCGCTTTGCCGTTGAGAGACGAACAGGACGTCTGGTTGTGTCCAACCGTTGATCGCTGTACGATGGCTCAAAGCCCGGATCTACCCTCCCCTCTCCCGCGCCAGTGGGAGAGGGGCTAGGGGTGAGGGTCATCAACCCGCTCCACAGACTGCGTCACCCTAGGGTTCCGGATCAGATGTTCTATCCGTCCTTGAACCCCTTCACCGCACCTCAGCCCAATCGAGCTGAAACGCCAAAATCCGCACCTGACCGACCTGCGGCCCCTGCCGGCGCACCAGATCGAGCGCATCGGGCACAAAGCCGGGACTGGTCAGCGTAATCACGTAATCGGCGCCCACTGGCATCGCCGGTAGCGACAGGCAATGCTCACGCAATTGGCGATTAGGCGTCATCGTGCCTAGTATCTGTTCACCTAATGCCACCTGCACCGTTGGTTGTGGCAAGTCGGGAGGCCAATTGGCCGCCGCTCGTAGGCAAAGCTGCCGCGGCTGACCGGTCGCTGCAGCCGGAAAACGCAAGCGAGCCGTTTCGCTCGCCCAACGGACTGTCGCGCCCAACACCGGATCAAATTCGCCAAGGTAAAAACCGTCGATATACCCAAGATCGTTATCATCAGCCAAATCGATCCGGTCGCCGGGTAAACGCGGCGGGTGCAACCATTGCCATGCCCACGCGGTCGGGTTCCAATCATCCACCACTGTCAGACCTAACCACTGGCGCGCGCCGGCCAGATCGCCCATTTGACGCAACAACTCGCCGCGCACAACGGCTGCCTGCCACGCATACAGCGGCTGGTGCTGCGCGAGCAGTGCCAACCCCTGTTCAGGCTGGCCGCGCCGCGCTGCCAGCAACGGCTCGCCTATCGCCTGCGCATACACCGGCAGCGCAGGGTCGGCTAGCGCCTGCCCCCACGCCGCTAGATCGTTGTTGGCAACCGCTGCTTCCAAGCGAGCTAACGCCTCATACTGCGGACGGCTCTGCCATGCGATTTGGGCCGCCGCCAGTGCTGACGGGTACGGGCCGAAGTACGACGCCCAACGGGAAGGAGCGCCGGGGGCAAGTGGTTCGAGATAGGCGTAGGGCGTGGCAGCAACCAGCCACAAGACAAAAGCTAACAGCACATAGAGCCGTGTTTGCCAGCTTGCCAGCCATTGCCGCCAGTGCGACAGCGCCGCCAGCGCGAACATCGCCAAGACGAAGAGAAACGGCAGCAGCGGAGTGCGAAAACGGTTGATTGCAAACAACAGTGGCGCAGCGGCGATATTGTAGAGCAGCCATAGCCCGATCAAGCCAAGCAATGCGCTGCCAGTATCTTTGCGCCGCAACGTTGCCCAACCCAATACCGTCAACGGCAGCGTGATGATGTAGAGCGTATCATCGAGCAGCAGCAGCGCCAACGTATACCAGCGTGGCAGCCGCCCCAGCGCAAATCCTTCGGCTAGCCGCTCAGCGCCGCTAAAGTTAATCTGAAACAGATCAACCAGTTCGATCAGCGTCTTCTCGACAAACGCCCCCGGCTTAGCCCAGATAAGACACCACCCCTCGGCGCTCAGCAATCGCTGCCGCTCGGCCTGCGTGATCGCAGTTACCGGTTTCGCCAAAGCGGCGCTGAGGCGCGGATCGCCAGTTTGGGCGAGACACGAACTAGCGGCTAGCGCTACGCGTTGCGCATCATCGAGGGTCGGATCAAGCAGAGCCAACGTAAAGTTGCGCGTCGGCGCATCACTCCGCCCGCCATCGTAGGCTGTGCGCCCGCCCAGCGCCAAATTGTACGCACTCGTGGTATCAATCACTATCAACCCACCGTAAGTGCGCGAAGCGTAGAGTGACCACGGCCCGATCAGCAGCGCTGCCCCTACCAACGGTAGTAGCGCCGCAATCATACGTTCGCGCCAGCCACCACCGGCACGCCAGCCTAACCAAAGCGCGACGAGTGGCAAGAAGCCGAGCAGCAAGCCGCGGGTAAGGGTAGCTAGACCGAGAAACAGCCCGCCGAGCAGCACATCTCGTCGCTGCTGTGGATCGACCAAGAGCAAGAAGGCAGCCAGCAGCAAACTGATAAACAGTGTCTCGCTGAGCAGAAACTGCGGGTACATCGCCAACGGCAAGGCAATTGCGCTCAGCAATGCTGCACCACCAGCGATAAGTGGCGAGCCACCGAGTCGACGGGCAATCGCGTACACCAAGCCGACGTTCAGCAGGCTAAGCAGGGTCTGCGTTGCGAAGATGACGGTAAGATTCCGCCCAAACAGCGCGATCTGCGCCGCTAGGAATAGCGGGTAGAGCGGCGCTCGCGTCCAGAGATAGCCGGTATGCCAAGCAAAGCCGCGCCCGTGAGCCAACCAATCGGCGGCAGCCAGATACTCGGCTTCATCGGAAATCAAACTGAGGCGCGGCAGGTTATTCCACAATGCAACACGCAATGCTGTGCCGATGAGCAGAGCCAGCAGCAGCGGCCAGTGTTGAGTATAGCGGTTGTTATGAAGTGAACACACAGTAATGATGCAAAACGGATTTACCGTCTACTGGTAAGAAGAACGTTTTCCGCTTTTATAGCCTCTCTAAACCGCTCCCCGTTGAAAAGAGGGGAGGCGCCGCGCTGCCCCGCCCTATCGTAAGGGCACAGCGCTGCTCTACCCTCAGCGCTGCTGTGCCCATCTCTAACCACCTCAATCGTTGTCAGCCACAGCCGTCCAGCGCCCAACGCACCCGCGCCGCGCACCGGCAACCGTCCCTCCGGCGACGGGTCAGATGGCCGGTACCAGCCGATCAGCAAGCGATATTCGCCCGACGGCAAATCACACGGCACATGCACCGCTCGATCATCGCGCGCCGGTTTGCCCGGCAGCCACGTGCTGGTCGGAAGATAGCCGGCTAACGGTTGCCCATCATCACCGGCTACCGGTGGTTGATCGCAGTCGCGGCAAAGGTGAATAAAGAGGCTGTAGTCTTCGGTTAATGGCTGGCGCACATCCCAAAACAGACTAAGCGGGATGTTGCCGCCAGCGCGATACACTCCCGGCCCGGCGGGAGTCGTGGCTTTGAGCGTGTACCCCAGCAACTGAAGATCGTCACCGAACGTCACCGTCGCTGGTGTCGCCGGCTGCACTACTGCGCCGGTAATGTACGCTTCCGGCGCTTCTTGACAAAAGAGATGCACCCCTTGAAAGCGCCAAATGCCGCATGGCCACGTGCGCTGTTCGCGGCTAAAAGCCCAGAAGTTGCCGACTAGCCCATACTCGTCGCCGGGCAACGGCGGATCGACGGTGCGCGCGTGGTCAGGCGCGATCAAGAGAAAGCTGCGCGTGTAGCCGGCTAACGATACCCGCCGCTCGGCATCCCACTCACGCTGGCTGTAGTTGTTTTCACCAGTCCAGAAGTTGGCAAAGGTGATCGGTGGCGGCGCCGGATCGGTGTTCGACCGCGCCATGTAGTAATCGTAGAGCGGACGAAGGTAGCCGGGATGGATGACCACTGCATCATCAGGATGCACGCGCCGGGCCAGTTCGGCGATCGCTTCGCGGTACTGTTCTTTGACCGGATCGCCGGAAAACAGACCGAAGCGCGGTTGGAAGAGCGACAAACCGCTGGTGATCAGCGCGCCAGCGAGGGCAAGAGCGCCCAACTCGCGCCATACACCAACACCCGGCCCAGTGTTGCGCGGCGCTGTCCCCATCGCCACCACTACCACCCACACCGGAAAGATGATCATCAGGTAACGCGCTTCGTAGAGGCGAGTAAAAAACAGTTGTAGCCCAAAGAGCGCCAGCGGCACGCCGCCCATCATCCCGATCACCAACACCGTCGGGCGCGGCGCGGCGCGCAAGGTGTTCATTCCCAACCCTAATAGCAAGAGCCACGGCCCTAACCACCACCACGGCAGATCACCCGGCCAGCGATCGAGACTGAAGCGGGTAAAGGTCAACCACAGTGCCCGTAGCGGATCTGCCGCAATCGACGCGCCACTAGCGGCACGGTCGCTGCCGATACCGGCAGCCATGGCTGCAATCATGCCCACGCCAACCAGCAGCAAGCCAGCCGCAATTGGCCATATGTAGCGGCGCGGACGGCTAAACAGCCAAATTAGTGCCGCGCTCAGCGCCAGTAACGCTGTTAGCCGGTGGATGAAGAAGGCAACAATCGCTAGTCCAATCAGCCACCCCCAATCTGCCGGTTGATCGCGCTGCGCGGCGCGCAACGCCAGCCAAAGCAGCGCGGCGCTGACGAGCAACACCAAGGCGTAAACTTTTGCCTCTTGCGCATACCAGAGGGCAAAAGGCGACAACAAGCCGATCAGTGCCGCCGCTGCCGTAACGATCGTTCGGCGTTGCTCATCAGGCGCAGCCGCCTGCGCTGCCAGCGCCAGCAACGGCACACTGAGCGCACCGGCCAGCGCCGAGGGCCAGCGCAACGCCCACTCGCTCGCACCGGCCAGCCCGATCCACGCCTTGAGCACCAGATGATAGAGTGGATACGCGGCATTTGGCAGCACGAGATCGCGGATGAGCACCGACCACGGCTGCATCGCTATTGCCCAACTGTTGCCCTCATCGAGCCAGAGGCTCTGCGCATCGAGCCGGTAGAGGCGGAGACCCAGCGCAGCGAGACCAATCACCACCCAGAACGCAACCCAACGACGGTTCATCGCCACCCCTCACCGCGCAGCGCGGCGGCAAAAGCAGCTTCGTAACGCGCCGCGGTCTGCTCCCACGTCAATTCGGTGACGATCCGCTGACGAGCCGCTTCCCCCAACCGCGCAGCCAGCGCCCGGTCGGCGATCAAGCGGCCAATCGCCGCCGCTAGCGCCCCGGCATCACGCTCCGGCACTATCAACCCATGCACGCCGTCGTCAATCACGTCGGGCACGCCCGCCACCCGCGCCGCTACAATCGGACGCGCTGCCCCCATCGCTTCTAGCAAGACATTGGGCAATCCATCAACGCCATCGCGCACGATTGGCAACGCAAAGACATCAGCCGCCGCCATTGCCATCGCCGTGCGTTCACGGTCAAGCTGGCCGGTGAACAACACCATCGGCGCAATGCCTAACCGTGCTGCCTGTGCTTCCAGCGCCGGTCGCAAATCGCCGTAGCCGACAATCACTAACCGCGCCGTGGGATGCATGCGCAACACTGCCGGCCACGCATCGAGCAAGACGCTAAACCCCTTCTTCGCAACCAATCGCCCCAACCCCAACACTAGCGGCGCATCGGCGGGAATGCCCCACACAGCCCGAAACTGTTGCGCAGCCGCCGGATCGGGCCGAAACTGGGTCGGATTAACCCCGTAGGGAATGACGAAGGTGCGGGCCGGATTGGCCCCCAAGCGCACGCCCCGCATGCTCAGATCGGCACTGCACGCCGTTACTGCCGCCGCGCGCCGGAATACAAAGCCGGCTAACGTTCCCATTAATCGCTGCGTCTCGGCCAGATAAATATCACTACCGTGCAAGCTGACCACCAGCGGCAGCCGCGCCGTGAACGCTGCCAACGCCGCCGGTGGGCCATTGGGCAAGACCCAGTGCGCCTGCACCAGATCGAACGGACGACCAGCGGCGCGCGCCAGCCGCAATTCGCGCTGCAACGCCAGCCACGATGCCGGCAACGCAAACGGCGCTGCCAGCCATGCCCGCTCACGCACCTGCGTATCGCTCTGCAACGACTGGGCATAGCCCCAAATGTTCAACGCCGGGTGGGGCGCATAACGAAAAAACCGTAGTTCGATCCCACGCTCGTGAGAAGCGCGGCGCAGATCAGGGTGCCACGGCGCGACCAGCGTCACGTGATGGCCACGCGCAGCGATCCCCGCCGCGATCTCTTCAATAAACGGCGCAGTCGTCTCGCGAGGGTATTTCGGCAATGAAGAGGCTAACATTAAGATACGCATGGTGGCGGGTATTCCATCACGAATCGGGAATACGATAGATAAAAGCGCGAAAATCTGGTGTGGGGCTAGCGTATACCAACTCAAAGCCGTCAATCACCATCCCGGGTTGGTTTGTGTGATCCATCAACGGCGCCAACAATCTGCCCACATCGCCTTTCACCCGCATCTGATTTTCTAGCACGAGATAGGTTGCCCCGTAATAGCGGGCAATCTCTAGCAATAGCTCACGATTATCGGTATTCGGGATCATCACGGCTGGCCGTTCAGTATGCCAGTTTACCTGCCACGGCAAGCGCGTCATGATCACCGCATCTAGCGGCGTATTGGCTCGCAGCCACTCGTAAGCCGCCAAATCCTGCTGCCAAATACGCGGCTCGTTGCGCACTTTATCTTCAATGTCAGCTTGCGAGCCGGCCACAATCGTTACGATCGCTGCCACTGCCAACACCAATCCCAACGGCGCCCAGCGCCGGTCGCCAATCGCGGCTAGCTTATCATAACCGGCCCAAGTCATCCACGCTGCGAGCAGCGCTAACCAAGGAATGATCATCACCCAATAGCGTTCTTCGTTCGTGCGCCAATAAGTGAGCATGAAGATAATGTACGGCGTGTAGGCAAAAACCATGAGACTCAACCAGCGCCGCCGGTACGCTGCCGCAGCCAAGACGCCAGCCAGCGCCAGCCACGCCCCCAGCGGGGTGAGAATATTTTTGCGCGCGTCGTGGCTAAACAGCGCTGCAAATAGTTCCGGTACTCCCGGCCACGCCGGCATCAGGTAGGCGCGCAACTCACGCACCTGTGTCTCGAACTTGGTTAGGGTCGCGTCAAACCCCCAACGCATGATCCAACTGCGGTCGGGCAAACCCGGCCCGCCCCACTCTGGCGCAAAGACACGGTAGATTTCTGACCACGCATCGCCGCTGACGCCGCGATAATCCAGCACCCACGCATCGTAGCTTTCGGTACTATAGACCGGTTTGCCGAATAGGATCATGTTGCGCGCGAGGTACGGCGAAAGGATGAGTAGCGCCACCGCCGACCAGACTACAACCGGCACTAGCCCAGCTCGCAGCCGTTGCCAGCGTTGCCGCCAATCGAGTGCCGCGCGCAGCTCGTGGGCTATCAGCGACAGTTGCCAGAGGCCCATGCCAAGCGCGAACATCGCCCCACTCGGTTTTTGCAGCATCATCAACCCGGTACAGACGGCCGAGATTAGCAGCCAGCGCCACCGCCGCGCTGGTTCGGTCTGGCTGCGCAGTAAGGCCGTGATCGCGGCCATATTAAACACGACAAAACCGAGATCGTTGGTGACGTAGATCGACAGCCGGAAGAAGAGATAGTTGGTTAGCACGAGGATAGCCGCCGTTACCCCAACCCGTCGATCCCAGAGCCAGCTCCCAACTGCGTAAATGAGTCCTAATAAGATGATATCGAAGATAAAATTGGGTATCTTCGCTGCCCACGCCGTCGGGCCAAACAGTACAAAAAAAGGCGCGATCCAGACTGGCTGCAACAGCGGCCACGTCTCTTGTGGGCGAGTGAGGCTCTCGTAGCGATAGTAAAACTGACTGATGTAATCAACTACCCAACCCCGCCCACGGGCGAGATTGCGCGCGACAATCGCGTTATCGCTATAATCGGCGTGGCCAACGTAGGGCAACGTCGCGGCGACGAACGCTTCAAAACTCAGCCAGATCAACGCAAACGTCCCTAACACGATCCACGCACCGCGCCGTGCCGCAAACCAATCAACAATCGCATCGCTCAGGCGCGGCAACCCAGCCCGGCCATAGTTCAACCCCAACGCCACTAACGCCGTTCCTAACAGAGCCAGCAAGAGCGAATCGGGGAAGGTCTGCCAAAACAGCCGCACTCCAGCCGCTGCCGCCCAATGAATGATATGCAGCAGCACATAGCCAAAACAGAGCAACGCTACCGCGATCAACCCATAACTGAGCGCGCGGCCTTGACTGTAGCGCCGCACCAGCATCTGGATCAGCGCCAGCAACGGTTGGCGATAGGCGATCACCAGCAACACCAGCAAGCCGGACATAGCTACACTCAAGATCGCCGCCATCCAAATCCGGGCTAGCGCCAAACCAATCGCCACCGCGCCAATACCCACTGCCGTACCACCATACACTAGCGCCGGACTTAACCGCAACCGCGCCAATACTCCGTACAGCAGTACTGCATTCCAACCGAGCAACGCTACAGCCGGCCATGCCGGCGGCAAGAGCGGTGCCGGTTCGCTCGCCGGCTCGATCCGCACTTCGGCTAACCGTACCCCCTTTTGGCGTGGATCGCGGCTATCGGCGAGCGTCGCCGAGGTTTGCAACGTGATTGTCAAATCGCCATGCTGGTGGGCAATCCCCGGCACAGTAAAGGTATATTCGGCCCACGCGCTGGTGGGAGAGAACTCGCCCACGACCGAATTGTCGATCGCAACCGTCACCACCGGTTGCGTGCCAACCGCTGCCGGCCAACCTTGCGCTACCAGCATCACCTGTAGCGGCGATCCGGCACCTACGTTGGGCAAGATTAACACCGCTCGCTCTCGCGTCCAACGCGAGCGACCGGTCGGCGAATCGGGGGTCAATTCATCGGCAAACAACTCCCCGCGCTGCACCGGTTCAGCACCTAATCCCGGACTCACCCCAAAGAAAAGCCGATCACCGGGCCAGCCGATTGCTACGCGGCCCTGTGGCGGCGCTTGATAGGCCATTGCCCCGGCCAGCAGCGCCAACGCCAGCATCAAGAGCAACGTGCGCACCACCGACCGGACGGTGTGTCCGGCTTCGGCAGTGCGTAGATCACTGGCTATCGTTGAACGATCCCTGATTGTCATCACATCCCTATCGGCCTGCTGCAACGCCGACGGCCATTATACCGCCAATCGGGCTGAACCGCGGCTTATAGCGGGCTGATAATCTCTTCGCATGAGGTAAAACGTGCTTGCTGTCGGCAATCACAGGATCGGCAAGGGTTTGGATGAGACATTGTAGAAGAACAGGCGAACGTGTATCGTTTGTAGACGCATACCCTTTGACGATGCTGAACAGACAGCTCCGTTGATAATTGGGCGAGCGCATACTCTGATCATTGCGCGCAAATGACGACAAGCACCCTGATTGATCACTGCTTGGCGAAGACCGCGAGCGATCTTGCCAACGTTCCATAGTACTTGCCATACCCTGCGAGCGGTGTGTCATATGCTGCTACACGATAATTGTGTCGTTATTCCTTCAATGCAGCAATCTGCAAGACAACTTCAACAATTGCCTAATGCGCACTACAATAGAGCTACGATCTACTGTATAGGAGCCAAAGATGAGTGAACAAGCAACACCGACTCCACCAGAAGGCACGATCACGCTAGATACCACGAAAAGGGAACACCTTAGCCACATTGCCCATCTCGCCGCCTACCGCGCACTGCGACGCTGCGCTGAAAGAGTAATTGAACAGATTGGTGGGGTTTTGCCAGAATCCTCAGCAGTCATTTTGGTTGATCGAATCGTTGATGGACGTGATAGGCTGTTATTGAAGTATATCCGCAAGCAGCTTGAAGCCCAAGAAAAACGATTACCTGAACCAAGCCGACAAGTAGAACTTGTAGAACCGTTGGTATTAGGGACTTCGCGACAACCCGTCGTGCCAGAAATGAGCTTTAGTGTTGATCCGATCAATAAAGCCTTAGAGAATACTAAAGAAATTATCAATGCACTTAGCGGCGTCACCAGCAGTCTCGCCAATCTGTTGGCCCTCTTCCGCAGCGATTACACGCTCTACCCAGTTACTACCACGATCGACAGCAACACACTCTACACTGCAATAGCCCACTTTTTGGTCAAAAGCCAGCGGCAGGTCTTACCATTTCCACCCATTTCAACCGATGATAACGAACCCTCCCTGCTCACGCTCATCAATAACCTTATTAGGAAGCTGAATACCATCGCGTCCGAACCCAATCTACCGGACATTCTCAAGAATCTCGAGGACGAGCTGCGCAAAGCCTTTCTTCCTGCACCGCCAAGTATCAAGCAAGCTAACTCTTCTGATCAGGTGCAAACGAACGGCAAGACCGAATCGGTGCTAGCCCGTGCGCTCTTGAGCGAATACCTGTCGCGCGCCGAGCACTCTACGCATCAACTTACGGCCCGCGTGATAGCGGTGGGCAGTGACATGATTACCCGCAAACAGCTCTTCTCATCAGGGCGACTGCTGTTCATAGGTGGCTGTACCATCGAATATATGCTCGCCAACGCTGATGGGAGGATTGTCGCTGCCGATCTGGTACAGAGTTCGGAACAAATTACGTTGGATTTGAACCGAAATACCATCTCGTTTAAAACACTGACCGAGCCAAAAGCGTGAGCACCGGCTCACTCTTCTCACAACGTAAGCGAATCATTCTACTTTTGGGCGACTCTACCCCCTCAGTACCCGATGAGTTGCACTGCATCGCCATGCCTGTTATCATCAAGCGCTATGATCTGGACAATTTCTGACCTCCATCTTTCGTTCGCTCGTCCCAAACCGATGGACATCTTTGGTCCCGGGTGGAAAGATCATCCCGAACGGATTGCGCAGGCATGGCGCGACCGGGTAGCGCCCGACGATTGGGTTTTAATCGCCGGCGATATTTCGTGGGCGATGAAATTGCAAGACGCACTGCTCGATTTGCAGTGGATCGATGCCTTGCCCGGCACAAAGGTATTGATACGCGGCAACCACGACTACTGGTGCCCGCGCAGCGTCAATTCGATCCGCCGCCATTTGCCGCCTAGCTTACGCCTGATCGGCGCCGATGCACTCGATATCGGCGAGGCGGTGGTCTGCGGCACCCGCGGTTGGATTACGCCGGAAACTCCCGGCTTTGCTGAGAAGGATTTGCCGATTTACCAGCGCGAGTTAGGGCTGCTAGAGCGGGCGCTGAAAGCGGGTCGCGCCTTAGCAGCCGGCAAGCCGTTGATTGTGATGATCCACTTTCCACCGTTCGTCAATCGCCAGCCGACCGAATTTGCCCGTATGATCGCCGCCAGCGATGCCACGGCCTGCATCTACGGCCATCTCCACCGCCGGTACGACTGGGATAACGCGGTGCAGGGGCGGGTTGATGGGGTGTATTATCAATTGACCGCCTGCGATTATTTGGGGTTTGGGCCAGTGGCCGTGCGGGGATTATCGTAAAGACGCACAGCTGTGCGTCTCTACCGCCGTGCGTCTGTCCACGTTACCGGCGAAATATATCCTGAATATCGCTGATGATCCGCTCGACAATGGCCCGCATCTCGCCGATCGCCACATCGAGGTTGTTGTCGGTTGGCGCGGCATCTTCGTTCGGCATCAACAGCCATAACACGACGTAGAGCACCACGCCGATTCCGTTGACAAAGCTCAAGACCACGAAGCCAATCCGCGCAAAGATCGGATCGATCCCGAAATAGTTGGCTAATCCGCCAGCCACGCCGGCCACCATCCGGCCCGTGCGCGTTCGCAACAGACGTTGGGTTTGCGTGTCCATATCTCCTCCTTACACCCAAAAGCATGACCCGCGTATATGACGATGCCGGTTGCACGCCGGTTGCACACCACGGCCTCCTACCTCACGGCAGCGAGTCTTTCGCATGTACGAGAAGAGTAAGGCTCCCTACCGTTGGCAGTGAGAATGAGAAACAGCATCACGGACACCCCGCTCGCACCTACACAATGGCCATTGCGAGTGGCCCCACCCTGCAGCGATTATGCGTACATCACCACTGATCGCTCCTCTGCCAACATACAGCATGGGTAGGAGCAGATTCGCCTTGCCCCACCCCTCAGTGGCGAGCTGCCCTTCACCCTAGCCCTCTTCACGTAGAAGAGCGGGGGAAACCACGCCTTCTCTTACCAAATACACGGGCACACAGCCTCCGCATCAGAGGCTTCCCCCTTCTTTAGGCAGGTACGTATACCGTCGAGCATCTCTCTCCCTGTGGAGGGGAGATGGGTGAGGGGTGAAAGAGGCAGCGAATGAACGAGTGGTAAATAGGATATGGTACTCTCCTGTAATTGCCTAGGCCAGCACTCTATTTTTTACCAAAAAGTATGATGCCACAATAACAACTGATAGGTATACATCTAAACTAAACACCAGCTTATGGAATGAAACACCAATGAATCATCTCTCTAGAGATAGATTTTTTATTATCAAAATCAGTAAATTCACTTTAATTACTATACATATTAGTACTACCTTTAAAGTACTTGATCATGATTAAAAATCGATTACAATATCAGCATGGTAACGGTTGTTTACACCTCCGGCCAATCGATGATGACGAAGACCTCGTCGTCAATCACCTCGACCGGATAGGTGGCGATCCGCAAGCCTACCGGTGGCACGATGCTCTTGCCAGTACGCACATCGTAGGTCCAGCCATGCCACGGACACGTGACGGTGTATTCGATCAAAACCCCTGCCGAGAGTGGCCCGCCCTCATGCCGGCAGCTATCACTGAAAGCGTAGATAGTGCCGGCAACATTCGCCAGCCCAATCGGCAAACCATCAATCTCGACATAGCGCATCCGTCCGGGCGGTAGTTCACTGCGATGGCAAATTTTGAACCGTTCCATAACCGTTGTTCCATTGACAGCTCTATCATCGATCCATTACAGTACAGGCAATATACAATGATAAATGTTCTTACCCTGTTGCATTTAACGCCTGTTGCCACAGATCGAGGTGATCGTATGCCGCCGCTCGCGATTAATCAGCGCCAACTGGAAACGCTTAGCCAATTGCTTATTGCCGGCGGCCACCACGAAGTGGCCGATCTCTTACAGGCGTCGCTTGAGCGTCTAATCGCGTTTTGGCCGGCCCAAGCCGGTGCGCTGCTCTACATCTCTCCCTACGGCGAAACCACTAAAGTCACTTGGGGTCAGCTCGACGCCGAGACGCTCTCGCTGATCGAGCAAGCCCGCGATGGCTTTGCCCGCCGCGATGATAGCGGCGAACCGATTGTCGGCTCGTATTCGATCGACGACAGCCGCGATCTGATCGAGCTGCCGTTGCAGAGCGGGGGGCAAGGGGTTGGCCTGCTCCATCTGGTCGTAAGCCGTTCCAACCAGCAATCGAGCAGCACACCGCCGCTTGATGAAGAGCTGCTGGTGCTCTTGGTGCGCGCCATTGGCGGTGAAGCCGATAAGCTCGCGATGCTGCGCCGCGCCGAGCGCGATCTGCGCGAACTCCATTTGCTCTACGAAATCGGTCAGTCGCTGGCAGTCAATCTCGACCTTACAAGCCTGCTTAACGATATTAAGCTGCGCGCACCGAAGGTGGTTGGCGCCGAACGCTGTTCGATCTTTATCCTTGACGAAGACACCCACGAGCTGGTGTTAGAAATTCCCGGCGAGCAGCGCCAGTACCGGATGCCTGCTGACCGTGGCATTGCCGGCTGGGTGGTCTCGCACGGCGTGGGCCAGATCGTTAACGATGTCGAACACGATCCGCGTTGGTACGATGCGATCAGCCGCGAAGCCGATTTTATCACCCGTTCGATCGTCTGTGTGCCGATGCGGGTGAAGGATCGGGTTATCGGCGCGATGCAGTTGCTCAATAAGGCGAATGGCCAGCCCTTCACCGAGCAAGATATGCAATTGCTGACGACGCTGGCAGCACAGGCGGCCATCGCGATCGAGAACGCCCGCCTCTATCAGCGCCTAAAGGAAGAGCGCGACCGGCTGTTGCAGAAAGAGGCCGAGGTGCGCTCAGCCATTGCCCGCGATCTGCACGATGGCCCAACGCAGAGTGTGGCTGCGATCGCGATGAATATCGAGTTTATCAAACGCCTGTTTAAGGCGATGCCCGAACGGGTGCCCACCGAACTCGATACATTGGCTGAACTTGTGCAGAAGACGACGCACGATATCCGCACGCTGCTGTTCGAGTTGCGACCGCTTGGCCTTGAGACGCAGGGTCTGCTGGTCACGCTGCAACAATATGTTGATCGCTGGCGCGATCCCTCTGGCAACGACACCAAACTGCGCCTCGAAGCGCCGTCGCAAGTGCCGCGGCTCCCACCCGAAATTGAAGCTGCTGCCTTTATCATCATTCAAGAGGCGATCAATAATGCCCGCAAGCACGCCCAGAGTGATCTGATCACCATTTACCTCTATGTCGAGGAAGATCATTTTGTCGCGAGTGTACGTGATCGCGGTCGTGGATTTAATGTCGCTGCCGTTGAGAGCGGTTATGCCAACCGTGGCAGTCTTGGCTTGCTCAATATGAAGGAGCGGGCACGGCTGATCGGGGCCGATCTGCGCATCCGCAGCGAGATTGGGCAGGGGACGACGGTTGAGTTGCGGATCCCGTTGAATCAATCACGGTCATAGATTAGGGGCAGGTTGCCAACTTGCCCCTCTGACTCGGTAAAGGCGGGTTTCCCACCCGCCCTTACCGTACTCCATCACAACGCCGCCCGGGCGGCCAACGCCTCTTTCACCAGTCCGGCAATGTCAGTTGGCATCCGGGCCACCCGTACTCCTACGCTCTCTAGCGCAGTGATCTTCTCTTGCGCCGTGCCTTCGCCGCCACTAATGATCGCGCCAGCGTGCCCCATACGCTTGCCGGGAGGCGCCGTCTGACCAGCAATGAAGCCGACGACCGGCTTGGTCACATGCGCTTTGATGTACGCCGCCGCCTCTTGCTCGGCAGTGCCGCCGATCTCACCAATCAACACTATCGCTTCCGTCTGCGGATCAGCCTCAAACATTGCGAGCACATCAATGAAGTTGGTGCCGATAATCGGATCGCCGCCAATCCCGACGATCGTGCTCTGGCCGATGCCAATCCGGGTAAGGGCATCAACCGCTTCGTAGGTCAACGTGCCTGACTTACTCACAATCCCCACCGGGCCGGGAGTCGCGATATTGCCGGGAATGATGCCGACTTTGGCCGCTCCCGGCGTCAGCAGGCCGGGGCAATTTGGCCCGATCAGCCGCACGCCACACTCTTGCACAAAGGCATAGGTGCTGACCATATCAAGCGCTGGGATGCCTTCGGTAATGCACACGATCAAAGGAATGCCGGCAGCCGCCGACTCACGGATAGCATCGGGCGCAAACGGCGCCGGCACATAAATCACCGCGGTATTCGCGCCCGTCGCCGCCACTGCCTCTGATACGGTATTGAATACCGGCACCTGCCCATCGATCGCCGTCTGGCCGCCCCGCCCCGGTACCACGCCAGCCACGACGTTCGTACCATACTCTAGCATCTGGCGGGTGTGAAATTCACCTTCTTTACCGGTAATGCCCTGCACTAGCAATCGGGTATTGGCATCGATTAAGATGCTCACTCGCGCCTCCTTGTGCTTTTGCGTATCTATGACCCTCTTTCCGAGACCTGATTTTGCCAACGATGCCGGCTCGTTTCCCTATTCCCTCACTCAATACGCCTCGCCACTCTGCCGTTCCGGCATGGCACCCTCTGCCTCTTGCACAATCGACACCCCAGCCGAAGTGCCGATACGGGTTGCGCCGGCGGCAATCAGCGCCTGCGCCGCCGCCAACGATCGCACGCCGCCCGATGCCTTGACCCCGATTGCCGGCCCAACCGCTGCGCGCATCATGGCAATATCAGCCACCGTCGCGCCTCCCGGCCCGAAACCGGTGCTGGTCTTGACGAAATCGGCGCCGGCCCGCACTGCCAGTAAGCACGCCATCACCTTTTCCACATCGGTGAGTAAGCCGGTTTCAAGGATGACTTTCACCAGCACCCCACTGGCATGAGCGGTATCGGTCACAGCCCGAATATCGTCAGCAACGGCATGGTATTCGCGCCCACGCAGCGCACCCACCGCCAGTACCATATCGACTTCGCGCGCACCATGCCCAATGGCCTGCACCGTCTCAAATACTTTAACTTTCGTTGTAGTTGCGCCGAGGGGAAAGCCGATAACCGTACAGACCCGCACCGACGACCCGGCCAATGCGCGCGCACATCGCTCGACGTAGCGCGGATTGACGCAAACGCTGGCGAAGCGATAACGTTCGGCTTCGTTGCATAATCGATCAATCTGATCAGACGTCGCTTCGGGTTTCAACAGGGTGTGATCAATGTAGCTGGCAATCGGCGTATCTGAAGCAGGCGGTGACGGCGGGTTCGGCAATTGCATCCCGGTCGGCAACCCAACCAACGCTTCCATCTGCGCGCGCACCTGCGCAATCAGGTCTTCCACGACAACGCTCCTCTTGACGGCTGGCGCACTGATCCGGCATCATTCACCTTGCTATTGTAGCACAGGCAAGCAAATGATTCGCTGAATGGCAATGATAGGCAACACTGCTTTAGGAGTTGGTATGACGCAATTTGATGTGATTGGGGTCGGGATCGCCAGTTGGGATATGATTGGCGTAGCGGCCACGCCACCGGTCTTAGGCCAGAAACAACCCCTCGCCGGGCGCACCGAGATGGGTGGCGGGCCAGTGGCGACAGCACTGGCTACGCTGGCCCGGCTAGGAGCCAACGTGGCGCTGGTGAGCGCCGTTGGCAACGATCACTACGGCGAGGCGATTCGCACCGAACTCGCTCATTTCGGCATTAATACTGCCTTCGTCGCTACTCGTCCCGGTTCATCACACGTGTCGTTCGTACTAGCCGAGCCGGGCAGTGACCGCCGCACGGTCTGGTGGTACAACGAATCAGCCGTCTTTGCCGACCTCGTCTTTCCTCCGGAACTAGCCTCCCAAACCCGTGCTTTGCTGATTGACAGCCACTTGCCGGCAGCATTATCCGCCGCCCAACAGGTGCGCGCTGCCGGCGGGCGCATTATGATCGACGCCGAACGGGTGAAACCGGCAGTAATAGACTTGCTGCCGCTCTGCGATGATATCGTTGTGTCGGCCAATTTTGCCCGCGCCATGACCGGCCTTTCTGATCTGGCCGCCGCGACACAGGCCTTGCACGACCGTTACCGGCGGCTGATTGTCGTCACTGCCGGCGAAGCGGGGAGCTGGGCCTGCAATGGCGGTGATATGATCTATACCCCCGCCTTCCCCACTCAACCGGTCGACACGACCGGCTGCGGCGATGTCTTTCACGGCGCACTGCTCTTTGCCCTGCTTCGCGGTGATCCCCTGCCGGCAGCGTTGCGCTTCGCCAGCGCCGCCGCTGCGCTCAAAACCCGCGGCCTTGGCGGGCGGAGCGCCTTACCGACGTTGGCTGAAGTCGAGGCGTTCTTGGCGTGATCGCTTAGAAGGCGATTTGCCGGTGACGCAACTGCACGCTTTGCAGCAGACCAATCCCGGCAAGCGTCATTACCATAAAGCTGCCGCCAGCCGACACAAATGGCAGCGGCAAACCAGTAACCGGCAACAAACTCATGTTCATACCAAGATTGATCACGGTATGGCTGAAGAGCATGCCAAAAATGCCAAGCGCAATCATCCGGCCAAACTGATCGCGCGCCTTGCCAGCAACCGTTAACGTCTGCCAGAGCAAGATGGCTAAGAAGCTGATCAAGACGAGCCCGCCAATGAAACCCAATTCTTCGCCCACCACAGCAAAGATGAAGTCGGTATGCTGCACCGGCACATAATTGCCTTGACTGAACAGGCCGCGGGTCAAACCGGCGCCAGTAAGACCGCCGGAGCTAATCGCATTGAGTGATTGAATGACGTTATATGCCGCGTTGAAATCAACTGCTGCCGGGTTGATCAACAGGTAATAAAAGGTGCTGAGGCGCACTTGCTGGTAGGTGTCGAGCACGTAGTGCCACGCTACCCAACCAAGCGGCACAGCCATAATGAATAAGAACACTAGTTGGCTAGGACGCATCCCGGCCCCCCACGCCATCACCAAGCAGATGCTTGCCATGACCAATGCCGTGCCAAGGTCAGGCTGGACAAAGACCAACGCCATCGGTACTGCGGCAATCAACAAGCTGCCCAATTGGACAAGCCAGCTCCCGCCGCGATCGGCATAGCGTTGCCAATACGCCGCTAGCGCCACTATCAATACCAATTTGCTCAATTCAGAAGGCTGGAAGGTGCGCTCGCCGATCGCAATCCAACTGCGCGCCCCCTCACTCACCCGGCCAATGACTAACACCGCTGCGAGCAAGAGCACCATCCCGATGTAGAGTGGGCGCGCCAAACTGGAGAGCAGGCGATAATCGAATAACATCATAATGACCATTACCACCAGCCCGATGATGATGTAGACAAGTTGGCGATCAAAGACCGGTCGTAGCGGCAAGCCATTGCCTGCGACCGCATTGAGGGTGGCGCTGTGCAAGGCCATCCCACCGATGACAAGCAAGACCGCCACACTACCGACGATAGACCAATCGAGATCGCGCCAGCGCCGTGTCTCCACCGTTTACCTCCGCTCGAAGTCAGCGGTACACGCTGCTAACCAGCGGGCGTTCAACCGCCGCGGCAATGCGCGCTATTTGGCGCATCATGTCGGCAAAACTGTCCGGCACCAATGATTGCGTGCCATCGCACACCGCATAGGCCGGATTGTCATGTACTTCGACGATCAAGCCGTCGGCGCCGGCGGCCAACGCGGCCCGTGCCATTGGAATGACTAAGTCGGCCCGGCCACTGGCATGCGACGGATCGACAATTACCGGTAAGTGCGAGAGCTGTTTAATCAGCGGCACCGCACCCAGATCAAGCGTGAAGCGCAGGCTGTCATCAAACGTGCGAATCCCACGCTCACACAACACGACATGAGGATTGCCTTCGGCCAGAATGTACTCCGCCGCTAGCAGCAAATCTTTCACCGTAGCGGCAAAACCGCGCTTGAGCAGCACCGGTCGTTGCGTGCGCCCCACGGCCCGCAACAGCGAGTAGTTCTGCATGTTACGCGCGCCGATCTGCAACATATCGGCGTATTCGAGCACAAGCGGCAACGTCTCGGTGTCCATGACTTCGGTCACGACCGGCAGGCCGGTCAAGGCGCGCGCCTCAGCCAGTATCTGCAAGCCGGCTTCACCCAAGCCGTGAAACGAATACGGCGATGTACGCGGTTTGTACGCACCACCGCGTAAGATCACTGCTCCGGCGGCGCGAACGGCCTGCGCCACATTGAAGGTCTGTTCGCGGCTCTCGACCGTGCATGGGCCGGCGATAACCGCGATCCCTTTCCCGCCAATCGGGACACCGCCAACCTCAACGATCGTCTCGAGTTCTTTGAATTCGCGGCTCACCCGCTTGTACGGCGCAGTGACCCGGATCAATTGGCTCACACCGGGGAGACGCTGCAACCGGCTAGCTTGTTCAATCGGCCCTTGATTGCCGGTAATACCAATCGCGGTACGGGTTGGGCCGGGCATAGGGTGAGGCGTAAATCCCATGGCCCGAATTTCGGCACAGACCGCTTCGATCTGCTCCGCCGTAGCGTGCGCTTCCATCACGACTAGCATAGATAAGGTGGCGGTTGGCCGCGATCATCTGAGCGCGCCAACCGCATTGACGGGAGCTCGGCACCCGTGAGCTGTACAATTATCGTTACTCGTAGATCCACCCGTCAAGCGAGCGATTCCACTCGCCGATGAGTTCATGAGGCTGAAAGAAGATTGCCGTTTCGCGCTCACCGCTCTCCGGCGAGTCAGAGGCATGGATCAGGTTGCGTCCGATATCAACGCCAAAATCACCACGAATAGTGCCGGGCGCCGCTTTAGCCGGGTTCGTCGCCCCAACCATTGCGCGCACTAGTTCCACCGTGCCCGGCTTGCCAGCCACGACGGCTACCACAACTGGCGCGGAAGTGATGTAGCTAACGAGACCATCGAAGAAGCTCTTACCTTCGTGTTCAGCATAATGGCGACGCGCTAACGCTTCATCAACCTGCATCAGCTTGAGACCCTGAAACTTGAGGCCACGTTGCTCAAACCGGCTGATAATCGCCCCAATTAGACCTCGTTGCACCGCATCGGGCTTTAAAATCAGAAGTGCGCGTTCCATGCATACCTCATTACGTCAAGAAATAGGTTTGTTGCCCTCGGTCAGTATACCATATACTGGTCAACAACCACGCAATCACAAGGGGCGACGCGCGCTGCGTCGCCCCTTCATCGCTGTATGCCCTGATTATACGAGTGACACAGAGTATCACCTCTCGGCGCCCACCGTACCATCAGATCGGCACCGCCTCGCTGATCCGCTTGGCAGCGCGGCGCATCTCCATCTTCACCAACCCTAGATTCACCGTGCGCTGGGTGATGACGACAAGGATCAGTTCTTTTGCTTCCAACAACAAGATCGAACCATCTTTGGCATCGATAATCGAGTCCACGAGATTACCCACGCCGAGCCGCCGGGTCGCTTTGTCGATCTCACCGAAGACAGCCGCCGACATTGCGCCCAATATTTCAGCGTCTTCTTCATCGAGTAAGGTACTGGCCACAACCAGACCATCCTTGCCGACGAGTAAGCTGCCGATGACGCCATCGACCCGGATCAGATCCTCTACAATGCGGCGCATGCTAAACCTTTCTTGTGGTGCCATCTTTGCGACTGCTTTCGTCTAAAGTAAGACGGATACTGCTTACTCAGCAAATGTAACGCTGTAGGCGGCAATGGCTTCATCCAACCGGCCCTGCCGCGAATAGACATCACCCAATAATCGGTGCAACTGGCGCAACACCGGAACGTCATCAACGGTATTAATCAGGTCTTCTAGCTCCTCAGCGATTCGATCAAGCAACGCGCTTTGCTTGAGTAAACGGCGATAGACTACTACCATCAATTCCGCTTGCCCAGTCTGCGCACAGAGGCGGGCAATCGTGAAGGCTAGTGCGTGATTGGCTGGATTGGCGCTCAACTGGCGCAGGTAGTCATCAAGCTTAGCATTACCGGTGGGAATGAAATCTTCCGGTGCGCGTGGCCGCAATGGCGCGCGTGCTGATCGACCGCGTCCGGCGGTCGCTGCCTCACGGCGGGCAAAGCGCAAGTCATCGCGTGTCGGCGCTGCACTCCGCCGTTCCTCACCAAATGTTGCCCGAGATGCCGGTTGCGGCTTTGCCCGTTCAGAGAGCGGCGGCAACACGACACGGGCCGGCTCTGGCGCAACCGGCTCTGGAGGGGCTTGCCAGATATCATCTAACGCATCAAGCGGCTCAGGCTCAAAGCTCGCGTCTTCTGGTTTGGGGGGCGGAGGTGGCTCTTCCACGCGCGGGGTGGTTCGCACCGCCTTTGCCACCGGAACTGCTTCGGCAACGCTGAAATCAAACAGGTCTTCTTCTGCTGCCGCAGCCGCCGGCTGCTCAGCCTGCTGCATCGCCTCTAGCTGCGCGATCTCTTCGGCCGACAGCCCCAACTCCTCCAGCGAGAACGGCGCCAGCTCCGGCTCGGTTGCCGCAGCCGCCGGCTGCTCAGCCTGCTGCATCGCCTCTAGCTGCGCGATCTCTTCGGGCGAGAGGCCCAACTCCTCCAGCGAGAACGGCGTCAACTCCGGCTCGGTCGCCGCAGCCGCCGGCTGCTCAGCCTGCTGCATTGCCTCTAGCTGCGCGATCTCCTCTGCCGACAGCCCCAGCTCTTCCAGCGAGAACGGCGTCAACTCCGGCTCGGTCGCCGCTGGTGTCTCCTCGGCAAACGGGGTGAGATCCGCTTCAGCCACCGACGTTGCCGGCCCTGTCTCTTCCTCGCCGATTTCGGCTTCCAGATCAATAATTTCGTCACCATCGCGAATCTGGATTCCAGCGTGGTGCAGCGACCAACCAAGCTGCTCGATCCGATCCGCCTCGTGCTCGGGATCCTTCACTAACGCGATGATATCGGTAAGGTCGACATAGCCTTGCCGGTGCCCCAACTGGATCAGGCGATTAAGCACGGGATCACCGGTATCGATCATTGGCTCTTCATCTTCCGAGAAGACTACCGTCTCAAAATTACCCAGATTTAAGTTGTCAATCTCTTCCGGCGGAATAGCCAACTCACCCCCGGCATGAGCCGCGCCACCTTCTAAATCTTCAAATGAGAACGGTTCGAGATCGCCAAACTCATCGAGTGAGAAGGGTTCGACACCGGGCAACTCAAACGACGACTCCGCTTCAGCGGGAGATATGCCCAAATCGGCCAAGACGTTGCTATCAACCGATTCGGTTGGTACGAACAGACTTTCCAATGACTCATCAAC
>NZ_CALFBQ010000009.1 GCF_937951745.1 uncultured Chloroflexus sp.
AGCGTCGCCGCTACTCGCGCCTCGAACCGGTTTGGCGTGCCGGCGTTGATCCTGTTTATGGCGGTCGGTATGCTGGCCGGTTCTGATGGGCCGGGTAGGATTGTCTTCAATGACGCTGCTCTAGCTCAACTGATCGGCGTGATCGCCCTAATCTATATTCTCTTTTCTGGTGGGCTAGATACTGACTGGACGAATATTCGTCCGGTGCTGCTCGAAGGTCTCGTACTTGCGAACGTTGGAGTACTAGTCAGTACAATCATTGCCGCTGTCGGTGCGTGGCTGATCCTTGGTTTTGATTGGCCGCTCGCGCTCTTGCTTGGGGCAATCATCTCCTCAACAGACGCAGCAGCAGTGTTTAGCGTGATGCGCACACGCGGTATTCATCTCAAGCACCAGCTCGAACCGCTGATTGAACTCGAATCGGGTAGTAACGATCCGATCGCGGTCTTTCTCACTATTGGGATTACCCAATTACTTATCAACCCACAGGCTTCGATCTTCGATCTCGTGCCGGCATTTATTTTCCAAATGCTGCTGGGCGTAGCCGGCGGCTACGCTTTTGGCCGCTTGATGATCTGGGTCATCAACCGTATCCGGCTGCAACAAGAGGGGCTGTACGTTGTCTTAACAATGGCGCTAACGCTGCTCACGTATGGCTTTACCGCCCTCATTGGCGGCAACGGCTTTTTAGCGGTCTATCTAGCCGGCATCATGCTCGGCAATGCCAACATTGTGCATAAGCGCTCGATCCTGCGCTTTCACGACGGGATTGCGTGGCTTAGCCAGATCGCAATGTTTCTGGTGCTTGGGCTACTCATCTTCCCCTCGCAATTACCGGCAGTAGCCGGGCAAGGGTTGGCAATGGCACTGTGGCTCGTCTTCGTCGCCCGCCCACTGTCAGTGATCATCTCGCTCGGTTGGACACGCCGCTCGCTCGCGCAACTGCTCATGATTTCGTGGGCCGGCTTGCGCGGTGCAGTCCCAATTGTGCTAGCTACCTTTCCCCTGCTAGCCGGCATTCCCGATGCACCACTCCTGTTTAACCTTGTCTTCTTTATCGTGCTAGTATCAGTGTTAGTCCAAGGCGTCTCGATAAGCTGGGTTGCCCGATGGCTCGGCGTGATGAGCGATCGACCGGAAAGCACCGATAGCCATCTCTTTGTGCCTGAAGTCAGTGGTGCCAGCCAAATTCTTGAAGCGCATATTCCGCCTGATTCGACGCTAGTGGGTAAATCGCTGATCGACGCTGATCTGCCACGCGGGTTGCTGATCGTTCAAATTCAACGCGAAGGCGGCTATATTATCCCTAACGGCAGCACCGTCTTCGCACCGGGCGACCGGCTCGTCTTGCTGGTTGCGCCAGCAGCGTTACCGGCGATTACCGACCTCTGTGCGAGTTGCAGTCTCAAGCCGATTGGGCCGATCCAGATCGGCGCGCAGGGGCAAGTGCAGGCGCGGGAAACAAACGTCAGTGCGGATTGAGGGCACAGCAGCGCTGTGCCCGTACCGCAGAGGCGATTAATCGTTCAATTCAACCTGATCGCCGCTGGTGGTGAAGATGATCTTTTCGGCCATGTTGAGCGCTCGGTCAGAGACCCGCTCGAAGTTGTGAGCAATGAAGAGCAGATCAGCGGTTTCGGGAGGGGTGAGTTTGGCAACCAACGCGCGCTTCAACTGCTTATACTCATGGTCGATCTCATCTTCGTGGGCGATAATGTCTTTGATCACATCGGTGCCGCCGTTCTCGAGCGCCGCCAATATGCGATCAAGGTTCGCCCGTGCCGTCTTGCCTAACGTCACCAGCTCGTTAGGCGCGACCAATGGCCCCCGATTAGGATCAGGGCTACCGGCTACCATCTTGGCAGTGCTTTTGGCATAATCGGCGATCCGCTCCAACTCGTAACTCATTGCCATTGCCGCCACAATCCGCCGCAGATCGCGCGCCACCGGCTGCTGGGTCGCGATCAGGTTAATGGCCTGCTGCTCGATTGCCCCTTTGGCTACGTTGAGTGCTGCATCGCCTGCCACCACCGCCTTGGCTAATTCAACATCGCCGCGCTCTAGCGCCGCAATGGCCTGCTCAAGCGCCGCACTCACGGCGCGCCCCATTTCCACCACCTGCTTGCGCAGGGCATCCAATTCCTGATCAAAGTGTTCACGCGGTCGCATGAAGGCTACTCCTTCCTCATGTACTGCTCCCGTATTTCTAGCATACACGCTTTACCGCAATTCCGCTAGTAGGGACAATGAATGCGAAACCGCCACCGCATGAAGACGTGCATCCGTGCTATACTGAGCGCGGCTAGCAGCAGCTTGCTGCTAGGCTCATGGTTTCGGGCTTTGTTACCCGGAGGAACTATGTCAACGCTTATCGAAGCGATCATTGCTCGCGAGGTGCTTGACTCGCGCGGCAACCCGACGATCGAGGTCGATGTTCGGTTGGAAAGTGGCGATGTAGGGCGGGCGATTGTGCCGAGCGGCGCATCAACCGGCGCGCACGAGGCGCTTGAGCTGCGCGATGGCGATACGTCGCGCTACAACGGAAAGGGTGTGCTCAAGGCGGTACAAGCGGTGAATGAAGATATTGCTGAGGCACTGATCGGCTTTGACGCCGCCGATCAGATTGCGCTCGACCACGAGCTGATCGCGCTCGACGGTACGCCCAACAAGAGCAAGCTGGGTGCGAACGCGATTTTGGGTGTGTCACTGGCGGCTGCTAAAGCTGCCGCTGCCGCATTCGGCATGCCGCTCTACCGCTACCTTGGCGGTGTCTATGCTCATGTGTTGCCGGTGCCGATGATGAACATTATGAACGGTGGCCAGCATGCGACCAATAGCACCGACTTTCAGGAGTTTATGATTATGCCGGTCGGTGCCGAGAGCTTCCGCGAGGGCCTGCGCTGGGGCGCCGAGGTTTACCACGCGCTCAAGAAGGTCATTCACGATCGCGGTTTTAGCACGACGGTGGGTGATGAGGGCGGCTTTGCGCCGAGCTTGCCGACCAACGATGCCCCGCTGCAATTGATTATGGAAGCGATCGAGAAGGCTGGCTATCGGCCCGGCGAGCAGATTTTCATTGCACTTGATCCGGCTACGACGGAAATTTACGAAGACGGCAAGTATCATCTCAAGCGCGAGGGTCGTGCGCTGACCAGCGCCGAGATGGTTGATTATTGGGTTGATCTGGTCAACCGCTACCCGATCATCTCGCTCGAAGACGGCTTGGCCGAAGATGACTGGGAAGGCTGGACACTTCTCCGCGCCAAGTTGGGCGATAAAATCCAACTTGTCGGCGATGACTTTCTGGTCACGAACGTGCAACGGTTGCAGCGAGCGATTGATGCTCACGCCGCCAACTCGATCTTGATTAAGCTAAACCAAATTGGTTCACTGACCGAGACGCTGAGCGCGATCCAGTTGGCGCAACGCAGTGGTTGGACGGCTGTAGTATCACACCGTTCGGGTGAGAGCGAGGATGTAACGATTGCCGATCTCGTGGTAGCGACAAATGCCGGCCAGATCAAGACCGGCGCGCCGGCCCGCACTGACCGCATCGCGAAGTACAACCAGTTGCTGCGGATCGAGGAGGAATTGGGCAGCGCGGCGAAATACGCCGGACGGAGCGCGTTTAAGGTATAGGAAGGGGCAGCGCGGCGCTTTGCCCCCAATATGAACAAGCGTTGCGTTACCCGACACAAGGGGCGGAGCGTTGCTCCGCCCCTACGATTTATTACCGCTTTATTACCGCTGATCGACGGGGACGTAATCACGCCGCTGCGGGCCGATGTACACTTGCCGCGGGCGGGTGATCTTCTGCTCGGGGTCTTCAAGCATCTCAAGCCACTGCGCCAACCAACCCGACGCGCGCGGAATCGCGAACAGGAAGGGGAAGTACTCGATTGGGAAGCGCAACGCCTGATAGATCAAGCCGCTGTAGAAGTCCACATTCGGGTAGAGCTTGCGCGAGATGAAGTACTCGTCTTCCAACGCCGTCCGCTCTAGCTCCATCGCCACATCGAGCAGCGGGTTGGACGCCGTGGCCGCAAAGACTTCGTGCGCGATCTTGCGGATGATCTTAGCGCGCGGATCGTAATTCTTGTACACGCGGTGACCGAAGCCCATCAGGCGCATTTCACCCTTCTTCACCCGCTCGATGAATCCCGGCACATTCTTGGGATGGCCAATCTGCTGCAACATCCGCAGCACTGCCTCGTTGGCGCCGCCGTGGAGCGGGCCATAGAGCGCCGCCGCCGCCGCCGCCAGCGCATTGTAGGGATCAGCATGGCTTGACCCGACGCTGCGCATCACCGACGTCGAGCAGTTCTGTTCGTGATCGGCGTGCAGAATGAAGAGCACGTCCAGCGCTTTGGCCAGCACTGGGTTGACCTCGTAATCGCGCTGGTTCATGTAATCCATCATATAGAGCAGGTTGGCGGTATAGCTGAGCGAGCTGTCGGGCAGGTTGAAGGGCCGGCCAATCCGGTGGCGGTAAGCGAAGGCGGCAATGGTCGGAATCTGGCCGATAATGCGCCAAATCTGCTTCTCGCGCACCGCCGGATCGTGAATATTCTTTGCTTCGGGATAAAGGGTTGACATCGCCGCGACCGAGCTGATCAGGATGCCCATCGGGTGTGCGTCGTAGCGGAAGGCTTGGATCAGCTCGACGAGGCTGTTGTGTAGGAAGAGGTGCCGACTAATGCGGTACTCCCACCATGCGAGCCGCTCTTTGGAAGGCAATTCACCGTAGAGCAGCAGATACGCTACCTCAAGGTACGAGCTTTGCTCGGCGAGTTGCTCGATCGGGTAGCCGCGATACTCCAAAATCCCTTTATCACCGTCAATGTAGGTAATGCTACTCTTGCACGAAGCGGTATTGAGGTAGGCCGGATCATACGATACTAAACCGAAATCGTCATCATCAACTTTGATCTGCCGCAGGGCAGTGGCGCGAATGGTACCATGCTCAATCGGGATTTCATACGTCTTACCGGTGCGATTGTCGGTAACGGTGAGGGTGTTTTTGCTCATAGCCGTGCTCTTTCGTAATACAACTGCATCGCCATTGATACGTCTGGCCGTCCACGCTGATGCCGGCGGCTCGGTAGCGACGGCACGCATGTTATATGGCGTTGTGGTTTAATGCTATTGTACCAAAAGTTGTAACAGATTGCACAGGCTTGCCGAAAAGTGACTGCAACCGGTCTAATCGGGTTGTTAGGCGTCATCCGGCACAATGACTTCAACAGGAATGCGCCACACCGGTTCGCTGGCGTCGCGCAATGTCACCAACTCGAGCGAAGGCCAGCGGTAACTGCCCACCACCAGCCAGTAGCGACCCGGTGGCAGATTGGCGGGCATGGCTAGCCGGCGATCATCAATGATCACTTCACCAGCTTGCCACAAGCTGGTCGGGCGCCCGCCAGCCGCCGGCGGACCATCGGCATCAGCGATTCGCTCATCGCGGTCGTTACGTAGCTGGAGCATCATGCTGCGTTCATCGAGATTGCTACGCAACGCCTGCCACCAGAGCGTGATGGCCACTGTATCGCCGGCAGTGACTCGTTCGGCGAGCAGATCGTAGCCGCGCAATAGTATATCTTCGCCAAATTGGGCCGCGAGCGGTTGCAGCGGACGATCGATACGGGCTGCCATGAGCGGGTATTGGGCCACCCAATCGAGCGTGATACCGCCGACGCGATCGATCGTGAAGGCGAAGAGGTCAACCGGCGTGAGCAGCGCCCGTTGGTCGGTGCCGACCCATAAGCGGGCAGTGTACGATCCGGGCAAAACTGCACCTTGCTGTACCCCCAACGGCAATGGCTCACCGGCAGCGCTGTAGGCGGCCGACGCACCGGTTGCAAGATCAATCGCCACCGTTGCCGGTTGGGTTGTCACTGCTGGCCCAAAGCGCAGGCCGTAGCGACCAAAGAGCGTTCCTTGTCGCCGATCCCATAGTTCGAGCGCCACCACCAACGGCCCGCTGTCAGGATTGAGCATTGTAATCGTAGTGGCGACACGTAACCCATCGGCCACACTTGCCGCGCTGAGCGCGACACTGTGGGTAATCTCGCCGGCGCTGGCAGGCGGTATCGCCAGCAGACTCACCGCCCGCAACTGGATAGGGGTAGCGCCGGCTTGGATGGCGAGGGTGTGCGGCGTGGTCAGCGGCCCAATCGTGATTGCGCCAAGACCTGCCGGTACCGCGTAACGCTGGCCATCAATGAACAGCTCAGCCGGGGTGAGGGTGACGGTTTGGAGCTGAATCCAGCGCGTTGCCTGCTCTTGATTGGAGAATGGGGTGGCGAGAGACAGCCGATTGGCAGATAGCGAAATGGTGACGGATTGCCCCCCATCCACCATCTGCACTAACCGCACATGGGAAAGCAACCCTTCTGGTCGCTGGTAGAGCCGGTACGATCCGCCGCTCCATATCGGCGGATCGGCGTAGCCCCACAGGGTCGGGTCTTCGTCGCGTTGTAAGAGAGCATAATCGGCGACGGCATCGGGTTCGCCCGCACTCGATGAGGCGTAGCCGGTGCGCACATCACCCCAGACAACAGCGTGATCGAGCAGATAGGCCGCTAGACCACTGGTGACACCTTGCACGCGCGGGTCGCTAGTCAGCCAGACGGTGCTGCCGGCAGGCACCAAGCGACGCAATTCGCCCAGCGCAGGCAATTCGTTGGCAAACAGGCCGGGTTGTGACCAATGATCGGCCACTACTCGCCCGCCGGTGAAGGCTACGGCGCCGCCGATGATCACGGTTGTGCCGCCGGCAACCAACCGGCGCAGCCATTGCGGGCGCGTGGGCAGACGTTCGAGCGTCGCCTGCAAACCGCTAGCCGCCAACGCGCCGGCCAACCAACCCACATACGCCGCCGCCTTGAGGTAGCCATAGTGGTATTCCGCCCCAAAGCGCAAGTAGAGCAGAAACCCGCCTGCGCCGGCCAGCAGGCCAAACCAGCGACCGCGCTGTGGCCCGGCTAGCAAGCCATAGCCGGCGAAACCCGCTAACGTGATTGCTGCCAACCAAGTGAACAGAGAAAGGGGTTCGGGCGCTTCGCGCAGGCGGAAGAGAGTCAACCCCACAATATCACTCAGCGGTACGAAGCGAAACAAGCCGAGCGTGGTCAGCGGCAGGCTGTAGCGAAATTTAAACCCGGCGAAATAGTCAGGAATGGTCGGAGCGGCCAAGACTAGGGTCATGAGGACAAGAATCAGTGCCCGCCGGATCAACGGCCAACGTAGGGGCGTTTGCCAGAGCGTGACGATCCCACTGCCGGCGGCCATCAACCCGATTGGGCCAAGGGCCGGGTAATAGGCAACTGGAATGGCGGCCAAACCGATGGCGGCGGCGATTAAGGTATGAAACTGCTGACCGGAAGCCGGCTGCACCACGGCCAGACCGAGGGTAAGCGCCAGCGGAATGAGCGGCCACGCCGCCAGTTGCATGCCAAAATTGAAAAAGCTTGTCCAGAGCAACAGGCCGTTGAGCGCAGCCAGCAGCGCGCCGAAGGCTGCCGGACCGCGCCGCAGTTCAAACAGCGCCTGCAAGAGCACATAGATGCCAATCACACCAAGCGCGCGCAGCCATGCCAGCAGCGGGGCAAAACTCAACAGCGGTTCGCCGCCGCTAAGGAGATCAACGCACCCTTGCCAGACACTGAAACCGAGCGTCAAGCCAATGCGGGGAGGGTCAGCATTAATATCGCGCAGGGGGTTGGCGGGTGCGGTTGCAATCGCGCTCACCGGGCCGTGAGTGAGATAACGCGCGGTCGGCCAGTAGTTTTCGACATCCCAGCCACCGCCGATGGGAGCGGCATAACCGTAGTTAACGAGTGGGGCGACGCCGATAGCGACACCGACCAGCGCTGCTAGCAGCGCCGGCCAATGCATGCGCAGCGCTGCGGCGAGGTTGGGAGGGCCGGTGCGCCGCCACGCCAGCCCATTAAGCAGGCCGCCGAGCAGGAGCAGTAACCCTAACGCCGGTCTTAATCCGCCCACCAACCGCACCACCCAATAACCAGCGAGGATGGTGAGGGTATAGCCTAGCAAAGGCGCCAACAATGGCCGCCACGGTTGCAAAGTGGCCGGCAGCAACAACCGCGCTAAGCCCCAGCCATTCCAGAGGGCAAGGGCGCTGGCGACGAACAGGGTCAACCCAACGTGCATAATCTCATTCATAGTGCGATAGGTAGGGCCGCCCGGCTAGGTGCCCTATCACCGTTGTCAACCGATCGATTACCGTTGCAGCGCCGCCCCCGGCTGGCGCACCATCAACCACAAAACCACGACCGCCGCCAGATTCAAACTGACCGCCACCCCGATCAACAGCGGCAGTGAGACATCGTACAACACGCCAAGTACGGCGCTGCCAGCAAACCAGCTCAGACCAAAGCCGGCGTTAAACAGACCATAGGCCGCACCACGGCGCTCAGCCGGCGCTAACTGGGCCACTGCCGCGCGCAGGATCGATTCCTGCGCACCAAGCGCAATCCCCCAGATCATCACGCCGAGCACTGCCGCAATCAGGCTAGCACTAAAGAGCAGCGGTGCGCTCAACGTCGCCAGCGCCGTCACGCCAATCAACGTCTGCAAACCGATCCGATCGTAGAGAATGCCAAAGCCTAACGCCGCTACCGCGTCAACCACCATCGCCAGCGCATAGAGCGCCGGGATCGCGGCAGCGGGCAAGAGCTGGGTGCGCTGGAAATGGAAAGCGGCGAGCGCAAAATCAACGCTGGCAGCGGCAAACAAGCTCACACTGACAATGTAGAGCCAAAAGCGACGGTTAAAGCCAGTTGTAGTAAGCGACGGTATCTTGCCAGCCAAATCAGCCGGCTGCGGAAACATTGCTCTCGCCGCCAACAAGACGGCCAGACAGAGCAAGCCGGGCACGATCAGAATCCCAAATGCGAACTGAAAGCTGCCGCCAGCGGCCAGCACCGCCGCCAACGCAAGCGGCGCCGCCACTGCCCCCACCTGATCGAGCGCCTCGTGCAAGCCAAACCCCTTGCCGGAACCAACCCGATCGGCGGCATACGAGATCAGCGTATCTTTGGCCGGGCTGCGCAACGCCTTGCTAAGCCGCTCGACCATCAACAAGCCAACCGCCAGCGGCCACGCATTGGCCAGCGCCAGCATCGGCACTGCGATGATGGTCAGCGTATAACCAAGGATGGTCATTAGCCAATAGCGCCGGGTGCGATCGCTGAGATAGCCAAACACCAAGCGCAAACCATAACCGATCAACTCGCCAACGCCGGCGGTAATCCCCACCACAGCACCACTCGCGCCAAGCAAAGCCAAATACTGCCCGCTCAAACTCCGCCCGCCTTCATAGACCATATCGGCCAGCAGGCTCACTACCCCCATCAGCACAATAAATTGCACCGCGCGCCGGTGCGTAACAGTCAGGGTTTGCATAGCTAATCCTTTACATCAAGCACGTCTGCGCTCAGCAAACGCTGCCAGCGCATACCATAGTGCGACTGCTGCCAGCCGGGCTGTGCGGTCATCAATATCGTACTGCGGATTCAGTTCGCTAAACTCGATCAGGCGCGTGCGCGGATCAGCACCGGCCACCATTGCCAGCGCCACCAGCTCATCGCCGCTCATGCCAAGCGGGTTAGGCGCGCTCACGCCGGGCGCTTCGGCAGATTGTACCACATCTAGATCGAAGCCCCAGCCTATACTGGCCGCATCGCTGGCAGCTAACAATGCCCGCACCGTCGCTGCAACACCAGCGCGACGCGCTTCGCTCAGCTCGACGATCGTTGCGCCGCGTTCACGCAAATAGGCGGTATACACTGGCGAATTGGCATGGAGTTGTGCGCCAATCACCCAATACCGGTGCGGGTCAATCAAGCCAGATTCGATCAATTGGCGATAAGGAGTGCCGCTATTGGCCGGTTGATCGGCACGCACATCATAGTGAGCATCAATATTGATCGCTAGAGCAGGCACTGGCGCAGCGACAGCCAACGCTGCCATATCGGGGAGACTGATGTCATTACCGCCGCCGAGACTCATCAACAATTTGCCGTCAGCGATAATCTGGGCAGCCACGTCACGGTGAAGAGCATGAATCGCCTCAAGCTCGCCCTCAACCGGCACATCACCGAGATCGCAGATGGGCAGATCGACCATCCCGGCCACACCGAGGCGGTAGAAGCAACGCCGGATTGCAGTTGGCCCTTGGGCAGCGCCAGCCCGGCCCCGATTGCGTTGCACGCCAAGGTCTTGCGGGCAACCGAGGATCACCACCGCAGCAGAATCATAACCGGCGACGCCGGGGATCACCACCTCACCCAGCCGCCGGTCGTTGGGGTCATCACGGCGATAAAACAGCTCACTTGCGGGCACAATGAGCTGTTGGAAGAGCGGATTCACTGGCGGAAGAAATCGATCACTTGGCTGCGTTCTTCTTCGCTCGGCATCAACTCAATGAACGTGATCCGATGCCACGGAAAGATCACTGCTTGCACACCCGCAGCCAGATAAGGCACCGGCTTGCCATCACGCTTGCGCATATTGGTGACTTTGATAAAGAGATCGCCGGGCTGTGGTTCCTGATCTATATCGGCCAGCAGCGGATCCTCGCCAGTGAGATGCAGAATGACGGTTTTTGGCATAGCAAAGCCTCCGCGAACACAACTTACGAACTCACTTCAAAACGCACCAGCAACATCCCAAACTGCACCTCATCACCGTGCTGCAACGGCATTGGCTGGCCGGGAGGCAGGCGCTGGCGGTTGAGAAACGTCCCATTTGAGCTACCGAGATCTTCGAGGGCGTAATGATTGTGTGAACACACGATCCGGGCATGGCGGCGCGAGACACCGGCATCATACCCGCCATCGAGACTGAAATCAACATCGGGGAAAAAGCCGCGCTGCTGGTCTTTGCGCCCGATCAGCAATTCCGGCGCCGCTGGCAACTCAATCCGCCGGCCCGAACTCAGTACGACCAAGGCAATGGCCGGCCCAGTCGCCGGGTTCGCCGGCGCGGGCAGAACGGTTGGCTCATCTTCAATCTGGGGTGCTGCTTCAGCAGCCGCTCGATTAAGCGAAGCGGTGGTTTGGCGTTGCGGTTTGGTACTGATCAGGCTGGCACCGCAGACGGTGCAGAAAATCGTGCCATCGAGTTGTTGGGCTTGACAGTAGCTACAAATAATCATTGTGGTCGTTTGCTCCGGCCTATGATTGCTCTTCGCGCCCAATAAGGCCACGAGTGCCATACTTGATCCGTTTACGCCCTTCAGCGCTCGCCTGCCCGGAACGGAGCAAGCGGGTCGCCTCTTCCTGCACGGTGCGGGCCAATTCAACTTGCCCCGCTTCAAAGAGGCGCGTGCCGGCCATTTGCAAGCGCCGGGTTGCCTCTTCTAGTTTGCCTTCTTCGGCGGCTTGCCATGCACTGGCCTGCAACCGGTAAGCCACCAACCGTTCCAACCAGTGCTTGACTGTAGGGTCAACATCATCACCAACCTCATCAGGATCGCGAAACGCGACCGGCAGCGCCTGCTCGTGGCTCTGGGTCGCGCTATCGCTGCCCGGTGTGCGGTAACGCAGATTGAGGCGCAGCAAGGTATGGCGGCCAACTGGCCACGGTGGCACGACCATTTCCAGCAACAACGCTTGGGTGTCGCTCTCAGGCCAATCGCCGAGCGCCGCCGTCCAGACAAAATCAGCCTCTTCAATCACCGGCAGCGGCCCGATAAACGGGCGCACCCGATCGAGCGAGCGCACCAACGCCTGCGGTGGCAAGGCCAGCCGCACATGCACATCTTGCGCAAACAGATTCTGCATGCGCTCAACTTCAGCGGTGAAGATTTTCGTAATTTCGCTAGCAGAAGTGATGTAGTGGGTACGACTATTCTCGCGGGCGGCGATCGTCTCAAGCAGGTCTTCATTCCATTCGCTGCCGATGCCCAGTGCCGTAATTCCGATCCCGCGCGCCTGCGCGCGGCGGGCAATCTCGACACAGCGACCTTCATCGCCATAAGTACGGCCATCGGTCAGCAACAACAACCGATGGACCGCGCGCGGCATCATGGCCCGTTGCAATTCTTGCACCCCCAGCGCCAACCCGGTTGCCATCTCGGTACCGCCGGTAGCCTCAATCGCGCTGATGTGGCGCTTCATTTCCTGCCGCGCCCGCGCAAGTTGAGCGGGAATCACTACCTCGGCGCGATCGTTAAATGTTACCAGCGCAAAGCTTTCGTTATCGCCAAGCAGGTCGAGGATCTGCATCGCCGCCTGCTTGACCTGCTGCAACCGTTCGCCACGCATCGAGGAGCTACGATCAATCACCAAACAGAGGTTGAGCGGCAAGCGCGGCATCTTGGTCGCACCACCTTGCGCCGACAATTCGATCAGCGCATAGAGCAACTGCGACTCGGCGATCGCCGGCAATACACTACGGCTTGGCGTGATGCGCACGTCAACCTTGCTCATCGCTGGCCCTCATCGAGCGGCAACGACACCACGACTGCTGAGATATTGTCATCGCCGCCGGCCAAGTTGGCCAGCGCGATCAACTCGCGGCAGACATCGTGCGGCCATGGACTATGCTGCAACGCCTGTTCAATCGCCTTTTCTTCAACCATGCTCCACAGGCCATCACTACATAAAACGATATGAGAGCAATTATTGAGCTGGTGATAGACGAAATCGACCGCTACCTGCGGCTGCTGCCCCACAGTCCGATAGAGCTGGTTACGCAACGGATGCTCACGCGCCTCGTCAGGATCGAGCTGACCAAGCGCAATCAACCGTCCCACCGTTGAATGGTCGGTCGTGAGTTGGCGCAACCCGCCCGGTTCGCAGACGTAGCACCGCGAATCACCGACGTGCGCAACGTAGAGACCGTGACCAATCACCAACGCCGCTGTGCAAGTCGTCCCCATATCGGAACCGAGCGCCTGAGATTCGCGCCAAATCGCGGCATTCGCCTCTTGTACCGACTCGATCATCAGCGGTTGCAACGCCTCGAGCAAGCCATCTTCGATCACCGGTAAGACGAGGCGTTCCAACACATTGGTCAACACCGTTTGCACCGCCAACCGGCTCGCCACTTCGCCGCCCTGATGGCCGCCCATGCCATCAGCTACGACAAACAAACCCACCGGTACATCAGCGCCTTCACGCGGCAGGGTCATAATCATTGCTAACACGCAATCTTGATTCGTTTCCCGCACCCGGCCAATATCGCGTAGCGCGGCAGCGGCAAAGCCTTGCGCCGAGCGATGCAGTGTCAACGCCGGTTGGGAATCTTGCCCAATCTGGCGAGTGCCATCTTCTTCGGGCGGGGTCAGCCCCATCTGTACCAACCGTTCTGACGGTAAGACCACCGGAAACGACGGTTGCGTGGGGGAGTCATCGTGAGCTGGCACAGTTTCGTCCGGCATAGCGACACCATTCCCTTACCCTGCAAATCACGCTTTGAGCGCATAGAGATGATGATCCATTGAGCCAATATAGACCACGCCATTGACAATCATCGGTGATGAGACGATTGGGCCATCGGTGAGGTATTTCCAGATCAATTGGCCGCTGCCGGCATCGAGACAGTAGACTGCCTGATCAACAGCACCAAAATAGAGCCGGCCACCTTCGGCTCGCGGTGACGAGGTAATCTGGCTGCCAACCTCATACTTCCAGACCAAACGCCCGTTCTTGGTGTCGAGCGCGTACATATTGCCATCGACACCGCCGACAAACACCCGCGTGCCAACCACGAACGGCGAGGAGTTGATGTAATGGCCGGTGCGGAAGCGCCATGCCGGCCAGCCGCCTTCGGCATCGAGCGCATAGAGGTTTTGGTCGAGCGAACCGACAAAGACCAACCCATCACTGTAAGCCGGCGACGAACGCACCGGCTGTTGGGTGCGCTGCTTCCACTTGACGGCGCCAGTGCGCACATCGAGGCAATAGACATTGCCATCATCACCGCCGATAAAGATTGAAGAACCATTGATACACGCCGACGAGCGGATCGGATTCCACGTGCGGTACTTCCAGATCAACGTGCCTCGGAGACCATCGATCGCATACACATGTTGATCATCTGAACCGACAAAGATCACGCGGTCTTCAACGCGCGGCGACGAACGGATCGGCTTATCGGTGCGGAATGTCCAGCGCGGGTTGCCGCGCCGCATATCGAGCGCATAGAGCGAACCATCTTCCGAACCGATATAGACCATATCTTGCCAAACGACCGGCGACGAGCTGATGCCGCCTTGAGTGGCATACTTCCAACGAAACTCGCCGCGAGCGGCATCAACCGCATAGATATTGGTATCGTAGCAGCCGACAAAGACCAAACCGCCGCTAACGAACGGTGATGATCGCACCTCGTCTTCGCACTTAAACCGCCAGACCAGCTCAGTTGTTTGCCCGCTTTTCCCTTTCCCGACTGCCGGAACAGCAACTACCGGCTTCCCCCCAACCGTCTCGGCCAAGGATGGCACGGTGAGCAACGCCTGCCGGAACTCTTCGGCGCTCTGCCAGCGGGCCGCCATGTCATATTCGAGCGCACGCATCACCACGGCTTCCATTTCTGGCGAAACCGCGGGGTTAATCTGGCGGATGGGACGTTCTTGGAAGGTGAAAGGCGTTTCGAGGCGCGGATCAGTATTTGTGAGCAGATGGTGCAACGTCGCGCCGAGCGCATAAATATCGCCGACCGGCTCGGCCACGCCACGGTACTGTTCGGGCGGCGAGTAGCCTTCGGTGCCGATCATTGTGCCCTTGCGATCAATGCGGTTGAGGTTGCGAGCAATACCAAAGTCGATGAGCACAATCTGATCATCGTCGACCACCATCACGTTTGATGGCTTCATATCACGAAAGACGATTGGTTCCGGCTTATGATTGTGCAAGTATGAAAGCACCTCGCAGATCTGCAATGCCCACCGCGCAACCCGTGCTTCGTCAAGCGGCTTGCCGTTTTCTTCCAACACCGTCTCAAGGTCTTTGCCGGGGATAAATTCGAGGACGAGGTAGACTTTGCCGTGCTCTTCAAAGAAGTCGTAGACTTTAGGAATAGCAGGGTGTTGCAGGGTAGCCAACAAACCAGCTTCGCGCTGAAAATTCTTGAGATTGAGCAAACGTGTTTGTGAGTCGGGCGCGCTCTGCGCCATTTCTTTAATCGCACAATAGCGGACAACATCTTTGAACCGCAAGTCGCGCCCACGGTAAACGACGCTCATACCGCCAATACCGATTGGCCCCTCGACATAGTAACGCCCTTGGAGAACGGTACCGGCGTTGAGCATGACCGGCGTTACCGGCGCTGGCTGACCAGCGGGCCGCGCCGCCATCTGGCGCGTGCCATCGTCTGCTTCGCTAATAGGCCGCGCCGCCATCTGGCGCGTGCCATCGTCAGGCGCAGATGACGGCGTAGATGGGCTGATCTGGCGCGTGCCATCATCAGCAGCGCCGCCTTCGGGAGGTTGTGCGTTGACAGATTTGGTACCAACCCGCTTGATCAAACCCATGAGTCACCTCGTCCATTAGGTATGCCAGCAATAGTGAGACATATTGGCAAATCTGTCCCTCTATTATAGAAGGTGTTGTTCGCTTCGGCAACCGTATCAAGGCACAATACAGAGCGGCGCACGGCTGTGCGGCGGCAACGGAGACGCACGGCCGTGCGTCTGGACAGAACTAGCGCGGCGGTTGCCACCCTTGCACGCGGGCAATCGCCATCCGCCACCGTTCGGCACGGGCCTCCCGTTCGGCGGCGGTTGTGCGCGGCCTAAACCGCGTAGCCGTATCATCAACTAGCGCCGGTAAGGTCTGCAGCGACCACACACCGGCCCCGATCCCAGCTAGCAGAGCCACACCGCGGGCCGTGGTTTCGGTATCGCGGGCGCGCACGAGCGTCACCCCGCTCAGATCGGCTTGAATTTGGCAAGCCAGATCGCTGGCCGCCAAGCCGCCGCCTACCCGCAATTCGGCAATCGTTAACCTAGCCTCGGCCTGCATCGTCGCTAGAATATCGGCCAATTGAAAGCCGATCGACTCGTAGAAGGCGCGGGCGATATGGCCTACTTTCACGCCCAACGCCAAGCCAAAGAGCGCGCCGCGCGCACTGCGATCTTCGCTCGGCACGCCTAACCCATTAAGCGCGGGCACAAAAACCACACCGCCACTGTCGGGCACCGTCGCCGCTTGCCGGTCAAGATCGGCGACGCGCCGCACCAAACCAAGCTCACGTAGCCAATTGGCCGCCGCGCCGGTGGTCGTCATATCAGCTTCGAGGGCATAGGTTGGCGCACCGCCAATTTCCCACGCCAAATAGGTCTTGCAGATACCTTGCGGCGGCGCATGCGGGCCAACCACTGCGTTCACAAACGAGGCGGTGCCGTGGGTCGCCGCCGCTTGGCCGGGAGAACGGCAATCGTAGCCAAACAGGGCCGATTGCTGGTCGGTGATCATTGCCAACACCGGCACGGCTGTACCATCGATGTGCAACTCGCCGAACTGGTGAACCGTCGGGCGAGGGATAGGTAGTGCCGCACGCGGAATCTGTAGCGCTGCGATCCACTCATCCCACAGAGCGCGCCGGCGTGGATCATAGACGGTCATCGCCTGCAACAGCGAGTGGTCGAGCGCGTGCTCTGCCGGGCAGCCGAGCGCCTGTACGATCCACCCAGCGGCCAACGACACCCGCAACACACCTTGCTCGGCGGCACGGCGAAACGCGGTATCGTGCTGCATGCGCCATGCTAGGTGCATCGCGCTGGCATACGGGCCGGGAAACTGGCCCAACCGTTCGCGCCGCTGCGGCCCCAACGGCGTATCAGCCAACGCCGCCACCAATGGCGCAGTGCGTAAATCTTGCCACGTGATTGCATTGCCAATTGGGCGACCGGTGCGGGCATGCCACGCAAAGACGGTATCACGCTGCGAGGTGATCCCGCAGGCGATCAGATCATTGCCACGCACGCCAGCGCGGGCAAGCGCCTCATTGATCGCCTCGGCTACGCTGCGCGCAATCGCGCGCGGTCGCTGCTCGACCCAACCCGGCTGCGGATAGACCCGGCCTACTGCACGGTAGCCATACCCTCGCACTTGGCCTTCATCATCGTAGATTACGGCGCGGCTGCCGCTGCCGCCTTGATCAATAGCAAGAATGTAACGTTTGGTCACGCACTGCCCCGTCATATATTAGGCGAATGAGGGGCATTATAACACGTTGCAGCACGCGATCAGGGGCTGCGCAGATGTCTATGCAATCGATTATAATATCGCCATTGGGAGCCGCACGGCTGTGCGGCTCTACGGTTGTTCAAAGATTAGATGGGCAGCCGCACGGCTGTGCGGTGCTACGATAGGAATTATGGCTCACTTTATTATTACTGCGCGCGATCCGGACAGCCGCGCCCGCGCTGGCGTGTTGCAAACCGCTCACGGCGCGGTCGCGACGCCGGTCTTTATGCCGGTCGGCACGCGCGCCACGGTCAAATCACTCAGCCCGCACGAACTGCGCGACCACGGCGCGTCAATCATTCTCGGCAATACCTACCATCTCTATCTCCAGCCCGGCCACGAGCTGATCGCACGCCACGGCGGTCTGCACGGCTTTATGAGCTGGGACGGCCCCATCCTAACCGACAGCGGCGGGTTTCAGGTCTTTTCGTTGGTCTACGGCGGGATTGCCGACGAGGTCAAAGGCCGCCGGCCTGCCCACCCATCCCGCTTGAACGATATGGTGACAGTGACCGAAGAGGCGGTTATCTTCAAATCGTACCTTGACGGATCGCGCCACGTCTTTACGCCGGAACGGAGCATCGAGGTGCAACACCATCTAGGCGCTGACGTGATCGTCTGCTTCGATGAACTGCCGCCGTTCCGAGCCGGTTACGACTACACTGCGCAAAGCATGGCCCGCACGCACCGCTGGGCCGAACGCTGCCTCACAACGCACCAGCAGCGTAACCGTGCCGCGTTGCCCAACCCCGACCAATTGCTGTTTGGGATCGTCCATGGCGGCATCTTCCCTGATCTACGCCGCACGAGCGCCGAAGTCATCGGGAGTATGGGCTTCGATGGTCTTTGTATCGGGGGATCATTAGGCGCGAACAAAGAGCAGATGTACGAGGTCGTGGATATGACTGTGCCCTACCTGCCCGACAGTATGGCTCGCCACCTTTTGGGAGTCGGCGATGTCGATGATTTGTTGGAAGGAGTGGCGCGGGGCATCGATATGTTCGATTGCGTCAGCCCAACCCGGCTAGGGCGGCACGGCGCGGCGCTGGTGCGCAACCGCGAGCGGAATTGGCGGCTCAACGTGACTAATGCCTCATTACGCGATGATCCGGGGCCGTTGCAAGCCGGCTGCACCTGCTATACCTGCCGCCACTTCTCGCGCGCCTACATCCATCATCTCTACCGCTCGAAAGAGCTGCTCGGCATCAGGCTGGTCAGCCTGCATAACGTCGCTTTCCTGCTTAACCTGATGGCCGAAGTGCGCGCGGCGCTAGCAGCCGGCAGGTTTGGCGAATTGTATGCCGAATGGTTGGGGAAACCGTTGATCAGCGTGACGCGGTAATATCCCGCGATAGAAGGCGGACAGCGCGGCAGACCACCCAATTATCGCCGCCGTTCGATCGCGCGATTGATCTGTTCGAGCACTCGCGAATGTGCCTCTTGAACCGAACGAGGCGCATCAGCGCGTAGCTGACGCTCAGTGTGAAATTGGTGAATGCTGCGCAGCACGAGCATAACTCCGCCGAGTATCGTCAGTACCAGCATCCCCCACGGCAAAAACAGGATCACCATTGGTGTCAAGATAGCTGTTTCAATCCGTTCAGCGATCGCAACTTCCGACCACGCAATTCCAGCGTAACGCACCAGATACGTAATAACGAGTGCCGCATTGACAATCCCGAGTATTGCACCGATCAGACGATGCGACCACTCGTAGGCATTTTCCAGCCCCATCTCGATAATGATGTCAATGTTATAGCCAACAATCAACGCCAGCAGGAGTAAACTGTTCAGCGCGAGAAAGAGTGGCCAGCCGCCGGCAAATCCGATCCGCGCCAGTAGATTCACGACCCCGTCACGCCAGAGATCTACTAACACGGTGCCGATAAGTGTGCCGCCCAAGGCAAACCCGCTCGGCCATGCGCCACGGCGCAATCCGATAACGGTGAAAAGGATGAGGATTGCTAGCGCACCCGCATCGACAATCATGCTACCGCTCCTTGTTGATGAAATACTAGATTACTACATATTGTAGCACAACGGTCAAACAAGTGAGCCACTGAAGAGGTACGATGATATGGTGTGAGGTCGTTGTTTATTGAACCCTATTGCTGCATGGAGTGTCTGCTCAGGTGGGACGATCGCGATACGGGCACCTGACTCTCAATCATATCGCACCAGAGACATCATCGACATTTGAAATACGTGCTCTTTCTTGTGGCATCGCCAGCAAAGACCATTCTCCGGCGAGCACCACTATCAGAGCGCACAACCTTTCGGCATCCTCCTACGTTACGGTAGGCGATTGAGTAGGCATTTCTTCACCTGACGGGCAAGAATTCGGTATGCGAGCCGCTGCGCAAAGATGCTATAATGACCGCGTTAGACAATGGTTGTCTGCCGTAACATTGCTGCTTGCGGTGTAGGTGCCGAAGCGCAATTGTTTGAGTGCTAAGGAGGCTTACATGGTTCGCGTCGCTATCAACGGTTTCGGCCGGATCGGGCGCCAGAGCTTCAAGGCGATGCTTGAGTATTACCCCGAAGAGTTTGAGATTGTCGCGATTAATGACCTCACCGACGCCAAGACGCTGGCGCATCTCTTGCGGTACGATTCAACCTACGGCGCCTTCGATGGCGAGGTGACAGTGACCGAGAAGGCGATTGTGGTTGAGCAGGATGATGTGCGCTACGAGTTGCTGACGCTCGCCGAGCGTGATCCGGCGGCGTTGCCGTGGAAGGATCTAGGGGTCGATATCGTGATCGAGTCGACCGGGCGCTTTACCGATGCCGAGAAGGCCAAGGCTCACCTCGCCGCCGGCGCCAAGAAGGTGATCATTACGGCCCCAGCAAAAGGCGAGGACATCACAATCTGTTTGGGTGTCAATGACGCGAAGTATGATCATGAGAAGCACCACATCATCTCGAACGCCTCCTGCACGACCAACTGCCTTGCTCCGGTGGCAAAGGTGCTCAACGATCGCTTCGGCATCGAGCGTGGCTTGATGACGACGATCCACTCGTATACGATGGATCAAAACTTGCAGGATAACGTCCACAAGGATCTACGCCGGGCACGGGCAGCAGCGATCAATATGGTTCCCACCACCACTGGCGCCGCCAAAGCCGTAGCGTTGGTCATTCCTGAGCTGAAGGGCAAGTTCCACGGCTATGCGGTGCGTGTGCCGACACCGACCGTCTCGATGGTCGATTTCTCGGTCTTGCTTAGCACCAAGACCTCGGTTGAAGAGATTAACCAAGCCTTCATCGAGGCAAGCGAGAGCGAGGAGCTGGAGGGCATCCTCGGCGTCAGCCACGATGAGTTGGTCAGCACCGACTTTATCGGCACCACCTACAGCAGCGTGGTTGACCTGCCACTGACGATGAGCATGGGTGATGATTTCTTCAAGATCGTCGCGTGGTACGACAACGAGTGGGGGTATTCGGTGCGCGTCGCCGATCTGACGGCGTTGGTGGCCGATCGGTTTGAATAATTCGGACGGGCGATGGGGCAGGGGCGGGTTTGTTTCCCGCCCCTACCGCCACTGTTGCAACCGCGCTGCCCAATCGCGCCCTGCCCGGCGCAATTGCTCTTGTTGTCGTTCTAACACAACGTAGGCCAGCAACATCAGCAACCCCAATAATCCCAACAGCAGCCACTGATTGAGCAGGCGCGCCGCATTGGCCGCTAGCCACAGTACACTTAACACAAAACTGGCAACTCCACCCACAAACGGCACCCGTAAGCGGGCGAGCGCACCGTAGGTAGCAACCAGAAGCGATTCACCGCCAACCCAGAGAATATAGCCGATATTGTCCGGCGATCCGGCGGCTTGGAAGAAGGTTGCGCCGAGCAATACCACCACGCCGCTGGTATCGATCAAACGGGCTAGTTGATCTTGGCGTTGGAAGTGTCGGATGCCATTCGCAAGAGCCAATAGATAAATCCCGACAGGGATCACATAGAACTGCATCTCACGCAGATCCCAGACGAAGAATTGACCGAGACTGGCGGCAACAAAAGCCGCACCGGCCAGATAGGCATATTCGCTGCGCCGCTCACGCACCGTCACCGTGACGAAGCCAACGCCAGCATTGATCAGCGCCACGACCAGCGCGCGTAGTTCGCCGGCGGCAATCACCACCGCAATTATTGTTACGACCAACGGCAACTGGAAAGTTGCGTACTGCCAGATGGCGCCAAGCGCCAGCCGGCGTATGACCCAACCGGCAACTATCACCGGTACGAGGGCCAACGCCAACCACGCCGCTTGCCATGGCACGGTGAGGCCGGTCTGCGCCAGCCAGCCGGCGATGCTGCCGATCAAGGTCGCAATGCTGAGCTTTGCGCCGATCTCGCTCTGCTCAACCGTTGCAATGAGACCAATGACGAGCGCGTAGATCACCAACGGCCAAGCAAGGCTGCTCAAACTACCGTTAAAGAGCATTACGAGCGCGATCAATCCGGTCAAACCGCCAATCCCATAACTATCCGTTCCTAGCGTGCGCCAGACCGCTTGCGATCCCCAGCGGCGCTCGCCTGCCCCGATCAACCCAAAGATGGTCGCGGTCACCAACAGCGTCCATCCAATCACCAGAGCATGATGCGGGAAGCGCCAATTGGCAACGCCGCCAATCGTCACCACCAACTCAACCAAGGCGAGACTCACGATCCGCCAGCGCCGGTAGGCTGCCGCACCCACCGCGAGAATCAGCGTTGCGCCGCCGGCAGCTAATGGCAGATTAGCGTCAGACTCCGGCGTCACAATGGCCATCAAGAGCGCCGGCAAAGGCAACCCTAGCGCCGTCGCCAAGGCCAACTGCGCATACGGACGGTCAAATCGCGGCCAGCGGCGCAGGATCAGCGCCATCAACCCAGCGCCAGCGCTGAGCGGCAACGCCAGCACCGCCAGCGCATCCAACCCGCCTTCCCAGCGTAGAAACTCGCCGGCCACCGCCAGCAACCATGCCCAAGCGAGCATGAACGCCGCCGGATAGCCAAGCTGCCAGCGTTGCCAAATAAAACTCAACGCTAGCCACACCGCACTCGCAATGAGCGCGACGCTCAGAGCGGCCAGACTCGGATCGAAAAGCGCGCCGATCAGTAACAACGTGCTGCTGCCACCGAGCACCCCGCCCCAAAAGAGCGCCGGTAACGTCCAGTAACCAAACGTACCGCGCCGAAACAGACTGCCGCCAATGCCATAGATGCTCGCCACCACCGTACCGGTAAGGAGGTAGTGGTCAAACGTGACAAGCCACCCTGCTCGTTCGATCACACTTGCCACCACGCCCAACACTGCTGTCAGGCTAGCGAGCGCCCAAAAGTTATCGCGCTCGCGGAACGCATTCCAGCCATAGAGCGCAGCCGCCAATGCCAACGCCGGTATGCGCAAAGCCGGATCAAGCCATGCTGTGACGAGCGCGCCCAACCCGATCAACGCCGCCCCAAGCCAGCGTAACACCGGCGGGGCATAGCTGACGCGGCTCGTGAACTGTGCAGTGTGCAAGCTAAATCCAATACAGCCAATCACGAGCGTGATCAACCCACGGTGCGCCCCTGTCTCGACAAACGAGGCTGCCCACACATTCAACAACAGGATGGTCAGACCTAAACCAATGCTGCCGGCCAGCGCGCGGTTGGGTTGCAACACCGCCAGCCGCCCGCGTTCGAGCAGCCCTATCACCAACCCACCACTCAGCAGCAGCAACGGATAGCTCTGACCGATAGCCGTTCGATCGGGCGCACTCACCAGCACAACCACCAGCAACAATGGCGCGATGGCCAACAATGGCGTCGCATACGCCTGCGCCCACCGCTCAACCAGCGCCGCCATTCCCACATACCCCAACAAGAGGGCGGCAAAGCTCAGATTAACCCAACGCATGCCAAAATCGGGCAGAGCCACCCCGATCAAGGCCGCTACCGGCAAGGTCAGTGCCATCGCCCACATCCACTGCGGTTGCCGTTCGAGCCATGCCGCAACCGCGCTAAACGCGCTACCCACGCCGAACGCGATCATCGCCGGCAAGGCAGACGTAGCGATTGGATCGGCCAAAAAGAGACTCAGGCTGACTAGGAGCGATAGCGGCGGCCCGGCCCATTGGACAATACGCGGCCCCAATGCGAGTGGAGCCGCGCTGCTGCGGGCCAACCAGCGGGCAACCAACAGCGCAATAAACCACAACCCAAACGCCCAAACCGGTTGCCAGCGAACGGTAACCTCCCACTGCCAAAACGCGCTGCCCAACGCGCCAACCGCGGCAGCACTAGCCGCCACGCTGTAGAACACGCGACGCGTGGCATACGCACCGCCGATGTACAGCAGTATGCTCAGGCTACTCACCGCCAGCAACGCGGTATTGGTATTGAGATCGAGCAAGCCAGGCCGGGTGAACGAGAAGACAACGATCGGCACCAACAGCGCCGCCACCGAACTGAGATTGCGCCCGGCGGCGGCAAAACCTTCCCGCTGCTCAACCCAGCGCCCTAATCCCCACAACCCACCGGTCAAGACGGCCAATATCCCCACTTGGACGATGGGAAGGAAGCTGTTCCAGTTAAAGATCACCAACACCAAACTGGAAATAACCACCAAAAACGCGCCGATCACCAACAACATCCGGCGCGTACCGAGCGAGAGCAACGCAGCAAACATCGCCGGAATCCGATCAGCGCGCGATGGTTGGGGAGGGAGCGGCGGGGACGGCGGAACACTGAACGGCACAACCGATTCGGCGGTAACCGGCGGTGACGGAGCCATACTTGACGGCGCAACTGCCGGTTCGATCGCTGTCGGCATCATACTCGGCGGCACGATCGACGGGCTTGAAACCGGTGTAACCGGTTGTTCAACCTCAGACACTGGCGGCGGCTCAGGTTGGTTTGGAGCTGGCGGCGCAGCGGAAACATCTGCCGGCGCAGTGGTACCCTGTTTTTGTAACAGCAAGAGCACCTGTTCGGCGGTAGCGGCATCAATTTGTTTCGTTTGCAGCCAAAAACGCACCAAATTAGCGAATTGAACCTCCGGTTTGATCTTAAAACTTGTCGCCATCAATCCCATGCCAAATCCTATGCCCCATGCGGTGAGCAGCATTGGTAGCAGGCAACATAAGACCAGCAAGAGCAGACTGTTTTCCATCTAGCACTCCGGGCCTGACAACCGGTACGATAAGCCCATCATAGCACGCAGAAAACGCTGAAACGGTAACATTTTTGCAAAATTCTTGGACGAGCGGATGAGTGCGCACAGCCCCTCCCCTCGCCGTCCCCCGCTGGGGGAGGGAGGCACACCCCGACGCACAGTGCCTGCCGGCAGGGTACGGGGCGCGTAGCCTTCTGTCACTGCGAGGGCGCGCAGCGCCCGAAGCAGTCTCCCGCTTCTGCGGAATGCATGCCTGAAGTAGATGGCTCCCGCTCTTGGGGGAGATTGCTGCACCATGCTCTGCGCGGCTCGCAATGACATGGGGGGACGGGGGAATCTTCCCTAGAACCGGTGAGCATCACCCCTAGCCGGTAATGATATTAAGTGAATATCATCAATATATCGAGTAATACACAAGCAAGCGAGGCGAGGATGCAGGAAGAGCGAGTTACGTCTGTTTCAAAACCAGCAACCCGGTTTGAGATATCCTACCGGCTAGCGCAATTTTTGGCCGTTCTGATCACAATTAGCGCGATGTTGGGCATAGCAGCGGCCTGTAACGCAATCACCGGCCTATAGAATCTCGTACTTCTCGAACCTGCTTGAAAACGATGCGGCATGATGCCGCATCGTCTTTTTTGCCTTGAAACGCTATGCAGCCGGCGTGGTACAATAAGGAACAGGAACGTAGCACATGGTGCTGTGCAACCACTATTATTTGTGATTTTAATAACAAATAACTGACCACCAACCATCTGCAACCAAGGAGCGGGCGAGGCATGAACGAATGGAACGGCTTTTACGGCCCCAACGCCGGCTATCTGATCGAGTTGTACGAGCGCTATTGCGCCGATCCCAATTCGGTCGATGAGGCAACACGAGCCTTTTTTGCCCAATGGACACCACCCGGCGAAAGCGCAGTCTCCACCGGTGAGGCCGGCCAACCACCGCTCGACGTAACGCGCATCGTCGGCGCGGCACGCTTGATCCGGTATATTCGCGAACTCGGCCACCTCGCGGCCCGGATCGATCCGCTAGGCAGCGACCCACCCGGCGACCCCGGCCTTGAGCTGGCTACTCACGGCGTAACGCAGGCCGATCTGGCGGCGCTGCCGGCCCATATTGTACGCGGGCCAATTGCAGCACAGGTGCGCAATGCTGCTGAAGGCGTCGAACGGTTACGGCAAGTCTATTCCGGCTCGATCGGGTATGAGACCGATCAGATTCAAGATTACCGCGAGCGGGCGTGGATCCGCGAAGCCGCTGAGGATCGCCGCTTCTTTGGCGGGCTCGATGCCGAGCGCCAGCGTGAATTGCTCGACCGCCTCACCGAAGTAGAGACCTTCGAGCGGTTTCTCCACAAGACCTTCCCCGGCCAAAAGCGGTTTTCGATCGAGGGGTGCGATATGCTGATCCCGATGATCGATGCGATTATCCGCAATGCAGCGGTGTCTGGGACGAAAGAGATTGTGATCGGGATGGCCCACCGTGGTCGGCTCAATGTGCTCGCCCACATCCTTGGCAAACCTTATTCGATGATCTTGACCGAGTTTCACTCACCCGACTATACCAAAGATACGTATGACGGCTGGACGGGCGATGTGAAGTACCATCTCGGCGCACGTAAGGCCTACCGCGAGAGCGGCATCGCCGAGATGCCGATTACGTTGGTACCCAACCCCAGCCACCTTGAGTTTATCAATCCGGTTGTTGAAGGCCGCGCGCGCGCCGCCCAAGAGCGCCGCCACCGGCCCGGCTTCCCCGAAGAAGATGAGAAGGAGTCATTGGCGATCTTGATCCACGGCGATGCTGCCTTCCCCGGCCAAGGGATTGTCGCCGAGACGCTCAACCTCTCGCGCTTAAAGGGTTATCACATTGGCGGTACGATCCATATTATTATCAACAACCAGATCGGCTTTACGACCGACAGCAACGACTCGCGTTCGACGCTGTACGCCAGTGATTTGGCCCGTGGTCTCGAAATACCGGTGGTGCATGTCAATGCCGATGATGTCGAAGCTTGCGTCGCCGCTGCCCGCATGGCCTCGGCCTACCGCGAGAAGTTCCAGAAGGATTTCTTGATCGACCTTGTTGGCTACCGGCGGTGGGGGCATAACGAAGGCGATGAGCCGGAGTTTACCCAGCCCAAGATGTACGAGCGGATCCGCAATCACCCGACGGTGCGCGAGATTTGGGCACGCGAGCTTGAGCGACGCGGGATTATTACGCGCGAAGAGGCCCAAGCACGGGTTGATGCAGTGATGAATAAGTTGCAGCAGGCTTTCGAGAAGGTACGTGAGCGACAGCGTTTGGCGGCATCGTTGCCACCCGCTCCGCCGCCTGCGCCCCCACCGCTGCCACGCCGCCCACCGATCTTTGCCCGTCCGGTTTCAGCCAAGACGTTGCTCGAACTCAACGAGGCGCTGCTTGACCGGCCTGAAGGCTTTACTGTTCACCCTAAGCTGGAGCGAACTCTGCAACGCCGTCGACAAGCGATCTACGAAGAGAACGGGATCGACTGGGGACACGCTGAAGCACTAGCGTTTGCCAGCATTCTCGCCGATGGCACTCCCATCCGGCTGACCGGCCAAGACAGCGAGCGCGGTACGTTCAGTCATCGCCACGCGGTGCTGCACGATGTGGTGACCGGTGAGCGCTTCATTCCGCTCCACGCAATTCCGCAAGCACGCGCCTCGTTTGCCGTCTATAATAGCCCGCTCTCGGAAGCGGCAGTGCTGGGGTTTGAGTATGGTTACAGTTCCCACGCACCCGACACGCTGGTGCTGTGGGAGGCGCAGTTTGGCGATTTTGCCAACGGCGCGCAGGTGATTATTGACCAGTTTATTGTCAGCGGCCATGCCAAGTGGGGCCAGAACCCTTCATTAGTGATGTTGTTGCCGCACGGCTACGAGGGTCAAGGCCCCGAACATTCGAGTGCCCGGCTTGAGCGGTTTTTACAACTAGCCGCCAACGATAACATTCGCATCGCCAATTGTACAACTGCGGCACAATACTTCCACCTGCTGCGCTATCAAGCCGCTTCGCTCTACGCTGATCCCAAGCCGCTGATTGTCATGACCCCCAAGAGCTTGCTGCGCCACCCGCGCAGCAGCTCATCATTGCGTGACTTGACCGACAATCGCTTCCAACCAATATTGGGATTGGGAGCTGAAGCGCCGGAGCCTGAAGGCGTAACGCGCCTGATCCTATGTTCGGGCAAGGTCGCTATCGATCTGATTTCCAGCGCCGAATGGGAGAAGACCGGCGGTAGAGCTGATCTGCTGCGGCTGGAGCTGCTCTATCCCTTCCCGGCGGAAGAGTTGCGCGCGGCGCTGCAACGCTACCCCAACCTGCACGAGGTGGTTTGGCTGCAAGAAGAGCCGCAGAATATGGGAGCGTGGACGTTTGTCTGGCCGCGGTTGCAGCAGTTGTTGCCGGCGGGCGTGAAGTTGCGCTACGTGGGTCGGGCCGAGTCGGCCAGCCCCGCTGAGGGTCTGCATAGCATTCACGTGCGCGAGCAGGCTCGCATCCTGCGCGAAGCGGTGGCTGATCTGCCGGAAACGCCTACACCAGCGGTGACCGGGGGAGAGTCGCTAGCGCGGTAGGAGATGTAGCGCAGAGGGAGCCGAGCATCAAGGCAGGATGGCGGAAACGACCGAACGAGAACGATGGCGGCGGACTGTCCCAATGTGTCATTGCGAGGGTATTGCACGCCCGCAGCAATCGACCGCATCAGCAGAACGTATGCCTGAGTAGGTACCGCTCCCCGTGGAGGAGATTGCTTCACCGCCTCTGGCGGCTCGCAATGACATACATGGAGTAGAGGCGAAGCCTCGCAGCAATCGCTCGAACAAACATCATGACAGTGTGGGATCACTCCATCCTAGTTCACAATAGATAAGTAGAGGTAGGTTACGGCATGGCATACGAAATCCGAGTACCGTCGCTCGGTGAGTCGATTGTCGAGGCGACGGTAGCGCGCTGGTTAAAGCGCGAAGGGGAAGCAGTCGCTACCGGCGAGCCGGTGGTCGAACTGGAAACCGATAAGGTTAATCTGGAAGTGGCTGCTGATCAGAGCGGGGTACTGGCAAGCATTGCCTGCCCCGAAGGCACAACTGTAGCGATCGGCGATCTGCTTGGAACAATCGAGGCTGGTGCACTGCCAAAGGAGCCACCGGCAGCAACAGCGCCGGTGGCCGCTCCCGCGCCGGCAGTAGCGGCAACGCCAGTAACTGAGGTGATGGCGACGCCGGTCGCACAGAAAGTGGCCGCCGAGCACGCGATTGATTTGCGCACGGTGCCGGGCAGCGGCCCCGGCGGAAGGGTGACGAAGGAGGATGTGCTGCGTTTGGTGTCGAGCGCCGGGCCGAGCGAGTCTACGGCGAAGGCTGACGAAGCGCGCGTACAGGTCACCCATCCCGCTCCAACTGTGATCGAGACCGCGCCGCCGCGGCCCACTCCCCCGCCAGCGCCGGCGACTCCGCCGCCACCTCCGCCACGGCCCGCCCCCGCGCCTCCTGCGCCGGTCATCTCGACTAATGGCGACCGACGCGAAGAGCGACAACGGCTCAGCCGTCGCCGCCAGACCATCGCCCGCCGCTTGGTCGAGGCGCAACACACTGCCGCAATGCTCACTACCTTTAACGAGATCGACATGAGCGCGGTGATGGCGTTGCGCGCCCGCCATAAAGACTCGTTCAAAGAGCGGCATGGCGTTGGTCTTGGCTTTATGTCGTTCTTCACCAAGGCAGTAGTTGGCGCACTCAAAGCCTTCCCGATCGTCAACGCCGAGATTCAGGGCGACGAGGTTGTGATCAAGTACTACTACGACATCGGTATCGCGGTTGGCGTCGATGAAGGGTTAGTGGTACCAGTTGTACGCGACGCCGATCGTAAGACTTTTGCTCAGATCGAACGCGAAATCGCCCAACTCGCCAAGAAGGCGCGCGAGGGTACACTGAGCCTTGCCGAGTTGCAAGGGGGCACATTTACGATCACCAATGGCGGTGTCTACGGATCATTAATGAGCACGCCAATCCTCAATGCGCCGCAGGTCGGCATTCTCGGCATGCACAAGATCGAAGAGCGGCCAGTCGTCGTTGGCGGGCAGATTGTCATTCGCCCAATGATGTACGTTGCCCTCAGCTACGACCATCGCCTGATCGATGGCAGCACCGCAGTGCGCTTCCTTGTGAAGGTGAAGGAGTTGATCGAGGATCCAGAGGCGTTGCTGCTAGAGGGGTAAGGCGTTAGCGGGGGGATGTTGTTTTACCGCAGCGGGCGCAGGGGACGCAGAGGATGATCACCATCCCACATCCCTCTGCGCCTTTGCTCGCTTGACAGCATTGGCATCGGCCTTCACCCCCTCTCCCACCTGACGGCGGGAAAGGGGAAGCTGCGGGTTTTCGCGACAGGCACTAGTTGAGCGAAACATAGTAGCGCCCCTCTCCGGCACCAGTGGGAGAGGGGCTAGGGGTGAGGGTTCACCCCTCCCATAGCGGGTTCAAGGGCAGGGATAGGGGCTGCATGATCCTTACCGCAGCGGGCGCAGGGGACGCAGAGGATGATCACCATCCCACATCCCTCTGCGCCCGCTGCGCTCCTTTGCGCCTTTGCGTTCTACCCTCTGCACCTTAACTCCCTTTGCGGCTTCGCATTGCACCTCAACCGTTGGGGGTAAGGCACCCCTGTGCGGCGAGATTAGCCTTGGCGATCTTCAGCCAGTAGTTGGCGCAACACATACTGCAAGATACCGCCATGGCGATAATACTCGACCTCTTGCGGGGTATCAATCCGAGCACGGGTCTGGAACTCGCGCACTGTGCCATCGGCAGCAGTGACGCGCACGGTGAGGATTCGGCCATTGGCGAAGCCGCTGGCAATCGCATCAGCCAAACCGATCACATCGTAGACCTCGTGGCCAGTCAAGCCAAGGCTGGCTGCGCTCTCGCCGGGCATAAACTGGAGCGGCACGATCCCCATCCCGACCAGATTCGAGCGATGGATGCGCTCGAAGCTCTCGGCGATCACCGCCTTGACCCCCTGCAAGTAAGGGCCTTTCGCAGCCCAATCGCGCGACGAGCCGTTACCGTACTCTTTACCAGCAATCACGATCAGCGGTGTCCCATCGGCCTGATAGCGCATCGCTGCGTCGTAGATGGTCATCACCTCGCCGGTAGGCAGGTAGGTGGTAAAGCCGCCCTCGGTGCCCGGTGCCAACTTATTGCGCAGGCGAATGTTAGCGAAGGTGCCACGCACCATCACCTCGTGATTGCCGCGACGGGCACCATAGCTGTTGAAATCAGCCGGAGCAACGCCATGCTCAATCAGATACTTGCCGGCAGGCGAGTTAATCTTGATGCTGCCGGCAGGGCTGATATGGTCGGTGGTGATGCTATCACCGAGCAACGCCAACACCCGCGCGCCGTGAATCTCGGCCACTCGCGCAGGCGGGTTCGGACTCATCTGATCGAAGTAAGGCGGTCGCCGGACATAGGTGCTGGCAGGATCCCACGCGAAGCGATCGCCGGCCGGCACCGGAATGTTTTCCCAGCGCTCATCACCGACAAAGACGCTAGCATACGAGCGGCGATACATCTCGGACTGGACCGCCGTCTCGATCGTCTGCTGTACTTCAGCCTGCGACGGCCAAATATCACGCAGATAGACCGGCTGGCCATCCTTACCAATCCCCAACGGTTCTTTATCCAGATCAATATCGATCCGACCAGCAATAGCGTAAGCAACAACCAACGGCGGTGACATCAGATAATTGGCCTTTACATCTTGTTGCACCCGCCCCTCGAAGTTACGATTGCCAGAAAGCACTGAAACGGCCACTAAACCCGACTGATCGATCGTCTGACTGATTTCCGGCGCCAGCGGGCCAGAGTTGCCGATGCAGGTCGTGCAGCCATACCCGACCACGTGGAAACGTAACGCTTCGAGATAGGGCAATAGGCCAGCGTTCGCAAGATACTCGGTCACCACCTTTGAGCCGGGGGCGAGCGAGGTCTTGACCCATGGCTTGACGGTCAAACCAGCTTCGACTGCTTTCTTGGCCAACAGACCGGCAGCCACCATCACCGACGGGTTGGAGGTGTTGGTGCAGGAGGTAATAGCGGCGATCACGACCGAACCATGGTGCAGCTTATAGCCAGCGCCGGGAACCTCGACCGCAGTAGCGGCGAAATCAGCCGCCGAGAGCGCGGTATCGGGCTGGGCCGGATTGATAATCGCCGGCACAGCCATGTGGAAGGTGCGGTTGACCTCGGTCAGCGACACCCGACCTTCGGGACGTTTGGGGCCAGCCACGCTCGGCTCAACGGTGTTCAGATCCAGCTCAAGCACGGTCGAATACGCGGCTTCGGGGGTATGCTCATCGTGGAAGAGGCCCTGCTCTTTGAAGTATGCCTCAACCAGCGCCACCCGCTCTTCGCTGCGGCCAGAGAAACGCAGATAACGCAGCGTCTCATCGTCAACCGGGAAGATACCGCAGGTTGCGCCGTATTCGGGGGCCATATTGGCGATGGTGGCACGATCGGCCAGCGGCAGATTGGCCAAACCGGGGCCAAAGAACTCGACAAACTTGCCGACCACCCCCAACTTGCGCAACATCTGGGTAACAGTCAGCACCAGATCGGTTGCCGTCGCCCCCTCGCGCAGACGACCGGTCAGCTTAAAGCCCACCACCTGCGGGATCAGCATCGAGAGCGGCTGGCCGAGCATCGCTGCCTCGGCTTCAATGCCACCGACACCCCAACCCAACACACCGAGACCATTGATCATCGTAGTGTGCGAGTCGGTACCGACCAGCGTATCGGGATAGGCTTGCACTGGCCCGCTCGCGCGCGGATTCTCGTCGCTAGTAAAGACCACGCGGGCCAGATACTCAAGGTTGACCTGATGCACAATCCCGTTGCCGGGAGGCACGACTTTGAAATTATCGAACGCAGTCTGGCCCCAGCGCAAGAACGCATACCGCTCGACATTGCGCTGGAACTCAAGGTCTTTGTTGATCAGCAGCGCCGCCTCCGAGCCATAGGCATCGACTTGCACCGAGTGGTCGATCACCAATTCAACCGGCTGCAACGGATTGATCCGGCGCGGATCGCCGCCCAACTCGGCCATAGCATCGCGCATCGCCGCCAGATCGACCACGCACGGCACGCCGGTAAAGTCTTGCAGAATGACGCGGGCCGGCATAAAGGCTACTTCGCGGTCGGGTTCGGCTTGGGGCTGCCAATTGGCTAGGGCCAGAATATCATCGGCAGTGACGGTGCGGCCATCTTCGTGGCGGAGTAGATTTTCGAGCAGGATACGCAGCGAGTAGGGCAAGCGGGCGAGGTTGACGCCGTAGTTGGCGAGGGCGTCAAGGCGGTAGATTTCATAGGTGCGGCCGCCGACCGTCAAGGTCGAGCGAGCGCCGAAACTGTTGGCCATCGTTCATCTCCTTCGGCTGACCTCTGTAACGGAAGGCCATTCCATGTTGTGGTAGAGCGATTATAGCACGAACTGTCACAATGTTGTGATTTGCCGCACAAACCGTGCAAAAGGTTGATAGACCACTGAAATTATACCAAATTCACCCGTAGGGCACGAGAATTGTCCCCCGCGCAGCACACAGCATTATGTCGCGTTAACCTAGATAAGACGCATTACTGTCGTATGAGTGCATGACATTCGCACCGCGCTGCGATTGCTACCGGACAAAATGATGGTGCGTTTGATCCGCACAGTGAGCGGAAGACGCACGCTTGCATCACAATCCGGTACCAATGGGTGATTATTTCTGTTGGGATCTTCGTTTAAGATCATGAGAACCTGAAACGCGCCATTACACATCCTCTCTCTTCGCATATCGCTTCAGGTCACGGATCCGCGTATATCGAGGAGGGATCACGATGAACATGGTCGTTCGCACGCGTGGATGGTTGGCGCTGTTCGTTATCGGAATGCTGTGGGTTGCACTATGGCCACCCACACCAACCCCAGCTCAGGGGCCAAACCGGCTACCAGTCTTTCAGTTAACCAAAATTGCTGTTAGCGACGATACTACTCAATTGTTAGGCGGCACACTTGAGGGCATCGGACGTGCAGCCCAAACCGGGCAAGACGAGTTTCGCGGCAAGAACCGCTTTTTCCGATTGAACGAGCAAAACCGCACCGTGCTGACCCAATACGAAGCATCGGGCGGTTTCTTTGCGTATGACCTTGATGATCTCGGACGCGAAACACCTGCTGGTACCATCAACGACGAAACAGCCAAGCGATTAGCCTGCCAATTCCTCGTCAACAACAACTTCGTTGGACGCGACGGTACACTGGCGAGCAACGGCCAGAGTAATTATCCGGTGCGGCTACCGGTGACCCCGGGACAATGCGATGCAACGAAAGACTTTGGCCGTGTCTCACTGATCCGCGCTGCCCAAGTCGCAGCCAACGACCCCACTTTAGGTCAAGTAAGCCAGTCGATCGTCGGAGTCGTGGTCGAAGTGCCGTTTGGTTTTGTCAACAACCAACAGTTTATCCCCATCGGTGGTGCGGGCGGCCACATCTCGTTGCTCTTCACCACCACCGACACAACCACACCGCAAAATGGCAGCACCTCACTTGACAGCGGCGTCCCCGGACTAGCCGCCGTAGCAATGCCTTTCTTTGGACGTACCCTTGAGTTTCGTGGTACGGTACCGGTGCGCGACCTAAACCAAGTGCGCAGCGAGGTTGAATCACTCATCCGGGCAACGTATCCCGACGCAGCCAACCTGAATGTGCCGGTGCCGGTGTTAACGTACATGGTTGACGATGCTTCGTTCGAGCAAACTATCATCGAGCCGGAAGCCGTCTTCGATAATATTACGGTCACACTGCCAAGTGGCGAGGTGATAGTGCTACGCTCGTTCTCAACCCCGTTGGCTGTAGGTGGATCGGGAGGGTTTGGACCAACTGTCACCATCACTGCGCCGGCCAACGGCAGCTCCTTCCCCACCACCGGCGCAATCAACCTCACCGGAACCATTACCGACGGCACCGCGCCCTACACCTATCAATGGCTCCTCGGCGACGGAACCCCGCTCAGCAGCCCGACCACACTCAATGCACCCGGCTCGGTCAGTCGTTCGGTCACCTTACCGGCTGCGGTGCGTGAAACGACCCCAGATGCGGTAACCATCATCTTACGCGCAACCGATGCAAATGGAGTACAGCGGGAAGCAAGCATCAGCATCACACCGGATTACCGCTTTGTGTACGTACCAACCATCATCCGTAGCGGGAGCAGTCCGGCGGCGTTACCAGACATCGAGCTGAACCAATCGTCCAGCTACACGTTTGGTGTCGAAGGCAACTGGGACTACCAGCCCTACGGGCCGGGTGGTTCTGACTTACCGGGAGTAATCCCGGATGTTAACGGCTTTCACAGTGGCATGAGCGATTACGGCTACACCTCGCGCTTCTTCTGGGCGAATGCGAGCGCTTGGGAACGCGACTGGCGCGATGTGAGTTTGGGCGGGATTGACAGCACAAGTGGCGTCGATCGGGCGGCCTTCGTCTACTATGCTGGCCATGGCGGCGCCGGCAGCATCGTGATGACCTCGAACCAAGACAGCACATGGTTCGATGCCACTAAGGCGCGCTATCAAAATCTGCGCTGGGTTGGGTTTGCTTCGTGCCAGACACTGCGGGTGCAAGGCTACACGGTGGGCAACGAACCGATCCGTAGGTGGTTCAACGCCTTCCAAGGCGCGCACATGCTGCTCGGTTTCAACAGCAACATGAAAGATGTCGCCTTTGGCGGCAATTTGGTAGCAAACATGCGCATGCCATCATTTCTAGGCATCGACTTGCCATGGGCACAGTTGACCATCGCACAGGCCTGGGTCAAGACGGCGTTTGATATGAACGCCGGCAAGCCAGCGTACATCTATGCCCGCAGCAGCTCGGTCAATCCGTTGAACGACAAACTACCCAAACCGGGCACAGCAATGCCGCCGCGACCATTGCCGGTCATATCATACCATTGGGTGTGGTGGGAGTTTTAGGATTGGCGGGCGTGGCGCAGGCGCGTCACGCCCAAATATTGGCCATCTCCCACGCACGCATCGCCACTACCTCAACAGAACCACCTTCAGCTTGCAAGGCGATACCAACACTATCAAGTCGAGTGGGGTAGATACGACTGGTGATCGAGCGACGTTCGTTCGCAAAGACCTCGATCAGCGAGCCATCGAGGAAAATGCGTAGATATAGTGGTTCATCGCGCGATAATGGCACATAAGTACGGTGTGCATCACGCCAAACATCCCTTGCTAGACTCGATCGACTACGATCGAGGATCAGAGTCGCCGTAGCGCTCTCGTAGCGCACAATCGTCGCTTCAGCGCCGTCAGGGCTGGCGCGCAGCCACACGCTACATGTACCTTGTGGCGGCGGCAGCAGGGTCGCCTCTAGCTCAAGATGCGCACCACGAATCGGCACCCACTGCGGCGCACTAGGATCAATCGTACCGGGAGCCACGCGCTGTTCCGCCCCCCGCAATTGCCGCACTTCGGCGATCGGCAACGCCACAACACGACCATCACTTGTTAATCGCACTTCGCGCGGCAACGACATCACCCCGGCCCAACCTGCGGCTAACACCGCTGACTCGCTGCGTCCCTCCATCACCCAACCAAACATAATCCGGCGACCATCGCAGATCGGCATCGTCTGCGGCGCATAGAAGTAGGCATCACCGTCATCAAGCTTATGGATCGTCTGTGGGGTAAACCGGCCACCGTAATAGTTGCCACGCATCGCGATTGTATAGTACGGACGCTGATCCCACACCGAGCAGATAAGAACGTGCTCCTGACCTATGGCAAAGAAATCTGGGCACTCCCAGAGTGTACCCGTCCAGATCGGCGCAAACTGACCGGCATCACCTACCAACAACGGCCCGCCATACTCCCACCGCCGCAAATCTGACGACCGGTACAGCAGAGCCGTGCCACCCTGCCCGCGAATACCAGCGCCGATTAACATACACCAGCCGTCATCCTCGCGCCACACCGAATGATCGCGAAAACCGAGCAGATCGAGATCGGAGGGCGGCATAGGAATAATCGGTTCTGGCCACTTTTGCCACGTCAACAAGCCATCGTGGCTCACAGCCAGACAGGGCGTCTGCCTATCGGGCAGACGGAAACCAGTGTAGATCAACGTAGGAATACCGTGATCATTAATGGCACACCCCGACCAGCAGCCATCAGCATCGAGGCCACCCGGCGTTGGGGTAAGCGCAATTGGCTGATGTTGCCAATACAACAGATCGGCGCTCGTCGCATGCCCCCAATGGATATTGCGATGACAAGTTCCCGTAGGATTGTACTGATAAAAAAGATGGAATATCTCGCCCCACTGGATCAGACCGTTGGGGTCATTCATCCACTTAGCCGGCGGCAAAAAGTGATAGCGCGGGCGATGCGGGTCGCTGGTCATACCGTTCTCTTTCTGCAAAGAAACAGTAACATCGTGGAGCGCGGCAGGAGAACTACCGCACACCGTATCAATACAGCGTTACTATCGTGGAATGCAGCAGTATCACTGCCGCACTCCATACGCGACCTATGCCGGCCTGATCACAACGGTCGCTACGTAGAGGTTGTTGATGCCAATCTACCCTTTCACCGAACCAGCCATCAAACCACGCACGAAGAAGCGCTGCAACGAGAAGAAGACGATCAGCGGCACAATCATCGAAATAAACGCACCGGCAGTCAATAGATGCCACTCTTGGCCGAACTGACCAAGCAGACTAAGCAAGCGCTGCGTCACCACCTGTACTCGCGGCTCGGCACCGAGGAAGACCAGCGCCACCAGCAAGTCATTCCACGTCCAGAGAAATTGAAAAATAGCAAAGCTAGCCAACGCTGGCATGGAGAGCGGCAGTATCAGGCGGGTGAAGATGGTAAAGTGCGTCGCACCATCGAGAAACGCCGACTCAAAGATATCGCGCGGGATAGTGCTGATGTAGTTATAGAGCAGATAGACCGCGAGCGGCAGACCGAAGCCGGTGTGAGCCAGCCAGACGCCGAGGTATGTGCCGCCCAATCGCAACGCTACATAATCACGTAAAATTGGCACCAACGAGATTTGCAACGGCACCACCAGCATTGCCACCACGAGAATAAACAACGGACGCCGTCCGGGAAAATCGATCCATGCAAAACCATAGGCAGCGAAGGCTGCGATCAAAATTGGGATAATGGTCGCTGGCAACGCCACTGTCAACGTATTGATCAGCGCCACCTCCATACCGACCCGAGTACCCCCGCCGGGAGCAGGTCGGTCAGGAATTGGAATACCAAGCACCACTCGATAGTTATCGAGTGTAAAGCGAGCCCGCTCCGGATTCGTCACAACTGTCCACCAACCGCTGGTCTTAACATCATCGGCCGGACGGAATGAACTGACCAACAAACCAATCGTCGGCGTAATCCAGAGCAAGGTAATTGCAATCATAACCACATAGACCATTACCCTGCCGAAGCGAAAGCGACGGTGACGGCGCGGTGCAGCAAGAGTAGCACTTGTCATCGAAAAGCCTCCGTCTGCTTATTAAACTGACGCAAGTTGTAGTACATCACTGGTAGCACGGCCAAGAGCAAGATAATGGCAATTGCCGCCGCCCGGCCATTATGCACCTGTCGAAAGAGCTGAACAAACTGGACATTAGCGATTACCTGCGTACCGAAGTTACCACCAGTCATTGACTGCACAATATCGAAGATTTTCAACGTGAAGAGAATAATAGTCGTCGTCACTGTGATCAGAGTACCTTGAATCGACGGCAAAATAATGCTGCGAAAGATCTGGAACTCATTTGCGCCGTCGATCCGACCAGCTTCAAGAAGATCAGAAGGAATACCCTTGATCGCCGCAGAAAGAATCACCATCGAATACCCAGTCTGCAACCAGACCATAATGATCACAAGGAAGAGATTATTCCACGGCTGTATTAACAACCAGCCCTGCGACTCAAACCCTAGCGCAGTGATAATGCCATTGAGCAGACCGATTTGCGTTGAACCGGTTGGGCGATACTCATAGATGAACTTCCAGATAACTGACGCTCCCACGCCTGAGATGACCATCGGCATAAAGATTAGTGCTTTACAGATAGTTTCAAATACAGGATGGGTGCGATCAACAAGCACAGCAATTAGTAAACCAAACCCAACACTCATACCGGTGCCAAAGATCATCCAGAAAAGGAAGTTATTACGGTACGACTGCAACATCTCTTGACTGGTGAAGGCATAGATATAGTTGTCTAGCCCTACAAAATTGATCCCACGCGCATCGTAGAGGCTGGCAATAAGGGAACGGATCGTCGGCAACACAAGATACCACGTCAAGATAGCCAGCGCCGGCCCCACAAAAACAAAAGGGATCAAACGCCGACGCCATGTTGGTTCTAACTGTTCGATTAGATAGTTCGAGAGGGTAAAGAGTGCCAACACGCCGCCGACACCCCACAAAATCGCGATGATCGCCGTAATCCATTGCGGGATCTGGGTATCGCGCAAAAAGATAAAGATTTGGTAGAGCACCAGAAAGGTGATCGCCGGCACAAAGAGCGACACGATCAGACGGCCAAGCGTTGTCGAGAGAAAAGCGCCAATACCACGCGGTTCAGGGGATCGGGTAATCTCACGTGTTGGTCGCATTAGGACTCCTCCTTGAGAGGCAATATTTCTGGTGAACATCTATTAGAAAGGTATACGGACAGTTTATATGGGAACGGTGCGTTTTGCCACCCCCATTACTGCATCGTTAGGACGAGAAGTAGGGTACCGCTGAAGAGGTTGACAGGCAAGAACGCTGTAACGCATGGCTACCCATCCTCGCATATACGAGGATCAAGGACGCGGCGGGTACAAATCTACCCACCGCGTCGCAGCTTGCACCTACTGATTGTACGCAGCATCGATCTCAGTTAGGACTTGTTCAAGCGTGCGATTGCCGCTTGCCCAGTCGGTCATTCCTTTCCAGAACGCAGCATTCACCGCAGCCAGCATTGCGTCGGAAGCATCGAAACGCGCCGCCTGTGCTGCAAGAATGGCCTCGGCGACCTGCCGCTCAATCGAGGTCGGGTAGACGGTCAAATCTTGATCCTTGTGCGGGAAGACACCACCACCTAGCCGTGCCCACGGCGTGGCCGATGCCCCAGTCGCCATGAACTCCATGAACTTACGCACTTCCGGTCGGTCGCGACCCTTAAGTACCACAAATACATCACCACCGACCTCTAACGCTGGAGTGACATTCGGATCAATCGGCGGCATCACAAAGAGGCCAACTTTGTTATCAAGGTCGGCCTTAACCGAGTCTTGGAAGAAGTTGGTGACGAAGCTGCCTTGCATGTGCAGCCAACAGTTCGGCGGATCGGTGAAGAGGAAGGTTGCCGCATCACCAAAGTTGGTCAAGACGATTGACTGGCGGCCACCGTAGACATTACCATCGGTGAACCACAGCTCACCCAAAATCTCGAAGGCGCGCCGCACTTCTGGTGAGCTAAAAGCCACTTCACCCGCAATCCAACGATCGTACACATCAGTAGTCTGCGTGCGCAGCATAATATTCTCAATCCAGTCGGTACCCTTCCAACCGGTCGCTGCACCCGACTCGATCCCTTCGCACCACGGCGTATGGCCATTGGCCTTCATCTGCTCAGTCAACGCTTTCAGCTCATCCCACGTTGTTGGGACAGTATATCCAGCCGCTTCAAACGCAGGCTTGTTGTACCAGATAAAGCCTTTTGCATTGACACGGTGAAAGACACCGTAAGGAGTACCGCCAAAAGTACCTAGCTCTTTCCAAAACGGTGCGTAATTCTGGTCGATCAGCGTCAACACCTCTGGCCACAACGGCACTAGGTTGCCCTCAGCAGCCAATCGCGCCGCGCCACCCGGCTGCGGGAACCCAGCGATATCGGGTGGATCACCAGCTTGCACACGCACGACAATCTGAGTATCAAAATCATTGACACCAGTATAGACTACATCAATATCGGGATTGGCCGCCTCGAACACTTTGATCACCTCTTCAAACGCATCGGCCTCACCACCACCAAATGCGCCGAGAATGGTGACCCGCTTTTTTTCGCCACCGGTCTGACCGGTTGAGCCATTAGACTGAGTTGCCGAACCACCACACGCGGCCAACACAAAGCTGACCACGACCATCAATGAAACAAACAAGGTCAATCGCGAACGATGCATTGTTTCGGCTCCTTCCACTGGATACTAGTCACCATTGACAATGTTATGAAGAACGGCAAATGGGATATATACGCCTCCTTTCTAACGCGTTGCTATGCTGCGCCAAACAACTGGCAGCAACTAAATTGACGCCCGTTCAACCAGCGGGCAGGGAAGGTAATGCTGTGTTGGTGGTACATTCTCGCCAGCAGGCGAGGCTTGCAACAACTCAACCGCACGCCGACCCATCTCGTAGTGGGGTAATGCAATCGTTGTCAGCGGTGGATAAAGTTGCGCAGCGATCAATTCAAGGTTATCGAAACCGATCACTGCCACATCCTGCGGTATCCGCAAGCCCAGTCGTTTGATGGCATCGTAAACACCCATCGCCATCTTGTCGTTAAAGCAGAAGATCGCCGTCGGCCGATCTTCACGCTCGAGCAAAGCGAATGCGACGGCAAAGGCATCGTGAGCGTTGGAATGGCAACTCCGCACTAACGTTGGATCAAACGGCAAGCCATAATTGGCAAGTGCCTGCCGATAACCTTCCAAGCGCCCAAACAGTGCCGGCATCGGGATCACCTCGTTGATAAAAGCGATCCGATAGTGGCCACGTTGAATGAGCGCTTCGGTAGCGGTATAGCCCCCCTGCACCTCATCAGGAATGATCGCTGGCAATGAACGGTCGGCAACAAAACAATTGACAAGTATTACCGGTACCGATTGCAGCTCAGGTGGAGGGACAACTTCGTGATGGTACATAGTCGCATACATCAACCCCTCCACTCGCCGTTCCAACATGAAACGCAATGCCGTTTGCTCAATATCACATTGGCCACTTGTATTCACCACTAATAACATCTGTTGCCCTACCCATGCGGCTTCTTGCGCTCCAAGGATTATGCGTACCGCATACGGCGAGGTAACAACTTCGTCAGAGATTAACCCCAATGTTTGTGAATGGCGTGTCCGTAAGCTACGCGCCATTGCATTGGGCCGCCAGCCAAGAGCATGAACCGCAGCCCAGACGCGATCGCGCGTCTCTTGACTGATGGCAGCACTCGCGACGTTGTTGACCACAAACGATACCGTTGTCTGTGAGACACCGGCCAACCGGGCAACATCGTACATTGACGGTAGTCGGTTGCGTTTTGTGCGAGTGATCTCGTCCATTACGTGTTTCTAGTCTAGTAACATGAATTACTAATTCGATTTATCAACGAAGACAGTCGTACCGTGCCCGTCAAGAGAATACATGGCTTATCGGTATGATATCAGACTTGTCAATAGTTCGGGAAGGATCATGAGATTGCAGGGATACATGACACCGTTACAACTAGGAAACAGAAGCCTCATAAGGTGACAAGGTTTGATGTGACATGCACTGTTGACGTTCTGATTCCCAGCTTTGCGCAAATAAAGTCGCTATCGGTAGCGAGCAGTGGCGACGCACAGCTATGCACCGCTATACTCGCTTTGTTCCCCTCAGACAGCCACTCCTCACACCCCCCCGGCCCGGATCAACCCGGCCAAATTATTACGTCCCTGATCGGCCAGCAAAGTTGCTTGGGCAATAAACAACTGCGCAGTAGTCACTGCGTCGTTGAGGGCATTGTGCTGGGCATAGATCGGCAACCCCAGCGCGCTTACCAACCCGCGCAACTCAACCGCTGGCGCCGGCATATCACGCGACTGTTCACCGAGCCACTGCGCATTCAGGTGCAGGGTCATCGCCAAACGGGCCGTATCAAGGATGGGCCGGCGCAAACGGCCACCAAACGGTTTGAGCGCCGCGTTGATAAAGCGCACATCAATTTCGGCCACATGCACCACCAACACCCGCCCGGCAATCCGCTGCAACAACTCGGCGAGCACCGCTTCGGGTGGCGGTGCATCGCGCAACTCTTCCGGGGTGAGGTGATGAACGCGAATGCTCTCAACGCTCGGCTCGCGATCAGATGGCGGGCGAATGAGCGAATACCACGTCTGTTTCAGCAAGACGCGCCCATTCTCAACATTGACGGCGCCAATCGCAATCAGCGCATCGTGACGCGGATCGAGGCCGGTGGTTTCGACATCGATCACCGTATAGGGCACTTCCCGCCACGGCAAGCGCCGGTCAGGTTCGGGGAAGGCTTCGTAGGCCCGCACAAAATCGGCGGGAGGCGTGCGCTGAAAGAGGCGTGACCAAAGCGAAAGCATAGTCTCTCCCGTGCAAGCGTCACGCCAACCGATCGGTCTGGAACACGAGCGCCACCCCGCGCTGCACCGAGGCAATCGCCTGCAATGACTCTTTGATCTCGCGCCGTTCGCGCGGGCCAAGCTGGTGGAAATTGACGAGATTATCTGGGGTTAAGCCATTGGCAATCTGCTGCTGCTGATGCTGCAAACGCAACATCGAGAGCAGTTCAAACGCGCTAATCAGATTATCACCGTCTTCGCGGCTCAACACACCAGCGGCCATCGCCGCGCGCAAGCGCGCGATCGTATTGGTCTCGTTACTGCGCGCTTCCAGCCCAAACAGACGGGCAATATCAACCACCATTGCCGTGCCGCGCAGCTTCAGATCGAGCAGATCGCGCTGCTCACCGCGCCGTTCGAGCGCCACTTGGCGGAAGAAGGTGAGCGGCGCAGGTTGGCGAAGGGCGGCGCGGGCAAGGCGGGCCATAAAGATGCGATGTTCGGCGGCGTGTTGGGTAATCGTGCGCAGGATCGGCTCAGCCGGCAAGGCGCCATAGACTTGGCGGTAATCGAAAAAGATCGCCGTGCGCAGCAACGACTCCTCATCGGGCACTTCGATCCAGCGCCGGAAGTAGCGTTGCCAGACCGACAGCGGCTGGCGCCATTCGGGATTGGTAGCCATCACATCGCCGGGGCAACGGGGGAAACCGCACTCAACCAGCCAACCTACCACCAATTCGGCCAACCGTTCAAAATAGTGTATCACTTCAGGCGAGGCTTCATCATCATACACCAGCGCATTATCTTGATCGGTGCGCAGGGTCTGCTCATAGCGACCTTCCGAACCGAGCACCAGCCATGCGTAAGGTGCGGGGGGCGGCCCCAATTCGGCCTCAGCATCGTGCAGCAACCGTTGCAACAAGGCATCGTGGGCAACGGCCACCACGCGGCCAATATCGCTGACACGAGCGCCGGCAGCCATCAACGTATTAACCGCATCAGCCACCTGATCGGTATAACGGCGCAGATCGGCCAGCGAGGTCGCTCGTTGCAACAGACGCGGCAAAAAGAGCGGACTATTGCTCTGGCGACGCAAGATATCGGTATGCGTCACCAAGCCGATCACGCGATCGTGATCAACCAACGGCAAATGGTGAATACCGCGCTCGAGCATAAGCAATAAGCCCTCGAAGGCCAGCGCATCAGCCGAGATAGTCGTCGCCGGCGCGCTCATCACCTGCCGCACCAACGTCGTATCAGGCAAGCCTTCGGCCAGCACGCGATTGCGCAGATCGCGGTCGGTAATAATGCCGGGCGGAGACTGATCAACAATCAATGACGAAATCCGTTCGGCGCGCATCAAGCGCGCGGCATCCCCCACCGTGGCATCGGCGCTGATAAACACCGGCGGGCGAGCGATCAAATCGCGCAGGCGGGTTTGAAACAGAGCCGGGTTCGATTCAGCTTGGCGGGACTGGATCGCATGCCCCAGCCGTTCGATCACCGAGGCGGCAAAAAAGGCGGCGAACTGTGGCTGTTCGGCGCGCAAGCGATGAAAAATCGCCCCCGGCAACAAGTAGAGCAGCGTATCGGTATGGGCACGCACCGTCACCAACGGCGGCTGGCCGCGGATGAGGGATGGATGGCCGAAGGCTTCACCGGGACCGAGCGTATCGACCACCTGATCGCCGCTGCGCAGCAGATCGACCGAACCCTTACACACAATATACAGAAACTGGGCCGGCTCGCCGCCACGGGTGAGGATAGTCTGGCCAGCGCGGACGAACTCAATCTGCAACTCACCGGCAATCTGGTGAACGACGTGATCGGGCAGGCGATCAAACGGGGGGTAAGAGCGCAAAAAGCGGGCGATCTCGTCCATACCGATATGCTCATTGATACAATGCGAGGCATCTCCGGAGGAGGAGATGCCTCGCCAGCGACGACGGAACTACACAGGAGGCTACCGGCGTTCGATCAAGAGACGAATAGCTGTGCGTTCCTCGTCATCGATCGCGACATCGATAAACGACGGAATGCAAACAATATCGATCCCCTCCTCGCTCAGATAGGCGCGGGCAATAGCGACGGCCTTAATTGCCTGATTGGTCGCGCCAGCGCCAATCGACTGCACTTCAGCCGAACCATTCTCGCGCATAACACCGGCAATCGCGCCGGCAACGGCACTCGGCCGCGAGCGGGTCGAGACCTTAAGGACCTCGGCACTGCGCTGCTGACGAGCGGGAACGGCGTTGCTATCACCGACAGCCCGCTCTAGCGGCTGGGCGTTGCTCATAGCTTCCTCCTGTTGGTGAAGGGTAGATAGACGGCTCGCATCATCGGGCGGAGTTGCCAGGCTCATACCGGCGCAGCCTCCTCGTGTAAAAGAACCCTGATAGCCGACAACCGATGCGTGAGACAATTGTACCACACGGCATCGTGATTAGCAGACCAAATGGCAAGAATTTTTCGCCATTTGGCCTGTAGACTACCGCGCATAATCCACTGCGCGGGTTTCGCGAATAATCGTGACTTTGATTTGGCCCGGATACTGTAAACTCTCCTCAATTTTCTTAGCCACATTCCGCGCCAAATGGATACTAGCCAGATCATCAATCTGATCGGGTTGGACCATCACGCGCACCTCACGGCCGGCCTGCACCGCAAACGCGCGTTGCACACCGGGAAACGAAGTTGCAACCGTCTCTAGCGCTTCGAGGCGCTTAATATACAGATCAAGCGTCTCGCGTCGGGCGCCGGGGCGCGCGCCCGAAATGGCATCAGCCGCGATCACCAAAAACGCTTCGACGGTTTGCGGTTCTTCATCGTAGTGATGCGCAGCAATCGCGTGGACAATCGCCGGCGAACGGCCCAACCGGCGGGCAATTTCAGCACCGATCAGAGCGTGAGGGCCTTGCACTTCGTGATCGACCGCCTTACCAATATCGTGCAAGAGCGCCGCCGTTTTGGCAATATTCACATTAGCCCCTAATTCAGCCGCCATATGCGCGGCCAACAGTGCGCATTCCAATGAATGCTGCAAGACATTTTGGCCATAGCTGGTGCGATACTTCAACCGACCTAGCAGCTTGATCAGATCAGGGTGCAACCCTTGCACATTCGCTTCGTAGGCTACGCGCTCACCCTCTTCACGCATAATCTGCTCGATCTCAAGCTGCGTTTTGTGAACCACCTCCTCGATACGTGACGGATGGATGCGACCATCCTTTAATAACTTCAGCAACGCCACCCGTGCCACCTCACGGCGCACCGGATCGTGGCACGAGAGCGTTACCGCTTCAGGGGTATCATCAACAATAATATCAACCCCGGTGATCTGCTCAAACGCGCGGATATTTCGCCCTTCGCGGCCAATAATGCGTCCCTTCAGCTCTTCGCTGGGCAGATTCACCGTTGAGACGGTCATTTCCGCAACGTAATCGCTCGCGCAGCGCTGAATCGCTAAGCCGATAATCTTGCGGGCAATCTTATCGGCCTCTTCTTTTGTTTGCTGTTCGAGTTCGCGGATGCGGCGAGCGGCATCTTCGCGCGTTTCGCGTTCAACCTCGGCCAAAATAATCGACCGCGCTTCATCGCGCGACAACTGCGAAATGCGCTCGAGCTCTTGCGCCTGCTGACGCTTGAGCCGTTCCGCTTCTTGCGCCAGTTGTTCGATTTGGCGCTCGCGTTGCTGGATCAATCGCTCGCGTCGCTCGATCCCTTCGAGTTTGCGATCGATATTTTCCTCTTTCCGTTGCAGCCGCTCTTCTTGCTTTTGCAGACTTTGGCGCGACTCGCGCAACTCAGCCTCGGCCTCGTTACGCAACCGCAACGCCTCATCTTTGGCTTGCAAGAGAATTTCTTTTTGCTGGGATCGCGCCTCTTCGATCAAGAGCCGCGCCTCAGCAGCTTTGCGTTGCACTAGTGAGCTGACCCCATTGTTCGCCCACCAAATGCCTATGCCGGCGCCGCCGGCCAACCCTGCAAGCAGGGCGACGACGGCCCAGAGTAGCTCTGTCACGGTATCCTCCTATGCAGTTGTTAATGTGCATGGCGCCGAAGAATATATGCTCACCGGCGATATGCGAATAGAATATTGTAACTATGGATCATCAATCCATTAGATAATCATCATCATACTGATCGATACCCTTGCTGTCAAGACTTTTGCCGCGAGTCAATGAGTTGAAGAGCGGTATTGCATCTGCTATAATCGACCAAGGTACTAAAGCGCGCACCCTTGTTGTTGCGCGTCCGCTGTATTGTACGCACCATCCTGAGGAGGATGAAACTGCATGCTTCGTTCATTATGGCGAGCCACGTTGCTCTTGCTTATCCTTGGCCTAAGTTTGTTGGCGCTGGCGACCTGCGCTAATCAACCAACGCTGGGAACGCCATTGTTCGTACAGCAATTGACTGCGCAACCGAGCAATTATACCGGGCGTGAGGTGACGGTTGACGGGGCATACGTGTGGCGACCGGGCGATCCGTCGCTGTCGGTGCTGGCAGTGGGGGTCAGCACGCTTGACAATGGTCTCGATGCGCAGCCGATCGGCGAAGCGATTTGGCTGGAAGGCTTTCCGGCGGACGTGACTGAACATCTGCACCGGCCGGGTGATGCAGTATACGGTTTTGTGCGTGTGCGTGGTCGTTTCGAGGCGAATGGCAACTATGGCCCCGGCGGCGCGTACCGCTTCTTGTTAACCGTCAGCAGCGCCGAACCGATCGAGCGCATTCGCCGCGTCGAGCAACGATTAACCGACCGTCCGCTCGGCGCCGATAAAGTGTCGTTTTTTGAACTACTGCGCAATCCGCAGCAATATCAGGGGCAACGGATCACGACGCAAGCGTACTATTTCTGGAATTCGATCATCTATGTGCTGGCCGAGGGCATCTCAACCGAAGAAGACGGTTCCAGCCCGCAGCCGGTCGGCGGTGCGATCTGGGTCGAGCAGTTTCCACCTGATCAGTCGGCGCTGCTAACAGTTGGGCCGAATAACAGTTTCGTATGGGGGCTGGTGGAAGTGACCGGCACCTTCCAGACCGGCGGCGGCTTTGGAAAGGACGGCGCCTACCAGAGCATCTTTTTCGTCGAATCGGCCCGGCCCGTGCAACCGTGAGAACATTTATCACACAGCGAGGCGAGGGGGGTGTATTACTTCATCGAGCCGATGCGCGAAGATGACATCCCGGCTGTGCAAGTGATCGAACGGCAGAGCCAGATGACGCCGTGGTCGGCACAGACGTACCGGCGCGAGATCCAGAACCGGCAAGTATGCCGCTATGTGGTCGCCCGCGCCGATACGCGCCCGCCAAACGGCGCACCGCCGCAACCCGATTATCCGTTATTGACACGCATGTTGCAACGACTTGGCCTGATTGGGCCATCGCCGGAACAACGCGCCCCGATCGTGGGTTACGGCGGCATCTGGCTGAATGAGACGAGCGGCCACATTACCACCATCGCCGTCGCCCCACCACACCGCCAGCGCGGCGTCGGCGAGCTGATCCTCAACGCCCTTATCGATGGCGCATATGAATTAAATGCGCAATACCTCTCGCTGGAAGTGCGGGTGAGCAATCTGACTGCCCAGCGCCTCTACCTCAAATACGGCTTTCGACCAGTCGGCCAGCGCGCCCATTACTATATCGACAATCAGGAAGACGCGCTGGTAATGTGGACAGATCCAATCACAACTAGCAGCTACAAAGAGCGTTTGCGGGAGTTGCGCCGCCGGTTATACGAACGCCTACGCCAGCAGGCCGATCAGGTCGTTGCCGATAATCCCAGCAGCGGCTCCAGCGTTGGGTAAAGCGGGCTTTGGCGAAGGTCGGCGGCGCGGAACCGACCACGATAAACAGCATCGGCCAATTCGCGATGAAGCTGGGACAGCCGGTCGCGGCCCTGCACGCGATCGCGAAACGCAGCATGGCGCAAGAGTAATGCCGCTTCGTTGCGCGGTGAGAGTTTGCCGGCAAAGATGCGGTGCGGCGCGCGTGACGCCAACCCCACCTCATCACAACGGGCTAAGAGTTCGCGGTCGCGATCTTGCCGGTAGAACGGGTTGACCGTCGCTTGATCGCGGTACATGTCGCGATAATAGCGCGGCGGGTACGAGCCGAGCTGGCTGAGCAAGACATTGATCCGGTGACGGTGGCGTTCGTTCGGAATATGCAGGTAATCCCAGACGACGAAATCAACGCCGGCTTCGGCGCAGGCTTGCAACACCCGGCGGAGATTGAGGTTGCTGTCGTTGATATAGGGCATAATTGGCAAAAGCGCCACACCGACCGGAATACCTGCCCGTTTCAGCTCGGCAATCATCTCAAGCCGTAACTGCGGCGACGGCGCGCGCCCCTCAAGGCGGACGGCGAGGTGCTGATCGAGCGTGAGCAGAGTTGTGACCACGATTGCCAAACTCTGCTCGTTGATTTTCTGCAACAGAGCGCGATCTTCCAACACCAGCGGGCTTTTGGTCATCACCAAACACGGCTGACCGTGTTCGGCAAACAGTTGCAATACTTGCCGGGTGATACGGTAGGTCTGTTCGGCAGGCTGATACGGATCACTCAGCGCACTTATCGCAATCAGATCACCGCGATCAATCGCCGGCAGCGCCGCTGCCAGCCGCTGCGGTAGATCAATCGGAATAGCAATTGTCTCGTTGAGCGGACGTTCGCTATACACCCAGCTATCGCAGTAGGGGCACCCCAGCTCGCAGCCGGTATAGATGCTCATCGTATAGGCCGAGAGGAAGTACTCGTTGATGAGTGAGCGGCGCGCGCTGAGCGGCGGCAGGTTAGGAGCAAGTTCACGTTGATAGTATGCCATAGGCAGATCTTACCCATTGGTACGGTTGCGGCGAGCGGCGGCCAGCGCGGCGAGCAGTTCGGCATGAATAAGGCCGTTAGTAGCAACGATCCGATCGTTGCTGAGCGGGCGCCAAGCCTCGCCTTGCCAGCCGGTGACCGTCGCGCCGGCTTCGAGCGCGATCAAACCGCCAGCGGCGACATCCCACGGCTTAAGACCCAGTTCCCAGTGGCCATCGGTGCGGCCAGCCGCGACGGCGCAGAGATCGAGCGCCGCCGAACCGGGCCGGCGAATGTCTTGCACCAGCATCGCCAGATAGGTCATTTCGGCTAGATTGTTGTCGGGTTGTTCAAAGCGATCATAAGGCAAGCCACTGCTGAGCAGACTGCGGGCCAGCGCCGAGGTCTGCGAGACGCGCAAGCGGCGGCCATTGAGGAAGGCACCGTGACCACGCTCGGCGTAGAAGAGTTCGTTGCGCATCGGATCGTAGACAACGCCGAGCAGCGGTTCGTTGTAGGCGAGCAGGGCAATCGAGACGGCAAAGATAGGCAGGCCATGGAGAAAGTTGAGGGTGCCGTCGAGCGGGTCAATGAGCCACGTGTAGGGCGAGGACATACTGACGCCGCTGCCCTCTTCGGCGATGATGGCATGGTCGGGGTAACGGGCACGGATGGCGCCGACGATCAGGGCTTCGCTGGCCCGATCGACTTCGGTGACGACATCGGCGTGTTGTTTTGGTTCGTAGCTGATATCACGTTCAGCCCCGGCGCGGATCAGCGCGCCGGCGCGATAGGCGAGTTCGATAGCGAAATCGAGCATCATAGATGGCAGCCCTATTGATGGTACAGTAGCAAACACCGTCTTCATTGTAATACCAAAATGCAAAGGCACCGTAGAGCCGGACGGCTGGCCGGCTCCACAGAGGGCGTAAAGGAATATGAGGTTTGGGAACGGTATTCCGACCCACTGCACCTACCCCGTTGGGAGAAAGGGGTAAAGCGAGACTTGCAAATTTGGCGGGGCGAGGCTACAATCGGCCCGCTATGGAACACACCTTGTCGCCGATTGGCGTTGTCGTCGTTTCGTATAATACCGCTCCCTTATTGCAGCGCTGTTTAGCGTCGTTGCAGGCATGCACGTTGCCGCTGCGGATTGTCGTGGTGGATAACGGCTCGCGGGATGAGAGCGTTGCTCTTGTGCGGCGTGAGTTTCCGGCGGTGACGGTGCGGGAACGGCTCGACAATCCCGGTTATGCAGCCGCGTGCAATGAAGGAATAAACTTGCTGGCAGATAGCTGCGAGGCGATGTTGGTGCTCAACCCTGACACCGAGGTATTGCCGGGGGCGATTGAGGCGCTGGTCGCGTTCTTGGCCGCTCACCCGCGGGTTGGGGTCGTGGGGCCGCGACTGCTCAACCCTGATCGCACGTTGCAACGGGCGGCGTTTCGCTTCCCCGATCTGATCACGACAGCGCTCGATCTCTTTCCGCCGGGCGAAGTGTTGCCCGGACGGTTGTACGACTCGTGGTGGCATGGGCGCTACCCGGCTGAACTTGGCACTGAACCCTTCCCGATCGATTATCCGTTAGGAGCGTGCATGCTGGTGCGCAGTAGTACGATCGCTGAAGTGGGCGGTATGGACGAAGGCTACTTCATGTACTGTGAAGAGATCGATTGGTGCCGGCGGATCAAGCAGGCGGGATGGGCGATTTGGCAGGTACCGGCGGCTCAGGTGATCCACGTGGGCGGGGCAGCGACCGGCCAATTCCACTGGCGGATGCAGGTGGCGCTTTGGCGGGCGCGGGCGCGCTATATGGTCAAGTTCGCATCGCCGGCAATGCAGCGCGCATACCACCTGCTTGTCATGGTAGGCATGATCCGGCTGATAGGCAAGGCATGGTTGGCCCACCTCAGCGGCCAGTGTGATCGTGATACGCTGCGCAGCCACATGCTGGCCTACAGCCTGATTCTCGGTGAAGCCGGCAGATTCGCGCCGATACCGGTTGCGCAGGTGACGCGCTGATGCTATAGTAGCAGTAAGAGCAGGCGCTGTCTGGCGGGATAGCCCCTTCTCGAAAGCCATAGCGTGAAATTCTTTCGCGATTCAAGCCAAACCTTGTGAGGTTGGTTCGCGTGAACATACCGGCGCATTGCTCCACAACTCGCAATGATCATCGCCGCAACGCAACGTATGCCGATGCTGCTCAGGGTGAACAAGCCATTGGCTGCTGGTCTTTGCGGTAGGATTATCACCTTGTGTCTTGCGTGAGCTGGCGCCGATGCATGCTCCGCGCTCCGCCCTCTCCTACACGCAACAGGAGCAGATCAGACAACGATGTACGACCAAAAGCGACCTGATGTCGCGGTCTTCATCGACTTCGAGAACATTTATGTGAGCGTGCGCGACAAGCTCAACGCTACCCCCAACTTCGAAGCGATCATGGACCGCTGCAACGATCTCGGCCGCGTCGTGATTTCACGCGCCTACGCCGACTGGTACCGGTACCCTCGCATCACCAGCGCACTTTACGCCAACGCCATCGAACCGATCTACGTAGCTACCTACTATTACGACAAAGATGCCGGACGCACCGGGCGCGCGATCAAGAACAGCGTCGATATGAATCTATGCATCGACGCGATGAAAACGCTCTTTCTCCATCCAAACGTCGGCCGATTTGTGCTCGTCACTGGCGACCGTGACTTCATTCCACTGGTGCATAGCATTCGCCAACAAGGCAAAGAGGTCTACATTATCGGCATCGGCGGCGCAGCCAGCACCCATCTCGCCCAAAGCGCCGACGAGTTTGTGTTCTACGAGCAGTTGATTGGCCGCCAGCCGAACGCGAGCGTCGCCGCCACGGCGATTGCCGGCCGGGCCACTGAATTGAACCGGGCGATTGAAGCGGCTGAGATAGCAGCCGCGCCGATTGCGCCCGCCGCGCCGATTGCACCGGTAGTGCCAGTAACGCCGCCACCTGCCGAGCCGGACATCTACGAGGTGCTAGTGCAGGCGATCCATCTGGCCCGTAAACGCGGGTATGTCACCACACTCGGCTCGCTCAAGATGCTGATGAAAGAGCTGATGGGAGGCGATTTCAAAGAGAGCCGGTACCGCGATCTGAATGGACGTCCCTACACCAAATTCAAAGATCTGGTAATGGACGCGGAACAGCGCGGGAAGGTGCAGATTTTCACCAAAGGTTCGGTGAACGAGGTCTTCTTGCCGGGTGAAGATCCACTCAAGCTGTCGCGGTTTGCGCCGTTGCTGACCGAGGAATTGCCGCCGGAGCCGGTGGTGCTTGATCCGCCGGTAGGGAGCAACGGCGAGGTGCAACTGGCTGAAATCAGCCCAGTAGTGATCGAAGAGGCGAAAGTCGCGGTAGCGGAGCCTCTGGTAACTGCTGCGCCGAATGGCAACCGCCGCCGTCGCCGCCGATCGCGGCGCAACAATCGCAACCGCGATGAGGCGCTGACTGTCAATAGTGTGATTGACGCTAGTGACGAAGATGAAGAAGCAGCGGATGAGCCAGAGTATAACCCGCCGCAGCTTGACGAACCTCTGCCAGCTATCGAAGCACTGCCGGCGCTAGCCGAACTGCCGATAATAGAGGAGCTGCCAGTACCAGATGCGCTGCCAGCGATCGAGGAGCTGCCAGTACCAGATGCGCTGCCAGCGATCGAGGAGCTGCTCGCACCGGTTGAGTTGCCGGCGGTTAAGGAACTGCCAGTGCCGGTTACCCCAGCAGAATCGGCGGTCAGCAGCGAATCGCCGGCCAAGCCAAGCCGGAGCCGCCGCCGGCGGTCACGCAAAGCTACGGCTGAGAGCGAGACGATCCCGGCTGAGGAAGTAGTTACCGCCGAGCCGGTCGCCGCCGAGCCGGTCGCCGCCGAGCCAGTCGCCGCCGAGCCAATCGCCGCCGAGCCAGTCGCCGCCGAGCCAATCGCCGATGGCAGCGCCGGCCACGTTGACCTGACGCTCGAATTCAGCGCCGAAGAGTGGGAACTATTCCGCAACACGGTGCAAGCGCTTGGCAAACCGGCCACCTTCCAGCAATTGTTGAGCGCATTGCAAGCGGCGCGCAAGCAGCATAGCATGCCGCGCACAACCGAAGAGAACCGCACGATGCTCAAGCAAGCCATTCATCACGGCATACTTGAGCGCACCACCCGGAATCGCCGCGTCTATTACACCCTAAAGACGAGTGAGTAGGCTGATCAAAATTTGTGGTCTGCGCACGATCGATCTGGCGCTGGCAGCCGCCACTGCCGGCGCCGATCTGATCGGGCTAGTGTTGGCGCCGAGCCGCCGGCAGGTGACAGTGGCGGAAGCGCAAGCGATTGCGGCGGCGGTGCGAGCCTTGCCGCCGCCGCGTCCGTTGATTGTGGGATTGTTCGTAAACGAAACGGCTGATGTGATCGGCCAGATCGCTCTTGCGGCGGGGTTAGAAGCGATTCAATTGAGCGGCGATGAGCCGGCTGATTTTCCCAACCAAACCGGGCTACCGCTGCTGAAGGCCATCCGCATGACTGGCGACGCGAACGAAACGGCATGGCTGGCGCGGATCGCAGCGGCGGGGCCGGTGACTGCCCCCGGTTTGCCAACGTTAACAGCACTGATAGACGCGCACGTTGCCGGGGCTTATGGCGGCACCGGCCAGCGAGCCAATTGGGAGCGGGCAGCACAATTGGCCCGGCGCGTGCCAACGTTCTTAGCAGGGGGGTTGACGCCGGATAATGTGGCGCAGGCGATTGCGGCAGTCGATCCGTTGGGGGTGGATGTCAGCAGCGGCGTGGAGCGGGATGGGCAGAAGGACGTCGGATTAATGGCGGCGTTTGTGCGCGCCGCGCGAGGGTGGGGAGTAAAGAGTGGGGAGTAGGGCGTAGAGAGTGGGTTGCAGATACGGGGAGCGAGGGAGTCGGAGCGGGAAGTGCTACCTACGCTCCTATAGCCGGTACGGTTTCAGCGCGCAGCACGCCATCAGCGCCCCGTAACCGCTCCGCTATCCCGGTACAGGGTGGGTCTGGCACTGCAATCTGAATCACTCGACCCAATGCGCGGCAGGATTATCTGCACCCATGCATTGCACAAGCTGGAATGATGGTAAGCGGCGCGCGCAGCAACGGCATAGGTATAGAGCATGCGGATACAACCACACAACCCATCCCCCCGTCCTACAAGACCGCGCGCCTTTACCACGAGATATGCGCGCCGGATCGTCATCTGGCTGCTTACGCTGCTGATTCGGTTCACTATTGCGGTTGCGCTCCTGTTGACCTTACGCTGGATCGTGCTGCGCTTCCGGCGGGTGCGCATCCGGCCCACCCCTTACGCCACACCGCCGATCGGGCCAGAGGCGATTGACACCAAACGCCGGCGAATTGTGCTCAGTGATTTGCATTTGGGCGGCGGCGACCGACGCGATGATTTTTGCGATGATGAAGTATTGATTGCCTTTCTCGAACATTACGTCGCGCACGAACCAACCGAACTCATTCTCGCCGGCGACACGTTTGAGTTTTTGCAGATCAGTTTGCCCGACGTGGCCGATGATGAATGGTCGCAACGGGCTGCTGCCCGGCGCTTGCAAGCGATCATTGCCGCGCATGCCGGCGTATTTGCTGCTCTACGCCGGTTTGCGCAGCAAGCTGGCAACCAACTGACAATCTTAATCGGCAACCACGACTTTGAACTACACTACCCAGCGGCCAAAGAGGTCTTGCGACAAACGCTGGGCCTACCGCCGGATGATCCGCGGCTGCGGTTTGGGATCAGCTATCACGGCGGCGGCGTCTATATCGTGCATGGAAACCAATTTGACCGCTGGAACCGCTTCGTCAATTTTGCCAGCATTAGCGAACCGTTTGAGGTCGTGCGCGGCACCCAGTTGGTCAAAGAGGTCATCAACGAACTCGAAGAAGACCCCTTCCCGCTCGCGCCACTGGTTGACAACATCAAACCATCATCGGCGTTTTTTTGGTACTTGATCAGCTTGCAACGGTTGCGCGATCCGGCGGCGCGGCGGTTTGTCACCCGCGGCGTGATCGGCTTTTTGCAAGTCACGGCGTGGGCGCCGCCGCACCATCTGTCAAGCGAACCGGACGAATGGTTGCAACGGTCGCCGTTGATCGTGCTGTGGCCACCGATTGCGGCTTTGCGCCGGCGACGGGTGGCACGCCATCAAGCGATTGCGCGCCAGTTTGGGGCGGCTGCCGAAGCGGTGGGTGATCTGCCAGAGATGGTTGATCAGGTGCGTGATGAAGCGCGCCGGCAAGCCAGCCGCGAAGTGGCCACCTTCAACGACGAGATTGCGCGCGACATTGCACGGCTGGCCTGCCAGCCAGCCTACCGCGACGACCGACTGTTTGTGTGCGGGCATACTCACGTGGCGCGGGTGATCGATCTCGGCAATGGCCGTCGCTACATCAATGTCGGTACGTGGACTGATGTAGTATTTGATGTGGAGACGATGCGGCGACCGCGCCAACGCTACCCATTTCTCGAAATCAGCAACGGCAGTGACGGCGCGCCGCACGGACGGCTGTTGGTCTGGTATGGGCCAGATCAGCCGCCACAACCGTGGTACGACGAGGAACCGCCGCGGCAGCGACGGCAAAGTCGTGTACAATATAGGCGCAAAGGAAACGGTGTAACAGCGCAAGCACGAAGTCGCGAAGACCATTCACAACGAGGGTACTACGTTAAGCAGGAGGGAACCATGAAACATGTGTTACGCATTCTCGGCATTGCAGCAGTGGTAGGGCTGGCAATTGCCATCTTCCGCGCCGTGCGCCAATATCAGGAGGACAGTGTGTTTGACCTGACTCCGGCGACGAATACCAATACGGCGAACAATAGTGGGCAGCGTGGGAGCATTAGCCCTGAACTGCTCAGTATGTTGGCCGATCCCGGCGACAAGGGGCCGGTTGAGCTGATGGTGGATGCGAACGGCAAGGAGTGGCTAGTGAACCGGCGCAACGGCTACCGCTACCCGATTGAAGACGGCATTCCGATCATGCTGCTCGAAGAGGGTGAGAAAAACAAAGACGAGAGCCTGATCCAGAAGTAAGGGCAGGCAAAGGCGCCGGGAGGGTTTCACGCCAAGGTGCGAAGAACGCGAAGCACGCAGAGGGTTTCACGCCAAGGTGCGAAGAACACTCAGAATGCAAAGTTTTGTTGTGGGGGCGTACACAGGCTGTAGGCTGCCTTGCAGGGTTCGGCGCGTGGTTGGCTTGGCTAACATTCCTTCCCCCTCCTCCGCTGGAGCAGGGGGATAGAACGCTAAAAGCACGAAGATTTGTTATAGTTGCGCAGCGCGCGAGTAGCACCCCTTTTCAAATCCTCAGTGACCTTTGCACTCTTTGCGTCCTTGCGTCAGGTTTGATTGCGCCCTTTGCGGCTTGGCTTCGACTAGAAAGTGTGGCTATGCAGGACGTGGTTTCGCGACCGGGGAGATTCGGCCCGTATGGTGGGCGATACGTGCCCGAAACGCTGATGCCGGCGGTCACAGCGCTGGAAGAGGCATACGAGGTGGCGAAGGCCGACCCGTCGTTTTGGGAGGAGTTAGCGCTGCTGCACCGCACCTACACCGGCAGACCGACGCCATTGACGTTTGCGGCGCGGCTGACCGCCCACTGCGGCGGGGCGCAGATCTACCTCAAGCGCGAGGATTTGGCTCACACTGGCGCGCATAAGATCAACAATGCGCTGGGACAGGGGTTGCTGGCGAAGCGCATGGGTAAGCGGCGGGTGATCGCCGAGACCGGCGCTGGCCAGCACGGCGTGGCGACAGCGACGGTCTGTGCGCTGCTTGGGCTTGAGTGCGTGGTGTATATGGGGGTGGATGACATGGCCCGCCAGCGGCCCAATGTCTTCCGCATGCGTTTGCTGGGGGCCGAGGTGCGCGGCGTAACCAGCGGTTCGCGCACGCTGAAAGATGCGATTAACGAAGCGATGCGCGATTGGGTGACCAATCCCGATAGCTATTATCTGCTGGGATCGGCGTTGGGGCCGCACCCCTACCCAACGATGGTACGCGACTTCCAGCGCGTGATCGGTGTAGAAGCCCGCGAACAAATCCTCGCTGCAACGGGCCGGTTGCCGGATGTGGTGGTGGCCTGCGTCGGCGGTGGCTCGAACGCGATCGGTATCTTTCACCCTTTCCTTGACGATCACGAAGTAGCACTGCGCGGCGTTGAGGCTGGCGGCAGAGGTAAGGGGCTTGGCGAGCATGCGGCCCGCTTTCGCGCTGCGACCCCCGGTGTGTTGCAGGGCACCTATTCGTATGTGTTGCAGGATGAAGCCGGCCAGATTGCGCTGACCCACTCGGTAAGCGCCGGGTTGGATTATGCCAGCATTGGCCCCGAGCATGCATGGCTGCACGATAGCGGACGAGCAACGTACACCGCTGCTAGTGATGAGGAAGCGCTAGCTGCGTTCCAGTTGTTAGCGAAGCTAGAAGGGATCATTCCTGCCTTGGAGAGCGCCCATGCGGTAGCGGAGGCGATCCGGCTTGCACCCACAATGCGGCCCGACCAGATTATTTTGATCAACCTATCGGGACGCGGCGACAAAGATATCTTCACCGTCGCCGATCTGTTGGGGGTCGATATCTAGAGGCGCAGAGGGAGCAAAAAACGCAAAGGCGCAGAGTTCGCACAGGACGCTGAAGATGTGAAGGCGAAGGCTATCAGTGCGCTTAAGTAGCCAAACCATCACAAATCTTTGCGACCTTCGCGTCCTTTACGTTAAAAAATCCTTTGCGTTACCGGCATCTTTTGCGTCTTTGTGTTGGTAGAGACGGACGGTCGTCTCTACAGGGTGTACGTATGACAACGACGGTCATCTTGAATCCGGCGGCGGGGCGCGGGTTGGCGGGCCGGCGACGGGGCGCAATTGAAGCCGAATTGCGTAAGCACGAGATTGAGTATGAAATCGTCACCACCCACGCTCGCGGCGGTGCGACTGAGCTGGCGATACAAGCTATGAATCGGGGTGCAAACCGGTTGGTAGCAGTAGGTGGCGACGGTACGATCAATGAGGTGGTCAACGGGATTATGGATAGCCGCAAAGGCGGGCAGGTTGCTCTAGGCATTATCCCGCTTGGCACCGGCAGCGACTTCGTGAAATCACTGCCCGGCCTGCGTCTCGGCGATATTGCCGGCGCGGTGCAACGGCTGGCCAATAACCGCACGCAGGCGATTGATGTGGGCCGGATTCGGGTGGAAGCGGGCCGGTTGCAGCTTACCCGCTGTTTTATCAACGGCTTGGGCATGGGTCTCGATGCAGCGGTGGCAGTCGAGAGCCTTAAGATTAAGCGGTTGCGCGGCTTCGCGGTGTACTTGATCTCAGTATTCAAGGCGCTGGCCACGTACCGGCCCGGCCCGATGACGGTGCGTTTCGATGGGCAACGGGTCAGCCGCCAGCTTTTTTTTGCTAGCGTCGGCAATGGGCGTTGCCAAGGCGGCGGTTTCTGGATGACACCGGAGGCGAAGCTGGATGATGGTCTGCTCGATTTGTGTATCGTAGATACAATGCCGATCTCGCGCGCGCTGCGCAAGATTCCGTTGCTGATCCGCGGGGTGCATACCAACGAGCCGGAGGTGACGATGGCCCGCGCGCGGCGGATTGAGGTGACGTGCCCGACGCCGATCCCGGTGGCGACCGATGGCGAAGTGATTGCGACGGCGGCGCAGCGGGTCGAGGTGGAGGTGTTGCCGCGAGCAGTGCGATTGGTGGTGTGAAAGGCGCAGAGAGGGCAGAGGCGCGCAGAGTCTAAACGCAAAGACGCTAAGATCGCAAAGAACGAGAAGGAATTTAATGGTGGGGGCTACCAGCGCGCTTGTACCCAATCACTAAAAAACCTTTGCGTCTTTGCGTTATTCCCTCTGTGCCCCGTGGCGTTCTGCTTGCGTTATCCCCTCTGCACCTTTGCCCACCTTGCGTCTCCATCTTATTGACAAGCGGCTACCATCGCACTACAATCGCCGGCGAGAGCGCATGTAGCCCGGTGGCTGCCGCGGTCTTCAAAACCGTTGGGCGGAGTGACGAACTGCGCCGGTGGGTTCGACTCCCACGCGCTCTCGCTGGGGCTGCCATCACGATCCGACTGCTCTGTTAGGGAGAAGATTGCGCCTGTTTAGGATAAGACGTGACGCAGGGCTGGAAGCCGGCGGATGACGAGCCAGTCTAACACAACCACTAGCGCGAAAGAGAGACCGGCTAGCGGGAAGAGCGTCCCTAGCACGATAATAAGTATCAACAAGCCACGCATCAACGGAAGCTGTGGCATTGATGGCGCACCAAGGCGACCTTTTGGCCGACGCCGCCACCACATTACTGGCCCGGTGATTGACAGAAGGATCACCGTCAGCGCAGCAAAGAGCATGAGCAACTGATTCCAGAACCCGAAGAGACGCCCTTCATGCACGGCAATACCGGTCTCCACTAACTTCGGCACCAAGCCGTACTGCTCCCAGCCAATGTCAGCGAGTACACGACCACTATACTGGTCAATATGAATTGTCCGGCTATTGGTCGGCTGATCGGCAAAGATAGTAATCGTGTAGACCCCTTCTGAACTACTTGGCGGCGTCACGCTGAATCCCATCGGTACGCCTACTGCCTGCCCAAAGGCAACGACCGAGTCGATAGTGACTGGAGTGCTCACCGCCCCATGAGCAACGTTCGCGTTTGTGCTTGCACCCTCGCCTTGATGATCGGCATGCGGATTTGACTGTGGCAGAGGTGTGTCCTCAACTGCCCACGGCACGATCTTTTCAGAGCCGGTGTTCAAACTGGCCGCGGTCGTATCAGAAAGTGGCACATTCTCCCAAAGTTCAGGCGGGTATTGCGCCCAGACCCGCGCAAAGTTCGATCCCCAGAACGTCGCCCAAGGAAGACCGGTGATAATGAGCAAAACTATGGCAAGTGAGGCCCAAACACCGGGCACTGCATGCAAGTCGCGCCAGAAAATCCGCCAGTTCTTGGTCGTAAGGCGGGGAAGCAACACTCCCCAAATGGTTGATCCCTTCCTTGGCCACCAGAGGTAGAGACCGCTGATGGTCAGTATTAGACCCCAGCAAGCGGCAAGTTCAACTAGATAGTCGCCAATATCGCCGAGCAATAAACTCCCATGCAATTGAACCGCCGCCTCTTGCAGATTCCAGTCATCGTTGCGCTCACCGAGTATCTCGGCGGTATACGGGTTGACAAACACCGAGCGTGACTCGCCGCTTGCAGTACTGATCTTCACAATCGTGCTGCGATCCGCTGCCTTTGCGGTCTGAAATTCATTGAAGGTCGCACCGGGATATTGCGCAAGCACGGCAGCGATTTGCACGCTTGGAGGTTGGACGGTTGTAGCGGGCGTAACCCGAGTGGGGTACATGAGGTCATCGAGTTGCGGTTTGAAGAGGTAGATGATACCAGTGATTGCCAACATGAGCATAAAAGGAAATACGAACAAGCCAGCATAGAAATGCCAGCGCCAAATGAGGCGGTAGAGGCGCGATGCAAGCGGAGTGTCGTTCCCCAAAGCAGTATCCGCCGATAGGGTTGTATCATTGGTAGTCAACATGATGAACCTCTTGTGGATTGCATATCTTGTCTTGCTAGACACAGTGTCCCGTTCCGATTAATTCACGGCACGATGCTCATTCCCAACAGGAGACAAGTCGTATTCAGCAATATTGTGGATTGCTGAATAGAGTAACATCGGATAATGAGCGGTGAGACAATACTACAGTTGGGAAGAATGTTATGCAGCACGAGGTGGCGGAGAGAGCGGGGACATATCTAGATGGGAGAGATGTCCACCGAAGAGTTTTAAAGAGGTGATGAGAAGGGTCAGAAGAAATAACGCTACTATCGCCGAAGCAACTCCTTCGTAGACAGAACGTGGCAAGAGATTCGTTGCAGTAGAGGTTGTGAGTACATCCTCAGCAGCTATTTTGGGAGATGGCTGACTTGTGCGCCACAACATCTCACAAAGATAAAATGATATACCATCATCACGTGCAGTATGCGTGGGAACCTGATGTAAGCGCATATCAATTGTTGCACAGTGGATGAGGCAGGCAAGTGGGTTGAGGATCGTGAGGATGAGTGCAATTAGGTATGCAAGGATAAACAACCATTTCCTTGCATTCGAGGGCAGTTCATATTGATAGTGAGGGTAACAAGCAGAAAGATGCATAATTCACCTTACTATAATGCTATAAGCATAACAACCATGTTGACATTTGTCAACCAACGCGGGGCGCACCACAGGGTGTCGGGACGGGGCACCCCACGATACCCCCACGCCGGGGATACGACGCCCATCCCACGGTGCGGGACGCTAGGACGGGGTACCCCACACCGTGGGGGGCACCGCATGCGGTGCCCTTACGGGAACGGGGAACCCACTCGGCGGGTACCCCACAGCGGGGCACACGGGCATTTGTTATTCACCTGTTGGCATTCGTCATCCGCCCGCTGCCAGCATTCGCAGTCGGCGATCAAGCGGGCCACTTGGGCGATACGCTGCGCTGTGCGCAGACCACGCTGGCAGGAGATCGCGCTCGATCCACATCCAGCGGTCGGTTGTGGTGGCGATGCTGCGCGCACCGCTTAGTACTGTCGGTAGACCAAAGAAGGTGGAAAAGGATGGCCCACTAACCGGCCCGCCGCCGGTAAAGTCCATCCATGTTCCTAATGAGGCGATAAGACGGCCAAGGTCTGATAACTGTTCCATGTAGGGCGGTAAGATAGTCATCTGTTCGTGGCCGAGCAGCGTCATTGCAGCTTGGCTCACGAGTTCCCAGCCTTGCGTGAAGGTGGCCGGTTCACACAGAAGTCGGGCGCCTTCGTCGAGCAGGCGGAACGAGGTCAGGATGGCGTGATCGGCGTCAGTGGCGCAACGCTCTAGCTCGGCCAACCCGCCATGGATATACGCTAAATGTGCCCAGCCGGTATCTTGGAAGATAGCATCGTTGGCCTGTTTGATGACTAGTAAATCGGCTAACAATTGGTCGGTAGCGGCTGTGTGCAGCAGCGTGGGTGCAAAGAGGGCAAGGGTTACACCACGCCCTACTAGATCGCCGAGGAGATCGAGAATGGCGGTTGATGGCTGTAGCTGCGATGCGCCATTTGCGATTATCTGCTGAGGTGCGCGCAGTCGGTCGGCGAGAGCAATACCGATGCCGACTTGGGCCGAGGCAAATGCCGCGAGGCCGGCCCAACGGAAAAGCCATGGCTGGCGAAGGTACCAGTCGGCATAGGCAGCAGTAATAGCGCGATTGCGAGCGACGATCTGTTCCCGTGGCGGTAGATGTTGGTCGATGATGGCACACCAGTCAGCCTTGGTTGGCATAGGTTCCTCGGGGTAGTAGTGGGTCACCTAAAGGTGCGGAGGAGGTGAAGTGTGCAAGAGACGTTATACCGCAAAGCCGCCAAGGGCGCAAGGGTAGTAGGGTTATGGGCAAAGCGCGCATGCGACACCCTCCCCCCACCATCTTTTGCGCCTTCGCGCCTTCGCGTTTTACCTCCTTCACATCCTTCGCGTTTTGCCTCCTTCGTGCCCTTGCGTTGGATTCATCTATAGTTTGTACCCGATCCGGCGTAATAGGTCTTTACGCCACGCAATACCGGCATCGTCTTCGACGCCGAGCGGTGACGAGCCGTCGATCACACCGAGGATGCCACGGCCTTGATCACTTTCAGCGATGATGACCTCAACAGGGTTGGCAGTAGCGCAAAAGATGCGGCATACCTCCGGTACCTGTTTTATGGCGTTTAACACATTGATCGGGTAGAAACCATTGCCGAGCACAATAATAAAGCTGTGCCCGGCGCCAATAGCCAACGCATTCTCACGGGCTAGCCCGATCAATGTTTCGTCGGTGCCACTCCAGCGCACGAGCCGCTCGCCTGACGCTTCACAAAAGGCGAGGCCAAAGCGGATACCCGGCACTGCGTTGACTAATGCTTCATGCAGGTCTTCGACCGTCTTGATAAAATGGCTTTGGCCGAGAATGATATTCAATTCGGCCGGCTTGGTAATCGAAACGAGATGTAGTTGCATTGTCCACCCTCAATTAGAAGACGCATAACTGACGATTGCCACCACGCAAAGGCGCGCAGTGTATGTACTGCAAAGGCACGAAGGACGCCACGGGGCGTAAGGTCTTGTACGGTTAAGGGTGACGTAGGCGCGAGAATGCTCTACCAACAACATCCTTTACACCTTTGCGCTAACAACCCTACCAAGCACCCATTTCTTTGATGTCGTTGCGGGTAGCAGCCACTTCACGCCGGTGTTCAGCGATGAATGAAGCTACTGTTGGCGCAACTAGTCGGACAAAGTCGCTGTAAGGCAAACTCATAGCAGTAGTATGCTCGCCGGGTTGGATAAAGATGATTGGATCGGATTGCAATGTCTCATCCACATACACCGGTATCTGGTAGAGATTGCCGAACGGTGGAATCGCACCGATCTCACAGTCAGGAAAGGCTTCGGCAAGCTCAATTTCCGTCGCCAGTCGCACCTCGCTGACAGCAAGCATGTTGCGTACTTTGACCAGATCAATCCGATGTGAAGCTGGGACAACCAACATGACCAGCTCGCCATCAGCTACGACGACGATCACCTTCGCGACCATCTGGTTCGGAATATGCTCACGTTCGGCGACCGCCTGCGCCGTGTAGGCCGGTGCGTGATGGTATACGTGGTAGGCGACGCCATTGTCGTTGAGGTATTGTTCGATTCGTTCGCGGCACCTCATTGTGCTGCCTCCTGTGTATTTGTCAGCTTGTGATCTCTTCGACGTAGGAGCGTAAGGATACGTATACTGTAGCGTATCAAGCGGCGGTGATGCGAAAGAGATTGCACACGTAGAGCGAAGATCTGTTTACAGTGCAAAGACGCAATGTGTGTACACCGCGACGGGCGCAAGGGAGGGGAACGCAAAGCCACAACGGCCGCAAAAGGGCGCAAGGGGGAGGGAGGGGCAAAGCGCGCAGGCGACACCCTCCCAACACCACCCTTTGCGTCTTTGTACCTTTGCATTTTGCCCCCTTCGCGTCTTTGCGTTTTACATCCTCTGCGTCTTTGCTTTGAGAGGAGCGATATGCAATGGAAACTCTCACCCGACCGTTGCTTTAGTAGCGACCCAGCCCAGCGCAGGTTGGCGCGCACGCTGTACGAGCGGGTGAAAAGATTGCCGCTCTTTTGCCCGCACGGCCACGTGCCGCCCCAGATGCTGGCTGACCCAACGGCGCGGTTTGGGACGCCGGTCGAGCTGTTTATTCTGCCCGATCATTACGTCTTGCGGATGCTGGTCAGCCAAGGGGTGTCGCTTGAGCAGTTGGGGATTGCGCCGCGCGATGGTGGTTGGTACGAGACCGACCATCGTGTAATTTGGCAACGATTTGCTGAGCACTTCCACCTATTTCGCGCCACGCCGACTGGTCTCTGGCTGGCAACGACGCTGATCGAGCTGTTTGGCGTTGAGGAGCGGCTTACGGCGGAAAACGCTCAACGTATATACGATTATCTGCAACACCGCCTCACTGAGCCAGACTTCACGCCGCGCGCCCTGTTCCGCCGTTTCCAGATTGAGTTGCTAGCCACTACCGACACCGCCACCGATTCGCTTGCTGCACATCGCGACCTGCACGTCGAGGGATTCGGCAACGTGCGCCCTACCTTCCGCCCCGACGCCTTGCTCGCACTTGATGCACCCGATTGGCGCACGCAGATTGACCGGTTGAGCACTTTGTCAGGCGTCGAAGTTCACGATTACCACAGCTTTATCACAGCCATCGAGCAGCGACGGGCGGCGTTTAAGGCATTGGGAGCACTAGCAACTGATCACGGCGTTGAGACGCCGTACACGGCGCCGTTAAGCAACAGCGAGGCTGAGACCATCTTTGCCCGCGCCATGCGTGGCACTGCTACCACGCGCGATACTGCGCGCTTTACTGCCCACATGCTGATCGAGTTTGCTCGCATGAGTTGCGAAGACGGATTGGTGATGCAATTGCACGCTGGCAGTCTACGCAACCATCACACTGCACTCCTCACCCGCTTTGGTCCCGACAAAGGCGCTGACATACCGGTGGCAACGGAATGGACGCGCAATTTGCGACCGCTGCTCAACGCTTACGGCAGCGATCCGCGCTTCCGCCTGATCCTCTTTACGCTCGACGAGAGCAGCTACAGCCGCGAGCTAGCACCGCTGGCCGGTTACTACTCGGCCGTGCGGCTTGGCCCACCGTGGTGGTTTTTCGACAGCGTGCAGGGGATGCGGCGCTACTTCGATCTCGTGATTGAAACGGCGGGTTTTTACAACACTGCCGGCTTCAACGATGACACCCGCGCTTTTTGCTCGATCCCGGCTCGCCACGACGTTTGGCGGCGGGTGAGCTGCGATTGGCTGGCAAGGCAGGTGGTCGAAGGTCTTCTTACCGAAGATGAAGCGAGCGAATTGGCCGTGGAGTTGGCAATTGGGTTGGCACGGCGGGCGTATCAGTGGCAGATGGGCAATGGCACATAACACCCGCCGTGCCCCCATCGCATACCGTGTCCTGTGACCCCTTGGCTGTTACCAACCCCACAGCAAAGCAAGGATTACGGTTATCAAGCAGGCCGTTCCAAAGAGGAACATGGCTTGCGCAGCGCGGAGCAGGTTTGCTTTACGCCCTTGGAGATGGCGGTACATTTGTTGCATCTCGGTGAGGTTGTCTTGCTGAACGCTGAGGCGGCGCGGCAATGCAACCAGCATAGCGGCGATGAGGGAGGCAAAGAATGCGCAAATACCGGCAGTACCGGCCCATTGCACAACCGGGTTCTGAAGGTATGCAGGTTGATCACTCAGGGCCAGCACGGCAAAGAGCACGCCGTACAATCCCGTGACCAATTGGGTGATCGTTTGCGCACCAGCTTCGAGTCGCTCGATATTGCCGCGCTGCTGACTCTCAAACCATTCGCGCAGTTCACGATCGTCAGTTGTTTCGGGGCCAAGGATACGCATAGCCATCCTTCACTGGCGGGTAACTACTATCCGAAACCGTTGATCGCAGCCAACCGGGTTTTTACAGCGTAGACTATACACCACCTCGCGCTCACCGCGGTAAATAACGATTCGCCCGCGCTGCACGATTTCGTCGCGGGTCCAGACATTGACGTAGCCGCACTTTGGGCAAGTATGTTGCACTGCTGTCTTCCCAGTCGGTTCTGGATTCGTCACTTTAGCATCTCCGCTACAAGACTGCGGTAAGGTTCGGGGAGGGCGGCAAGATCAGGCGAACAACCGCGCAGCCATGCGGCGACGAGGCGCAACGCCGCCGCCGCCGCCAGTCACGGCGATCCGTCCACTTCGCCGGCTTCGGCTTGGTCAGCAGCTTGGTCAAGCCGCTCGGCAAACTGGCTCCGTTCGGCAGCAGTTAGCTCTGGCTGTCGCAACAACTGCGCCCCCAATTGCACGAGCGGCGCCACCTGCGCCAACACCAACAACTCAGCCTGCTGCGCCGGCGTCAATTGGCTCAGCAGTACCGCTACTTGTTCGGCGAGAGCCTGCACTTCAGTCGCTGCCGGCAATGTGACCGCTTCGCCCCGGACCTGCTGCTCTATCACGGTCAGTAACAGCGCCAGTTGAGTCGGCAGGGCTGCTTGAATCTGAGCCGCTCGCTCGGCCATACCCGGCTCGTCGCGCAGGCGAAGCTGCAACACGTGCAGAAAATCGTTCGTGCCAGCGATGGGCAAAGGCTGAATCGCTCGCAGCACCGCCAAATCGTGGGCTAACTCCCAACGTGATGTGCGATCACCGGTGCGCATTGTTTGCACGTAATGATTACAGATCTTTGTGAGCAGCGCGACAAATTGCCAATCATCACGACCTCCGTCGCGCCACGCAATGATCGCCTCGCGGATAGTCGGCTCCGGCACGCCAGCAGCGCGACGGCGCACCTCTTCCAGCGTTGCTCGGTCGCTAGCTAAATCAGGATGGCCGGTACGCTCATCAAGCTCCACTACCTCTTCAGGTAGAGGGACAGCGGTAGCGAAGTCACCTTGGCCGACGTGGAACATAGCAAGGTCGTACAGCGCAATGCTCAGGTTTACAAGGCTTTGGCGGTCATCACCGGCCATACGGAACGCGGCTACCGCTGCCTCTCGTGCCCGTAACTCAGTCACCTGATCACCGAGCACATTGGCCAGATGACCGATGCCCATCAGTGCATCGGCGCGTTCAGCGGCTGTGCCTTTGGTTAGCAACGGCTCAGCGGCGAGCAACAACTGAGCGGCAGCATCGGCTTGATCGGCGAGGGCGGCCACCAGTGCAGTGACTACTGGTGCCAGCGCCTCTTCAGCCAACAGTCGTTCAAGTTCGGCCCGTACCTCAGTGGCTGACATCTGGCCGCGTTTAGCACGCACCACAGCCGCGATCAACGCCCCGACCAAACGAGACGGCGTTCCCACACTTGCGAGCATCGCTTCCATCTGCTGGACGAGCTGAGCAGCTTGGGCTGCGTCAGGCGCCGCGCCAATTGCTTGCAGCAACTGCCAGCCCGCGCGGACATTGGCTAGGGCCTTGGCATGCTCACCTTGGATGAACTGCACTTGGGCCATCATTATCAGCGTCGCGCTCTTGCCCTGCACATCGCCCAAGCGTTCACACAGGGCGAGGGACTCCTCGTACAGGCGCAGCGCCCCGTCGAGGTCGCCCCGAATCACCAGCAAGGTTGCTTGCTGATGGAATACGCGGCTCAACAACGGCTGATCCGCTGTTTCCTTGGCCACCGCCTCGGCCAAGCCAATACACTGCTCGGCCTGCACCGGTTGACCCAACTGACTGAAGATTGACGCAGCCCGCCACGCGCACCAACCGCGCTGGTCAGTTGGCAGGTACGGTAGTGCGGCAGCGATGTCGGGAAGCAAGAATTGGGTCAAAGCAGCGACGTCGGGATCAGTGTCAATCCTACTGTAGGCCAGTTTGACCAGTTGAGCAACCCAAGCCGCGTAGCGCGTGCGTGCCGGGCCAAGATCGTGCTCCTGCGCCAAGCGCCCTAGCACGCTAGCAATGACCGGCTGCACACTGTAGGTCAGCGCACGGTTGCGCTGCTCATCGTAGCCGTGGCCTTGCAGCAGTGAGGCTTGATGCAGCAGTTCTAAGCGCTGGTGAGCTGCCTCGTCTTCCAATCCCCAAATGACAGCTCCGTGCGAGGGTGTGATGACCGGATTAGCGATAATGGTCAAAGCCAGCAGGTTGGCCTGTAGGTCAGCGGGGAGCGCGTTGAGCGAGATGCGCACGTTGATTTCGAGCGATGACTGCTGGTACATCGGCGCGGCCGGGTCGTGGGCTTTAGCCAACTCGTCGCGCAGGTTGGCAAGAAAGGTAGTCTCGTCGTCTTGGCTCTTTGCCCAGCGGGCGGCGGCCAGCGTCATCGCCAGTGGATGGTACTCGACAGCAGCGGCAAGCTCTTCTAAGAAAGCCTGCGAAGGAATGCGCTCACCTACGTGCTGCCGCATCAACGTTACGCTGTCTGCTAAACGCAGTCCCTTGAGCTGATGACCCTGTTCGGCGGGCGGGTAGAATGCTTCGCCGGCCAACCCAACCGGGGATTGGCGGGTAGTAAAGAGAAGATGAACGCCCGCATCGGCCAGCCGCCGCACCAAGCGCTGTACCGCCGCCGCCTCTTGACGTTGTTCGTCGGTAAAGGGAACGCTATCTGTATCACTCACTTCGCGACCCAACCGCCAGAGCACGGTCTCATAATTATCCCAGATCAGCAACAGGCGTGGACGGGAACGGGCAGCTTCGACCAGTACACGTTCCTGCTTCTCTATGGCTTCGGGAACATCAAACGCCTGATCTCGTATACCCAGCAACTCGGCCAGCGTCTTGCGTACCGTCGCCGCACGCAACAGTGTATTGTCGCCGGGCAAGAAGAGACTGATAGCCACAATCCCATCGTGGAAGTGAAAGCGCAGTCGTTGGGCGAGGGCATTCACGAGGGTGGTTTTGCCAATACCGCCCGTGCCGCGTACCGTCACAATCCGTCGCTGGTCGTGGATAAACAGTCGCGCCAATTCGACCAATTCATGTTGCCGACCGACAAAATAACCGGCGGTTGGATCAGGGGCACGCAATTGTTCGGTATTCGGCCTCGGTGGTTCGAGCGGTGACAGCGCCGCTGGGAGCGTAGGCTTTTGGGTCGGCCACACATAGCCTTGGGCATAGTAGAGCACCGGCACAGCCCATTCGCGCGGCTCGCTGCGCAATTGGTCTTTGAGTTTCAAGCGCGCTCGATACAAGGCCTGCGCCGGATGGTTGCCGGCAGCGAGCACGCGGTAGAAAGTGCGGGCGAAATGGGCGGCAGCTTCATCAAGAACGTGATATTGGGTACCCAGCACAACCGGCACACCCTGCTTGACCAACGCAAGGGCCAGATTAGCCCCCGGCTCGTGACTATCAGCAGTGCGACAGGCATTCAAAAAAGCGAAATAGGCCGAGCCGCGCAGCAAAGCAGCCAAATCAGCCACCGGTTGCGCATCCATACAACCTGCACCGTCATCAAAGCACAGAACCGGCGTGCCATTCACCACATCACCATGGCCGGTGTAATGAAACAGAATCGGTTCCGACGCAACGAGATCATCAGTGAGGGCTTGGCGAGTCGGTGCGATCCGCTGCCATCGGATCGGCACTTGCGGATTTTGGCGGGCAAGATCGTCGCGCAGCAGGTCAAGCTCCTGCACAACCCTCAGTCGCGAGAGCGGCGCATAGTCGGCAAGCAAACCGGTCTGGGGATCGCGCACTTCCTGCAACAGTGGGTCGCTGCCCATCACGACGAGGCGCCACGGTAGGGTGGGATCGGGCGGCGAAGGGAGGGGCGCATTCGGCACTTCACGCACGAAGAGATAGTTGAAGATCAGATACTCAGCGCCATCGTGGAGAAACTGCTATCAAGAAAGTGCGCAAACATGCGCACGATTCTTTTCCTGCCCCGAAGCGTCTTGCAGACCGCATTCGTATCTGACAGGCGTAACTTTCCCGACTGTCGGAGAGACCCCCTCTCCCACAGTGCCGCCGTTGCCGGACGGACTCGCCACGGGTAGGGCAGTTGCGGTTGCCAGCCGTTGCAGGTTGATCGCGGCATTGAGATCGCGGTCGTGGTGCGTGCCACACGCTGGACACATCCATTCCCGATCACTCAACGTCAGCGCGTCGTTTTTATAACCACAGACCGAACACAGGCGGCTGCTCGGATACCAGCGATCGGCGACGATCAACTGAGTTCCGTAGCGTTTGGCCTTGTATTCGATCTGCGAGCGGAACAGGCCAAAGCCCACATCACTGATGGCGCGGGCGAATTTGTCGTTCGCCAGCATCCCCTTGACGTGCACATCCTCGATCACCACCGCTTGGTTTTCGCGGCAAAGCCGAGTTGTAAGCTTGTGGACAAAGTCTGTTCGGATATTGGCAATGCGAGCATGTAGTCTTGCCACTATCTGAGCTGATTTCCTGCAATTGTTCGAGAGCGTTAGTCGCATGCCTTTTGGCATGCGCTGCTTAGGCAGAAAACCAGCATGTATTTTCGCCGCTTCGACCTTACGGCTCAACCGCCTGCTGCGAATGCGCAACCTGCGCAAGGCTGATGTGAGCGGCTTCGGAGCTTGGATAGCCTCACCGCTGGAGAGCGTAGCTGCCGACTTGATGCCCAGATCAACGCCGACGGTGCCATGCGCCGTCCTTCTACGGTAAAACTGCGCATCAGGCACATCGACATGGATTGCGACATACCAACGATCCGCCGTGCGCGACACCGTCGCACCCAGGATTTTTCCCGAAAAGCGCAACGTTTCGGTCATCAATACATCGCCAATCTTTGGCAAGCGGATGGTCTTGCCATCGAGCTTGAACTTGTCGTTCGCAACGTAGCAACTGTCACGGCAACGACCCTTCTTCTTGAACTGTGGGGCTTGCGCCGGTTTTCCTGCTTTGATGTCGGCGAAGAACCGATCCCATGCGTTTGCCAGATGAACAAATGGTCGTGCATGGGCATCCCGATGGATGCCACGCAACCAAGGCTGACCGTTTTCATCGAGCCATTGTGGATCGCTGTATTTGATGGCGTTGAACTGCTTTTTCAGCGCCATCGCATTCGGCTTGAGGCCTGCCTCATATTGCTTGTTCCACTCAGCCAGCGCCCAGTTCCAGACGCGCCGTGCCGCACCGCAAGCGCGCTTGAAGTAGTCCACCTGCTCTGGTGTCGGGCAAAGGGCGATTTTGTGGGTCAGGTGCATGGCTTACTCATATTTCTCGTCAGGAGAACGTCAGACTACCACGCCAGTCTCGACGCATCCGACCCGACCGTCGACATCTTCTGGTCTTCAACGCCCTCAATGGCTGTTGCCACAGCAGAAGATATGCGTTCGTCATGTCGCGTGAATGCCTCTTTGGGAAGCACATCGCTGTTCAGCGGGAAATCTGATTCAATTCGATACGTCATGAGCTGCATCTTGGTTCAGCGCTTCGTTCAGGTGTTTCCGGTAGTTCCGCAATCCGGAAAGCCTAGACGAAAAGCAATGCACAATGGTCATCAGGTCTTGCACCATTTCCTGTTCTGGCGCGAGACGCTCTTGATTGAGCACCAGCACCTCGCATCCATGCGATGGTGCGTCGTGCTCAAACCACTCGAAACCGAAGCGAGTACGCCGGTCACGGTGGGCAAGGATCAGGGTCTTCATTTCCCGCCGACCACGTTCGTCCATCAGCTTCAGAACCTTCTTACGCTTAACGGTGAGACCACCGCCTCCTTCCTCGATGAATTCGACATGTGCCAACCCCTTTGCTACCACAAACTCTTCCAGCACCTTGCGCTGATGTGCCAAGTCCGGCTTCGGTGCCGCACTTGATATACGGCAGGAAGCGACGATCCGCGTTGGCTCGGATACCGCCTGCCGCACGCCAATGAACTCACGCAACGGTGTCTCGGTGTAACGACGGCGATTGCTGCCTGTTCGTGCCACCGGAATCAACCGCCCTTCGCGTTCGCATCGCTGCAAGGTTTTGACCGAACAGCCCAGCAACTTCGCCGCCCTGCCTCTATTCATGGTGGTTTCCATAAACACAATGATACACTATTGCGCACTATATGCAATACTAGAGTCGAGCTCCCACGGCACAGCAGCCAATGCGGGATCATCGGTCTGAATAGCGATAAGGCTGTCAGGATGAGGCGCGCGCGGCAGGGCCGCCAGTGCGGCGCGCAGCGTGTCGCCGCCCAAGGCGGCGAAGAGGCGTTGACCATACGCGAGCGGATCGCTCGGCACATGACGCTGAGCGAAGAGTGGTTGCTCAACCAGCAGCGCGGCCGGCTCGACAGTGGCAATTGTCTGGTCAGCAATGCATACGTCTACACGATGCGAGTCACGGCGATGGAAGGCGATGGTGATGGGCATCGAGCAGCCTCCGAGTCGATTCACACCATACAGTATAGCACACAGATCTAACGAAAAGGCGCGAGGAAAGCAAAGGCGCAGCGGGGCAAACGCAAAGACGCAACGCACGCAAAGACCGCGGCAGGGATGATATGGTTGAGGGCGACACAGGTGAGCGGTCATCTCACAACGCCCTTCGCGTCCTCTGCACCCTTTCCGTCTTTGCGTTGTACACCCTTTGGGTTTATCATGTTGATGCGCGTTTTGCGCGTTCTGGAGTGTATCAATTGTGACAACACCCGACATCACCATCATTTCTGCCGACGAATGGCCGCCGGTGCTCGAACTCTTTGACCGCTGCAACCGCACTGACGGCATTGTCTTACCGGTGACACTCGATGCCGACCCATTGCCAACGCTGGTTGCTGCACGGATCGGAGAGACGGTCGTTGGCGGCGCAGCGATGTACGGCTACTTCGAGATCGAAGCGGTGATTGCGGTAGACCCGGCGTGGCGGCGACGCGGAATTGGGCGGTGTTTGATCACGCAGATCGGGCAATGGGCACGAGCGCGAGGGGGAAGCTGGGTGGCACTAGCCGACGAAGCGGGGCCAGCCGTGGCCGGCTTTGCCACCGCGTTAGGGTTACAGCGCTTGCACGGCGAAATCCAACTGGCGCTTGATGCGGCACTGTTACCACCACTACCACCCCTGCCAGAGGCATGGCAAACCCGCCTTGCCGAAACCAATGATGCCGCAGCGATCAGCGCAATCATCGCCGATGCCTTCGGCGACCCCGCCGAGCAAGTCGCAGCATTTGTCGCCGACCGCATCGCCAACCCGGTGCATCGCTTTGTAATCGGCGAAATCGCCGGGATTCCGGTGGCGGCAATGCGGCTACTGCGCAGTGCGCAGGGCATCACGATCACAACGTTCGGCGTGCGCCGCGATCAGCAAGGTCGCGGGTATGGCCGGCTGTTTTTGCTCACCACCCTTTACCGCCTGTTGGCAGCCGGCTATCACGATATTCGGATTGAAGTGGAAGAGACGAACAAGCCTGCGTATAACCTCTACTGCGCCTGCGGATTTACCCCGCAGCGGCGGTATGGAGTATACGGTCTGACGCCCACGTAGGGACACACAGCAATGCGACCCTCCAGCCATGTACCCACTGTGGCGGCCCATCTCCCCAAGCAGGGAGCGGGGGAGGCTTGTTGTGACGAGGAAGCGCAGCCCCCGAAGCAATCCTCTCTTCGACGTACAGGCACATCATGCCGGTAGGGATAGGGTTGAAACCCGCCCCTATCAGCAGTAACTTCATCCAATACTGGCCTCGCGTGCCAATGCCCGCCCTTGCTCGGTTAGATACAGGACACCATCTAGTTGTTGCACAAGCCCGCTCTGAATAGCGCGACGAACGACGGCGCCGGCAAACGTCGGTTGCCAGCGTAGTTCCTCAATCAAATGTTGTGAGTGACATTCGACCCCGGCCTCGCCAGTACCCTCGTGGTTAAGCAGGTGCAGTACAAGCATCTGCACTGCGAATCGCTCGCGCCGACGACGATGCTGCCACGTCTGTGCAACGATACCGCGTTGCGGGGCGAAGAGCCACGCAATGCCAAAGCCAATGCCAGTCATCGTTGCCATTGCCCCGGCAATGGAGACATCGAAGAGACGCGCTAGCCAGTAGCCGCTGATTGCGGCGAGCACGCCTATCGCGACGCTCAGGCCGACCATACGCGGCAACCGGTCGGTGAGGAGGTAGGCCGTCGCCGGTGGCGCAATCATCAAGGCGATGACTAAAATCGAGCCGACTGCGTCAAAGGCAGTGACAGCAGTCAGCGAGACGCTCGTCATCAGGCCGTAGTGAATGATGGTGGGAGTAAAACCGAGCGTCGCTGCTAGAGCAGGATCAAACGTGACTAACTTCAGCTCTTTATAAAAGAGCATAAGCAAAGAGGCGTTTACCAGTAGAACACCACTGCCGAATATTAGCGCTCGTGGCAGACTGATGCCAAAGAGATCAATGCGGTCGAAGGGCGCAAATGCCAGTTCGCCGAGCAAGACACTATCAGTATCGAGATGAATATTACCGGCGTAGCGCGAGATAAGGAGTACCGCAATGCTGAAAAGTGCCGGAAAGACAAGCCCAATGGCAGCGTCTTCACGTACTAGTTGGCTGCCGCTGATCAATTCGACAAGCCAGACAGTGAGAACCCCCATCGCGACTGCACCTACGAACAGCAGTGGTGAAGACAGACTGTCGCTAATGAAATAAGCAAGTACAATGCCGAGCAGGACTGTATGACTGATCGCGTCGCTGAGCATTGCCATGCGCCGCAATACGAGGAATACCCCCGGCAGAGCACAGGCGGCAGCGATAATGACGGCAATCAGTTGAACTTCGAGTTGTGGGGTCATAGTATGTTTTCGGAATCGGGAAACGCTATGGTGGAAGGCAATATCATCTCGTTAATGGTTGTTGCCTATCTGTCGCCAACGAGTGAGTCGCCATCGTTGCCAGAGCAGCCCGCGTTCAGGGGCGATCAACAGCGAGACAGCGGTTAACCCACTCATCGTCAACACAATCACCGGCCCGGTCGCAATCCTGTCGCCCAGTGCGCTGATCCACGCCCCTGCAAATGCTGCCAACGCGCCAAAACCGGCAGCCAGCAGCACCATCGTCTCTAACCGGTTCGTCCACTGCCGTGCAGCCACGGCCGGCGCAATCAGCATTGCGCTCATCAACACGACACCGACTGTCTGTAACCCGATCACAATCGCTGCGACGATAACACCGGTCAGCAGGACTTCAACGCGACGTACAGGGAGGCCGAGGCTACGGGCAAAATCGGGGTCAAAACTGATCAGCTTGATGGATGGCCAAAAGAGCGCCACTAGCGCTAGCGCCGGCCCGCTGATTACCAGCATTGCCCATAGATCACGCTCAACCAACGCTGCTGCTTGCCCGAACAGAAAACTCTTGAGACCAGCCTGCGCCGCAGTAGGTTGGCGTTGCACATACGAGAGCAGCACCAAGCCGAAGCCAAAAAAGACCGCGAGAACAAGTGCCAATGCCGTATCATCTTTAATCCGACTGGTACGCACGATTGCCAACAGCCATAGTGCGGCGGCCAATGCTGCAATCGCCGCGCCGATCAGCAGGGTGAACGTATCGCGCTGACCGGTGATGAGAAAAGCCAATGCAATGCCGGGCAATGCTGCGTGTGACATTGCGTCGCCGAGTAGTGCTTGTCGGCGCAGCACTGCAAAGCAGCCCAGCAGACCACTGATTGCGCCCAGCAGCATTGATCCGATGGTGACGGTGCGTAGCGTGTAGTCAGTGAAGAGTTCCATATCCGTGTCTCGCTGTGATCGAGCGTTGCAATGCTCAGATTTTGTGCTCCACGACGATGAACAATGCAAGCCGTGCGTCTTATTGCTCAATCCCCCGGCGCCGGAGTAGGCGTCGTAACAGCATCGGCTGCGCCATTCCTGCCGAGGATAGCAAGCCGGCCACCGTAAGTTGCGCGCAGGTTGGTTTCGGTAAACACCTCGCGCACCGGCCCAGCCGCGATACGACGCACGTTGATTAACGCCACCTGATCGAAATACTCTGGCACCGTTTGCAGATCGTGATGCACGACCACCACCGTCTTACCGGCAGCGCGCAGGTCGCGCAGAATCTGAATAATCGCCCGTTCGGTAACGGCGTCTACGCCCTGAAATGGCTCATCCATAAAATAGACTTCGGCATTTTGGGCTAAAGCACGAGCAAGAAAAACACGCTGTTGCTGCCCGCCAGAGAGCTGACCGATTTGGCGTTGGGCAAAATCGGCCATTTGCACCTGTTCGAGGGCAGCGAGTGCCACAGCGCGCTCGGCCCGTCCCGGTCGGCGGATCCAGCCAAGATGGCCGTAGCGACCCATAAGCACCACATCAAGCACCGTAGTAGGAAAATCCCAATCAACACTGCTCCGTTGCGGCACATAAGCCACAAGACGCCGTTGCTGTTCGTAAGGCCGGCCCAGAATGCGCACACTACCTGCAGCCGGCTTTACGAGTCCTAAGGTTGCTTTTAGGAGTGTCGTCTTACCTGCTCCATTCGGGCCAATAATCCCCATCAAGACACCACGTGGTACGCGCAAATCGACATCCCATAGCACCGGTTTATCACCGTAAGCGACCGTTAAGTCCTCGATTTCAACCGCTGGATGCATAGCATCACCTCATCGCTCTAGTTCCTATGTGTCGGCCGGAGCCAACGCAGTGACGATCGTCTGCATATTGTGAAGCATCATTCCAAAGTACGTGCCTGCCGGCCCATCGGGATCACCAAGTGAATCGGAATAGAGTTCACCGCCGATACGCACTTCGTGGCCGACAGCGCGCGCTGCACTCTGCACTGCCTCGATGGTGCGCGACGAGACGCTGGTTTCGACGAAGATCGCTGGAACTCGGTGCGTAACCACCAATTCGGTAAGCGCACGAATATCGGCGGCGCTAGCCTCAGCGGCGGTACTGATGCCTTGCACCGCTTCGACCCGGAAGCCGTAGGCGTGACCGAAGTATTGGAACGCATCGTGCGCCGTTACTAGGATGCGTTGCTCGAGTGGAATACGCTCGGCCATGATGCGCAACTCGGTATCAAGCGCCTGAAGATCGGCCAGATACTGCTCACTGCGCTGCCAGTATAGAGCACTCCCGGCTGGATCAACCGCAATTAGTGCATCGCGTACTGCTTCCACCGCGTAGCGCCACCGTTGCGGATCGTGCCAAACGTGTGGGTCATAGGCTTTGTCACCGTCTTGCCAAGCCAAGAGCAATCCTTCCGGTATCGCTTCTGCAACGGCGATGACGGGAATCCGCCCGCTGCGTTTGATCCCCTCGAACACACGGGCAAGGTTGGCTTCGAGATGCAGACCGTTGTAAAGAATGAGAGCAGCTTCTTGCAGTGCAAATAGATCGCTCTCAGTAGCAATGTAGGTGTGTGGATCGATGCCGGGGCCGAGCATCGTGCGCAGCGTAACCCGCTCACCGGCAATTGCCTGCACGATATCGCTGATGGGGCCGGTGGTTGCAACCACTCGGATGCGCCCGTCACTGACCGGCGTGGCGCAACTTGCGAGTGAGAGTATGGTGAGCGTTATGATTAAGCCAAGCCGAAGATGCATATGAACCTGTTCAAAAAACATTTTTAGCCTATCCTAAAACTAACAAAGAAGCGAGCGGTTGTCAAGTACCAAGTCCGAATATGGGGTACAGCAGACCCTGCGGGACTTTGATAGGGGCGTTCTCTTTCTCTCGTGCCACTGAGGTGAGGGGCCATCTGCGTGTTGAGGAGGAGATTGATTCAGGGGTTACACTCCTCGTAATGACAAACCGCCCCCTCGCCCCCGTGGGGAGAGGGCGGGAGGGAGGGGCAGGGTCGCTTGACTGGGAAAGTGGGCGGAATACATTTCGCGCGACCGGGGAGTACCAGTCCGCAGCGCACCGCCCCTCGCCCCCGTAGGGAGAGGGAGGGTGGAGAGGAGCCATACACCTAGTCGCTCCTTAATCTGCGGTACAATGCAGACAACATACCTAACAGCCGTCGAAGGAGGGGAGTCGCATGGCGCGCAAGCCAAGCCAGCTCGAATTCGCCGTGATTGGTCTTGGTCGATTCGGACGCAGCGTTGCCCTGAACTTGATCGAACGCGGCCACACCGTGTTAGGCATCGATCGCGATCCAAACATCGTCCAACAATTAGCTGACCGCATGACACAGGTCGTTGCGCTCGATTCGACCAACGAAGATGCACTGCGGGCGGTTGATATTTTGTCCTTCGACACAGTTGTGGTCGCGATCGGGTCGCAATTTGAAGCCAACTTGATGACCACCGTCGCCCTGAAACAACTAGGGGTTAAGCGTGTCGTGTGCAAGGCGCTTAATGAACGCCAACAGTATATCTTGACCAGAGTCGGTGCCGATATGGTTGTGTTACCTGAACACGAAGCCGGCGCCCGGCTGGCGTGGCAACTTTCGGAACCGCACCTGCTTGAACACCTAAACCTTGGACACGGCTTCAGCGTAGCAGAAGTCAAAGTGCCAGCGCCGCTGGTGGGGCAAACGTTGATGCAAAGCGGGTTGCGCCGGCGCTACGGGATCAATGTCTTGGCAGTGAAGCAAAGCGACAACAAAATGCTCGTCACCCCACCGCCAGACTATGTCTTTCGCCGTGACGACCGGATGCTCATTATCGGCTCTGATGCGAATATCAGTACGTTCTGCGATTTATCGTCATGATCTCACTTCCTACTAGCCGTTCCCTTAACCGCTTACGGCGCAGACCCATCCCGCCGCCACTCAGACTCGTCGGCGGTTTAGCTCTGTCGATAGCAATCGGCACCGGGTTGCTCTTAATACCGCTCAGCAGTACCCGACCATTATCCTTCATGGAGGCGCTCTTCACGGCCACCTCTGCGCTGAGCGTCACCGGCTTATCGATTATTACACCGGTACAAGACCTTTCATTCATCGGGCAGATTCTGCTGATGCTGCTGATCCAAATCGGCGGTGTCGGCTTTATGGTCGTCGCCGTGATTATTTTTCGTCTCCTTGGCCGGCGGATCAGCTTTACCGACCGGCTGGCGCTGAGCGATTCGCTCGGTCTTCTTTCGCCAGCAGCAATTTTAAGCCTTACGAAACGGGTGCTGATTACCGTCATCACGATCGAGGCCATTGGCGCGGCGATGTTGTATTTGCACTGGCGTACCGATCCGCGCCTCAGTGAAGGGCAGGCGCTGTTTTATGCACTGTTTCATTCGGTCTCGGCATTTTGTAACGCCGGCTTTGATCTCTTCATCGGCACTCCCGGCTTTGCAGATGGCCTCCCCCGCGATAGTGTGACCCTCTTTGTGATGGGGGCTTTGATCTTTTTAGGTGGTCTCGGTATTCCGGTAGTCGCCGATTTGACTTCGTATTTCCAAGGACACAAATTCTCATTGCATACCCGTATTACCCTGCTCGTAGTCACGATCCTCGTCGTTGGTGGGTCAGTTGGTCTCTGGCTCAGCGAAGGGTTTGATACCGATGGTGCTCTGCATAACGAACCCCTCGCTCGCCAAATCATTGTCACGACCTTCCAATCAATTTCAGCTCGCACGGCTGGCTTTTCTGGCATTGCCAATTTTGAGGAACTGACGCCGGGCAGTCAACTGCTGTTGATCACGCTGATGTTCATTGGCTGTGCGCCCGCCTCGATGGGCGGCGGCATTACGACCGGCACCTTTGCTGTGCTCTCTATTTCGCTCTGGAGCTATGCCCGTGGCCTACCCACTGCGCAGTTTAGTGGACGTAGTCTCGCGACCGGTATGGTGCGGCGTGCGGCTGCAGTGTTGACGATTTCGCTCTTTGTCGTGCTGCTCGCCACGTGGCTCATTGTGACAACCCACGATACCACGCTCGACCGTGCCGTCTTTGAAGTTGTGTCGGCTTTTGCCACGTGTGGGCTATCATTGGGATTGACTGACGAACTTAATCCCATCGGTCAGTTGGTGATCATTGCGGTGATGTTTTGGGGCAGATTAGGCGCTCTTACGATCATCAGCGCCATCGCTCGACCAAATACGTCGCCGCAACACGTGATCTATCCAGAAGAGCAGATTCTGATCGGGTAATATACTCACCGAGAACATCACCACATGCGCCATCTTTACCTTCATATTCCATTTTGCCATCGTCGCTGCTCGTACTGCGATTTTAACACCTACGCCAACCTAGAGCATCGGATTGCGGCGTATGTTGATGCGCTCTGCGCCGAGCTAGCCATGCTGCGCGAGTATCTCCCACCATTGCCGATCTCTGCTGAAGCAGCGGCGTTACGACCGAGCATCTTCTTCGGCGGCGGCACACCGAGTATGCTCACACCGGCCCAGATCGAGCGCATCTTGCAGGCGGCAGCAGCAATTGTGCCCTTAGAGCAGGCCGAAATCTCGCTCGAAGCCAACCCCGGCACGGTGTTGGGGCGCGATTACCTGCGCGATCTGCGCGTGCTGGGCATCAACCGGCTGAGCATGGGCGTGCAAAGTCTGCACGATCCAACCTTGCGCATGCTCGGACGCATCCACACCGCTGCTGAGGCACGCGCTAGCTATGAAGATGCTCGGCGAGTGGGATTTGAGTCGATCAACCTTGACTTTATCTTTGGCCTGCCCGGACAAGACTTGGCTGAATGGCGGGCCACCTTGCAAGAGGTGATAACGTGGGATGTCGATCACTTCGCACTCTACTCGCTGATTCTGGAAGAGAGCACGCCGCTCTATGCGCAAGTAACGGCGGGGCGCTTGCGCGTACCTGATGACGATCTGACCGGCGCGATGTACGAGTTAGCGATGGAGCTGCTTGGCAACGCGGGCTACCGTCACTACGAGATTTCAAATTGGGTTCGTTCCCACCCCGCTGACCGACCTGATGCCCCACCCACACTGGCCTGCCAGCACAATCTCGCCTACTGGCTCAACAGCGACTACCTCGCCGCCGGCGCTGGCGCGCACGGTCACGTCTTCCCACAACGGTACGCCAATCTGCGCCCGATCGATGGTTACCTCGCTGCGGTACAGGCCGGACGCCGCCCAATCGCCGAGACCATCCCGCTCACCAAGGCCGATCTCGCTGCTGAGACGATGTTCATGGGGTTGCGGCTCGATATCGGTGTCAGCTTCAGCCACTTCGCGGCCCGGGTTGGTCAAGCGTTAACCGACATCTATGGTACGACACTGGCCGACCTAAGCGCACAGGGGTTGATCACAATCGAGAGCGAGCGGGTACGGTTGACCGAGCGTGGGCGGATGGTAGGGAATAAAGTATTCGCTCACTTTGTGTGATAGCATCGCGCTAGCGCACAATGCCTCTGCATACCAACCACTGCTCAGCAAAAGAGGGTCATAGGCAAGCAATTTCTCGCTTGACACAGCTATTTGCCGCAGCCTCACAATCGTGTTATAATCGCGCACAACGTTCGCTTGCGCCATGGTGCGTCGGCGAACTTCAGATGCTCATCGAGATGGGCTGAGGGACTGGCCCGATGACGCCCGGCAACCCCCGTCAGGGAAGGTGCCAAATCCAGCGGCAATGGACAACATTGGCCGGAAGATGAGAGGAACGACGTGATTATCGGAGCCTCTCGCCGCGCGAGTGGCTCCATCTTATTGCAACGCCTATGGAACTCCGCACTGTCTGGTGGGAAGATGATACCGTTCGCCTGATCGACCAGCGCAAGCTGCCGCACACGTTTGAAGTGGTGCATTGCACCGAGTTAGCCCACGTCGCCCATGCGATTCGCAGCATGCAAGTGCGCGGCGCGCCGGCGATCGGTTGCACTGCTGCCTACGGGATGGCATTGGTTGCCCGCCAGAGCAGGGCTGCTACTCCAGAGGCGCTGCTCACCGAGCTGCAGCAAGCGAAGGCAACCCTCGACGCTCAACGCCCGACCGCAGTGAACTTGGCATGGGCAACGACGCGCATGCTGCGCCGGGCCGAGGCGGTTGCGGCAGAAGGAGCAGACGCGATCAAGGCGGCGCTACTCGCTGAAGCTGAAGCTATTTACGCCGAAGACCTCGCGATGTGCCACGCCATCGGTGATCACGGTGCGCCGCTGATCCCACCTCGTGGCCACGTGCTCACCCACTGCAACGCCGGTGGCCTCGCCACTGCCGGCTACGGCACCGCGCTGGCGCCGATCCGCACTGCCTTCGCCCAAGGCCGCCCGATCCACGTCTTTGTTGATGAGACCCGCCCCTTCTTGCAAGGTGCGCGCCTGACGGCGTGGGAACTGTTGCAGGCCGGCATTTCGCAAACCTTGATTACCGACAATATGGCTGCTTTCATGATGCAACGCGGCCTCGTTGATTGCGTGATCGTCGGCGCTGACCGCATCGCCGCCAATGGCGATGTTGCTAACAAGATTGGCACCTACGGGTTAGCCGTCTTGGCTCGTTATCACAACATCCCCTTTTACGTCGCCGCCCCCTCCTCCACGATTGACCTCGCTACCGCCAGCGGCGCTGAGATACCGATTGAGGAGCGCGATCCCGCCGAAGTAACCCATATTGCCGGCGTCGCCATTGCACCGCACGGCGTTCAGGCTGCCCATCCAGCGTTCGACGTAACACCGCACGAGCTAGTAACGGCCATTATTACTGAACGCGGCGTGGTGCAGCCACCGTTCATCGATGCTCTCCGACACCTTGCGAGCGGATCATGAGTGGCTTTGGCGCATTTCAACCGGCTTGCCGGCCCCTGCTGCGCGGCGGGTTGCCGCATAACAATCCGGCAATGGTTGCCCAGTTGATCTGCCAGTATCTGCCGCAAACGCCGGCATGGCCGTTGCCGCCGCCGCGCACGCTGGCCGAGACACCGTTTGCGCTGGCGGCGCAGGGGTTGCCCGGCGTGCAGATCGATGTTGAACGCGACCGGCTAGCGGTTGAGCACGAAACCCTCGAACGTGATGCCGCGCAAGTCGGCCTCGCCTACCTTCGCGGCGATGCTCAGTTTGCTGCACTGAGCGGCCCGGCAGTAACGGTGCTGGAAGAAGTCTTGCGCCGGCTCAATACCGAAGAACGGCAACCGCTGTTGCTTAAATACGAAACGATCGGCCCGGTGAGTCTCAGCTTGGCGCTGACTGATAACCACGACCGGCCACTGGCCTACGAACCGGAATGGCGCGAGCTACTGCTCTATCTGTGCAGCTTGCGCGTCGCATGGCAGCACGAACAGGTGCAGGGTTATGCCCTGCGTCGGCTGGCCATGATCGAAGAGCCGTTCCTCGATGCGCTGTCAACGCCGCTCTGCCCGCTCACGTGGGAGGATGGACTCGATCTGCTCAACCGGTTGCTGGCCGATCTGCCGAGCCGCCGCGGTCTCTTTCTGAGCGGCGGGGTGCAGTGGGCAGAGGTGTTGCATCTGCCGGTTGATGTGATCGGCTGTCATCTCGCTGACCACCTGCAACCGCTGCTGGCTGCCGCGACGCCGCTCGCCGAATTTCTTGCCGATGGCGGATGCATGGCTTGGGGCGTGGTGCCGGCGGAAGCGCGCCTGCTCGCCAACGCGCAGAGTAGCGAGCTGCGCGATCAGACGTTGCAGGCGATGCGGCAGATCGCCGCAACCACCGGCGTTGATACGGCAGTGGTGCAGCGCCAATCGTTTATTTCGTTCACTGGTAGCCTAGCCTACCTTAACCCGGCCCAAGCCGAACAAGCCTTACAGCTCTGCGCCGAGACGGCGCAGTTAGTCCAACAAGCGGTTGGTTTTACCGAGATATAACATTGGTCTCCCGCTCATCGCGGGGTATGTAGAGGAGTACGTACCGTGAAGATCGTGGTCACCGGCTCGCTTGCCTTCGATTACATTATGGATTTTCCCGGCTACTTTAAGGATTTTATGCTGAGCGACAAAGCGCATATTATCTCGGTCAGTTTTTTGGTCGACTCGATGCGCAAGTTGCGCGGCGGCGTCGCCGGGAATATTGCCTATAATTTGGCGCTGCTCGGCGAACGACCACTCATCGTCGGCGCCGCCGGCCACGATTTCGGCGCCTATCGCGAGTGGCTTGAAGATCGAGGCGTAGACACGAGCGGGATTACGATCATCGAGCACGAGTTTACCTCCTCTTGCTTTATTAATACCGATCAGGCCAATAATCAGATTGTCGCGTTCTACGCTGGCGCTATGGGACACGATCACCACAATTCCCTCTTGGACCGCGGCTTGACGGCTGATGATTTGGTGCTGATTTCACCGACCAACCCCGACGCGATGCGCCGGTTCGCCCGCGAATGCCAGCAGATGGGGGTGCCCTATATTTTCGATCCGGGCAAGCAGACGCCCCGCCTTGACCCTGACTTGCTGGAAGTTGGCTTGAAAGGGGCGCGAGTGTTGATTAGTAACGACTATGAGTTTGGCATGATGGCGAAGTGCCTTGGGATTAGCGAACCCGAATTGATCGGCCAAGCGCCGATTACGGTGGTAACACGCGGGGTTGATGGTTCGCAGATCTATGTTGATGGTCAACTCGCTGCCCAGATTCCAATCGCCCCCGTTACCGAGGTACGCGATCCGACCGGCGCCGGTGATGCGTATTTGGCCGGGATTGCGTTTGGGTTGGCACGCGGCTTGCCGCTGGAAATGACCGGCCGGATTGCCGCGCTCTGCGCTGCCTACGCGATTGAAGAGCGCGGTTGCCAAGAGCATCGCTTTACACTGAGCCAGTTTGCCAACCGGTACCGCGCTGCGTTTGGCCACGATTTGCCGCTCGACGTCTTCTCGCTGCAGGAGGCGGCATGAAGTGGGGCATTCTTAGCGCTGGCCGGATTGCCCGCCGCTTTGCCGGCGCGCTTACTGCTTCAGCGACTGAACAGGTGGTGGCAATTGCGGCCCGCGATGGCGAGCGCGCCACGGCGTTCGCCGCCGACTTCGGCATTCCGCGCGCGTATAGCAATTACACCGCGCTGCTAGCCGATCCGGAAGTTGAGGCAGTCTATCTTGCGTTGCCCAATAGCCTGCACGCCGAATGGTCAATTGCGGCGTTGCAGGCCGGTAAGCACGTGCTCTGCGAAAAGCCAATGGCGACGACGCTGGCCGATGGGTTGGCGATGGTGGCTGCGGCGCAGGCTAATCGACGGCTGTTGATGGAAGGGTTTATGTACCGCTTCCATCCCCAGACGATCACCGTGCAACGCTTGTTGGCTGATGGCGTTATCGGCGAGGTACAGCAGGTACGTGGCAGTTTTGGCTTCCTGCTCGACGATACAACAAATATTCGGCTCAATGCCGACTTAGGCGGCGGTGCGCTTTACGACATCGGCTGCTACCCGCTGAGCTATGCCCGTATGGTCTTCGGTTCACAACCACGCACAGCGAGCGCCTTTGTCAACGGTGCGCCTATCGATTTCAGTCTCAGCGGTCTGCTGCGCTTTGATGGTGATCGCCATGCCACTATCACGTGCAGCTTCCGCAGCGCGTGGAACCAGCGGGTTGAGATTATTGGCGACGCTGGCTGGATCCATCTTGAACGTCCGTTTAACCCGACCTCCGAACAGGCGACGAGCATCGCTGTGGCCCGTGGCGGTCGCCACGTTACTGTCGAAACAATCACCATTCCGCCTGCCGACCACTTTCAGTTGGAGGCGGAAGGCTTCGCGCGGCTCGCTGCCGCCAGTGAACCCATTCCCGCTATCGGCGCCATGCCGCTCACCGAGTCACTCGACAATCTCGCCGCGATGGAGGCGCTGTTTACCAGCGCCCACACAGCAACCCATTCCGTTATTCGTGCATCAGCGTTCGTACCGGAGTGGCCGGTAGGAACGCTCACGACATCCTAGCAAAGGAGCGATTACACCGTATGACTGCCAGTTACGACGTAAAAGACCTCAGCCTCGCTGAACAGGGCCGCAAGCGCATCGAGTGGGCCGAGAAAGAGATGCCGGTGCTGCGCTTGATCCGCGAGCGCTTTGCCCGCGAGCGACCATTGGCTGGCCTGCGCATTAGCGCCTGTCTGCACGTCACCACCGAGACCGCCAATCTGATGCGCACACTGGCCGCCGGCGGCGCCGATATTGTGCTCGTTGCTTCAAATCCGCTGAGCACCCAAGATGACGTTGCCGCAGCGCTGGTTGCCTATGAAGAGATTCCAGTCTTTGCCATCAAAGGTGAGAGCAACGAGGTCTACTACAGCCATATCCGCGCCGCGCTCGACCACAATCCGCAACTGACGATGGACGACGGCGCCGATTTGGTGACCGGTGTGCTGAAAGATCGGCCCGACCTGATCCCGCACATGGTCGGCAGCACCGAAGAGACGACTACCGGCGTCATCCGGCTCAAGGCAATGGCCAAGCAGGGCGTGTTGCCCTTCCCGGTGATTGCGGTCAACGACAGTGATACCAAGCACATGTTCGACAACCGCTACGGCACCGGGCAAAGCACCCTTGACGGCATCATCCGCGCCACCAACATCCTGCTTGCCGGCAAAACGTTCGTGGTCGCCGGCTACGGCTGGTGCTCGCGTGGTATTGCCGAACGTGCGCGTGGCCTCGGCGCAAACGTGATCGTCACCGAAATCGACCCGGTGAAGGCGCTCGAAGCAGTGATGGACGGCTTCCGAGTCATGCCAATGGAGCAGGCAGCAGCAGTGGCTGATTTCATCGTCACTGCCACCGGCAACAAGCACGTGATCGACAGCAACGCCTTTGCCGTGATGAAAGACGGCTGCGTGATCGCGAACAGCGGCCACTTTAACGTCGAAATCAACATCCCGGCCCTCGAAGCGATGAGCGTTGAGAAGCGTCAGCCCCGCGCTTTTGTTGATCAGTACATTTTGCGCGACGGGCGAGCGATCAATCTGCTTGGCGAAGGCCGCTTGATCAACCTAGCGAGCGCCGAGGGGCATCCAAGTGCGGTGATGGATATGAGCTTCGCCAATCAAGCCTTAGCCAGCGAGTTCTTACTGCGCAACCAAGGCAAACTACCGGTAGGCGTACATGCATTGCCCAAAGAGCTGGATCGCGAAATTGCAGCGTTGAAATTGGCGGCAATGGGGATCACGATTGACACCTTGACCGCCGAACAAGAGGCGTACCTGAATTCGTGGCAAGAAGGAACCTAGTAGGAGTACACGACCGTGCGCCCTACCCACGGTCGTGCGCCCGCATCCGACCGGTCGGCCCGTGCCGGTGCGGTGCCGACCAACACAAATCGTGAGGATTTGTACAGTAGCAGAGGTTGACTATGGCAAACACCTTCATGAACTCGCCACGCTTCTACTTCACCAGCGAAAGCGTGAGCGAGGGGCACCCCGACAAGATGTGCGACCAGATCAGCGATGCCATCCTCGATGCTTTCCTCAGCCATGATCCAAAAGCACGGGTTGCGGTCGAGACGGCCACCACCACTGGGTTAATCGTCGTGTTGGGTGAAGTGACCTACGAGCGCGGCTACATCCCAATCGAAGAGATCGTGCGCCGCACGGTGAAAGAGATTGGTTACACCAATGCCGAATACGGCTTCGATGCCGACACCTGCGGCGTGATGGTCGCTATCCATGGCCAATCGCCCGATATTGCTCTTGGTGTAGATAAGGCGTTAGAAGCCAAGATTGGCGCCATGCAAGACGACGTGGAAGCGGTGGGCGCTGGCGATCAGGGCATGATGTTCGGCTTTGCCTGCGACGAAACGCCTGAACTGATGCCGGCGAGCATTGCCCTCGCGCACCGGCTCATCCGCCGACTCGAGCGCGTGCGGAAAGACGGCACCCTGCCCTACCTGCGCCCCGACGCCAAATCGCAAGTCACGGTTGAATACAGTTTCGGCAAACCGGTGCGCGTCGATACCGTCCTGATCAGCAGCCAGCACGCGCCTGAAATTACCCAAGAGCAGATTCGAGCTGATCTGATCGAGCACGTGATCAAAACCGAAGTCCCAGAAGCGTGGCTCGACTCACAGACCAAAATCTTTATCAACCCAACCGGTCGCTTCGTAATCGGCGGCCCCATGGGCGACAGTGGCCTCACCGGTCGCAAAATCATCGTTGACACTTACGGCGGTGTTGCCCGCCACGGTGGTGGTGCGTTCAGCGGCAAAGACCCATCGAAAGTTGACCGTAGTGCCGCCTACGCCTGCCGCTGGGTCGCCAAGAATATCGTCGCCGCCGGCCTTGCCCGCCGGGTTGAATTGCAGGTTAGCTACGCCATTGGCGTGGCGCGCCCGCTCTCGCTCAGCGTCGAAACGTTTGGCACCGGCGCAGTGCCCGACGAGGTGATTCTCAAGGCAGTCAACGAAGTGTTCGACTTGCGGCCCGGCGCGATTATCCGCGACCTTGACCTGCGCCGCCCGATCTATCGCAAAACGGCCGCTGGCGGTCATTTTGGCCGCACCGACATTGACTTGCCGTGGGAGCGTACCAACCGAGTTGAGGAACTACGCCGCGCTGCGGGGTTGTAAACGCGAAGGACACGAAGGGGTTATCGCAAAGGCGCAAAGCACGCGAAGGACACGAAGGATTGTGAGAGGGAGTGATTGCACGCTTATCCCTTGTCTTCCACTTCCTTACGCCTTCGCGTCTTTACGTTTAACGTTCCCAGCGCCTTTGCGTCTTTGCGTTAACAAGGAGTGTTTCAATGACCGCTGCATTGCGCTGGCGACGCATTGCCAGAACGTTGTACGACTACGCCCTCCTTACCATCGGTGCGCTGCTCAGTGCGACTGCTGTCCGCTTCTTTCTTGTGCCCAATCAAGTTGTAACCGGTGGCATCACCGGCGTTGCCCAGCTCCTCAACACATTTCTTGGTACACCAGTCGGTATAGTCGTCCTCATCTTGAATGTACCCTTACTCATTGCCGGCTGGCGTTACCTCGGCGGAGCCGTGTTCGGCGCGCGCACACTCTACACAGTCGTCGTGATGTCACTCGCCATTGACGGCCTTGCCCCCTTCGCTCGCTCCATCACTAACGATCCCTTGCTATATAGCCTCTACGGCGGTCTCATCGACGGACTAGGGATTGGGTTAGTCCTGCGCGCTCGCGGTACGACCGGTGGAAGCGATATTCTGGCGCGCTTAATCGAACGGCGTTTTAGCATTCAACCGGGCCGCAGCCTGCTCGGGTTCGACACACTCGTCTTTACCGCTGCCTTATTTAGCTACGGGCCTGAAAAGATACTCTATGCACTGTTGGTGGCATTTACCGCTAGCCGCACCATCGACACCGTATTGGCGGCCGGCAAGGGCGCACGACAGGCGCTAATCATCACCTCAACCCCAGACCCCATCCGACAAGCAGTCCTTACCCGCTTAGGACGGGGTATCACCCAACTCGAAGGCATTGGCGGCTATACCGGTGCCAGCCGAGCCGTACTGTTGTGTGTTGTCGCCCGCACCGAAATTGGAACGCTCAAGAACATTATTGCCACTGCTGACCCGGCTGCGTTCGTGATTGTCGGCGAGGTTGACGAGGTGATTGGGGAAGGGTTTGGGATGGCGTAACGAAACCCTGTTTCGACCCCACTCACCAACCTAATATTCGACAGCGCTCACGGCCACCACCGCCCCACATCGGCAATGGCGCGGGCTACTTCTGCCACTGCCTTCTCACCGCCCAACGCCGCGATGACCGGCGTCAGTGTGCGCAGATCGGTGAGCAGATCGTGGCGGCGACGCTGCGCCAAGATTGGCAGCGTCTCAGCCCAGCTCTTATAGAGCCGGGCACGGGGCAGTTCGATGAGGTGCGGCGCCAGCGCCTTCAGCTCCTCGGCGCGCACATCTTCCCACTCAATCGCCCGCGCCGCCGCCAGCGCCTCCTGCCACACTGTCACCTGCTCTGCCGCCGGCAGGTGCGGCGCCAGCGCCTTTTGCGCCTTTGCGCGCCACCACTCATCCTCAATCGCCCGCGCCGCCGCCAGCGCCTCCCCCAGCAATCCCGCCGGCAGGTGCGGCGCCAGCGCCCTCAGCGCCGAGGCGCGCGACCGCTCATCCTTAATCGCCCGCGCCGCCGCCAGCGCCTCTTGCCACACCGTCACCTGCTCCGCCGCCGGCAGGTGCGGCGCCAGCGCCTTCAGCGCCTCGGCGCGCGCACCTTCCCCCTCAATCGCCCGCGCCGCCGCCAGCGCCTCCCCCAGCAATCCAGCCGGCAGGTGCGGCGCCAGCGCCTCCAGCGCCTCGGCGCGCGCACCTTCCCCCTCAATCGCCCGCGCCACCGCCAGCGCCTCCCCCAGCAATCCTGCCGGCAGGTGCGGCGCCAGCGCCCTCAGCGCCTCGGCGCGCCACCGCTCATCCTTAATCGCCCGCGCCGCCGCCAGCGCCTCCTGCCACACTGCCACCTGCTCCGCCGCCGGCAGGTGCGGCGCCAGCGCCATAAGCGCCTTAGCGCGCTTCTCAGCATCCTTAATCGCCCACGCCGCCGCCAGCGCCTCCCCCAGCAATCCCGCCGGCAGGTGCGGCGCCAGCGCCTCCAGCGCCAAAGCGCGCGACCGCTCATCCTTAATCGCCCGCGCCGCCGCCAGCGCCTCCCCCAGCAATCCCGCCGGCAGGTGCGGCGCCAGCGCCTCCAGCGCCGAGGCGCGCGCATCTTCCCACTCAATCGCCCGCGCCGCCGCCAGCGCCTCCTGCCACACCGTCACCTGCTCCGCCGCCGGCAGGTGCGGCACCAGCGCCCCCAGCGCCGAAGCGCGCGACCGCTCA
>NZ_CALFBQ010000010.1 GCF_937951745.1 uncultured Chloroflexus sp.
GTCGTTACGACGCTTCGACAGGCCCAGCGTACCGCGCTCGTCCATGAATGGCGCGCGTTCGCCGGTTGGCACGCGATGAGGAGCGGTTGCCAAAACCCTTGGCCGGAGTGCATGTGCTGGCCAGTGCGATCCTCATACGGAAGCGGTTTATTCCCGTTACGGTCGAACGTACATAACAGGCTCTAAAAAGGAAGCGGCAAGAGGGGCGTCATCTCCCAAGGTGGCACGCACTAACGGGTAGGGAATGGGGAGAATGGCCCCTGCCTCAGCCCTCCTCCGAAGGGGGAGGGAGAAACTCCGCCTCTGGCGAGGGAAGGTTGAGAGGGGCTAAAGGGGTATTGACCGATGAGCGAAACGACAGGCAAGCAGGTAGCAAGCATAGAGCCTACTACCTGCCAAATTATCAAACCCTAAGCGCCTTGGCGCAATTACGCCGTTGCAGCCGCCTGCGCCTGCGCCACAATGCGGGCAAAGGCCTGCGGATCGCGGACAGCCAGATCAGCCAGCATCTTGCGGTCAATCACAATATTCGCCTGCTTGAGGCCATTGATAAGGCGGCTGTATGTCGTGCCGTTGAGGCGAGCAGCCGCGTTAATACGCATAATCCACAGCCGGCGGAAATCACGCTTGCGACGGCGGCGATCACGGTACGCATCGGCGAGCGCATGCATCACCGCTTCATGAGCAACCTTATAGTGGCGGCTACGCGCGCCGCGATAGCCCTTCGCCTGCTTTAACAGCTTCTTGTGGCGCTTGCGCACCATTGTGCCACGCTTAACACGAGCCATAGTTATTCTCCTTTTGGCGGATCGGTCAGGGGGTGGCAAACCGAACCCTGAACTTCATCCGCACTATACCTTAAATTACCGGTAACGTCACAGGCCAGCAAAAGCCCTGCGTGCAGCGCAGGGCCACCGTTCGCGACAGGTATGAGTGACCCGCCGCTTGCTTGCTTACTCTAGACCGTAAGGCAGCGCGACTTGCAACAGGCGGCGATTAGCCGGCGAGGTAGGCTGATCTTTGCCCCACGCGCGCTGTGATCGACTCGGACGGTTGCGCTTGTTGCCGCGAATCCCTCTCTGCTGCAAAAACTTGCCAGACGCAGTCACCTTAAAGCGCTTTTTCGCGCCCTTATGCGTCTTCATTTTTATCTTTGGCATTGAACTACTCCTTGTGCCCGATCGAGTCGGCAAACACCGACTAGTTCCGTATCACTTAGCGCCGTCGCCGGCGTTCCTGCTCGTCATCGTAATCTTCGTCTTCGTCGTCATCGTAGTCTTCGTCCTCGTCGATGAGATCATCGTCTTCGTCAATCTCATCCTCATCGACGAGGTCTTCTTCTTCGTTCGCCGGCGTAGCCACAGGAGCGGCCGGCGCTTGGGCTGACTGGTCGTTCGCAGCAGCTTGGCGCTGAGCGGCAGCCTTTTGCGCCTGCTGGGCCGCTTTCAGCACCTTCGCTGTTGGCGCCAACAACATCGAAAGGACGCGCCCTTCCATCAGCGGCTTTTGCTCAATGACGGCAATATCGCTCAGTTGCTCAGCAATCTCATCGAGCATCTTGCGCCCGATTTCCGGGTGGGCCATTTCGCGACCGCGGAAGCGCAAGTTAAACTTCACCTTATCGCCAGCCAGCAAAAAGCGCCTTGCCTGATTCGCCTTGACGGCGACATCGTGATCGTCGGTTTTCGGCATCAGCCGGATCTGCTTCAATTCTGACTGCTTCTGATTGCGGCGTGCTTCCCGCTCTTTCTTGCTCTGCTCGTAGCGGAATTTGCCATAATCGAGCAGGCGGCATACCGGCGGAACCGCATTGGGCGCGACTTCGACTAGATCGTACCCCCGCTCTTCGGCCATAGCTAGCGCCTCGCGTAAGGGGACGATGCCGACTTGGGTGCCGTTTTCATCGATCAGGCGCACTTCACGGGCGCGAATGCGATTATTGATGCGAAACCGGTCTCTGATAGCGCAACTCCTTCGTCTTTCGAGCGGTGACGACTGCCTGCCGGAAGCGGGTTGCTGGGATGAGCGTCACCGTTAAGGCGAACCTTTTTATGCAGACGACAATAAGATATCGACGTGAACCTCTGCTCACATCAAGCCTGCATTATACCAGTCTGTGTAGGGATCGTCAAACGAATAGCCCCTTAAAAGCGTCTTTCTTTCATTTCCATAATAGCAAATGAGCTGGCCTGATTGCGCCGCCTTCCGTTCTATGCTATCATAGATCTAACAATTTGCATGCCGGGGGAGCTTGGGAGAACCGAGCTGAGAGGGCACCTTTGGCTATTGCCACCGGTGCCGACCCTCTGAACCTGATCTGGGTGATGCCAGCGGAGGGAAGGGCAGTGCGCAGTCCGACGCACGGTCTGCGTATATTGTAAACTCACCGTCCTGCCGCGGCAGGGCGGTTTTTTTGTCCCTGCGCGACGCTCATCCGTTTGCTGGCGCAAGGAGGCAACGATGACTTTGAACGAACAGATCGCAGAGTTGCGGGAACGGGTGCGCCAGCAGCGCCCCCTGATTCACCACATCACCAATTTCGTAGTGATGAACGACACGGCTAATGTGACACTCCATATCGGCGGGTTGCCGGTGATGGCGCACGACCGTGAAGAGGTGGCCGAGATGGTGGCAATGGCCGGTGCGTTGGTGCTAAATGTGGGGACGTTGTCGCCTGATTGGATCGAAGCCATGCTGATCGCCGGCAAGCGGGCGAACGAGCTGGGTATCCCGATCGTGCTCGATCCGGTTGGCGCCGGGGCAACCTCGCTGCGCACGGCGAGCAATCGCCGCTTGCTTGAGGAATTGCGGGTCGCGGTGGTGCGCGGCAATTCAGGTGAAATCGGCGCGCTGGCCGGCATGGGTGGCGTGGTGAAAGGGGTTGAGGCGGTAGTTGAGGCCGATGATCCGGTGGCGGCGGCGCAGGCGCTGGCGCAACAGTATCAGACGGTGGTAGCGGTCACTGGGAAGCGCGATATTGTTACCGATGGCAGCCGGGTGTTGGCGATCGATAACGGTCACGAGTGGCTGAAGACGCTGACCGGCACTGGTTGTTCAGCGACGACCGTAATCGCGGCCTTTACGGCGGTCGAACGCGATTATGTGCTGGCTGCCGCAGCTGGCTTGGCCTGTTTTGGGCTGGCGGCTGAGCTGGCCGCCCCGCAAGCGCATGGCCCAGCCAGTTTCAAGGTGGCCTTCTACGATGCGATATACCACCTGTCGGCAGAACAGATTCGCGCTGGTGTGCGAGTGACCAGCTTGAGCGATGACCAGAGCATCGCAGTGGCGCGGTAGGGGGTGGCTGGGCGCATCGCACGATGGCGCATGCGGCAGGTTGATTGCCGCCTGTCATCCGGTGTGTTATGGAGTGCGGCAGGGTGACTGCCGTACTCCAAACAGCTCGCACTCATTGCATGATGGTGTGCGGCAGGTTGATTGCCGCCTGTTATACCGAATGTCTCATCTATGCAAACAAAAACTCACATTGACTGGAGCCTCTACGTCGTCACCGATGCTGGCTTGTCGCGGGGCCGGTCGCATCTGGCGGTGATCGAAGCGGCCATTGCTGGCGGTGCGACGGTGGTGCAGTATCGCGAAAAGGCGGCTGCTACCCGCCAGATGATTGCCGAGGCGCAGGCCTTGCGCGAACTGACCCGACGCGCTGGCGTGCCGTTGATCGTCAATGACCGGCTCGATGTGGCTTTGGCGATTGATGCCGATGGGGTGCATGTCGGCCAAAACGATATGCCGGCGGCGTTGGCCCGCCGCTTGATCGGCCCAGACAAGATCTTGGGAGTCTCGACAGCTAATCTGGCCGAAGCAATGCAGGCAGTGCAAGACGGCGCTGATTATCTGGGGGTGGGGCCGGTGTTGGCCACCCCAACCAAACCCGACGCTGCACCGCCGATCGGGATGGATGGCCTACGTGAGATTTGTCGGCACGTGCCGATACCGGTCGTCGCGATTGGCGGGATCAATGCGACGAATGCTGCCGATGCTATCGCCGCCGGCGCGCAAGGCATCGCCGTCGTGTCGGCGGTGGTCGCTGCCGAGGATGTAGCTACGGCGGCGCGACAGTTGCGCGCGCTTGTCGCTGCCGCTCGCGCCAATGCGCATAGAAAGGAGTAACTATGGCGCTGCCACGCTGTTTGACGATTGCCGGCTCTGATTCGGGTGGCGGAGCTGGTATTCAGGCCGATCTCAAGACCTTTGCTGCGCTAGGGGTGTATGGCATGAGTGCCCTCACCGCAGTGACGGCGCAGAATACGATCGGTGTGCAAGGTGTGATTGAATTGCCGGCAGCGTTTGTTGGCCAGCAGATCGATTCGGTGGTCAGCGATATTGGCGTAGATGCGGTTAAGACCGGGATGCTGGCTAATGCCGAAATCATCGCCGTGGTTGCTGAGAAAGCGCGCGCCTATCGGTGGCCCGCGCTGGTTATCGATCCGGTGATGGTCGCTAAGAGCGGCGATCCGCTTCTGCACCCAGAGGCACAGACGGCCTTGATCGAGCTGCTCTTGCCGCTGGCGACGATTGTCACTCCCAACTTGCCTGAAGCGCGTGCCTTGACCGGCATGGCGATCGAGGCAGTTGCTGAGATGGAGCAGGCGGCGCAAGTGATCTATCGTATGGGGCCGCGCTGGGTGTTGGTCAAGGGTGGCCATTTACAAGGCGATAGCATTGATGTGCTCTATGATGGGGTGCAGTACCGCTATTTCACCTCACCCCGGATCGAAACCCGCCACACGCATGGCACTGGTTGTACGTTTGCATCGGCAATTGCGGCTGGCTTGGCGAAAGGGCTTGCCGTACCCGATGCCGTTCAAGCGGCTAAGGAATATATTACCTTGGCCTTGCGCCATGCGCCGGGTTTGGGCCATGGTCACGGGCCGGTGCATCATTTTGCTGCGTGGTATGAGCAAACGTCGTTATAGCTGGTGATAAGGGTAATTCTGCCGAGGCGGCCACACTGGCTGTCTCGGCTCTTTTAGTTGACCAGTATGGTACCCTTACCACGGATGAAAGCCAACAAGTATTTGAAGAGTAAGAACAATACCTATGCGTGTGTGGAATAAAGTCATGGTCGTGAGCGGCGGCGGTAGCGGGATTGGGCGAGCTTTGATGTTGCATTTACTGGCGAAAGGGGTGCGTTTAGCGGCAGTTGATCTGAATCCGGCGTCGTTGCGCGCGACGATGCAATTGGTGCGCAGGCCAGCCGGCTTTCAACCCGCGAGCTGAACCTTACCGATCGCGCCGCCATATCTGCTTTGCCGGCGCAAGTCGTGGCTGCCCACGGCGCAGTCGATGGTCTGATCAACAACGCCGGCATCGTTCAGCCATTTGTGCGCGTGCCTGATCTTGATGAGGCGACGATTGAACGGATCATGAATGTCAATTTCTACGGCACCGTATGGATGACTAAAGCCTTTTTGCTCCACCTGCTAGCCCGGCCCGCAGCGCATATTGTGCATGTTTCGAGTATGGGCGTCTTTTGCCGGTGAGGGGACAAACCATCTACGGCGCAGCCAAAGCAGCGGTGAAGCTCTTTACTGAAGGACTGTATTCTGAACTACTGGCAACCAAAGTGCGGGTGACCGTCGTCTTTCCCGGCGCCGTCAGTACCAACATTACGGCGAATTCAGGCGTGAGCAGTTTGCCGCGCACCGATAAACAACCCGCCATCACGCCATTGCCTGTCGAGCGGGCAGCGCAGATCATCGTCGAGGGTATGGAGCGCAATCGGTTTCGAGGGCTGGTCGGCAATGATGCGACAATGATGGATCGACTCGACCGGCTCAATCCGCAGTTTGCTGGGCGCCTGCTCTTTCGCCAAATAAAGAGCTTGCTGGCGCAATAGCAGTGGTGCTAACGACGCCGCTGCTCACACCTCGCTGTCAACCGGATGCTCAGTTTGCTTGTTAAGCAGTGGGTGCCCCATCACAAACAGTCGCCGCAATGTGCGGCCTGCTGTCGGTGAATGCTGCTCGAACTGGTGGAGGAGTTGGTAGATCGTTTCACAAAGGTGGTGAAATTCTTCATCGGTAGCCCAAAAGGTATGATCACGCGCCGCAATGGATTCGAGATTGGGTTGACCGTATTCGATCAGATAGCGGGCGAGATCTTGCGCAACAATTGCGCCATAGATGCTGATATGATCGGCTAGTTTCTGAATGCCTTCTGGCTGTTTGACAATGTCTGGATCAATGCGTCCATCAATGGCAGCGAAGAAACGCTCTTCAATCCCGTTGACATGCCGGGTGGCGGCAACTTTGATAACTCCGGCGTCGAGCATCTTGTGAATGTGGCGGTAGAGCGATGGGCGTGGCACATCGGGCAGTAAACGGCTCAGTTGGTTAATCGAATAGGGGCCACTGTACAAGGTTTGGAAGATGCGCATCCGTACTGGATGGTTAATAACATCGAATTTGTGCAGAATCATCGTCGACTCCTAACGCCATCAAATCTGAGATCGTTTGTTGATTATACCACTTCTTTCGGCGCAGGTAGCAATCGGTGATGACGAGGGTTGTTCTAGACGAGGCGAGCATCGTCTCGACCGCGTGGATCAATTACTTGCTCACCCAAGCGCTATCTTTTCGTGTGTTATCAACATGACATGCGGAAATCATTTACCAGAAAGAATACGACCCTTCCCGGCTATACCTTCGCATAGCCGGGAGGCAATAGTGAGATTGTTGCGGAACGTGGAGGTGCCGGTGGCAAGCGTGTCTAACTGCGGATAATCATCGGCAGAAATGCTCGTGGGGTGAGCGGCGCGCTGCTACTAGCGAAGGGGGTGTCGGTCGACCAATGTTGCGCCGCGCCGCCAGTGCGCGGTTGCAATACGCCGGGACTTTGGTTGCCCGGCGTGCTATCGCCGATTGCTGTGCCGCTGCCTTCATCAAAGCGGTAAAGGGCCACCGTGTTAGCGTCGACGGGGTGCGGTGCCGTGGGTCGGGCAAAATCGCCAGTATAACGCACGATATTCGATATCCGCACGTCATCGAGCAGGCCGTTGTAATAGCGACTGCCCGGATAGTCATGCTTTTCGGCGCCAAATACGAGGTAGGGGTCACTGTTGGGGTACGAGGTTGGGCGATTGAGCCGATAATCAATCCGTCCGCTCGGCCCGTTTATCTGTGCGTCGAGCTGGCCGTCGACAAACAGCCGCACCTGCCCGCTATTGGCCCGGGTGACGGCAATGTGATGCCATACACCGTCGGTGACAGTGCGATTGCCCTTCAGTAATCGATCGTCGTTGCCGACACTAAAACCAACAACTAATTTACCGTCGCAAATGGCAATGCCATAATCACCGTAATCACCGTTGCCAAAGATGTCGCGGTCGATAATGATATTGCCGTAATACCATCCCTCGCAAGCCGGCGCCATATTATCGGCGGCATTGGCTTTCATCCAAAACTCTAGCGTCAGATCGCGGTCAACATTCACCGGGCGCGAACTGATACCGCTGCTGTTGATCGTTACGAGCGGGATCTTGATCCGGTCGAGATCATTGGTGCTGCTGCCGAAAAACCGAATGGAGGAGCCGCCGGCTGTGCTTGGCGTTGCGGTGGCGGACGTTGTGGCGAGAGAGCTAGGTACGGTTTGCACAAGGCTGCTAGTGGTAGTTAGGTCTGGGGTGATCGTGTCTGCCGGACCTTGGGCAAGCGTAGGTGATGGGATCGCGTTGCTTGCACTACAACCAATGAGAACGCCAATCAGAATTACGATGCCTATTAGCCGATACGAGTGCATGTTCCCCTCCTTAATGGTATGGTGTGGAATGGTCTGGACAAGGCAGTGCCGAGCCTAGCCTCCCCGCAGCATATCCGCTCAGCGCGAATGAGGTTGGGCAAAGCAGTATCGCGCTGGATAGAGATAGCGTTGCGTTCATCGGGTGGTATAGAAGTGACATACCACATCGCGAGTGCATGATCAATAGCCGGAAGGTACCGGTTACGCTGTTGCGTGCGGGTGGGCGAGCATGATCTGTGCTGCGCGCCGGCCCAATTCGACGGCGTAGTTGGTGCCGCGATCCCACGGGTAGACTTGGCTCATGCTGGCCCAGTAAAGGCCGGGCAGGGGGGTGGCAATTGGCGGGATGTTGCGACTGTGATTGACCGGCACAATCGGTTGGGCGTAGGTTTCACGGTGCAGCCAGTAAGCACGCACCCATTCGCGGCGGAAGGCGGGGTTGATCTGGCATAGCGCCGGCAAGAAGCGTTCGAGCAACGCTGCTGGCGTAAGCTGGAAATACTCGTGGTCAGGATCGAGATAGTCACCGCAGTAGATCAGGCGGTCGCCGCCGTAATATTCCGGTTCAATGAAGTTGGTGTGCTCAACCAGCGCCAAAAACGGGAATTCGTCTTTAGGCAGGTTGAGCCAATAGATGCCGTTGGTGAGCGGTTGGCGTAGAGCGATGGTCATTACCACTGCCCCCATCGAGCGCAACTGGCGCAGCTGGCCGAGGTAGCTGGCCGGCAGATGGGGCGCCAGTCGCGCCAGCAACCCCGGCGCGCCGGTAACGAGCAGCGCATCGTAATCGGTGGGAGGGTGATCGCCGGCAATCACTTGCCAACCCTTGTCAGTCTGTGTCACAGCCCTCACCGGCGTTTGCAGCCATACGCGCACTCCGCGCTGCGTGCAGGCAGCGCACAACCCATTCGCGAATGCCTGAAAGCCGCCTTGGAAATATCCCAGCTTGAAGCTGCGCGCGCGCAGCCGTGCCCACAGCCACGCCATATTGACCTCATCGGCGTGGGGGCCGAATTTGCCTTCGAGCAGTGGGTGCCAAATCACCCGCGCCACATTGTGCCCCGAATAGCGCTCAGTCCATGCGGTGGCCGTCACCTGTTCGAGCCGTTGCCAATTGCTGGTGATGAACTTGAGGTAGAAAGCGCTCATACCAAAGCGTAACCGGTCGAGGAAGGGCAAGCCGGGGAAGCGCAACACGGGCAGCACGCCATCGAGCGCATACCCGCGCCCGCGCCACCACTGCGCTGTCACCGGCGCGCGGAAAAAGAGCCGGTCACGCATTCCAATCTGGTTGGCTAGGTCGATAATCGCGTGATCGGTGGTGAAGATGTGATGGTAAAACCGTTCGAGCGGCCATTGCCACGCCGGATCGCGAAACCCGCTGGCCAAGCCGCCTACCTGCTCACCGGCTTCATAGACTGTCACCGTATGGCTGTGCCCGGCGAGGTCATACGCGGCGCTCAGACCGGCAATGCCGGCGCCAACGATCGCAATCTTCATGGCAACACCTTCTGGGGGACGGAAGCATCTTCGGTGGTGAGCGTCGTAGCCTGTTCGCGCAAAGCCGCCGCCCGATCCATATCGCGCCACGTGAGGCTTTGGCGCAGCATATACCACGCGCCGAGCAACGTCACCGGCAACCACAGCGCCACGTGCAGCACTAGCGTATAGCCAGCGGCCAGTGCATGGGCCACGCCAAACTGGGTCAAGATCGCGATGCCGGGTGCGTCGAAGGTGCCAATATACCCCGGTGTGGAAGGGATCGTTGTGAACAGATTCACTACTGCCGTCATCAGCATCAAGACCAGAAACGACACTTCAAACGGAAAAGCATGCATCACGAACCAATATTTGAGCGTTTCACCGAGCCAGATCAAGGTTGAGGTCAGCAGAATAACCAGCATTTCGCGCGGGCTGCGCAGCGATTGCAACCCCATAATAAACCGGTCAAAGAGACCGTGGATGCGCGAGCGGAGGAATGGCGGCGCAAACCGGTCAACGGCGAGGGTATACAGTTGGCTCATGCGTTGCGGTCGGGCAGCTAAAGCGACAAATGCGACCAGCGCCACAATGAATAAGGCGCTGAACCCTATCACGAGGGTGCGAAAGGCAGTGGGCAGCGGCGCAAAGGGCAGCGTGATCGCCACAAAGAGCAGCATCACCAAACCGTCAAACAACCGCTCAAGCACCACTGTCGCCAACGAGGCGCTCATCGCGATGCCGCAGTTGTGGCGTAGCACGTAGCTGCGCAATACTTCACCGGCCCGCGCCGGATAAACATTGTTACCCATGTAGCCAATCACGACAATAGGGAAGAGCGTGCGCAACGGTACCGGCGTGATATGGTTGAGCATCGACTGCCAGCGCCACGCGCGCACCCAGACGGTAGCAAAATAGACGGCGACTCCCGGAAGCAGCCACCAATAATTCGCCTCGCGCAGCGCCTCCCAGAAATGGGCTAGATCGAGGCCATAGAGGGCAATCCCAAGGAAGATCGCACTAATAATCAGCCCAAGCCATAATTTCCAATACCGCACAAAGATACCCTTATCAATATCAATGCTGTACGGGTATAGCGCTGCTGTGCCCTCAGGCTAAGCACAGCACCGCGCTGCCCTTCTCTGCATCTTACCCTTGCACTCTCAGCCTGTCAAAGCGGGAGCACGAGCAAGGCAAAAGGAAGGGGAACAAACGAGTCAACCCGCACGCCGCCGTCATCACTCTGTGCAATCAGGCCGGTAGAAGAGCCGCCGTCAAGGTTAACGGCAATCTCGATGTCAAGGTCAGCTCCGGCTAGAAAGTGCGACCATTCAGCGAGGCTAAACGTTGCGCCGGGGGCGACGATCAAGAGCACATTCCCGACCCGATCGAGGGCAATCGCACTGCGACGGGCGCGTTGGCCGTTATCGTGAGTATAAGCGGCTTTGTTGCCCGGACGCACCAGCAGTGGCCAACCCTGAATGGCCTGCGCAAAAGACGTGCCGTCGTAGGGTTGGTCAGCAAGAGACCAGAGATGGGGTACGCCGGCGTCATCAATCGCAAACATGCCGCCCTGATCGATGTAACTCTGACCAATGGCCCGTTGATCGCTGATCAACAGCGCCACCGGTTCGCCGTTCGCATCAAAAAAGCCGCCATTAATTGCGGCGATAGCGCCGTATTGCGCTGCCCAAGCGCTGAGTGTACGCGGCGCCGCAGGATCATAGCCCACCACGAAGCGCACCTTAGCCGGATCGACGCGAATTACTTGCACCGGCACGCCGGGTGTGTCTAAGCGACGCAATTCGATCCCGGCGGCCAGCGGGCGCCAGTCACCGGCAGACGCCGAGGGTGTTGCTGGCCGGGTTGGCATTAGGGTTGGCACGCCAGCCGGCACATTGTTGGGCAAGGAAGCGCCGGCGCAGGCGGTGAAGGCAAAGAGACCGGCGAATAACGCGCACAATAACCGTAGCATTACGCTCTTCCATAACGCGCCACGCCAAGCAATCGTGGCCGTGATCGCTCACCCCAACTGGTGATAGCCCGACCGGTAATACAACAGGGGTCGGCCTCCGAAGACACGCGCATCAACCACCTCACCTACGAAGATGGTGTGGTCGCCGCCGGGCAGGGCGCTGTGCAACCGGCACTCGATTTGGGCCAGCACGCCGTGCAAGAGTGGCAACCCGCGCGGCGAGAGGGTGTAGCTGTGCGGGGCAAATTTCTCGCTGTCGTGCATCGCAAAGCGGCGCGAGAGGTATTCTTGATCTTCGGCCAATATGTTCACCGCGAATTGGCCGGCAGCCGCGATCACATCGTGGCTGGTCGCCGCATGATCGACACAGATCAATACCAGTGGCGGGCGCAGCGATAACGAGGCGAATGAACTCACGGTCAAGCCGGCCAAGCGGCCTTCGTGGGCGGTTGTTACAACGGTCACCCCCGAAGCGAAATGACTCAGGGTTTGGCGAAAGAGTGATTCGTCGATCATGGTCGTCCTGCATTGCGGCGGGCCGCGATCGCGGCGTGAATCTCGGCGCCAACGGCATGTTCGGCGCGGGCTTCATCGTCGAGCAAGAGCAGTTGCGGTACCGTCGGCGATGGCCCGCCTTCACGGTTAATCGCAACCATACTGAAATAGCCGGTTGTGCAGAGGCGGCGATCGCCAATCAGGGGATGCTCAGCAAAGAGATGCACTCGCACAACCATCGAGCTGCGCCCGACATAGATCACCCGCGAAAAGGCTTCAACAATCTCGCCTTGCCCGATCGGGGTACGAAAATCGATCCGCTCGGTTGAGGCAGTAACAACCGGCAATCGGCAGAAACGTAAGGCAGCGATGGCAGCGGCTTTATCCATTAACGCCATGACATCGCCGCCGAACATAGTACCGTAACCGTTAGTTTGGTGTGGCAGGATGATTTCGGCCATTCGTTCTTCGGCAGCCGGTTTGGCCGGACGGTTTTGAATCATGATGTCGTCCATAGTCACCTGAACAGTAGGCAGATAACGGCGCTCATCTGAGCGCCGTCGTTGGCGATAGAAGCAACGTGAAACTGGTGTGATGATGCAAATCCGTTAGCCCGATATGCTTATGCGTCTTGGCGTTACTGTACTGCTATCCGCCCCACCCCTTCGAGAGCTGAGTCTCTTCGCCGGGTTTGCGTTTGGGCAGGCGATAAATGAAACGGACAATCTGGTCGGCGGCGACGAACATAATGATCAGGGCTTGGACAATCTTGATCACATCGATCGACAGGCTAGCCCGCACCTGCATCAAGCGCGCGCCGGTGAGCAAGCCGCCCCACAGCAATCCCGAAAAGATGATCCCGACCGGATTCGCGCGGGCAAGCAGGGCGACGGCAATCGCGTCGAAGCCAAGACCGGAAAAGAAATCGGCGCTGAGCGAGCCACGCACTCCGCTCACTTCAATCGCACCGGCCACTCCAGCCAACCCGCCGGCAAACGCCATTGCCAGCACGATCGTGCGCGGCACGCTGATCCCGGCGTAGCGAGCGGCGTTGGGGTTGGTGCCGGCAGTGCGCATCTCGAAGCCGAGGGTCGTGCGGTAGAGCAGCCATGCGATCACGAAGACCAGCACGATTGCCAGTGGAATGCCGAGGTGCAGGATGGTTGAGCTACCCACCTGAAAGCCGGGCAAACGGGCTGTTTCGGCGATCAGCCGCGATCGGGCGCCGGTCGTATCGGCAGGATCGCCGAGGATGTACGGCGTCTTACTGCGGATTAGCCAGTCGGTCATGCGCAATGCGATATAGTTGAGCATGATCGTATTAATCACCTCGTGGGCGCCGGTGCGTGCCTTGAGAAAGCCGGCAATCGCTGCCCATGCCGCGCCTCCGAGCGCGCCGGCGATTAGCGTAGCCGGGATGTGAAAGATAGCGGGCATTTGTAACGTAGTGCCAATCACGACCGCTGCGACAGCACCGGCGTACAGTTGCCCTTCCGCGCCGATGTTGAACAACCCGGCCTTAAAGGCGAGTGCTACCGCTAAGCCGCAGATGATAAACGGCGTTGAGCGCACCACAGTGTCGGCGATCGCGCGCGGCGAACCAAAAGCGCCTTCCCATAAGCCGATATACGCTGCTTGCCAATCGGCGCCGGTAATGCCAATGATAAATGCGCCAACGACCAGTGCGCTAAAAACGGCTAGTATTGGCACGAGGATGCCCGACCAGCGTTCCCATACTTGGCGGAGCGCCGAGGGGTGAACCCCCGCTTCAGTGGCTGCTTGCGCCATGCTCTTCTCCCTTATCGCTTGAATGTGATCGATATCTGATATATTAAATAGGCTATGAGTAGATCCCCTCTTTTGCCAAAGGTATCTTTAGTTTTTCTGATAGAACTTCCTGCGTTTATCAAGACTATGTTCAGCGCATCGCTTCCGACCTTGCAGGGGATTGCGTCGTCTCGCTGCACTCGGCTCGCAATGACATAGAACAGGGGTGTGCTTTGATGCCAGTATGTCATTGCGAGGGCGCGGAGCACCCGCAGTAATCTCCTACTCTAGCGGAAGCCGAGCCGCTCAAGGCATTGCTCCCGCCCTTGCAGGGGATGGCGTCGTCTCGCTGCGCTCGGTTCGCGATGACAGGACGGGGAGCAGGGTATTCAGCTATCTTCTGCGCAAATGTAGGCTGTACCCTCCTGTGCTTACCCCTCGATGCGGCTCGCCAGCGCATGCATTAAGCTTCCACCGGCACTGCGCGATCGATCTTCGCGCCGGCCATCAAGAGACCCAACTCTTCCCGCGAGAGTTCGCCGTTCTTGACCGTGGCCACAATCTGGCCGTGGTACATGACAGCAATCCGGTCAGCGAGCGATAAAATTTCATCAAGCTCGGCTGAGACCAGCAACACGGCCACACCCTCGTCACGCTTTTTCACAATCTGGTTGTGAATGAACTCGATCGAACCGACATCGATGCCACGGGTTGGTTGCGAGGCAATCAATAGTTTGAGCGGGCGGGTAAATTCGCGGGCGACGATCAGCTTCTGTTGGTTGCCGCCGCTCAGCGAACTGGCCGGCACGTGAATGCTCGGCGTGCGCACATCAAACTCGGTCACCAAGCGGGTGCAATGCTCGTTGATCGCCTGCTCGTCGCGCACGATCCCGCGGGCGAACGGCGGCAAGTAGTACAATTCCAGCACCGAATTATCGGTGAGCGGATACGATGTCACCAACCCGTCACGCTGGCGGTCTTCGGGAATGTGGGCCACCCCTAATTCGCTAATCTGGCGCGGGGTCGCATTGCTGACATCAACGCCGGCGATCCGCACTATGCCGGCCTCGCTGGGGCGCAGGCCGGTCAGCGCCGCAACCAACTCGGTCTGGCCGTTACCTTGCACACCGGCGATGCCGAGAATCTCGCCGGCGCGCACCTCAAGATCAACGCCTTTGACGGCCAGCAACCGGCGATCGTCACGCACTTGCAAGCCCCGCACTTCAAGCACCGGTGCGCCGGGGCGGGCCGGTTGCTTCTCAACTTTCAAAATAACCTCGCGCCCGACCATCATTGCTGCTAGACTGGCTTCAGTTGCCTGATCGGGTGTTGTTTCACCCACCACCTTGCCGCTCCGCAGCACAATGATCCGGTCGGCTACCTCTAAGACTTCGCGCAGCTTATGGGTAATAAAGATGATCGAGGTGCCTTGCATGGTCAGCGTGCGCATCACCCGCACCAGATCGTCAGCCTCTTGCGGGGTCAGCACTGCGGTCGGCTCATCGAGGATCAGAATATCGGCGTTGCGGTAGAGGGCCTTGATAATTTCAACCCGCTGCTGCGCGCCGACGTCAAGATCGGCCACGAGCGCGTTGGGGTCAACCGGCAGGCCGTACTGCTCGGAAATGGCGCGGATGCGTTCGGCAGCCTGTTTGCGGTTGAGGAAGGGGCCGTTGGTCACTTCGTTACCGAGAATGATATTCTCGGTCACGGTCATCACCGGCACGAGCTGGAAATGCTGGTGAACCATGCCGATGCCGCGCGCAATCGACTCGTGCGGATTGCTGATGCGAATGGGTTCGCCCTTGACGAAGATCTCACCTTCGTCTTGATGATACAACCCGTAAAGGATATTCATCAGGGTGGATTTGCCAGCACCGTTCTCGCCGAGCAGCGCCAACACTTCACCCTTATGCAGTTTCAGCGATACATTGTCATTAGCGACAACACCGGGAAAGCGTTTAGTGATACCGCGGGCTTCCAGCACAACCGGGCGGTCTGAGCCATTCTGCGTCACAGGCAACCTCATTGGATACGTATTGCGCAAAATAGACGGGCATTGCAATCAACTGGCGCTGCCGGAGATATAGGGTATTGTAGCATATTCTGACCGTTTCGCCGGCAACTGCCTATACTCCCAGCTCGGTGCGCAACTGGTGCAGGGATGATTCGATAGTGGCGCGCAAGGCTGCTCGTTCGGCAGGCGGCAAGAAGGTCGCTTGGGCAGCGGTGCGGGTGATGGCGCAGAAATCGGGAGCGGTAAACCCAAGGTGATGCGCGGTGCGGCGAAACTCCTCGGTGATAGTGGTCTCGAAGAAGGTGGGGTCATCGGAATTGATCGTCACCGGCACACCGGCATCGTAGAGTTGGCGCAGGGGGTGGTCTGGCCATGCGGCGATGGCTTTGGTGCGAATATTGCTGCTTGGGCAGATATCGAGCACAATCCCGCGCATAGCGAGAGCGGCCAACAGTGCCGGATCATCAATGCTGCGAATCCCGTGACCGATCCGGCTCACTTCCAACACATCAATCGCGCCCCAAACGCTGGCTGGGCCGACCACCTCGCCGGCGTGAGCCATCACACCAAGACCGGCGGCACGGGCAGCGGCGAATAGTTCAATAAACTCTTCGGGTGGGTGGCCAATCTCGTTACCGCCGATCGACCAGCCAACCACACCAAGCGAACGGCAGGCGATAGCGGTTTCGAGGATGGGCCATGCAGCAGCGGCGCCGTATTGGCGACCATAATCGAGCACAAGCCCCACTCGTGGCCCGCCATGCTGGGCAGCGCGAGCAAAGCCGGCGGCAGCTCCGGCCAGCACCTCGTGCAAATCAACCCCGCGCCGCACGTGCTGCATCGGCGAAAGCATGACTTCGGCGTAGACAACGTGCTGTGCCGCCAGCTCCATCCCCAGCTCGAACGCGAGCAGCTCAAAATCCTCACCATGCACGATAGTCGCAGCCAGCGCCATAAATGTGCCCAAAAAAGCGTGAAAATCATCGTAATGAAAGAGGGCGGCCAATTCTTGCTCAGTGCGCACGGGCAGCGGAATACCGTTGCGTTGGCTCAGTTCTAGAAACGTGCGTGGCGCGACCGCACCTTCGAGGTGCAGGTGCAGCTCGATTTTAGGCATACGTTCGATAAAATCCGCGAGCGTCGGCGTGAGCATTGCCTTTCTCCCGCTCGTAGGAACGATGTTGAGTCGTATTGTAGCGGATGTTGCAGGGAATGGGTGCGAGGATACGAGGTCGCTGCGGGTCTCACGACCACGTTAGCGTGCGGGGGGAGAATCACGGTGGGATGAACCGGGGACCTGTGTATCCTGCTCTTATATGCCTCTGCGCACCCCACGCCACAGCGAGAGTGCGTAGAGGATTTAGAGCAAACCTTCAGCCGGATAACCGGGCCGTATCCTTAATTCGTGATCCCGCTGGCGCGCAGCCGCTCGGCGTTGTCGTAGACGATCAGCGCCTCGATGATCTTGTCGAGTTCGCCGTTCAGCACCGCCGGTAGATTCGAGAAGTTTTGGCCAATACGGTGATCGGTAATCCGATCTTGAGGGAAGTTGTAGGTGCGGATCTTTTCGGCCCGTTCGCCGCTGCCGACCTGCGCAAGGCGCGAGGCGCCGATCTCGCGCTGCCGTTTCTCTTGTTCGCGGGCATAGAGGCGCGCGCGCAACACAGTCATCGCCCGTTCGCGGTTTTGGATCTGCGAGCGACCGTCTTGGCAGGTGACGACAATCTCTTCGGGGGTGCCAGACTTGTACACAATACGCACCGCCGAGTCGGTAGTATTGACGCCTTGCCCGCCATGGCCGGCACTGCGGAAGACATCGATGCGCAGGTCTTCCGGCTTGATCTCGATCTCGGCCTCTTCGACTTCGGGCAGCACAGCCACCGTTGCGGTCGAGGTGTGAATCCGGCCACGGGCTTCGGTGGCGGGCACGCGCTGCACCCGATGGACGCCGCCCTCGTATTTTAATTTGCTGTACGCGCCTTCGCCGTGGATTTGGAAAATTACTTCCTTGATGCCGCCGATGCCGTTTTCGGTCAGGCTGTCAACTTCCACCTTCCAGCCCTTCGACTCGGCAAAGCGGGTGTACATGCGGAAGAGATCGGCGGCGAAGAGCGCCGCTTCATCACCGCCTTCGCCCTGCCGGATCTCCATAATCACATCTTTCGAGTCGTTGGGATCGCGCGGCAGCAGCAATAGCTTGAGTTGCTCTTCGAGTTCGGCCAGCCGTTTGCGCTGTGTCTCAAGTTCTTCTTGGGCCAACGCGCGCAATTCGGGATCGCTCTCGTCTAGCATTGCCTCGGCTTCATCAATCGCGCGTACCGTCGCCTGATATTCCCGGTACGCAGCGACCACATCTTCCAATTCGCGCTGTTCGCGGGCATACTGCTGCAAGAGCGTGACGTTGGTCGCCACCTCAGGCTGGGCCATCAATTCGGTGAGTTCATCGTAGCGCGCGGCGACGGCAGCCAGTTTATCGAACATAAGACATTATTCCATCTGGATGATATATGTAGTTGCTGATCCGGTGTGCGGTGGCACAATTAGCCCTCGCCACGAATCAGAGTAATCGTTGTTGCTGCGAACGATGGCGGGCTAGCGCACTGTGCTGTGCGCCACCATCTTACCCAAATGCCCTTTCCACAAAGATAGTCGATGGCACAATGCGCAATAGCACATCGCGCATCGTGCCATCAGATATGTTCATTCTACAGGCCAAGCGAAGCAGCTTTGGCTAGCTTCTTGCGGCGGTTGCGCTCGGCGCGGCGGCGCTTCTCTTTGCGCTGCTCGCTCTTCGAGACGAAGTGCATCTTCTCGCGATAGGTCTTGGTGATCCGCTCGGCGACGACACCTTTATTGAAGCGGCGAATCAGTTGCTCAACGGTTTCGCCTTCACGACGTTCAACTCGCATAGCGCTGCTGGATCAGCGGCACGGCAACCGGTATCCGGCATAGAACCGTGGTTTGGCGGGGGGCGACGCCCGGCTCTACGGTCGTATCCGCGATCCTCCCTCATCACCTCCTTCGCAACAGATTTGGTGCGCCCCTGAGCAGCGGCAATGCCGTGATTCCTACACCGAAACAATAGTATACCGGATGGCCGGCGAATACGCAAACACTGAGGATGGCGAGGATGCTCCCACATCTTGGTAAGGTGGTTCCGGTGAGGGGCAGGAAACGCAGAGGTTGGGAACATGGCGTCTTTCTGCGTTCCGCTGCATCGTGACGGCTTCATCTAACCGGATACGATCTCCATTCTATCCCCGGCGGCGCATGATAGCGCCGCCATACGCCGGTAGGATCACGTTTCCGGCGATAGTATCGGCAGTTTGTGTCGCCAATGCGACTTCCCAGTGGCCAGCCGGTAAGGGGATCGCGCCGGCTTGCGGCGCGTTGTTGAGCGCAACCAGCCACGTTACGTCGTTGGCGGTACATGTATAGGCTACCTGACGGTTCTGGTCATCGATGTGGGTAAAGACGCGCTCGCCACGCCAGATAGCGGTCGTTGCTCGTCGCAGTGCGCCCAATTGACGGTAAAACTGCAACAGGTCGCGATCCTGATCGGCTCCCCATAGCATCGGCAAGCGTGACTCTTCGGGATGGCCGCTGCCGTCGGCATGGCGCACGTCGAGTCGTTGGCTCAGCCCAACTTCGGTGCCGTAATAGAGCACCGGCGGGTGCGGCAGCGTGTATTGGCAGAGGGCAGCCAGCCGCAACCGGCGGGTATCGCCGCGCGCGACCCATAAAAAACGATTCATATCGTGATTATCGAGGAAGCTGGGCAACACAAAACCGGGCGGAAAGTAGGAAAGGTGCCGGTTGAGAAAGATGGCGAACGTACTGGCGCTAATCTCATCAAAGGCGAAAAAGCGCCGGATGGCTTGCAAGAGCAGAAAGTCGAGACAACCGTCGAGCCGGCCAACATACGACCGCAATACCTCGGCAGTGTCAACCGCTTCGCCCAACAGCACGCAGTCGGTTTTGATGGCTCGCATCGCTGCGCGAAAGGCTGTCCAGAAATCGTGGGAAGGGCCGATCGTGTAGTCGAGCCGGTAGCCGTCAACCCCCTGTGCGAGCCAGTAGCGCGCTGCGTCGATCATAAATTGGCGTGCCGGCGGATAATCAAGGTCAAGCTGCGGGAGTTCGGCGACGCCAAAGAATGAAATATACTGGTCTGGATACCGCGTAAAGATGAACCAATCCCGTTCCGGGCCGGTTGGATCGGTAATAGCGCGCTTGAAGATCGGGTGCTGGCTTGAGAAGTGATTAGCGGTGTAGTCAAAGATGACTCGCATCCCGCGTTCGTGGGCGGCGGCGATCAGGGTCTGCACATCGGCCAATGTCCCCAGTCGCGGTTCGACGCTGTAGTAATCGGTGGCATTGTACCCGTGGTGCGACGGCGAGGGGAAGAGCGGCGAGAGCCAAATGGCGGTCGTGCCTAAGCTAGCAATGTAATCAAGATTAGCGGTAACGCCGGCCAGTGTACCGCCGTAGATGCCCATCGGCGTAGGCGGATTGGCAAATTGGCGATTGGGGCCGGGATGGAACCGGTCAATAAAGACGTGATAGATGACGGCTTCATCAAGCCATGCCGGGGCGCCTTCATCGCCAACTCGGTAGGCGCAGGTGCGCGGGCGACGGAGGAAGGTCAAATTGAATTCGGCTCCCATTTCACGCAGGTAATGATCGCCGGGGCCGGGATGACCGAGCACACTGCCATCGCCTTCGGTCGCACCGATCACTTCGCTGTACCAGAGCGATCCCTCGCCTTTGCTCAGCCAAGCCTCGATCCGGTAGCGTACAACGGTGCCGGACGGGTGGGGTGGCAGATCGATTGCCCACTCTTCCATATAGCCCCACAGCAGTGTATCCCAGTGGCTGGCGAGGCGATGCCCATGCACCACGGTGCTCCCCGGCGCGGCTTGGCCGCGGCAGCCGGCCGGTTCGCTACCATCGGTCGTATAGTAGACGCTGACCCGATCGGCGGTGATTAACGGGCCGAGGGTGACGAAGAGCCGCACCGGTTCACCGGCTCGCGGCGCTGCCGGTTCCATACGGTAGCGGTGGGAAATACCGGCCATCTCGGCCCGCACATATCCTAGCCGCCGGCTATCGGTGGCCATCGTGCCAAAAATGAAGTCGGCAGAGACGTGAATCTGTTCCACGGTGAACGATCCTTTGGGGATTACAATGGTGGTTGGAGCCGCACGGCTGTGCGGTTCGACAATACAATTATCCCTTGACCCCGCCCAGTGTCAGGCCGCCGATAATATATCGCTGTAACAATAGGTAAACGATCGCTACCGGCAACGACAACAAAATCGAAAAGGCGGCGAACCGCGACCAAGGGATCTGCCCGGCGTACTGGCCGGTCATATTGTAGAGCGACATCGCCAGCGTAAAATCTTTGGGATCGGTCAGGAACTGCCACGATAAGAAGAACTCAGTCCAGCCGCCGGTAAAGCCAAGAAATCCGGTGACGGCCAGCGCCGGCGTTGCCAGCGGCAACACGATCTGGAAGAAGACCTGATTCGGTGAGGCGCCATCAATAATCGCCGCCTCTTCCAGCTCTTTGGGAATCGTATCGAGGTAGCCCTTCAGGTTCCAGATCGCAAACGGCAACGCCCCCGACACCATTGCAATCCCGACGCCAAGCAGCGAATTGCGCAACACAAAGATCTCGCTGCGGGCCGGGGCGAGGCCGCCGTAGATCAAACCTAGACTAATGACCAATCCCACTGCGCCGAAGAAATAGTTGCCCGGCCCAGCCGAGCCAAGCCGGATCGCCGGCACCACTGCGAACAGCGTGAGACCAAGCAGCATCAGGCCAGCGAGAATGAGCACAATACTCATAATCGCACTACTGATCCGAATGCTGTTGAGCAACGCAAAGAGCGGCGCAATCGTCGCCACGCTCGGCAAGACGGTGATTGCCAATACTGCAATCATCATAAACTGCCGGCCGGGGAACTTGAAGCGCGAAAAGGCATACGCCGCGCTGACGCCGATGAGAAGGGCAAAGGCCGATACCCCGCCGGCGAGGCGCAGGCTATTAAACGCCAGCTCGGCGAACGTCACCGGATTAGCGGTCGGGCGGTCAAGCACTTGCAAATAAGCTTGTAGCGACGCGCCGGGTGGAATCAGGTTCAGCTCGGTTGGGCGCGAAATATTGCGCGGATCGAGCGACATGCTCACAATCCAAAGCACCGGAAAGAGCACAGTTGCAGCGATAAACAGGCAAATCGCTTGCAGCACCAATTGCTGCCACCACTTTAAGCGGCGGCCGGCGGCGGTGCTGCCTGAACGGCGCTGAGTAGTCACACTAGACATCGTAGCTCTCCGTGGCGCGCGAAATCTTGTTGGTAATTAAGAAAATCGGGATCAGCACCAGCGCAATAATGACCGAAAATGCGGCGGCAACGCCATAGAGCTGGTTGACATTGATCAACTTAAATGCCTGCGTCACCATAATCTCGGTGCGTCCCAGCGGCCCACCGCCACTCATAAAATAGATCACGTGGAAGAGATTGAAGGTGGTGACAATGCCAACCATTGCCGCCGGCACCATCGCCGGGCGCAGCAGCGGTAGCGTAATCCGCCAGAACTGTTGCATGCTGGTCGCGCCATCAATGCTGGCCGCCTCGTACATCTCTTTCGGAATCGATTGCAGCGCGCCGGTGGCGACGATGGTCATAAACGGCCAACCCAGCCAGATATTGGCAATCAGCATCGCATAATAGCTGAGCGGCAGGCCAATGCCGGGAATGGGGTCTTGGATCTGGTTGAACCAACGAATCTGTACCGGATCGAGGCCAAAAGGCGTAATGAAGAGATTGATCAATTGATTGATCGAACCGTACTGATCATCAAACATATTACGCCAGACTGTGGCGACCACGATATTCGGCAATACCATCGGTAAAATATAAATTGCCCGATAGATTTTGCGCCCCCACAGCCCTTCCACGTTTAGCAAGACAGCAATAATAATGCCCAGCGCGACGTGAAACCCGACATTCGAGAAGGTCCACCACAAATTGAAGGCGAGCAAGCGCCAAAAATCAAAGTTACCGCCAAGGCGGGCAACAAATTGCGGGTTATTGGTGATAATATCAAGATAGTTCTTAAAACCGACAAACTGAGCTGGCCGGTAATTGGGCGGGGTGGTGCCGCCGGGGCCGAACGGGTTCAGCGTTTGCTTCCCCTCTTCCTTAATCACTCCATAATCGGTGAAAGACATCCAAACTTGGAAAGCCAGCGGGTAAAAGGTGACGACCATCATAATCACCAGTGCTGGCAGCAGATAGATGATCGGGGTGCGCAATTGTTTCCACCCCTCACGCAGAGCTGAACGTGGCGCTCGCGTCGTTGGTGAGGCCAGCTCTGGATTTGTGGTTGCCATACGGCTTCCTCCCCTGCGGTTGGAATGTGCAGATGTTGCGTATGATAACACTGCCAGACCCTCCCCTTGAGGGTCTGGCAGGCGCTTGCGCGACTTACTTGCCGTTGGCGGTATTCATCAATGCGCAGGCTTCGGTGATAGCAGCCTTGGGATCAGCGCCACCGTCGAGCACTTTGGTCATTGCGTCGCCGAACGGGCCCCAGTAGTTGTCGAGTTCGGGGATCTGTGGCCGCGGTACGCCGGTGGCCGACGCCTGCGCGAAGGCCTGCACCAGCGGATCGCTGATCTGCACCTTGGTGCTCACCGGCACGTGGCCGGCTTCATCGACGTAGACCTTCATCGATTCGGGGCTGGTCAGGAACATTGCCAACGCAACCGCACCTGCTACATTCTGGCTGTTGATGCTGACATAGAAGCCATCGACGCCGGTAAGCGGGCCGGCCGGCTTGGCGGCTCCCGGCATCGGAGCCACGCCGAGGTTGTCACCCAGCACGGCGCGGTAGTCACCCAGCACCCACGGGCCGTTGATAATCATGTCGGCCTTGCCGTCCTTGAACAGCGAGTCAGCTTGGCCGCCGTCGGTCGAGAAGGTGACAGTCGGTACTTCCTTCAGCGCCTTGAGGTAAGCGAACCACTCAGGGCCGCCAGCCTGATCGGCGATGCACTTGCCGTTGCTATCCATCAACTGGCCGCCAAACGCCTGCAACCAGCCAAAATTGTGGTAGGCATTCTGGTTGAGCACCAGCGTTTTGCCCTCCTTGACCAGCGCCAGCAGCTCGTCGGTGGTCGCCGGCGGGGTGGTGATCTTGCTCTTATTATAGTAGAGCGCTACTGCCTTAAACGACTCAGGGATGCCGTACAGCTTACCGTTGAGTGACATCCCGGCGACGCCGGTCGGTGTGATATCGGTCAACATGCTCTGATATTCACTCAGATCGGCTAGCACCCCGGCCCGGATCTGGCTGCCAAGGCTGTCATTCGGCGCAATGAACATATCGGGGCCGCCGCCCGATGAGACCTCGTTGTTGAACTTATTGAAAATCTGATCAAACGGGATCTGGAGCACGTTAATTGTGGCCTGCGGGTAAGCGGCGCGGGCGCGATCAATCAACATGTTGATCGCCTTCTCTTCGGCGCTGCCGGTACCGTAGGCATGCCAGAGCGTGACGGTGCCGGTAACGGCCATACCGCCGGCGGCAGGTTGGGCGGGAGCAGTCGTGGCTTGAGCGGGAGCAGTCGTGGGTTGGGTGGCGGGAGCGGGTTGGCCGCAAGCGGCGAGGAGGGTGGCGAACAGGGCCAGCAATGCGAACAGTGCAAACGACAGGCGCTTCACACGTTTCTCCTTTGGCGGGGGCAGCAATGCCCGATAATCGGCAACTATACCATAACAACAATGATTATGATGGGTACCAATCAATCGCTATCGCTCGATATTGCACCTCCTTCTCTCCCGTGTTGCACGATGGTTAATTCGCGCCGGAGCTTGAGCAGCAAGCGGGTGAGCAACTCGCGCTCAGGTCCATCAAGCACAGCCCACCGTCGCGCGAGCGATTCGCTATGCGCAGCGCGCACCTTGGCTAAGTGGGCTCGGCCATGCGCCGTTAGCCCGATCCGTTGCACGCGCCGATCACTCGGATCAGCGATGCGCTCGACTAAACCAAGAGAGCTGAGGCGGTCAATCAGACGGGTTGTGCTGCTTTTGTCAATCAACAAATGGACGCTCAGATCTGACAGCCGCACGCCATGGTGTTCAGCTAGCAGCAGCAGCGCCGCATACTGGGTAGGGTTGAGCTGGAATTGGCGCAGCACACGGCGGTCGCCATCATCCAGCAAGACGTAAACTTCTTGGATCATACGGTGCTGCTCGGTGCCGGATGGCGTCATAGACTTTCGGATAACTTCGTTGTCAACAAAATAGTTGTATAAACAATTATTGTAGGTGGGATTATAGCAGATGCGACAAGTATTTGTCAAGAGGGGTCGTGTGCGACGTTGATCTCAAGAACAATGTATAATACGGTCAACTTCGGTGATAACGATTTGTGATGTATTAGTATGGTAACCATCACCGTTCGCGATGTGGTGCGACTAGCGTTGCCGGAGGGCACTACGGTCGTTGCCGGCGCTACCGGCTTGGGGCGTCAGGTCAGTTGGATTGCCACCCTCCGCGCTACGTTGCCGGCCTTTGCCGAACTTCGCGGTGGTGAACTCGCCTTGCTATCGGTTGAAGCGGCGCGTGCGCTCGATTCGCGGTTAACGTTAGCGGTGTTGGTGCGCCGCTTAGCACAGGCGCCGGTGCCAATTGCCGGCGTCGTTGCGCTGGGCGTGATCACACCCGAAGATCAGCAAGCGGCGGAAGAGGCCCGGCTGCCGTTGCTGCATCTGCCCGAGGGGGTCGATCTGCGTGAGGTCGAGCGTGAGATCACCCGCCTGATTACCGATTACGAAGCGCAGTTCGAGCGGCGGGCTGCCCAGCTCTACGATTTGCTTACCCAGCGTTCATTACAAGGTGGCGGGATTGGCGGCTTGCTCGATATTCTGCACGAGCGCACCGGTCAGAGTGTGGCATGTTATGCGCCGAATGGCGTGATCCGGGCACAACGCGGGCGCGGGCAGGCGCGACTGGCTTTGCAGGCGCTGCGTCCCTCTGGTCGTGGCGAAATGAATTTGCTCAACCAGCAAATCTGGGTCGAGCCGATTGGCAATAGTAGCGCACCAACCGGCTATGTCGCAATTGCCGGGGCGACGCTTGATCCGTGGGATCGCACGGCAGTGCAGCGTGGCGCGCTGGCATTAGCGCTCGAATTGGCCAAAGAACAAGCGGTGCAGGCTGCCGAAGAGCGGTTGCGCGGCGATTTTATTGCCAGTATTCTGGCTGGGCCGCCTGCCGATGTAGCCGCCGCGATCCAGCGTGGTCAGGAGCTGGGCTATACCCTTACGGCGCCTCATACGGCAGTGCTGGTGCATATTGATGATGCCAGCGCCGCGACGTTAGGCCGGGCCGCGGCCAATATTCAGAATGAGCTGAAACGGCTGAATATCAATGCACCTATCTCGCGGCGCGAGAGCAATGTGCTCTGCATGGTGCCCTCGCCGACGGTCAGCCGGGCGCGTGAGGTGGCCGAGCAGTTGCGCGAACGTTTGTTGTTCGATCATCCGAATGTGGTGCTTGCCATTGGCTCGCCGGCAGCGCATCTTTCTGAGTGGCGGCGCACCCTCGAAGAGGCTGAACAGGCGTTGAGCCTTGGCCGCCAGATTTTTGGTAACGATCGCGTGCTCGCGTTCGGCGATCTGGGTGTCTACCGTTTGCTCATTCGCTTACGTGAGACGCCGGAGCTGTGGTCGTTCTACCGCGAGACGCTTGCTAGCCTCGCTGAGTATGATAAGCGCCAGCACGCCGATCTGATTAAGACGCTTGAAGCCTATTTTAACAACCTCGGTAATCTGCGCGCTACTTCCGAGGCGTTGCACGTTCACCGCAATACGTTGCTCTACCGTATCGAGCGGATTAAGGAGATTAGCGGGATGGATCTCGATAACGCCGAGGAGCATTTTGCGCTCTGGTTGGCCGTGCGCGCACACCGGATTCTCTCGACCTTGGAAGAGGGGTGAGCAAGCGGGCGAAGGGGTTTGCGAGTTGATCGTGAGCAATGTCAGTAAGCGCACACTGTACCTATTCCCCACTCCCTACTTTCACGGTGTGCGATCACGTCCTAGGATGACCACGATCTCTGCCTCGCTATACACTCCCGCCGGTTGGCCAACGACCATCTCAGCGCCCAGCAGTTGGGCGAGCCGGCGGGCAGTAAAGGGGGCGTTACCGGCTTGATACACCACCGTGCGCGGATAGTCTCCCGGTGGCGCGTCGGCAGGGGCGAGGACCGTAAAGCCGTTGGCGCTCAGTTCTTCGCTGGTGCGGCGCGCTAGCCCTGCAACACTCGCCCCATTGAGCACCTGCACCCGCGCTCGTTCGCTCGCCTCTCCCGGCGGCGTCAGCCAGCGATTGACTAGCGCCGCCACGTTGTCGGCATCCCAGATCAGGTTGGTGCCGTTTTCACGCACAGCTACAGTGCCCGGCTCGATCCGGTAGCGGCCGATCAGCACCGGGTCGAGGTTGGCGGCCAAGCGTCCCATTGCCAGTAAGGTGTCGAAGTTGGCCAGTGGCAGGGTGGTTAGAACTGCTGGCGTATCGCCGGTTTGGGTAACGGCATCGAGGATACGCGGCAGTAAGAGCATCCGCTCAAACCAGTTACGCTGCCGAATTTCACTAACAATCGCTTGCACGATTTGCTGTTGCCGTTCAGTGCGACCAAAATCGCTGTCAGCGTGGCGTGTGCGGGCGTAGATCAAGGCGCGCGCGCCATCCATCCGTTGCGGGCCGGCTTCAAAGACGACTTGCATGACGCCGTAGTCAGGGGTGGGGTAGGCCTCGTCGACGATCCGGCGCGGCACCTCGATCGTAATCCCGCCAAGGGCATCGATTAATGCAGCAAAGCCGTCAAAATCGATCTGCACGACGTAATCGACCCGCATGCTACGTTGCTCAAAGTTGAGAAACTGGCTGACCGTGTCGGCGGCGAACGCCATCCCGCCCTGTTCCGCGCTTACGCCATCGCCGTAGAGTTCGGTTGCGTGATAATAGCCGTAAGCGTAGGCGGCGTTGATCTTGCTGGGGCCACGGTTAGGCAGATCAACTTGTGTATCGCGCGGGATCGAAAGCAGGTTGGCCCAGCCTCCTATGCCATCGAGCCTCACGAGTATTAATGTGTCGCTGCGTATCCCCTCTTCGGGACGATCACGCCGGATGTCAACCCCAACAACCAAAATATTTGCGCCAAGCAATGGTGACGTAATGGCTGGCCCGCGTGGGTCGGCAACCACGATCCGTTGTGCCAGCCGGTGGATCTGCCAGTAGCCAAACCCGAGCGCCAGTGCAACGATTGCCAACATTCCTAGCGCGATCCAACCTAGTGACCATCGCCGCTTGGGTGTGACACGGCGCGGTGAGGTGCTTGGCGGTGGCAGCAAGCCTTGGCGAGAGTGTTTGTGCTCTATCCGGTGCATCACCAGCGTCGCGTCAGGGTAAGGCGAGCGGCTAGCCGGCGGGCGAGGCGGTTGGTTGGGTTGGTTATTCGACATAAGTAAACTCCGCAATAGATGGGTTATGGGATCGCCGCGACGTTGCTGGGCTAAACGACTCGGATCTTGGTATCCGCGAGCGCTCTAACTCTGCGTAATGTTCATCATCATACCGTATTGCTCCTGTGCTGTCATCAGACCGGAGTATAATGCTTAGGCAAGGATTATCAATTGCACTCGCAATAGTTAGCTTAAGGAGCGAATGATGGAAGTAGGACTGGTCGGTTTGGGCCGGATGGGCGCGAATATGGCGATTCGTTTGCGCCGCGGCGGCCACCGGGTGATTGTCTATAACCGCACTGTTGCCAAAGCGCGTGAATTGGCGGCTGAGCATGATCTGATCGCTGCGGAAGAGTTGGCCGATCTGGTGGCGATGCTTACCCCGCCGCGCGTCGTTTGGTTGATGTTGCCGGCTGGCGCTGCCACCGACGAGCATCTGGCCGCGCTGACACCACTGCTTGCGTCGGGTGACATTGTGATCGATGGTGCCAACAATAATTATAAGGCGAGCATTGCCCACGCCGAGCAATTGGCGGCGCATGGGTTGCGGTTTCTCGATATTGGCGTCAGCGGCGGGATTTGGGGCTTACAGGTCGGCTACTGCATGATGGTCGGCGGCGACGAAGAGACGTTCCGCTACGTTGAACCGCTCTTGCAGACGCTGGCCCCGCCGGATGGCTATCTGCTCTGCGGGCCGCATGGGGCCGGTCATTTCGTCAAAATGATTCACAACGGCATCGAGTATGGCATGATGCAGGCCTATGCCGAAGGCTTTGAGATTTTGCGCCAGTCGCGCTACGATTTTGATCTGGCCAAGATTAGCCATCTCTGGAATCAGGGCAGTGTCGTGCGCTCGTGGTTGTTGGAATTGGCTGAGCGCGCGTTCAGTGATGATGCCAATCTGAGTAGCATCCGCGGTTATGTCGAAGATAGTGGTGAGGGACGGTGGACGGTGCAAGAGAGCATTGATCTCGCTGTGCCGGCGCCGATCATTACGCTCTCGTTGCAGATGCGCTTCCGCTCGCGCCAAGAAGACAGCTTTAGCGCCAAGGTGCTGGCCGCGCTGCGCCAACAGTTCGGCGGTCACGCGGTTAAGAAGGCGGAGTAAAGCCATATATATTGCAGAGGTCGCGGTAGACGCGGCGGGAAAGACAAGAGGATGGTGTTCGGCGCTGGGAGGTTGCCCTCCAGTAGTTCATCAAACATCTCTCGCCCTCTGCGATCTCTGAGGTCAAACATCAAGCACGGAGCGAGCACATGGCGACGCCTGTTTTGGATAATCCGCTGCGGGCCGGGTTGCGCATTGGCCGCACGCCCGAACCTTGCACGATGGTCATTTTCGGCGCTAGCGGCGATTTGACCAGCCGCAAATTGGTGCCGGCACTCTACAATCTGGCCCGCGAGCGCCGCTTGCCCGGCGGTTTTTCAGTCGTCGGTTTCGCCCGCCGCGATTGGAGCGACGATTATTTTCGCGATCTGCTGCGCGAGGCGGTCAATGCTAATTCGCGTTCAGGGCCGGTTGATCCCGAATTATGGGCTAGCTTCGCCCAAGGGATTCAATACCATCGCGGCAGCTTTGACGACGCTGATGCCTACACCAGTTTGGCTGCGCGACTGGCGGTGATTGACGCTGAACGCGGCACGTCTGGCAATCGCGTCTTCTATCTAGCGACGCCGCCCGAAGCCTATCCCACGATTGTTGCCCAGCTTGGCGCCCACGGCCTAGCTCACTCGAACGGATGGACGCGCATTATCATCGAGAAGCCGTTTGGTCATGATCTCGCTAGCGCGCAGGCCCTTAACACCGAGGTGTTGTCGGTCTTTCGCGAAGATCAAGTCTACCGCATCGATCACTATCTCGGTAAAGAGACGGTGCAGAATATTTTGATCTTTCGCTTCGCTAACGGCATCTTCGAGCCGATTTGGAACCGGAGCCACATCGATCACGTGCAGATTACCGTTGCCGAAACCATCGGGGTTGAGGATCGCGGAGGGTATTACGATACCTCCGGCGCGCTGCGCGACATGATCCAAAACCACTTGATGCAGTTGCTGTGTCTGGTAGCGATGGAACCGCCGTCGCTCTACGACGCCGATGCGGTGCGTGATGAGAAGGTCAAGGTGTTGCGCGCGGTGCGCCCGTTGTCGGTCAACGATACGGTGCGCGGCCAGTACGGGCCGGGCAGTGCCAATGGCTTGCCGGTGCGCGGCTACCGCGAAGAGAAGGGAGTATCGCCCACTTCGCAAACCGAGACCTACGTGGCGTTGAAGCTGTTTATTGACAATTGGCGCTGGGCCGGAGTGCCATTCTACCTACGCAGCGGCAAACGGTTACCGCGGCGGGTGAGCGAGATTGCAATTCAGTTCAAGGCGGCGCCGACGATGATCTTTGCCGATACGCCGCTCAACGACCTCGATCCGAACGTCTTGGCGATCAAGATCCAGCCTGATGAAGGGATTTCACTCAAATTCAGCTCGAAAACTCCCGGCCAGTCCCAGATCCGTCCAGTGACGATGGATTTTCGCTACGGCGCATCGTTTGGCGTCACTTCACCAGAAGCCTACGAGCGGCTGTTGCTCGATTGTATGCTGGGCGATGGTACCCTCTTTACCCGCCGTGACGAAGTTGAAACTAGTTGGGCGCTATTGACGCCGGTCTTGCAGGCTTGGGCTAAAGGCCCGCCGCAGCCGTTCCCCAATTATGAAGCCGGCAGTTGGGGGCCGGCGGCAGCCGATGAATATATCGCCCGCGATGGCCGGTCGTGGCGGCGACTATAAGACGGAGATGGTATGAGCGAAGGGGCAATCGATATCAATGCGATCGAGCGCGAATTGCGCCAGATGTGGCAAGAGCAAGCGACGCATCCTGACGCTGGCGGGCAAGCGGTGATTCGGGCGTTGACGCTCAATCTGATTGTGCGCGCGCCTGATGATGATTGGGCCGAACAAGCCTTAGCGGTGGCGCCGGCACTCACTGCGCAACATCCCAACCGTACCGTGATTGTGATTGACCGGCCCGGCCCGGCGACCGAGTTGCAAGCAAACGCACAGGCGCTTTGCACGCTGACTAATGCTGGCCGCACGCAGGTCTGTGGTGAGCAAGTGACAATTAGTGCCTGCGGCGCGCCCGCTGGACAACTGGCCAGCCTCGTGTTGCCGCTGCTGGTGCCCGATTTGCCTGTGGTACTGTGGGCGCCCGGCCCGCAGCCCTTCGCCCAGCCGTTGGTACAACGGCTCTACCGGCTCTGCGACCGGCTCATCGTCGATTCGACCACCTTTGCCGATCCGTTGCGAGAATTGGCCGAGTTGGCCGCTTTTGAACAGACAGCCAACGGAGCGCCGGCGGTGAGTGATTTGGGGTGGACACGCCTGACTCCGTGGCGTGAATTGACGGCCCAATTCTTTGATACTCGCCCCTTTTTGCCGCACTTGCACCGGATCGACGAGATCATAATCGAATACGCCGCCGGCAACCGTCCGAATCCGGTGGCAGCGCTGCTCTTTGTCGGCTGGTTGGCTAGTTGTTTGAAATGGACGCCGTTGGAAGATGCGGTGGGGATTGAGGGCGAAACCATCCAAATCTACCTGCGACGACCAGCGGTGGGCGTGGGGCCGACGGCTATCCGGCTGGTGAGCGTGGCAATTCGGCCCGTCGATCTCGCCGGCGTTGAGGGGCTGGCCCGGTTGGTACTGCGGGCGGTGGATAATCAGCAGGCGGAGTTTGTTGTGAAATTGACGAGTGATGCCGGGCATGCTTGCACGCGAGCCACCATCGCTGGCGCGCATCCGATCGAGCGCACGGCAACGATTGATCGGCCAGCGCTGGCCGACCTGCTCAGCAGCGAACTACGACTGCTCAGCCGCGACCGCACCTTTGCCGCAGCGCTGCATGTGGCTGGAGGGCTGGCGCGACGTTTGGTGTTGCCATAGCGGGAGATCCGCTATAATGCTTCACCAACCGTATGGATCAGACAAGGATCGCGCTGATGTTTCCGTTTCAAGAACTCTTCCTTAGCCCGCTCGGTGTTGGCATCATTATCTTGATGTTGTTGATTGAATGGCAGGCGATGGTGCAGATCAAATGGCAACCGCTCTTTCGCGCTTTGGGTGATGTGGTGGTTGCCAGTATTGTGTCATCAGTGGTGATTGTGCTGCTGGGCCAATTGCTGTTGGCGTTAGAAAACCCATTGTTTGTGATTGTCGGGGCATTTGTAGTGGCGGTGCTGGTGGAGGGTTTCGTGTTGATGCTGATCCGCAAACGCAAGGCTGCCCCTAGTTATATGGCGGCGCTGATTGCGAATGTGGTGTCGTTTATCTTTTTGCTGATCTTTTATTTGTCGTTTTTGGCGATGTAGCGGGGCGGCAAGGCCCTGCGGTGATCGGGCAGGGCCTTGTTCTCTTGTCATTGCGACAGTGCGGCAGCGCCCGAAGCAATCTCTCGCTTGGACGGGAAGAGTGACTGAGTGCATCTCTCCCGGGGGTGGCCAAGATTGCTTCGCCGTGCGGGGAATGTGCGGTATTGCCCCGCTGCGGCTCGCAATGACAAGCGGGGAGTGGTGATGCCCCCATTTTAGCCTTCCCCCTGCGGGGAAAGGGAGTTGGACATTCCCCTTCTCTCGTGGGGTTACAGGGTTGACAGCACATTTGGTTCAGCTTCGGCCCGGCCCTGAAGGGCCGGACTATGTTGACAAAGCCTGCTGCGCAGGCTACTGGCCCTCACCCCCCCGGCCCCCTCTTCCACCTGACGGCGGGAGAGGGGGAGCCGCCTTGGTTGCGAGAGAGGCATCGTCGAGCGGAAAACAGAAACGCCCCTCTCCCGTGTTGCGGGAGAGGGGCTGGGGATCGGTTGTAAGCGTGATCTTACCGCTTCTTCCCCCGCGGTACCGCTTGGGGACTGCGCCCGCGTTGTGTGGCGGGGCCGTTTGGCGGCAGCTTGCCGCTATCAATTACCGCCTTAATCTTGGCCGCCTCTTCGGCGATAGCTGGGTTAGCCGGACGCACTGGCTTAGCTGGCGCAGGTGGTGTCACTGGCGTTGCATTTCCCAGATTGGCCAGCTCGTGCTCGCGACCCAAGTGGCAATGCTTGAACTTCTTGCCACTACCGCACGGGCAGGGATCGTTGCGCCCGATCTGCGGCGTTGAACGGCGTTGGGGTTTGTGTGACTGCTCGACTTCGCTGCTGCCGCCAGCGACCTGCGCCGTCGCCAAGCGGCGGGCCTGCTCTTCAGCGATCTGGCGCAGATAGGCTTCGTATTGGAACGACGCCGGGATGACGTTGTAAACAATGTCGCGGGCGATGTTCTCTTTTAGTTCGTCGAACATGCGGAACGACTCGCGCTTAAATTCGACCAAGGGGTCTTTCTGCGCGTAGGCCTGCAAGAGAATATTCTGCCGCAACTCGTCCATCGCGGTCAGATAATCGACCCACTGGCGGTCAATTGCACCTAACATCACCCGCCGTTCGACTGTGCGCATCACTTCCGGGGTAATTGCCTTCTCACGCTCGGCATAAGTCGTCTCAAGATGGTCGAGCAGGAATTGCTCAATCTGCTCTTTCTTCTGCCCCTTTAGCGTCTCGGCGGTGACGGTTGGCGGCAGGGTCGGGTTGATCCGGCGATACGCGCGCAGTACTTCAGTCAACTCAAGTTCATCGGGTTCATCGCTCAGATGATCGTCGATCTGGCGCTGGATCTCTTCGGCCATCAGATCGAGCACCCGCTCGCGCATATCGGCTTCGTCGAGGATGGCCTTGCGGTCAGCGTAGATAATCTGGCGCTGCTTGTTCATCACGTCGTCAAACTCGACGGTGTGCTTACGGGCATCGAAGTTGTAGCCCTCGACGCGAGTCTGCGCGCCTTCGATCGTGCGATCGAGCAAGCCGGCTTGCAGTGGCACATCTGAACCGACATAGCGCTCCATCAATCCTCTGATGCGATCCACAGGCCCAAACCGGCGCAGTAATTCATCTTCGAGCGAGAGGAAGAAGCGGGATGAGCCGGGATCGCCTTGGCGACCGGCGCGCCCGCGCAACTGATTATCGATCCGGCGCGCTTCGTGCCGCTCGGTGCCGATCACGTGTAGACCGCCGAGCTTGCGCACCTCCTCACCTTCGGCCTCGGTCAACGCCTTGGCCTTCTCCCACGCTGCTCGCTTCTGTTCAGGAGTGGCCGTTTCAAGCGTTAATCCCTCTTTGCGCAAAAACTCTTCGACTAAACCATCAGGATTCCCACCGAGCAGAATGTCGGTACCGCGACCAGCCATATTGGTGGCGACTGTCACTGCTCCCTTGCGCCCGGCCTGCGCTACAATTGCCGCCTCACGTTCGTGGTGTTTGGCGTTGAGCACATTGTGCGGGATGCCGGCCTGCTTGAGCATGGCGCTGATCCGCTCGGAGGTTTCGACCGACGTGGTACCGATCAGCACCGGTCGGCCAATCTCGTGCATTTCTTGCACTTCGCGCAGCACAGCGTTGAATTTCGCCTCTTCGGTGGCGTATATCTGGTCGGGCAGATCCTCGCGGATCATCGGTTTGTGCGTCGGAATGACCACCACATCGAGATTGTAAATCTTGGCAAACTCTTCCCGCTCGGTATAGGCCGTACCGGTCATCCCGGCCAGCTTCTTATACATGCGGAAGTAGTTTTGGAAGGTGATGGTAGCCAGCGTCACGTTCTCGTTCTTGATCGCCACCCCTTCCTTCGCCTCGATCGCCTGATGCAGGCCATCGCTCCAGCGCCGGCCCGGCATTGCGCGCCCGGTGAATTCATCGATAATCACCACTTCACCGTTTGGGGTCACCATATAATCACGGTCGCGCTGATAGATGAATTGCGCTTTGAGTGCATTCTCAACGTAGTGAGTCTTTTCATAATGTTCAGGATCGAACAGACTCTCACCGGCAGGGATGCGCAGCAAACGTTCGAGCTTCTCAATACCCTTTTCGCTCAAGTAGATGCTCTTGGTACGCTCATCGACAAAAAAGTCGCCGTCCGGTTCTAGCCCTTCCTCTTTCACCTGCTTGGCCGTCACCGTCGAGCGGCGCAACTGGCGCACGAGTTGGGCCATCTGGCGGTAGAGATCCGACGATTTCTGCGCCGGGCCAGAGATGATCAACGGCGTGCGCGCTTCGTCGATCAAGATGTTGTCAACCTCGTCAATGATGGCGTAGTGTAGCTCGCGCTGCACAAGCTGCGACTTCTCATACGCCATGTTGTCGCGCAGATAGTCGAAGCCGAACTCGTTGTTGGTGCCGTAGGTGATGTCGGCCAAATAGGCTTCGCGACGGGTGCATGGTCGCCAATGGACAAGCCGCTGATCTTCGGGGTTGGCGTTCGGATCGATATAATCGGGATCGTACAACGCGCTCTGTTCGTGGGCGATAAAGCCGACCGAGAGACCGAGGAAGTGGTAAATCGGCCCCATCCAGCCTGCGCCGACCTTGGCCAGATAGTCGTTAACCGTCACCAGATGCGCGCCTTTGCCTTCGAGCGCGTTGAGGTAGAGCGGCAAAGTAGCCACCAACGTCTTACCTTCGCCGGTTTTCATCTCGGCGATCTTGCCTTGGTGCAGCACAATACCGCCGATCAACTGCACATCATAGTGGCGCAGCCCGATCGTGCGTGACGCTGCTTCGCGCACAGTAGCAAACGCTTCGGGCAAAATATCATCAAGCGTCTCGCCATCGGCGAGACGCTGGCGGAATTCATCAGTCTTCGCACGCAGCTCGGCGTCGCTCAACTTGGCGAATTCGGGGCCAAGTTGGTTAATCTCTTCCACTATTGGCTGCAGCCGGCGTATCTCTTTCTCGTTGCTGTCACCCAGCAACCGCCGGAGAAAATTCAACATATCAACTCCTTCATCATCCTGCCGGAATGCGGACGCTTTGCGCTCAGCAGGGGACAAAATGGATTGTACGGACGACGCACTGCGTCGCCCCACTTCTCCAACTCATTATATCATTGCCGCCTCTTGCGGTGATGAGTTTGAGAGGGGTAGAGGGTATGCGTACACTAAGTAACGCACCTTGTTGCTCCACTCCTTCTATTCATTTCATTATATCATTGCTACCCATCTCGGCGATGACCTGCTCAAATACTGCGACCACCCGTGGATCGAAGTGGCTCCCAGCCTGTTCACGGATGTACGCTAGCGCCCGTTCACGCGACCACGCAGTCCGGTAGGGCCGGTCGCTGGTCAGAGCGTCATAGACATCGGCTACCGCGAAGATACGCGCAGCAAGTGGAATCTCCTCACCGCGCAGACCGCGCGGGTAACCGGTGCCGTCCCATTTTTCGTGGTGGCACCACGGAATATCAAGCGCAGGCGTGAGAAAGGCAATCGGACGTAAGAGTTCAACGGCGAGGGTGGGATGGGTGCGCATAATTGCCCACTCTTCATCGTTGAGTGGGCCGGGCTTGAGCAAGATCGCGTCGGGAATGCCCATCTTGCCGATGTCGTGTAACAGCGCGCCGCGGCGCACGTGCAGCAGCTCTTCCTCGCTGAAGCCCATGCGCGCAGCAATCCGCACCGTCAATTCGGTCACGCGGCGCGAATGACCTTCCGTCTCGCGGTCACGCAGATCGAGAGCGTGTGACCAGCCTTCAATCGTGGCATCGTAGGCTGCGCGCAGTTCGGTATTCGCCGCACGTAACTGATCGAACAGATCGGTGCGGTGCAGAGCATTAGCAGCTAATTCAGCAATGTCATTCAACAAATCGAGTTCGGCTTCACTCAACGGGGCGGCCCGCTTGAGCACCAATATGCCAACCAAGCGGTTTGCGGCCTGCAGTGGTACTCCGATGACCGTCTGTTCGGTTTCGTGAAGCAACCGCGTGACGTTGAGCGGCCCGTTGACGTTTCTGAACTGAGCAGCCAGCATTGCCAGAACGTCCGGCTGTTGTGCGAGTATCGCCAAACTGCTCAGCGCAAGATCAACGTGTAACCGCTCGCCATCTGGCCGTAACAGCGCGATGCTTTCGGCTTGAAACACTTCGCACACTTGCCCAAGTAAAATCGGCGTCAATTCGGCCCAAGATTGCGCCCGGCGTAGGGCTGTCCCAATTGCCGCTAAAGTAGTGCGGCGCTGTTCGCGGGCTACTTGTTCGGAAATATCTTGCTTGATCGCGATAAAGTGGCTGATCACGCCGTCCTCATTCGCCACCGGCGTAATCGTCATCTCTTCGTGGTAGAGGCTGCCGTCTTTACGACGATTCATGAGACGGCCATGCCATGGCTTCCCCGCCAAAATCTGATCCCAGAGCGCCGCGTAAAAAGCCTGATCTTGCTTCCCTGAGCGCAAAAGGCGGGTTGACTGACCGATGGCTTCGGCTGCTTCATAGCCGGTAAGTGTGGTGAAGGCCGGATTGACCCATTCGATAATCCCGTTGCGGTCAGCGATCATAATCGCGTTGGCGGCGTCGTTAAGGGCTTGAGCTTGCAGCCGGAGGCGCTCGTTTTGTTGGTGGAGTTGGGCGCGGTAGTGGGCGTTTTCCAACACAACTGGCAATTGGCTGAGAAAGCCTTCCCGTTTGATGATGTAATCGGCCACACCGAGCCGTAATGCTTGTAAGGGAAACTCCTCGTTGCCCGGCTGGGCCATCACAATGATCGGTTGAGTGAGCCGGCGAAATTGGAGCAGTTCTTTCACCAGATCGAGCATTGCTAAGCGTGGTTGCGCGCAGTCGATCAGCACCAGATCACCGGCAGAGTGGCCTCGGGCCAAATTGTGTAAAAACGCGCGCTGACCGCGCATCGGCACACAGTGCAGGTGGGGGGCGATGCGTTGCAGATAGTGGATCGTTGCTTCGCTGTCGGTCGCGCCGAATTCAATATAGGTGACGGTAATCGTCTGACTGCGCCGTGCTTGCTGGGAATGAAAACGCTGGCACGCCTGTTCGATGATCGCGCCGATCCGGTCGAGATAGTCATCGCGCTTGATGACATAATCATCGGCGCCGGCTTTCAGTGCGCTAATCACCATGTGATCGCCGCCCCCGCCTGTCAGGATAATCACTGCCAGCGGCAGATGGTGCGACCTCATGTAGGCGAGCAGATCGAGGCCATCGCCATCACGGAGGTGTAAGTCGAGAATCACCCCGTCATAGGTTATCGCAGTTGTTGAGAGGTTGTTGAGATGGGCGTATGCAGCTTGATACGAATCGATGTGCGTGATCTTGATCTTAGCATCGTGCAGCAGCATCGCGCGCCGGAAGAGATCGGCGTCAAAGGGATTATCTTCTATTAGCAACAAATGCAGGTGATGCGGTGGCATTTGGGATCTCCAAATAGAAAATTGCGCCGGCACCGGGGCTGCTCTCGGCCCAGACCCGGCCACCCATGCGTTCAATCGCTTTTTGCACGATAGCTAAACCAACTCCGGAACCGGGATACGCATCTTGGGGGTGCAAGCGTTGAAAAATGGCAAAAATTCGCTCGTGATGGCGCATGTCAAACCCGATCCCGTTATCTTTGACCCATAATCGTACTGCATCGCCTACAGCTTCTGTGCCAATTGTCAGCCGTGGTTGAGGGATGGGGGCCGTAAATTTTAGCGCGTTGTCGATCAGGTTACGTAGCGCTAAAGTGATGCCGATCTCGTCGCCGCGCATCACCGGACAGCGAATATCCCGCTCGACAGTGACGCCGCGGGTCTCGATTTGATCAGTGTGAACGGCCAAAATCTCTTCGATGATGGATTCAAGGTTAATCTCAGCATATTCAAGCACTTTGCGCTCAATGTGGGTATAGGCAAGTAAATCGTCAATAAGCTGGTTTATTTGGGTTGTTGCAGTGCGAATACTGTTCAGGCATTGTTTGCCGTCATCGTCGAGCCGGTGAGCATGAAAGCGCAAGAGGAGTTGGCTATAGCCTTCAATGACGCGTAGCGGCGCTTTGAGGTCGTGCGAGATCATCGCGGTAAAGGTTTCAAGCTCTTGATTAATCTGGCTCAATTCGGCATTCGCAGCCTGCAACGGCGCAGTATGTTCGGCAATGCGTTGCTCGAGCGAGGTATTGAGGGCGCGTAATTCATCGTTGACACGTTGGGATTGCTTGAGCGTGTTCCACCGTTCCCATCCCAGCCAACCGGCCATTACTAACACAAATAACCAGCCTTTGGCCGTCTGCCAGCTGGTCAAGCTCTCTATGTCGCTGATAATAAACGCGAGGATCCGGTCAGAGAAGGCAATCCATGCTCCGCCGATAATCGTGTACCAAAACGCTAATCGCAGAGCACTTAGCGCCGGATCGGCGCTCTGCCAAATATGGCGCAGATGTGCGAGCGACATAATCCCATCCTGCAATGCGTGTGCAGCAAGCACGTATAAGTTGAGTCATCGAACGGGGATGTGCTCCAACGAGAAGAGCTTAAATTATCATAGCACATTGGATTACGTGATGCTATGCTACAATCGCGAGTGGTTGCGCAGCCTGCGCTAGTGTGACAGTATGGCGAAGGAGGCGGCATGGCAAAGGCTGGAGTGCTTTATATTGGTGCCGATAATGGTCTGTACGTCTTCAGCGATCCGGGTGGCACGGGCCGTTGGCGCTTGTTACCTGATGTATCATTAGCCGGTGAACAAGTGATTGCATTGGTTGCCGCCGATTCGCTGAGTTTGGTGGTGGCAACGAAGCAGGCCTTTTTGCGCAGTGATGATGGTGGCCGGCAGTGGTATGAGGCCGATGCCGAGGATCGGGCGTTGTTTCATTTTCTCGCCAGTGATCGCTTGCCGGTAGCAACCGTGCAGGGGATGGGGGTCTGGCGTAATGCCGATGTGGGGTTGCCAGACGTTCGTTTGCTGGCGGTGTTGTCAGGGAAACAAGAGGTGTTGCTGGCAGCGGTCGCTGATGGCACGCGCGTTATGCGTAGCGAGGATGGCGGCAAGACGTGGCAGGAAGTGACCGGTGCATGGCAAGGTGCGCTCAGCGCATTTGCACCGAGCACCTACCATATTGATGTGGTATGGGCCGGTACCGATACCGGCCAGATTTGGCGCAGCGACGATCGCGGGCGCACATGGCAGCAGGTGGGCAGCATCCCGTCACCGGTGCGCTGTCTCGCCGCGGTGCGGGTGGCGTGAGGCCGGATCATCCATAAAAATCCGTATACCCTTCACGATCAAGCCGGGCTAACATCTGTTCGAGCCGGGCTGCGCTGCGCAGGAGCCTTCCCTCACAAAGCGCATGCAGCCCGCGCAGCGCCTGTCGGAAGCGTGGGGTGTCATCGCCGCGCAAGCGTGGCAAGAGGCGCTGGAGCATCTGCATGTCTAATGCCTCGAAGGCGCTCATGCTGCTGGCTTGTTCGATGAATCGAAGCGTTTCACCCAAAGCCCGATACCCCGCTGGTTTGCCTGCCGCTGCCATGTGGGTCTGGATCGCTGCCAGCATCTGCCAAATCTGGTCGTCGATGGAGCCTTGATATACGGCGCGGAAGCGGTTGAGATCAACGCTCCCTAGTTCGAGCAGGTTGGCCCGATCGAGCACTTTGTCGCTGAGCAGGAAGGTGCTTTCATCGACGTTGACGGTACCGATCAGGCGCAGGTTGGCCGGCAAGCGCAATGGGTTGCGCACCACCCCGCCGCTGGCCAGCGGCGTTTCGGCCAGCGGTGTGCCGAGATCGATCAGCCCCTCGGCAGTCTCCATCGCCGAGAGGATCGGCGCCAAATAGTATTCGGGCCGGGCCAGATTCATTTCGTCGAGGCAGACGATGTAGGTCTGATCAGGGTCGGCGGCGGCCTTGAGCACGTGGCGCAGAAATGCGGTCGGCTGGTAGAGACCGGTGAGCGTGTTGTAGTAGCCGAGCAGATCGCGGGCGCTGTGCCAGTCGGGTTGCACCGCTACCAGCAGGTAGATGGGGTTTGTTTGGCCTTCATCTGCTCCAATCAACGCATCGGCGTACAACCGGGTGAGCCACGTCTTGCCGCTGCCGCTCGGCCCGGCCAGAATCACGAGGGGCCGCGCTTGCACCGCCAGATGGAACGCTTCCAAAATACGTTCATCAATCACCATCCCCCGTCGGCGAATCGCAGCGGCGATCTGCGCGAATGGCGGCAATCCGGTGTGATAGCGTTCTGGCGCCTCGCGCAAGGTAGGGGTTGTCGCCAGCTCGATCTCGGCCAGTTCCATCAACGCTTCATTGAGCGGCAGCAATGTGCAGAGATCATCGATCAGCCGCTCGTCGGGCGGCAGATTGTCCCAAGGATAGACGAAGCCTGCCCACAGGTATTGGGCTTGCCGTTGCGCCAGATAGTGATCGACCCAGCGCATTTCCGGCGCGGGCGGGCGGCGACTGGCAAACCGCGCCTGCCCTTCCGTGCCGATCCGGTCGATCAGCTCTTCCCACAACGGGCGCGCTTCGCGCCACAGCCGGGCTAGTTGCGGTCGCCGCACTCCCCATAGTTGCAGACCCACCGTGACCGTGCGTTCAACCCCGCTCACCGTCAGCATAACGCCGGCCCCACGCGGTGGTCGGTCGAAAGCGAACCAGTAGTCTTCGATCGGATCGCGCCGGCCCTTGCCGCGATCAATCGCGCGCCGCGCCTTAAAACTCAACTCGTACAACGGCCATTGCCGGGGCAAGAGCGTTGCCGCCCGTTCAGACGCACGGTTGGCCAACGCCAGCATTTCGGGGTGCAACCAACGTTGCACCGCTTGCCAGCGCTCGCTCACGCCGGGTTGCAGCAAAGCTTGCAGCGCGGAAGGCGAAAATGGCATCAGGCAGTCGGTGGTCGCAAATAAAACTGTGGATCAAGCCCCGGCTCAGGATCGCTTGGCGTTGGCGGAAGGACTGTTGCTATCTGCGGAAGTATCTCGCGCAGCTCGCCGCTCATAGCCGCAATCACCTCTTCCACCGCCTCAGCCTGCAATCGTTCCACCGGGAAGAGCCGGGTTACCGTTAATTGCGCCAGTGTCGGCGCCTGTTCACTGCTTAAGCGGAGGACGCCGTTGATCTCGAAGTTGTCCTCGATGTCAGCACGGCGCGCAAAGAGATCGAGGATCTTGGCGGTTGCATGCTCAAAATCCGCCGCCTGCTGTTCGTCATCGCTCAGTGGCAGGAAGTAGGTCACATCAAACGCCATTGGGCTAGCGCGCTGCATCGTGCGCAGCCGCTCGGCAACAATCTGGTTGAGCGCATCAATGATTGGTTGGCCGTGCAGTGAGGCAATGGTCAGCTCCGCCGGCCAGTGGATGCTCACCACAGCGCGCAATGGCGGTTGCGCCCATGCGCCGGTTTTATCAGCATGCGGTGGCAAACAGGTCACGTGCAGGCTGCGCCCCAACGTGTGAACGTCAAGCAGTTCTTGGGTGTGAACAATGTTGATCTGGTGTTGCTCGAGGCTTTCGATCAACAGGGCAATCAATTGCTCGTAGGTGAGCATAGGCCATCCTCTGGCGTAGGCAGATGGTACTGGTATGTGGGATTATACCACCGGTTATGTCGCCAGTTTGCGTTGGTTTGATTTCCATTGTGTGGAGCAGGAGATTGGTTCAGGCGCTGCGCGCCCTTGCACTGACAAAGAGAATGTCTCCTTCCCTTCTCTCCCCTCCGGGGAGAGGGCTGGAGCGAGGGGTGCGCTCTCCAGCGGGCGAGAGGGCATATATCGCGTACTGCGCATGGCGGGGGCGGAATTCATTCTACCCTCCTGATACAGCGCGCGCATTCCAAAGGAGGGAATTGATTTCGCCCCATACCCCCTAACAGGGTAGGACAAGTTCCAAACTCGCTCTTAGCCATTCACCACTCCCCTTCATCCTTACCTCTTATCTCCTCTGGTATAATACATCTTGCTGTGTAACCAACACCTGAAACCACAATGGCAGTTCAATCACTCTACCGCAAATGGCGTTCCCAAACCTTTGCCGAACTGGTGGGGCAAGAGCATGTGGTGCAGACGCTGCGCAATGCGATTGCCGAAGACCGGGTCGGCCATGCCTATCTGTTTACCGGGCCGCGCGGTGTTGGGAAGACGACCATGGCCCGTTTGTTGGCCAAGGCGGTGAACTGTCTCCATCCCGATCCCGCCGCTCGTCCATGCGGGACGTGCGAGATGTGTACGGCGATTGCCGAAGGCCGTGCCGTTGACGTGATCGAAATGGATGCTGCTTCCCATACGAGCGTCGAGGATGCACGCGAGATTATCGAGCGAGTGCAGTTTCGTCCCAGTGTCGCTCGCATGAAGGTCTATATTATTGACGAGACCCACATGCTTTCGACGGCGGCGTTTAATGCGTTACTCAAGACCCTTGAGGAACCGCCTGATCATGCGCTGTTTATTCTCGCCACCACTGAAGTGCATAAGGTGCCGGCGACGATTTTGTCGCGCTGCCAGCGCTTTACCTTCGTCCGCCATAGCGTGACCTCAATGGCGGCCCACGTGCGCCGGATTGCCGCCGCTGAGGGGATTGCGCTGGCCGATGGCGCTCCCGAAGCGATTGCTCGTGCTGCGACCGGCAGTATGCGCGATGCACTCGGTATTCTCGAACAGTTGGCTTCGTTCGTCGAGGGGCCGATCACGCTGCACCACGTGCAACGTCTGCTCGGTATGACTGCCGCTGCCGAGGTTGATGCCTTGATCGCAGCCTTGCTTGCCGCTGACCTGACCGCCGCGCTGCGCGCGGTCAATGCGGTGGCGAATCAGGGCGCCGATCTGCGCCAGTTTGCTCGCGATCTGGTGGAACGGCTGCGCGCGGTGATGTTGCTTAAGGCTACCGGCGATCGCACGTTGCTCGATCTCGGCGACGATGAGGCGGCGCAGTTGGCGCAATGGGCGCAGCAGGCCGAGATGACAGCGCTCGTGCAGTGGGTTAAGCTGTTTAGCAATCTCGATTACCAGTTGCGCACGACGCCCTACGGCCATCTGCCGCTCGAAGTAGCCGTGGTTGAAGCGTTGCTCGCTCCCGCCCCTGCGGCCCAACCGGCGGCTCCGCGCCCGCAACCGGCCCGGCCTCAGCCGGCAACGCCAGTTGTCGCGCCCCGCTCGCAACCAGTTGTGCCCGCTGAACCGCCCCGCCCGTCGGTTGCCAGCCAACGAGCCCCTGCCGATTCGCCGCCGGTTGCACCATCGCCGCCATCTGAACCGGCTATGCCCGCGCCCGCACCTGTCGCCGACCCGCCGCCTCCGCCGCCGGCAGCGTGGGTAGCGGCCCAACAGGCTCGCCCGCCGGCTGATCCGGCAGTCGCTCGCGCCGCTGATGCCGAGCTGTCCTTGCTCGAACAACTCGAAGCAACGTGGGAAGACTTTAAGCGCGATGTCCGCCCGCGCAGTCCGACCGTGCAGGCGTTGCTCAATAGCGCCCGCCCCTATGATGTCGAAGGGAATACTATTGTCTTGCTGGTGTCGTCTTCATTTCATAAAGAGCGGCTGGAAGAGCCGAAAAATCGGGCGATCATCGAAGAGGTGCTGCGCCGCCGGTTAGGCAAGGTCTATGCTGTCCGCTGCACGATTGAAGGAAAATCGGTCGAACCTACCGATCTCCGTGGCAAGATCCGCGAGGCGCGCAAAGACGAATTGGTGCGCGCTGCCCTGAACATCTTTGATGCCCAGATCGTGGATATTGAGCCGCTCGAACCAGAATGATTGCTGTACAAGCGGCACGCAGTATGGTACCCTGTGTAGAAGGAGTGTGTCGTTCTGCGCAGTGTCGTTTTGTGATTGGATTGTCTGAGTGCGACACAGGTATAGAGTGCAGCAGTGAAACTGCCGCATTCCAACCTTGCCAACGGGTCGTGATGCGGTCGTTGTAGCATAAAAGTCATGGCGTGTAGCAGTTTAATTGCTGCACGCCACATCCGAGCTTAAACTTTTTCACCCGCTTATGAAAGGAGCAAATGCTATGAATCAACGCCAACTGATGCAGATGGCTCAGCAAATGCAGCGCCAGATGCAGAAGGTGCAGGAAGAATTGGCCGCTACGATTGTTGAGGGCACTGCCGGCGGTGGTATGATTACGGTTAAGATGAATGGCCACCGCGAGGTGCAGTCAATCACGATTTCGCCAGAAGTTGTTGATCCGAATGATGTTGACATGTTGCAAGACCTGTTGCTCGTTGCTATTAACGATGCTTCGCGCAAAGCGCAGCAGTTGGCCGAAGAGCGAATGCAACCGCTTACCGGCGGTCTCAAGGGGTTGTTCTAAGCCGTTGCGGGGAAGGTATGGCCGTCCATCCAGAACAAACAGTGATCGCCGCGCCGGTTGCACGCTTGATCGAAGAGTTTGCCAAACTGCCCGGTATCGGCCCCAAGACTGCCTCGCGCTTGACCTTCTTCCTGCTGCGCGCTGAGCCGAAGCAAGCGCAGGCGCTGGCACAGGCCATCCTCGATGTCAAAGAGCAGGTAGGGTATTGCCGGCGCTGCTTCAACATAACGGTTGGCGAGCTATGCCCGATCTGTCGCGATCCCAGCCGCGATCAGACCAAGATTTGCGTGGTCGAGGAGCCGCTCGATGTGCTGGCGATCGAGCGCACCGGCGCGTATCGTGGTCTGTACCACGTCCTGCACGGCCATATCGCTCCGCTTGAGGGCATCTATCGCGAGGATCTCAAGATTGATGAGTTGGTGGCCCGCGTGCGCAGCGAGCCGGTCAACGAAGTGATTCTCGCTACCAATCCCAATACCGAGGGTGAAGCAACCGCTTTCTTGCTGTTGCGCGATCTGGCCCCGCTCGGTGTGCGGGTGACGCGCCCGGCCCGTGGTTTGCCTACCGGTGGCGATCTCGAATGGGCCGATCCCGAAACGCTTGGTTCGGCGCTTGAGGGCCGGCGGGAGTTGTAGGACTATTGGGGTGTGGCGAAGCAGTAACCGATGTCATTGTGAGCCGCTGGCGGCGAAGCAATCCCCCGCAAGCACGGGACGAATTCCGCTGATGAGGACGGTTTGCGCCTAAACCGGTGATGGCTTGAGAGCTGCGCCCCCACGTAAGGTCAACCGGTGACCGATGTCATTGCGAGTCGCTGGCGGCGGATCAATTTCCCGCGCTAGCAGATGAAATCACTCGTAGCGATAGTCCAACCGATGAAACGACCGCTCTATGCAACCGCTTCGCAATAACCTAATAACAATGTCATGAACCTCACCACGATTCTCAACGAAACGATCGCCGGCGTTAAAGGCGCCCAATTTGCTGGCATCGTTGGCACTGATGGCCTCAGCGTGGCGATAGCCTACCATCCCGCTGCCGTTGAACTCGATCTTGATGTCGAGCTGGCCGAACTCGAATTGGCCGAGCTGACCTCGCGGGCGACGGCGGCTGCCGACCGGATTGGTGCTGGTTATGTGCGCGATCTAGTGATCGAAACCGATGCCCTGCTGATGGTAGCGACCCAGATTATACCCGGCTATTACGGTGTGCTCGGCGTGCTCAGCGAGATTGCCAATCTGGGCAAGGCCCGGTTTGCGCTCCAAGCCATGATCGAGCGGGTGCGCACCGAGTTGTGAACCGATTGCGCACCCTTTGCTTCCCACCCTAGTTGCCAATCTCTTTTTGCGTCTCTTGGTGGCGATGCTGCGCCATAACGTCGCTTGGCACCAGCACCATCTCGGTGTAGATGTGGTCAAGCGTCGCCGGCGCTTGCTCGCACAACCCGCAATGCACCGCTGAGGGCTGGATAATGGTACTGCGCGTCGCTGTGAGCCAGCGGAATCGCTCGTAAATCGGTAGTTCCCCAATCGGCCCCGCCGCCCTGCCGCCGGCGCAGACTAGCTCAAAGGCGGCTAATTGCTCGCGCACCGGCTCAAGATCGAGACTCGGCCAGAGCGCGGCAATCCGCCCCTCGTCAAGTTGCGCGCGCATGCCGAGAAAGCGTTGTTGCCGGCAGAGCAACACCACTCCGATGTTGATCTGTTCGCCCCGCTCGACGCGCGGCACCAACCGCAACAGAGCATACTCAAAGGCGCTCGCGGGCATCGATGGCCTCCTGTACGAATGCGCGCGGCGCTGCCAGACGCAAACTGAGGTATTCGATATACGCCGCCCGATGCGCTTCAACTGAGGGGAAGCGCGGATCGGCGAGCCATTCATCCGGCACCTTCGCCACAATCTCCCACAGCAGTTCGCGGGTAATCTGCCGCGCCAGCGCTTCGTCAACCGCCGCTAATTTGGTTGCCGCTGGCAGCAGTACGTGTTCGCGGATCTGGCTGAACGGCGCGCGCGCCCGGCTTCGATAATCTTGCCACGTGTAATGCATATACAACGCCGCGCCGTGGTCGATCAGAAACAGCCGCCGGTGCCACCAGAGCAAGTTGGTATTGCGCGGTGTCCGATCGACGTTGGTGATAAAAGCATCAAACCAGACGATCAACGAGGCTAATTCGTGGTCAAGGGTGCGAGTAGCAACGGGATCGAAGGCTAGCGCGCCGGGCAAGAAGTCAACCGCCAGATTCAGCCCCGCGCTGGCGGTCACCAAATCCTGTATTTCGCCGTCGGGTTCGTTGCGCCCCAGTGCCGGATCAACCTCGATCAGCACCAATTCCGGCGCCGGCAAGCCGAGCGCACGGGCCAGTTCGCCGCAAATCAGTTCGGCGACCAACACCTTTGGCCCCTGCCCCGCGCCGCGAAACTTGACCACGTATAAGCCGTCGTCGTCAGCTTCAACTATCGCCGGCAGCGAGCCGCCTTCGCGCAGCGGCGCAACATAACGGGTGGCAGTCACTCTCCGTAACATTAACGCTCCACCTTCAAGATATAGCCCGTCTGGGCCGGGATTTCGGTGAACGGTTGGTATTCAACGATCGCGCCATTGCTAATGGTCAACGGCGCCGGCGGGGCCGGCGGCATGCCGTACAGTGACACGAGCTGATAGGTGCCATCCGGCAAGTCGCTCTCGCTCAACGAAAGCGTGAACGGCTCGGTTGGAATGGCATCGAAATTGATGATCACCATGACTATATCATCACCGCTGCGCCGGATGTAGGCGGCAATGTCGTCGCCTTTGGCCTGTAACGGGATAAAGTCGCCGGTTGCTAACGCAGGGGTGTTGATGTGCAAGTGGATCAGTTGCCGGTACGTATTGAGCAGCGAATCCGGGTCTTCGTCTTGCAGCATCACATTTTTCGATGGGTAATCGAGCTGCGGCATTTGCCACGGGAAGCCGCTAGTGAAGCCGCCAAACTCCTCTTTCGTCCATTGCATTGGCGTGCGGATGCGCTCATCGGGTTTGACACCGAGCATACCGATCTCTTCCCCATAATAGATAAACGGTAATCCCGGCATGGTCAACAATGCCAGCGCCGCTAGCTTTGCCTTGGCAACGTCGTTACCGAGTACCGACATGACCCGGTTTTGGTCGTGATTCGTCAAGAATGGCGCCCACCGTTGGTATGGCAGTTTGGTGTAGGCGTCTTGGGCGGCTTGCATAAAGAGCCGCGCCAGCCCGGTATTGGCTGCACCAACGATCTGCTTGGCGACTTCAAACTCGAAATAGTAGTCAAGCTGGTCAGGGTAATACGGCGCGAGGGTGCGCGGGTTGCCGTTGTATACCTCACCGACCGTGAATGTGCCCGGCAGCTCGCGATCGAGGAAGCGGCGAAACTCGCGCAGCCATGCAAACGTCTCGTCAGTGTCTTCTTGCAGGGTGGAGTACTCGATCAGATGCTTGATTGCGTCGAGCCGGAAGCCGGCTACACCCATCTCTTCGACCCAGAAGCGAGCAATCTTATAGGCTTCCGCAGTCACCGCCGGGTTGCGAAAATTGAGATCAGGCATCCCGCCCCAGAAGACGCCGTAGTAGTATTCGTCACGAATCGGCGATTTGTGCCAGACGACATTGTTGCCGAACGGGCCGCGAAAACCGGGATCAATCGCCGACCAGAGGTACCAGTCGCGGTAGGGCGAATTGGGGTCGCGCAATGCCTCTTGGAACCACGGGTGGTGGGTGCTGGTATGGTTTAGCACGAGATCGATAATGATCTTGATTCCACGTTTATTGGCCTCTGCGACCAAGCGCTTAAAATCTTCGTTGGTGCCGTAGTCTTTTTCGACGGTGTAATAATCAATTGTATCGTAACCGTGATAGCTGGCTGCCTCGGCTACCGGCATCAGCCAGATGCAGTTGACACCCAAATCGCGCGTTGTTGTCGGATCACCGTCGTTCAGATAATCTAGCTTGGCGATGATCCCATTCATATCACCAATTCCATCACCATCACTATCGTAAAACGAACGTACAAATACCTCGTAACAGACTGCGCCGTCCCACCAGCCAGCTTGGAGTGGGAACGGCGTTGCAGTGGGGCCGGGGGTAATGCGGGGCGGCAGGGTGGGCAACCGCGGGTCACGGGTTGGCGTGGGTGGACGCACATTAGTTGGCGTGGTCGCGACGGTGGGTGTGTCAGAAGGCGGAGTGGCTGCCGGTAGACTACACGCTGGGAAGAGAGTTATGACCAACAAGAAGAACAATAATCGGTGCATAGAGAACCATTTTCTCATCAATTAGTTTCATCTAGCGGCATTATAGCAAATCTTTCACTGTGAAGGCGTGACGGAGGCAAAGGCGCAAGGGGATGGTAACGCAAAGGCGCAAAGGGGATGAGATGGAATGCTCCCAAGTACGCTTGTACCTTCTCCAAAAACCCTTCGCGGCCTTACGTCTTTGCGTTACCTAGCAGCACAAATGTGTCGCAACCCCTCGGCAAACTGACGCGCGCCGCCTTGGGCCGGATGGCGCACGGCACAATGCGCAATCCCAAGCTGCGCCAACGCTTGGCTCGCGATCCGCCCCATAGCTACCACCGGGCAGCCGGCAAAGAGCGTGCAGGCGCGGGCCAACAATGGCAAACCAAGCGCAAGCTCGCTCTGGCGCGGGGTGCGGTTGCTCTGCGGCTTACCGGCTTGGTGCGGGTGTAGCGGGAAGGCGTTCCATCCCACCGCAAACCGGTTAAGCGCCGCGAGTTCACGGTAAACGATCGTCGCGGTCTGTTCCCGTGAAATTCGCCCATCGTTCGTTGCCAACCGGAAGCCGCGTGCTGCGCCAAACTGGCCGGGAGGATCAACGCCATCGAGTAATATCTGTTCGCTAGTAAAGGGCACCCCCGTGCGGCGCGCGCCGTTATAGCCGGGGGCTTCGCCAATCAATATCAGATCAGGGCCGCGTTCATACGCTAAGCGTAATGCTAATTCGAGATTCGCCCGCCTGATCGCATGACCGCACCGTTGCTCATCGTTGTCCGCCTCCCACGCATACATATTGACGGTATTGGCCGGTGCTTTCAGTGTCGCGAGATCTGCAACCAATTCTGCAATGATGTCACGCTCCACTTTCCCTCCTTGTACAGATATTTGACATATTTGTCAAACTTGGTTGCATCATTTGACAACATTCTGTAACTGCTTGGGATTATAGTGGATACAGCGAAGGAGGTTTGCCATGTCAACGTCGCCGACACTCTGGGAAATTGAAAGTCCGCTTGGGCCGGTCGCGTTTCGGGTTTCTGGTCAGGGACGCCCCCTGATCTTTTTGCATGGATGGGGCGGTTCGAGCCGCTATTGGCAAGCTGCGCCAGCTTTTTTGCCCAACCGGCGGTTGATTGCGATCGATCTACCCGGATGTGGAGCTTCGCCAGCGCCGATCGAGCCGGTGACGTTAGCATCGTATGCACGCACAGTGCTAGCGGTTGCCGATGCGCTCGATATTGACCGGTTTGCGCTGGTAGGCCATTCACTTGGCGCAGCGATAGCGTTGGCGGTTGCCGATTTTGCCTGCGAACGGGTCGAGCGATTAGGACTGATCAGCTTTGGCTTCAGCGCCAGTCTCTACGAGGATAGTCTGGTCACGATTGCTGGGGCGCAGTGGCAAGTAGCGGCGGCATACTGGCGACCGTGGCTGATTTGGTGGCGGCCATGGTGGGGTGTGACCCAGCAATGGCGGCAGGCGTGGTGGACAATGCCGCCCACGCCTGATCTGCTAGCCCGCCCGATGGTGCGTCGCCCGCTCGATAGTTCATTGTTAGCGCAAGGCATTGCCGATCTCGTCGCGATGGATCCGCTGGTCGCCATGGAAGCGGCGGCGATTATGGGCCATCCCCAACTCAAGCGCGCCGTGCAACGGCCATTGCCGCCGGTGTTGTTAATCAGCGGGCGCCATGATCCGGTCTTTCCACCAATCAATGTCAAATCGCTAAGCCGTTACTTACCGGATGCGCAGGTCTATTTCATTCCTGATTGCGGTCATGTACCAATGGTTGAAGAACCTGCGGCGTGCTATCACGCAATTGCGCGCTTTCTCGATAGAGAAAACGATTATTCGTCGTAGTGTTTACAGTGTCAATGATAGAGTGTAAAGAATACTTCGCCGCATAAAAGGCGCAAACTTTCTGTTCTCTCTTGCCAGCGTATGCTATAATGGGCAAGGCAATGCGCGAAGCTAACCGGCTTCGCTCTGAACAGGAAGGTTGCCTTCTATGCAGCGTGGCGCATTACTGTTTCTACTCATCGGCCTCATCGTCATTATTGGTGGGTTGGCGGCTTTCTTGCTCTTGCGCGGAGGAGCGGGACGTACCACTACCTCAACAACGCCGGAAATTCCGCCGACGCCAACAACAGTGCCGTTAGTACCCGTGGTGCAGGCGCTGGTGGATCTTGATGCTAATACCTTGATCAACGATCCGGCGCTGCTCGATGTGGTACAGGTGCCTATCACCGAATTTGACGAAAAGAACGAATTTAGCAACATTAATGATGTCCTCGGGAAGTTGCTTGTCAATCCGGTCGTGGCTCGCCAATCGATCCGGCGCGATAATGTACGCGATCCCGGCCTTTCGCAACGGATCCCGACTGCCGAACCCGGCCAACCACGGGTGAAAGCGTACCCCATCTTAGTTGACAGCTTATCAGGCGTGGCCGATCAGGTGACAATCAACGATTTTGTTGATATTATTGCCACTTTTCCGGTTGATCGCCAAATTATTCGTCCCAGACCTGTGCAAGTGATAACCGTTAATGAGGTTGACCAACTTGTCCGTGAATATCAATACGGCGAAACCCAAACCTTCTTCACCACAAAGACTATCATCCAGCGCGCACAGGTGCTCCAGATTGTGCGTCCGGCAACCCCACCGCCTGTTGAAGGTGAAAGAACCGGTGAAACTGGTACTCCGACAACTGGTGGCCCACCAGCAGTTGATGCTTCCGGTCAACCGATTGGTTCCGCCGGTAGTAGTACGGGTTCAAGCACGTTAACCGAGGGAACATGGGTCATTGTGCTGGCATTGACCGATCAAGAAATTGAGTTGATCGAGTTCGCGAAGCAGAGCAGTGCCCGGATTGTGCTGGCGTTGCGGGGCGCCAATGATGATACCGTTGAAACAACGAGTGGTGTGACTATTGATCTCTTGGTGCGCGAGTTTGGTCTGCCATTACCGCAACCGTTGCCACCGCGTGTTTACGGCGAGGCCGAAGTGTTTACGCCCCAACCAACGCCAACTCCGCGTCCATGAGTTATTCCATTAGTGCCGGCTCTAGGGTAAAATGACAATATGCAGTACGCCCAATCATAGCCAATGCGTTATCGCAAGTGTGTGCGTCCGTTGCCACTACTAATAGTACAATAGTACAAGGTCTGAGGAGCTAAGGCATGAGTGAAGCCGAAAAGATTCGAGTCATGATCGTTGATGATGTGATCGACACGCGCGATCAGCTCGAGAAGTTGCTCTTCTTTGAAAAAGATATCGAAGTTGTTGCGAAAGCGAGCAATGGGCGCGAAGCGATTGCGTTTGCTCGCCACTATCGCCCGCAAGTCATTTTGATGGATATTAATATGCCCGATATGGATGGGATTGCCGCTACCGAGGCGATCCTTACCCAAGATCCGGGCATCCAAGTCATCATCATGAGCGTGCAGGGCGAGACCGATTACATCCGGCGGGCGATGTTGGCCGGTGCGCGCGAGTTTCTAATTAAGCCGATTAGTGCCGATGATCTCTATCGTTCCATCCGGCATGTTGCCAAACTGGCGGCGATGCGTCCGGTGGTAGCAGTTGCCGGCGGCGCAGCGGCTGGCGTGGCAGCGGATGGAAAACCTTCGGTTGAGGGCCAGATCTTCGCCGTGTTTAGCCCGAAAGGTGGGGTAGGCGTTTCGTCGATTGCCGCTAATTTGGCGATCGCGATCAGGCAGCAAACGAATAAAAAGGTTGCCCTCGTTGACGGGAATGTGATCTTCGGTGATCTGAGCGTTATTCTCAATCTGCGCGCTGATAAGACGATCGTTGATATCGCGTCGCGGATCGAAGGTCTCGATCGCGATCTGCTCAACGATGTGATGGCGACCCATCCCACTCAAGTAAAGGTACTGCTGGCCCCGCCCGATCCGCAACGGGGCGAGATAGTGACGGCTGACCATATCCGCGCTATTCTTGAGGTGTTGCGACAAGAGTACGATTATGTCGTAGTTGATACGCCAGCCTCGTTTCAAGACCGCTCATTGGCCGTGCTAGATTTGGCCCAGCGTATCGTGACGCTGATGACGCTCGAGATGCACTGCCTCCGCAATGTTAAGCTCTTCCTTGAAGTGGCTGATCTGCTGAACTATCCTGCCGAGAAGGTGACGTTGGTCTTGAACAAGGCGACCAATCGCACCGGGATTCGGGCTGATGAGGTAGAAAAACACTTACAACGCAAGTTGGCATTGCAGATTGGCGATGCAGCGCAGGAAATGACACTGGCGATCAATCAGGGGGCGCCAATCGTGATGGCGAAACCGAACCATCAAGTGGCGAAAGATATCATGAATCTGGTGCGAGAATTGGTCGCGAAAGCGAATAAAGAGGCGACAGCCAAGAGTAGTGCGAAGTCGCGCAGTTTGTTCGGCAGTTTGTTCGGCGGTCTGATTCCCCGTCGCTAATGCGCGTGGCATTGACCGGTGTTTGCGGTACCAATAAGGGAGGTGAGCGCGATGTCGTTGCTGAAGCGAATTGGTGGGAACGTCCCTACACCGGTCGAACCGGCGGCGTCGCGTGCGCCGATCCGGCCTGAAACAACCAGCCGGTTGCCGGCGGTTGGTGCGCCAAGTATGGATGAGACGTTCCGTGAGCTGCGTTCTCGCGTGCAGGATCGCCTGATCAATGAACTGAATCCGCAGCTTGATCTGAACAATTCGGCCAAAGTGCGCAAACAGGTCGAAGAGATTTTTAACGCGATTCTCGATAGCGAGAGTATCGTATTGTCGCGTGCCGAGCGCCAGCGTCTGTTTGAGAGCATTACGGCTGATATCATCGGCTTGGGGCCGATCGAGCCGTTGCTGGCTGATGAAGATGTCAGTGAGATTATGGTCAACGGCCCAAAACAGGTCTACATCGAAAAGAAGGGCAAGTTGATCAAGACCGATATTACCTTCGCCGATGATGACCATGTGATGCGGATTATCGATCGAATCGTTGCGCCGCTGGGCCGGCGCGTTGATGAGTCATCGCCGATGGTCGATGCCCGTCTCAAAGATGGATCGCGTGTGAACGTGGTGATCCGCCCCTTGGCGTTGAATGGGCCAACGATCACAATCCGTAAGTTCCGCAAAGATAAGCTGACGGTGCAAGATTTGGTGCGCTTTGGCTCGATGTCGCAAGATATGGCCGATTTTCTGGCAGCATGCGTCAAAGCGCGTCTGAATATTGTGGTGGCTGGTGGTACCGGTTCGGGCAAGACGACATTGCTCAATGTGCTATCGTCGTTCATTCCAGAAGACGAGCGAATTATTACCGTCGAAAACGCTGCCGAGTTGCAATTGCGCCAAGATCACGTTGTGACCCTTGAATCACGTCCGCCAAATGTCGAAGGCAAAGGCGAGGTTACGATCCGTGATCTGGTGATTAACTGTCTCCGTATGCGCCCCGAACGGATTATTGTCGGTGAGTGCCGCGGCGGTGAGACGCTTGATATGTTGCAGGCGATGAATACCGGCCACGATGGTTCGATGACGACAATCCACGCCAATACGCCGCGTGATGCCATCAGTCGTATTGAAACGATGTGTTTGATGGCAGGTATGGATCTGCCCGCGCGTGCGATTCGTGAGCAAATTGCTTCCGCTATTCACGTCTTCGTCCAGCAGTCGCGGTTGAAAGACGGCTCGCGCAAAGTGACCCAAATTACCGAGGTTGCAGGAATGGAAGGCGACGTGGTTGTCTTGCAGGATATTTTCGTCTTTGAACAGACCGGTATTGATGAGAAGGGCAAGATCGTGGGCCAATTGCGCCCCACAGGGGTGCGACCGCGGTTCCTCGAGAAGTTCGAGGCGCTTAACATCTTCTTGCCGCCAACCATCTTTGGTTCGTCGGAGCGTTTCAGCTTCTAAGCATACCGCCCACCGCCGGCGCTAGAGGGAGGCGTCGATCCTATGGATGTCTTGTTATCACCGGAGATAATGCCGGTTACGTTAGGTATATTAGGTCTTTTGCTGATCGTGCTGCTGGCCGTGGTGGTGGCGTTGATGCGGCAGTCGGCCACGGTTGATGTGGCGCAGCGCCTTGAGACGCATGTCGGCGGCAAAGCGCAAGAACGGCCTAATGAGCCGGTTGCGCGCCAAGCGATCGAGCGCATTGATGCAGTTGTTTCACGCAGCAAGCGGGGCAGCTCGATCAAGAACGAGCTGGCACGCGCCGACCTGAAACTGACCGTGGCCGAGTTTATTGGTCTGAAGTTGGGTGCGGCCCTGCTCGGCGTGGTGTTTGGCTTTATTCTTGGCCGGGCTAATTTTCTCGCCCAAGTGGTGGCTGCTCTCGTGTTTGCGGTCATTTTTTCCTTTCTGCCCGACTTATATGTGAATCTTCGTGCCGCCCAGCGTGTGAAAGCCTTTAATAACCAATTGGGCGATGTAATTACAATGATGGCTAATGCGCTGCGCGGCGGTTATAGCTTCTTGCAGACGCTCGATATGGTCTCGCGTGAGGCGCCAGCTCCCGCTTCGGTCGAGTTTCGTCGGGTGGTGCAAGAAGTTGGTCTCGGTCGCTCAACCGAGGAGGCGTTGCAGAACCTGCTCCGGCGCGTTCCCTCTGATGACCTCGATCTCTTGATTACTGCCGTCAGTATTCAAATGGAGGTTGGTGGGAATCTGGCCCAAGTTCTTGATACGATCGGTCATACGATCCGTGAGCGTGTGCGGATCAAGGGTGAGATTTCCACCCTCACTGCGCAAGGCCGGATTTCGTCGTGGATTATTACCGGTCTGCCGATTGGCTTGGCGATGTTCATTACGGTCGTGAATCCTAGTTACATGGCCCCCCTGTTCACGATCGGGATGCCGCCGCAGGCATGGTGCTGTATGCCGGTAACGTCGTTGGTGATGATCGCAATGGGATATTTTGCGATCCAGAAAATTATCGATATCGAAGTGTGAGGTGCGGCCATGACCGATATATTGATTATCGGCGGAATTGTGATAGTTGGCGCTGCGCTTATCCTGATTGCAGTTCGGCAGATGAATCAGTCGCGAGCGATTAGCGAACGGCTGGATCAGTGTACTGACGTGTCGTTGTCGCTCGAAGAGCTTGAGTTACAGCAGCCGTTTCGCGAACGCGTACTTGTCCCGATGTTTCGTGCTCTGCTGAATACGCTTGGCCGGTTTGGCCTTAAGCAGAATCAGGAACGGTTGCGGATGAACCTGCAATTGGCCGGCAATCCCGGTAATATCTCACCCAATATGTTCATTGGCTTGCGCATGGCGCTGGCAATTGTGTTGATGGTGTTGATTGGGGTCTTGGTGATGGGCCGCCTGCCGTTGATGCAGGCTTTGATGGGGACGTTTATCGCAGCGGCGATCGGGTATATTTTACCCGGTATCTGGCTCGACCGGAAGATCAGAGAGCGCAAGAAGAATATTCTGAAGGCGCTGCCTGATGCGCTCGACCTGCTGTGCATCAGCGTCGAAGCTGGGTTGGCATTTGATTTGGCCTTGCAGCGGGTAGCGCAGAAGTGGGATAACGAATTGTCGCGCGAATTCCAGCGTGTACTGCAAGATATTCGTCTTGGTCGCACCCGCCGTGAAGCCCTGCGTGATCTGGCTGCCCGCACCGGTGTTGATGATGTGCAGACCTTCGTCTCGGCAGTGATCCAAGCCGATCAATTAGGTGTGTCGATGTCGAAGATTCTACGCATTCAGTCTGATCAGTTGCGGGTGCGCCGGCGCCAGCGTGCAGAAGAGGCAGCCCAGAAGGCACCAGTGAAGATGTTGATTCCGATGGTATTTTTGATCTTCCCCGCACTGTTCGTTGTGATCCTCGGCCCGGCCGTACCACGAATTATGTGGGCCTTGGGAGTGATGAATAGCGGGATGGGTAATTAGGCGGTGATGGTGCAGATCGTGAATCAATCTCGGCACGCTGTCCTTGCCCGCCAATGCGAAGTGGCGCGCACCTTTTTGAGCCGTGGCCGTGGTTTGCTCGGACGATCATCATTGCCAGAAGGCGGTGGATTGTTGATTGAGCCGTGCAGCAGCATTCATATGCTCTTCATGCGGTTTCCAATCGATGCCATTTTCGTTGATCGGCAAGGGCAGGTGGTCGCACTCTACCCGTCATTGCCGCCATGGCGGCTTTACGCTGGCCATCGCCGCGCGCGCTATGTGCTTGAGCTGCCGGCTGGGGTGATTGCTGCAACCCAAACCGCCATCGGTGATCAGATTGTGGTGCAGCCGGCAGAATGAAGGTTCTGCTGCTATAGCACAGGGTGGGTGTCTAGACGACCAATGCTGTGGCGGGGAACATGACCCTACTCGTTTGGACGGGCCTCTCTCGTTTATGGAGTGCGGCAGTACAACTGCCGCACTCTGCATATTCCAAATTCTGGCTTTGCTCATGATGATCGGTTGCTGGTATAGCGAAGTTAGCTCATTTGAACGTCGCCAATGAACGATTCCCAAGCTTATTCGCGCTGGCTGGCGTTGCTGCTGGGTATCGCTTTTATTGCACTCTACCTGCTCACATTAACCAAGGTGCATACCTACGATGCCCTCTCGTACATCCTCGACGTTGATCGCAAGCCATGGCCAGAGTTGTTTCATCCCCATCACCTCCTCTACGGTCCGCTGGGGGCGTTGATCCGGTGGCTGGCAACCGGTTTGGGTTGGCAGGGTAGCGCCGAGCTGTGGCTGCAAGTAGTGAATGCTCTCGCCGGCGCGGTCGGCGTGGTGCTGATCTTTTTGCTGGGGCGCGCTGTGACTGGTTCGATGATGGCCGCTCTAGCGGCGGCGTTGAGCGTTGGCTGGAGTTATGCCTACTGGTATTACGCGGTTGAGGTAGAGGTCTACACCCTTGCTGCGGTTGCCCTGACCGTTGCGCTGTGGCTACTAGCCGCTATTGCGCGCCAGCCACGCTGGCAGACGGCCTTTTGGTTAGGGGTAGCGCATGGGGTAGCGGTGCTGGGTCACCAGACCAATGCTTTATTAGTGGTTCCGGCGCTGGTGACGCTTAGGTTGGCAGTGAGTAATGACCGTGACCGCCTACGCTTGAACATAGCCTATCTGCTGCCGCTGGGATGCGTGGTGGGTGGCGCGTATCTGGGGGTGGTGCTCGGTGTGAGCGGGATGCGCCGTTGGGATGAGGTGTGGGCATGGTTGACCGGTTATGCCCGCACCGGGTTTTGGGGGGGCGCGATTGATGGCGCGAAATTGGTCGGTTTGGGGAAAGGTTGGAGTGAGACGCTGGCTATGAACGGCGGTGCGATCGTCGGTGTGTTGGCCTGCACGCTGCTGCTAGCTGGGTGGCGTGGGATTGCCCGGTTGCCGCGCTCGTTGCTGGCTGGATTGCTGAGCTGGCTGCTGGTGTATGGCTTGTTCTTCCTCTGGTGGGAACCGGATAATATCGAGTTCTGGATCGCTAGCCTGCCGCCGTTAGCGGTGCTGTTCAGTGCAGCGTTAGCTACCCGCCATCCGCTCGATCGTTGGCGCGCAGGGCTGGCAGGTGTCGCCGGTATTGCTCTGGCGGTGGTGTTGTTTGCGCTCAATCTGCCGGCGATCGTGGAACGGGGTGATGCCAAGCGGGATTTGCAACGCCGGATTGCAGCAGCCCTAGCTGAGCTTAGCCAACCCGGTGATCTGATCATTGTGCCCGATGGCGTGCTCGAGCTTTATCTACCCCATTACTGGGGTCGTGATACCGTCTATGGCCTCAATCAGGCGATGATTGCGAGCGGCGGCGATTGGCCGGCGGCTTGCTCTCTGATCCAACAACGGATCGAGACCACCTTGGCCAGTGGTTATGCGGTGCTGATTGCCGATGAAGCACAGCGTCCGGCGCCTGCCCCACCCGGCCAACCGCCAACACCGGCTGAGCGATTTGGCTTGACCGCTGAGCATGTAGCAGCCTGCTACGACCCACTGCAGGCTAAGTTGCGACCGGTGGCGTTGGCCGCCGATCTGCCGTCGTATCGCATGATCCCGCGTGCGAATGCGTTATTGTGGGCAGATGGCTGGGATTTTCGCGCCGGACGTTGGGGTTGGCGCGCCACCGGAGTAGTGGCTGAAGCAATGACCGCTGCCGGTTGGCAATTGACGCCGGCATTCGATCCGGCGCTGATCAGTCCGCCGTTGCTGTTCTCGCTGGCTGATGTAACGGCGATAGAGGTGCGCTTAGCAACGACAACCAATGCGCGCGATGCCCAACTCTTTCTCCTTGATCCAGCCGGCCAGACCAGCGAAGCATATTCAATCCGCTTTACCATCACGCAGGGGAATACGGTAGCTACTTACCGGCTTGATGTAACCGCCTTGGCTGATCGGCTTGATCTCGTGGGTGGGTTGCGCTTCGATCCGGTCAGCGCCGGTGATGGCGGAACGGTGATCGTAGAGTCAATCCGACTCGTGCGGCGACCGGTAGGAGGCGGTCAATGACGGGTACCCTCTTATCACCTTCTTGGCGCGTTGCTGCCTATTCCTTATCTTGACCGCTCAGTAGGAGATATGCGTAGAGGATGGCGCCTGAACTGATCGAGACGAACAGTTTCAGAGCAAGAGGGAAAGTAGTGGGTGAAATAAAGGCTTCGATCAGACCGGCAACGACCAAGATCAAGGCGCAACCGATCAGTAACACCACGGCGCGCCGGGCGGCCACGACTAAGGCACCACGCCGGCTCAGGGTGCCGGGCCGGAGTATTGCCCAACCCAATTGTAGACCGGCGCCGCCGGCGATAAAAATGGCGCTGAATTCGAGGGTGGCATGCGCGGCGACAAAGCCCCAGAGGTTAGCTGCAAAATCGAAGCGTTGGGCAATGCCGGCAATTGTCCCCAACAACAAACCGTTCATAAGTAACACGTAGAGGGTATACAGTCCTAATGTAACCCCGCCGGCAAACGCTCTGATCGCCACTGTGATATTGTTGGTCATTATCTCGGCTGAAGCGGCGGCGGGGCCTTCGTTGATCCGCAACCACCACTCTTCACCGTTGCGAATCTGATTGACGATGAAATCAACGCCGGGCACGAAGGCTTCGCTCAAGGCGGGATCGCGGAAAGCGGCGATAAATGAGGCGATAGCCGGTAACAGAAACACCAGCGCCGCGGTCAACGTCATCGGCCACGTGGCGCGGAAGGTGTGCGGCAAGGTGTAGCGGAAGAACGTGATCACCCGATTGGGTTCGGCGGCGCTGTAGCGGTAGATCACCCCGTGAGTGCGAGTCACGAGCTGGTTGAGATAATGGGTAAGGGTATGATCGGGATAATCGCGGCGGGCAATGGCGAGATCGGTGCAGACTTGCCGGTACAGTTGGCCCAGCTCGCGCAATTCGTCTGCCGGTAATTGGCTGATCCCGCCGTTAGCGAGTGTGATCAGCTCCTCAAGGCGTTGCCATGCCCTATGACGTTGGCGAATCTGGTGTTCAGGCGTAGTCATTGCCGAATACATGTGCCACTGGCGAGCGGTTGGCCAAGCAATGCCGCGGTCAACAAGGCGGGTTGCGGCCCGATGAGGTAGACTTCTAGGCCGGGCACGGTCTCGACCAAACGCCACATCACCTCAAGCTTGCTCCGCATACCGCCGGTAACATCGGCGGCACGCGATTCGCCGGCACCAGACAACACCTGCCCAATATTGGTACGATTGATCAACGGAATCGGCTGGGCCGACGGGTCACGGTGCGGATCGGCGGTGTAGACTGCTGCTTCGCCGACCAGCACGATCCGGCGCGGTTGCAGCGGGCTATGCAGCGCCAGAAAGCTCAGGAGTGCTTCAGTTGAGATGATAGCGGTGCCTTGAGCCGTATCAAAGGCGACATCACCGTGAATGACCGGTACCAACCGGCGCTTGAGCGCCTCGTTGATCGGCGTAGTTTCCCAATCGGTAATCTGGCCATTAGTGCTGAGCAGTGAAGCTGAAGGTTGCAAGCTGACTGCCGGCACGCCAGCGGCAAGCAAGGCGTCAACCACGATCCGGTTAAGACGCAGCGCCGCAGCAGCAGTAAGGGCAAAGCCGGTATGGTCAGCATCGAGCGGCGTCCCGCGATGGACGCCGTAGCGTGCCGCGTAGTGGTGACCAAACGAGCCGCTGCCATGGCCGAGCACTAACGCTAGCGCCGGATCGGCAGCGCGCGCCGCTGCCACTGCACCGGCCAGCGCCTCGATCACGGGCAAATCAGCCGCTTCACGCCCAGCCTTATCGGTAATGACCGAACCGCCAAATTTGACGAAGGTATACACGGCATTTACGACGGAAAAATGATCAAAACACCTAAAACGGTCAAACCCCACAAGATAATGCTCAGCGCCAGCGGACGATCTTGCAATACTAATTCTTCGGGCGCGCCGCCGCCATCGCATTGATAGATCAGGTACAGATAGCGGAAAATGGCATAGACCACAAACGGGATCGTGATCATCAGCATTGGAAACGGCTCTTGGGGCGCAACCGGCGCCGAGAAGGCCGTCATACTGTACGCCATCACGATGCTAGCGGTAACGATCGCCTGCATCTGATCGAGCAAGGGGATCGAGTACTCTGCGAGGATGCGCCGGTGGTTGCCGGCTCCGCCTTCAAGCAGTTTCAACTCATGGCGGCGTTTGCCGATGCCAAGGAAGAGCGCCAACAACCCCATACAGACGATCAGCCACGGTGTGATCACAACATCGATCACCGCTGCGCCGGCGACGGCGCGCAAGATAAAACCAGCGGCAATAATGAGAATATCGAAGATTACGATATTCTTGAGCCAATAGCTGTAGAGGAACCCTTGCACCACTACGTAGATGGCCAGCACCAGCGCAAAGTCGAGATCACCGTCCAACCAGACTGCAAATGGAAAGACTGAAACGATCAAAATCGCTGCGGTTACGGCTGCGACAGTGGGGCTAAGTAACCCAGCAGCTAACGGACGATGCCGTTTTTTCGGATGCGCCCGATCTTTCTCAATATCAACCAGATCATTGATCAGATAGATAGCACTAGCTGCCATGCTAAATGCAACAAACGCCCCGATCACACGCAGGAGTTCGAGCGGTTCATAATACCAGAGACGACCTTCAGAAAAGGCGATTGCAGCAAAGACGAAAACATTTTTGATCCATTGCCGCGGGCGCATAGTGCGCACGAGCGCGTGCAACGAACGGGCGCTGAGTGGCGCGGCGCGTTCGATTGATTGGGTTCTGGGAAGATTGTTCATGCCTGCCTGTCAATGCCTTGGTACGATTCACTTGTCTTGATTGTACTCGACAGGGGCGACAATCGTCAACGAAAGCATGAGTAGGTTGATAGTATGCGTAATGCGGAATGATGAATGAGCATCTTAATCTTTCACTGCGAGTTTTGGCTTGGTTCAGCGGGTTATGGGTCTTCTCCCTATCTCCCTGATCCCAAATGCCTATTCCCGGTCGTGGTTGCCCGCGCCTCTACATTCGTGTACAATGGCTGCCAGCTTTATCGTAGGCATCCCGACAAAAAACGTTATGCACGAACTGCTGATCGCTACCCACAATCCGGGCAAATTGCGTGAATTTGCCGCGATCTTCGCCGATCTCAACCTGCGCCTTTATTCATTGGCCGATCTCGGAATCACGATGGTGTTGGCGGAGACTGGGCAAACTTTTGCCGAGAATGCACGACTGAAGGCCGAGGGGTACTGCGCGCTCAGCGGGTTGCCAACCTTGGCCGATGATAGCGGTTTAGAAGTAGCGGCGCTAGGTGGCGCGCCGGGGGTGCATTCGGCTCGGTACGGCGGCGTGAGTGGCCCGGCGCAGTTACAATACCTGCTCGACCAGATGCGTGATGTGCCGTGGCATCAACGACTGGCCCGCTTTGTATGCGTGATTGCGCTGGCGCATCCCAATCGTCCGACAGAACTGGTTGAAGGCACATTGCCCGGCGTGATCGAATTTGCCCCGCGCGGCAGCGGTGGGTTTGGCTATGACCCGCTCTTCTACGTGCTTGATGAAGATGCAACGCTGGCCGAGCTGAGCGCCGAGCGCAAAAATCAGATTAGCCATCGGGCGCAGGCAGCCCGGGCAGCGCGGGAGGTGTTGGCGCGCTGGCTGCATGCATCACTATAGTACGACCCTTCACTGCCCAGCGGAGGAAAGGATGAGGGTGATGCTGCCGGCGCATCGGCTTGAGAAAGCGGTTTGGAGGATTGTGTGTTCGTCGCGTCGTTAGCTTCAGGCAGCGCCGGCAATGCGCTGTTGATGCAAGCGGGTGATGAGGCGTTGCTAATCGATGCCGGTATCTCGCTGCGCTCACTCGAACGATTGCTTGCCGATCGTGGCGTTGTTCCTACCCAAGTGCGCGTAGTGCTGTTGACCCACGAGCACGACGATCATGCCCTGAGCGCAGTGGCGTTTGCGCGCCGGTATGGCATTCCGTTAGTAGCCAATGCGCCGACATTGGCGGCGCTCGGTGAAACAGCGACGGCGGCGCCAATCGCGGCTTTGCCCGTTGGTGAACGGGGCGCCATCGGCGCATTTAGCGTCGAGAGTTTTCGCGTCCCGCACGATGCTGCCGATCCGGTTGGATATCGTATACAGGCGGCAGGGGTGACGGTTGCGGTAGCCATTGACTTGGGCAGTTGGGATGCGACGACAGTAACCGCGCTTAGTGCGGCAGATCTCATCGTGCTCGAAGCGAACCATGACCGCGAGTTATTGCCGTCTGCACCTTACCCACCGGCGGTACGCCAGCGAATCAGCGGGCCGCGCGGCCATCTTGATAACACGCAATGCGGCCAGTTGCTAGCCCATGTCGTTGCTACCGGCGCGCCGAGCGATATCTGGTTAGCCCACCTCTCGCGCCATGCCAATACGCCGCAAGCAGCAGTGGCCGGGGTGGGGCGGGCGTTACGGCAGTCTGGTGTGCAACGTATCCCGCGCTTACATCCCCTACCGGCGCGGGCGCAGCCGATACCGAGCGGCATTCCGATCTGGCGTGCTGACGAACGATGGCAGCAACCGCATCTGTTTGCGCTTGATGAATAATGAGCTTGAATGCCAGCAAAGGAGACGATCAATGCCGATCCAAAAAATGGATTACATCTGGTTCAATGGTGAGTTGGTGGAATGGGACAAAGCGACGATCCATGTGATGTCGCACGTCGTTCATTATGGCACCAGCTTCTTCGAGGGCATCCGCTGTTATGAGACGCCGCAAGGCCCGGCGATCTTTCGCTTGACCCCGCATATGCGACGCTTGATCGACTCGGCGAAGATTTATCGCACCACCATCCCCTACACCCTCGATCAATTGGTGGCGGCGGTCAAAGAGACGGTGCGTGCCAACCGGTTGCGTTCCGGCTACATTAGGCCGGTTGTCTTCCGCGGCTATGGCGAAATTGGCGTCAACCCGCAGAATAACCCGATCGAAGTGGCGATTGCCACGATCGAATGGGGCAAGTACCTTGGTGCCGAAGCGATGGAGCAAGGGGTTGATGTGTGCGTCTCGTCGTGGAATCGCTTCGCGCCGAATACAATGCCGGCGTTGGCTAAAGCGGGCGGCAATTACATGAACTCGCAGTTGATCAAGATGGAGGCGCTAGCAAACGGCTACGCCGAAGGCATTGCCCTCGACGCCGACGGCCATGTGAGCGAAGGCAGCGGCGAAAACCTGTTTTTGGTGCGCAATGGGGTGGTGTATACACCGCCATTGACTTCCTCGATCCTCAGCGGGATTACCCGCGATACGGTGATGACCCTCTTGCGTGAGATGGGGGTCGAGGTGCGCGAGCAGGTCTTACCGCGCGAGATGCTCTATATTGCCGATGAACTCTTCTTTACCGGTACTGCCGCTGAGGTGACGCCAATCCGCTCGGTCGATCGCATCCCGGTGGGCGCCGGTCGTCGTGGCCCGATCACGGCTGCTGTGCAAGAGGCCTTCTTTGGCATTGTGCAAGGCGAGCGGCCAGATCGCTATGGCTGGCTTGAATACGCCTAGGATGAGGCCGTGCTGGTAATGGATTGCGTTGGCACCAGCAGCGCATCGTTTGCCTAGCGTTGCGCGAGCTGGTTTGACCAATGTGTTACATTGCCCAAGCATCCCGTCTCTTCCGAGTACAAAGGTGATCGCTGTTGGCCTTGGCATACCGGTTGCGTTCACCCGATCCCTTATCCTGCCACCTACGGAGTGCGGTAGTTCCTCTGCCGCACTTCATCCTTCAGGCAGTGCAGCGCTATTACGCAATGCGTTGCGTGTTCCGGACAACATGCCGTATAATACTACAATACTTGTGCAAAACGTTGCGATAGGCAATGCAAATGTTTGACAAAACTGTCATCCGGTGCGAACGGGTCACGAAATCATACGTTGAGGGTGATCAACAGCGCACCGTGTTGCACGACATTACAATCACAGTAACTGCTGGCGAATTTGTGGTGTTGCTTGGCAAGAGCGGCAGTGGCAAGAGTACGTTACTCAATCTGGTCAGCGGGATTGACACGCCGAGTTCGGGCGCAATCTGGGTGGCTGGCCAGCGGCTTGACCAACTGAGCGAACGGGAACGCACGCTCTTTCGCCGCCGGTCAATCGGGTTTGTGTTCCAGTTCTACAACCTTGCGCCAACGTTGACGGCGCTAGAAAATGTGTTGTTGCCGCTCGAGTTAAACGGCCAACGCGGGCTGGCGGCGCGCACAACAGCGTTAGAGATGCTCGCTGCGGTAGGGTTAGCCGATCGTGCTAACACCTATCCTGATCGCCTCAGCGGCGGCGAACAGCAGCGAGTGGCGATTGCGCGCGCGCTGGTGCACAACCCTGATCTCGTGTTGGCCGATGAGCCGACCGGTAATCTTGATAGCGATACCGGTGCGCAGGTGCTTGATCTGCTCGACCGGCTCACCCGGCAGGTGGGCAAAACGTTGCTGATGGTGACGCATAGCCGCGAGATGATTGGAGTTGCCGATCGGGTTTTCCAATTGCGCAATGGCCGGATCAGCGAAGAAACCATGCCGGCAATGCGATGAGCAGGTTGTTAGCCGTGAGTGACGCTTTATTCAGCCGGTCGCAAGAACAAGGTGTTACGATTCATTTGTGACTGGCATCTGTAAGATAAAGAAGTTATGTCTTACTTGTTTAATGAGGAGGTGGACGAAGTATGATGCAACCCAATCACCATGCAACCCCAAAGGCGCCGCGCTGGATCAAGACTGCTGCTGGCCAGTGGGCGTGGGCCACGAATGAAGAGTGGCGCCGCTTTGCTGATCGGGCACTAAGCGTCAGTGAGCGCCAGCAGTTGTTGGCCGAAGCCGAACGGTTGCATTCTCAACACGCACCGACTGTTGACTACGCATAGACGGCGCGGGTCAACGTTCAATGATTGCGGGTGGCGCCATTGCCACCCGCATTGTTGTGTTTGAGAGGAGGTGGTGCGCGCCGAAGAGTAGGGGCATAGCTACGCTATGCCCCTACTCTTCGGCGCGCACGCCTAACACGATGCTGCTGCCGCGAGGGATGTAGTCACCGTTATTGATCCCGATCACCTGATTGTTGCCTACGACCCGCGCAGCGCTGACCACTTCGTTGGGCGCGTAACGATCGAAATTGGGCAAACGGTCACGGCCTTGCACATCAACAAACACGAGCGTTAATCCCGTCGTATCAGCTAAGATGGCTTCGGCCTCGGCGCGGCTGCGCCCAATCACGTCAGGAAAGCGCACGACATCGCCCAGACTGACATAAATTGTCACCGTATCGCCTTGCGGAATGCGCAGAGTGGCGCTGGGCGATTGGCGGATTACAAAACCCTCATCAACCCGCTGGCTCGGCTCTTCCACCACATTCACCACCAGACCGGCGGCAGCCAGTTGGTTGCGGGCAATATCTTGGCGTGTACCAGTGACGTTTGGCACTTCCACCAATAATGGCCCTAAGCTGACGGTATATGAGACCGGGCTGTTCTCTTCGACGCTTGTGCCGGGCGGGATGGCCTGCGTGATGACTATCCCCTGCGGCACGTTGCGGTTATGCTCGCTGCTGGGCACGGGAATGAGCTTATTTTGCTGCAACAACGAGCGCGCTTCGCCATCGCTAAGGCCCACGAGTTCGGGCACCGTGACGGTTGCTACCTCAGTAGGTGATGGCACGACCTCGGTGTTCTGGCCATTTGGCGGTGGGGTGGTCGTTGGCCGTGAGAGATTACCGAAAAGATTGTTCAGCATCCCGCTGCTGACGACAAAAACGACCGCCAGTACGCCGGCCAGTGTGAGCATCCCCACCAGAAAGACGCCGCATCCCAAGCCTTCTTGCCGCGGGGCGCGGGCAGTAGTTGGGCGCGGGCTGGGAATGGCCGCCGGACGGCTTGCTGTGACTTGAGTGGGGCGCGGCGGCGCGGCAGGCCGTCCTTGCGCCGGCGGCTCGACGCCGGGGTTGATCACCGTGGCTTGCGTCACCAGTTGTTCATATGAACGCAACTCTTCGGCCAATTCAAGCGCGCTGCGCTGGCGTAGAGCCGGGTCTTTAGCTAGCGCGCGGAGGATAATGGCTTCAAGCGCTGCCGGAATCTGCGGATTGTACCGGCGCGGCGGCGGCGGTGGTTCGCTAATATGCTTCATCGCCACCGCGACTGGCGTATCGCCGGTGAAGGGCAGCCGGCCAGTGAGCATCTCGTACAATACGACCCCCAGTGCGTAGATATCGGATTGTGGTGTCGCCGGGCGGCCCTGTGCCTGTTCGGGGGCGATATAGTCAACTGTACCGAGCGTAATGCCGGTCTCGGTCATCGCGGTGGAAAGATGGCTCTTCGCAACGCCGAAATCGGTAATGCGCACCTGCCCGTCATCGGTGACAATAATATTTTGCGGCTTAATGTCGCGGTGGATCAACCCGGCGCGGTGGGCGGCGTGCAAGCCGCGCGCAATCTGCTCGCCGATCCGCACCGCGCGCGGGATGGCGAACGGTGCTTCGCGGTTGATCAATTGCTTGAGCGTTGACCCTGCGACATACTCCATCACAATATAATGCTGGTCGCCATCTTGACCGACATCGTAGACATCAACCAGATTGGGGTGGCTCACCATCGCCGCCGCGTGCGCTTCGTGGCGAAACCGGGCCAGAAAGTCGGGATCGGTCATCAGATGGGGATGGGGAATCTTAATCGCTACCGGGCGATTCAGCCGCAGATCACGTCCCAGATAGACGCGAGCCATACCGCCATCGCCGAGCAGTCGTTCAATTTGGTAGCGACCGTCAAGTAGTTGTGGTTGCATTGGTAAGCGATCTTGCACAGACATCCAAATCAGTGACAATTTACCGCAATTTCACCGTGCGGGCTGGATTGGTCAACAGCGGGCCATTTGCATCAAGAATGGCTTCCAGCAACGCCAAGTTCACTACATCATCGCGGTTATAATCCAGCAAGGTTTGCAGTGCGGCGTGATCGGCATACTGCTCATAGCGATCCCACAGCCGCAGTGCATCGCGCCCGTTGAGGCCGGCAGAGGCGCGGGCAATGCCAAGTTTCTCTTCAACGCCCTTCAGCCCGCCACGCAACCCACGTCGGCGACATTCATGCAACAAATCGCGATGGGCGAATTCGGCGCGTAGATCGGCATACAACTGGCGCTTGATCACCGGCAGATCAAAACTGCTGCCGTTAAAAGTGACAATGGTCGTTACACGTTCTAACGCATCATACAGTGCAATATCACTAATCCCGCCGCCAACCAACTGAATGATGCCCCGGTCTTGCCGGTAGATGCCCAGCACGCTAATGACGCCGTTGTAGGCCGTTTCGATATCGAGATAGGCGCGCATGCCAACTCCTCTTGCAGCCGTCTCGCGCTCATTATGGCACGCCCCTTGCATGGCGTCAATGTGCGCTACATCCTATGCTATAGTAATCAACGTTTCAATGATGCGATTTGTTTCTTATAAGGAGTCGCTATGAGTACCTCGCCTCACCGCATCATTCTTGATACCGATCCCGGTATTGATGATGCGTTAGCTATTTTACTAGCGCTCGCTTCACCCGAGATCGAACTGGCCGGCTTGAGTGTGGTGCATGGCAACTGCACCTTAGCCGAGGCGGTGGCGAATGGTTTAGCCGTGCTCGAATTGGGCGGCGGCCAGTCGGTTCCGTTGTTTGCCGGTTGCGACCGGCCACTGCTGCGACCTCTGACTACGGCGCACGACACCCACGGCCAGCGCGGATTAGGCTATGCGCGGTTGCCGGCAGCGCAGTTACAGCCGGCGCGTGAACATGCGGTCGATTTTATCATTCGCACCGTGATGGCTGCGCCCGGCGAAGTGACGTTAGTCGCCGTCGGGCCGCTGACCAATGTCGCGTTGGCGCTGCGCAAAGAGCCACAGCTAGCCGGTGCGTTGCGCGCGATTGTCATGATGGGTGGCGCGCTGCGCGCTGATGGCAATGTTACGCCGCGCGCCGAGTTCAATGTGTATGCCGATCCGCATGCGGCCCAGATTGTCTTCTCGTCGGGTGCGCCGCTGGTGATTATGCCGTGGGATATCACCCGGCTAGTGCGGCTGCACGACAGCGAGATCAACCGGTTGGCGCAGGCCGGCAAGCCAATTGGGCGCTTCATCGCTGATGCGACCCGTTTTTACATCGAGTTTCACCGCCGATACTTTGGGTATGACGGTTGCGCAATCAACGACCCGGCAGCGCTGGCGTTGGTCTTTCTACCCGATCTGGCTACCTATGCCGATGTGCATGTGACTGTCGAGACGTGCAGCCCACTGACGATGGGTTTTACCGTGGCCGATTTCATGCTCCAAGATGGCCGCCAACCGAATGCGCGGGCAGTGGTAGCGTTTGATACACCGCGCTTCCTGTCGCTCTTCGTCGAGCGGATGCAGGCGCTTGAGGAGCGGTTGTACGGGGCGTCGTAGCGACAGAGTGGTCGTGCCCTATGACGATGGCGTCCGCCCCAAACGCGTTCGGATAATGTTGAGTAAAAAAGTTGCTGCTTCCAGCCGGAGGGCAATAGCAAGGAGCGTATAGATCGCGATCCCGGTGCTGCCCGCCACCGCCACCTGCGCGAGTGGCGGCCAGCTCTGGCCCAGCGTGGCAATGCCGCTTACGGCCAGCGCCATGATACCGCTGGCGATCATGCCTTTCGCCGTTGCTTCACCCAGCCGCAAACCGCCCAACGGCAACGATCGCTGCAACAGCCATGCGGTAATGATCGCATGGCCGATCCATTGAGCCGAATTGCCCAAGACTAACCCCAAGAAGCCAAGCGACGTCCATTCAGCGAGCGGCACGGCAACTGCCAGATAGCAGAGAATGGCTGCACCTTGGATCAAGTTGGGGGTGAGGGTATTTTTGCGCGCGTAAAAGGCAAACAACAACATCTGATCGATCGCGGCTGCCGGCAATCCCGGCAGATAACCGAGGAGCGCGAGCGCAGTGATGGCCGTATCTTCGGCGCCAAACGCGCCGCGCTCAAAGAGGGTGGCGGTAATCGGTTGGTTCAACGCGGCCAGTCCGGCAGTGGCCGGCAGGATCAACAACAACACAATCTTGATCCCCATTGCCAGTGTGGCTCGAAACGCCGGTTCGTCACCGGCAGCGCTCTGGCGTGAAAGGGTCGGCAAGACGGCCAACGCCACCGCCGAAGCGACTAGCCCCAATGGAAACTGGATCAAAGTGGTGGCAAAACGCATGGTCGAAAGCGCCGCTAGGAACCCTGATGCCAGCCAGCGGTCGATCACTGCGCCGATCAATGAAAAACCGATTCCAAGCGTGACCGGCGCATAAAGGCGCAAAATGCGCCGCACAGCCGGATGGCGCAGATCGAACCGGATGCGCAATTTGGCGTCGCGCAAGCCCGGCAACTGGATAAGGAGTTGCGCGCTAGCTCCCAACAACGTGCCGGCAGCCAGACTCTTGATCCCCACCAGCGGCGCTAGCGTCACAATCCCGATAATCATTCCGGTGTTGAAAGCAGCCGCCACAAAAGCGGGCAGTAAAAACCGGCGCTGGGCATGCAGCACAGCGGTAACGATCCCCGAAAGACCCATGAGCGTCACCGCCGGCAGCAGCCAGCCGACTAAAGCCACCGCTTCAGCTTGCAACGCCGACTCGGTTGGGCGAGCAAGCAACGCCACTGCGAGTGGTGCCTGCCATGCCAGTAGTGCGCTAGCGATGACCAGCATCGTAAAAGCGAGGGTGATGACTGTGGAAACAACGTGCCAGAACTCGTCACGGTCACGTTCGGCATATTCGCTAAACACCGGCACCAGCGCCGCGCTGACCGCGCCGCTGATCAGCAGCTCGTAGAGCGCATTGGGTAGCGTCCATGCCAAGGTAAAGGCATCAACTTCCAAACCGCGGCTGAAATAGGCGGCGATAATGGGTTCACGCACCAAACCCAACACGCGGCTGGCGACGTTGCCTAGACTAATCAGCAACGCCGCCAGCGCAATGCTCCGAAAGACGCTCGTCGAAGAGGAAGTCTCGGTCACAGGAATGTACTACTCGCCGCCAGCCGTCGAAACGGCCTCACCGGTGAACTGGGCAACAATCCGCCGTAATGCTTGTGGTTGAACCCGGAAGGTTGCGCCGCCGCCAAGTTCGACAATCGATGACGAATCAATCGCGTAGCGCAAGATATTCTCGCTATCAATCGTGCGGGCAAAGCTGGCGAGTTCGAGCATCGTGCGACGGTTGAGATCAGTGGTGACGTAGCCGCGTAGTGCGCCGGTATAGTCATCGAGGCTGGTCAATTGCTGGAGCAGCCCCCGGTCGCGGATACGGTAGAAAATGGCCATCAACACCTGCTGCTGGCGCTGGTTGCGGCCAAAATCGCTATCGGCGTGGCGAGTGCGGGCATAGATCAGCGCGCGCTCGCTATCCATCCATTGGCGCCCGGCATTGAAAGAGACCTCGATGGTGCCGTAATCTTCGGTGGGGTAAGCCGGGTCATAGATGGGGCGGGGAACGTCAATCTCAATCCCGCCAATGAGATCGATGATCTTCTTAAACCCTTCAAAATTGATCAAGATGAAATGGTCAACTGGCAACCCCAACAGCTTGCTTACCGTCGATTTGGCAAGCGCCGCGCCGCCGCCGGGGCCGAAGCGATTCTCACCAATCGCATAGGCGGCATTGATCCGGCCTTCGCCGCCGGTGGGATAACTCACCCAGAGATCGCGCGGAATCGACAGCATACTGACGCGCCCGGTATCGCGGGCGATATGAACTACCACGATCGCATCGGTGCGGGTGGGGCCGGCATCATCAGGCCGGGCGTCGGTACCCAACAAGAGAATGTTCATTTCGGGCCGACTGAGCCGCAGTGCTTCAGCGGTTGCCGTTGCTGCTGGCGGGTTGTCAACCGGTGGTGGTGGCACTAGGGTTGGCTGCGCTGCCGGAGGGGCTGGCGGCGGGCCATACAGCTCGTTGGTAGCAGTGATCGTTTGAGGGGTTGGCGCAACGCTTGCTTCAGTAGGCAACGTTACTGGCGTGACAATCATTGCGTCAATATCGGCCAGCGCCTGACGCCATTCAAAGGCAATCCGCAGCATCATGGCTACGGCAATCAGACTTATGATGAAAGCGGCGCTGGTTAGAATGCGCCTGCGCAAAGCCAACATAACCTCCTGCTCCGAATTTCAGATGCCGTTCGCTTTGGCTGTGCGACGTGACAACACCGAATCCACCTCGGTTTTTTGTCACTGTCGCGCATTGCGGCGATCGGACGCGGATCGGGCATCTTTGTGATAATCTTCCGCACCGATTGTTACTATACCATATCACGCTAAATACGTGAACATCAGGCACCATGATGGATAGCTGAAAAATGGCTGATGTGAGTGCGAATCGAGAGCAGTATTGCGTTTATTGCGGTTGCATTGCGGCTTTAGCCCGCCGGCTTCGTTTGAAGATGGCAGTTTGGCTGCCAATTGGGTTGCTAACTGCCGATCAAGCCCACATCGCCGCTCTCAATCACGCTCACTGCGCCGGAAGGTTCGCGCACGAGCAACGCACCGCTGCGCGTGACATCTATTGCTTCGCCGTGGATTGTTCCACTACCGGTCGTGATCGTGACCATCTGGCCAAGGGTAAGCAAACGGCTGCGCCACGCCTCCCACAACCGATCGCTATCACCATGCTGCAACTGGCGGAACCAGAAGTCATACTGGCGTAGCAATACCTGCAATAGCCTGAGCCGATCAATGTCCGGCGCACCGGCAATGGTCAAGGCTGTTGCGGGGTATAAAGTGGCTTGCGGATCAGGCGCGGCGCTCACATTGATCCCGCAGCCAATAATGGCCCACGCTAGCGTACCGTTATCCCAGCCGCCTTCGAGCAGGATGCCGGCGGTTTTAGCCCAGCCGGCGGGTGTCTGCACCAATACGTCATTTGGCCATTTCAACCCAGCGCGCAGCGGCGTTTCTGCTTCGATCGTTTCGAGCAACGCTACTGCCGCTAGCCAAATTAGGGCGGTGGGCGTTGTCGTGACGGCAGTTGGCGGGTGGAGGCCGAGCGAAAAGAGCAGCGCGCTGCCCGACGGTGCGACCCAACGCCGACCAAGCCGGCCCCGGCCCGCCGTTTGCTCTTCAGCAACAATCAATACCGGCAAGGCACTCGGTGGCAGGGTTGCGATGGCAGTACGCGCCAGATCCATCGTCGAGCCAACCTGTTCGTAACAGTGAATGGTGACTGGCAGGGTCGCGCCGGGTGCTAAACCGGCGCGAATAGCGTTAGCATCAAGCATACGTTTCTCTTGCCCGTGATGGCGAAAATGAAAAATCGCTAAAAATCCACCAAATGGTATGGACGCAGTAACAATTTTTCGTTATACTACTCACTACTGAAGCTATGCACGTACCCCTGCGGGTGCTCACCTCTTCGCAGCGGAAAGGATTCGCGTATGATCACATTTATCCTACTGGCGGCATTCATCCTCATTGCCGGAGGATTGTTCATTTCGCTGCGTCGGGTGCAGCCTGAGCCGATCCGGGTTCGGGTCCGCGATCGTAATTTGCCGCGCCGTCTGCGCCGCTAACTGTTCCCTATTGTACCGCAGCTTTGCGCGCCGCGCCTCCCCTCGCGTTGAGGGTTGGCGTGGTTGTGTTTTTAGGGAACTTTTTCCTTACTGGGAACGTCTCTTGAACCGGAATGTCAGTGCAGGTGTTGCCGGAGGGAGGATGCCGCATGCAGACAAGGCGTGCGTGGCGTTGGCTCGTGGTAGCGATGGTTTTAGTGGTGATAGGGCCGGCATGGCTGGCGCCAGCGGCTGCCCAGAATGCCGATGTAACGCTGACCGTGCGGCCCGCATTTCAAGGCTTTGCGCGCGCTAGCACATGGCTGCCGGTTGTGATCGAGGTGGCCAACAATGGGGTTGATCGCACGGCGGAAATAGTGGCCGGCACTCCGAATGGGCCGCTTCACAGCGCCATTATTGATTTACCCGGCGGGAGTCGCAAAGGCTTGACGCTCTATCTCCACATACAGGGTACGCCGCGCCAGTTGGGAGTGCGTGTATTGGTAAATGGCGAAGAGATCGCCACGGCGTCAGCGCGCTTGCAACCTGTCAGTGAAGGATTATTGGTAGGTGTCGTTGGTGAGCGGGGCGTGCGCCTTCCGGCCCAACTGGCGGATGGGATAAAAGTTACGAGTGTACCGTTAGCGCTGGCCGACATTCCGGCGGAGGGGTTAGGCTTATCGCCGTTTGATGCGCTGATCTTAACCGATGTCGCAGCCGCTGAATTGGCGCCGGCCCAGCGCAGCGCCTTGCAAGCATGGGTCTTACGCGGCGGGACATTGATTGTGAATGGTGATGCCGGTATCAGTCGCACATTAGCTTTATTGCCGGCTGAGCTAGTTCCGGTAATGCCGGGCAATCTCTTGCCGCCGATCAGCGATCCGCCGCTCACGCCAATGGCGCTAACGCCGCGAAAGGATGCGCAGCACCGCGTTTATCCGCTCACCCTGCCATTGCTTAATAGCCCAACGCCGCTAGCCTTTGACCAGTGGTACGGTGATGGTGCTGTCATTGTGCTCGCGTTCGATCTGGCGACACCGGAATTGAGCAATTGGCCCGGCTGGCGCGAGCTTTGGCAAACCCTCTTGCCGCCGCCGGCGTTCATTCCGTCAGGGATGGCGCTCGGTGCGAAGCTCTATGGGGCGTTTGTTGAAGAGAATCTGGCGAGCGCATTGACGAGCTTGCCGGCGCTTGATCTGCCTTCCATTAACCTGCTTGCCTTGCTGCTCGGCTGCTATCTCATCGTGGTAGGGCCGGTCACATACCTCGTTTTGCGCCGGCTCGATCGGCTAGCGCTCGGTTGGGTGGTGGTGCCGGCGATTACGGTAATCTTTGCAGTCATTGCCTATGGCGTCGGCTTCAACTTGCGCGGCGGCGATGTGATCGTCAGCCAGATCTCATTGATTGATGCCGCTGAGCCGGGGTTGGCGCGCGAACGAGATTTTATTGGTATCTTTTCGCCCGATCGCTCGACCTACCGGTTACGCGCGGTCGGTGAAACGCCGTTGGTGCGCCCGATCACCGTGCAGGGGCCGTGGAGTCCGGGGCCACCAGTTAATGGTCGCTATGTGCAGATAGCGCCTGATGGCCGGGTGGTGGAAGGGTTGAATGTGGCGCAATGGTCGTTGCAATCCGTGATACTTGATCGGATCGTGCCTTCACCCGGCCTTGAGGCGCAGATTACCGTCAATGGCGATCAGGTGCAGGGTGCTGTCATTAACCACAGCGACCACACGCTTGCAGATGTGGCCTTGGTGTATAACGATTATCTCTCGCTGATCGAGACGCTTGCACCGGGCGAACGACGCACGGTGCAGCTCGAGCGGCCTATGCATGCTTTTGAAGGCATCATGCTGAGCTATCTCATTTATGGCCCGAAATTTGACGAGCACGGGCGGGTGGGCCAACCGATACCGCCAGCGTTGCAACTGCGTAGCCGCATCCTTGATGCGTTGTACGGCTATGGCACGAATACGCGCGGCGCGCAGCCATTGGTGCTGGGTTGGTACAGCGACCAAGCAGTGCAACTCGAACCAGTTGATCGACGTGCAATGATGCAGCAGCTTGCCCTGATACGTGGCATTGCCCGGCTCACCATTTCGGGCGAGGTTATGCTGCGCAACAGCTTTGCCGCCTCGTTTGAGCAGTTGAGCAATATGAATAGTCCGTGCTATGCTGATAATAAAATCGGCATAGTGCCGGATGTGCAACCAGCAGTCATACGCTTTGTCTTGCCGCGATCGTTGAACGAGATACAGATCAATTGGTTGCAGTTCGATGTGCGTTCTGATGTCTTCTGGAATGGCCGGATCGAAGTCTACGATTGGAGTCAGGGCCAGTGGGAGGCGCTGTCGAGCGATCCGATAATTCAAAACCTATCCGTTAGTTTTGAACAACCAGCGCGCTTTCTAAACGGCAATGGTGTGATGCGGGTTCGTCTGCAACGGTTCGATCAAGTGCAGAGTTTTTCGTGTGTCTATGTGGATCCGGTCATACAGGGGCGAATGCCATGACGCTGGCGATCGAGACGATTGATCTCACTCACCGCTACAACAAAAAACTGGTTGCGCTTGACCAGCTCAATTTACGGGTGGAACAGGGCTGCATCTACGGCTTTATTGGTCCTAACGGCGCAGGCAAGACCACCACGCTGCGCATTTTGGCCGGCTTGTTGTCTCCTACCAAAGGCGAGGTGCGTCTGCTGGGCGAGCAGTTGACGACGCGCGCTGCGCAACGGCTGGTAGGCTATATGCCTGACTTCTTTGGAGTCTATGACGATCTGCGGGTGTGGGAATACCTCGACTTCTTTGCCCGTTGTTACGGGTTGCGCGGCGCGCGGCTGCGGCAAGTAGTTGATGAGTTGCTCGATTTAGTCGATCTGGCCGGTAAACGTGATGCCTTTGTGCAGACCCTATCGCGCGGGATGCAGCAGCGGCTCTGTCTGGCCCATGCGCTGGTGCATAATCCGCCCGTGTTGCTACTCGATGAACCGGCCAGCGGACTGGATCCGCGAGCGCGGGTGGAGTTGCGTGAACTGCTGCGCACGTTGCGCGATATGGGCAAGACGATTATGCTCAGCTCGCATATACTTAGCGAATTAGCCGAGGTATGCGATGCGATCGGGATTATCGATCACGGGCGGATGATCATTAGCGGGCCGCTGGCCGAGGTGCAGCAGCAGTTAGCGGCTAGCGCGCGGGCGCGGCTGCGTATTGCGCGCGAGCGTGACGTCGTCTTGGCGTTGGCGCTGCTGCAACGCCACCCGCTGGTGAGCGCCGCTAGCGCTGCCGCCGCCGATCCACGGGCGCTGATCATCGACTTCAGCGAGGCGCTTAATGAAGAGCAATGCGCCGCGATTCTCGCTGAATTGGTCAATGCCGGCGTTGCGGTCAGCGAATTCAGCGCGCGCAGCGAAAATCTGGAAGAACTCTTCCTGCGCTTGACGGCAAACACGGGCCAAGCCAATGGTTGAAGCGGGGGCAAACATGCCGGCAATGCCACTCTGTGCTGCTGGCGGACGGTAACACTATCGCTGCCCTTGGGTCGCTTGTCATAATAAGCTATCGGTGAGAATGCGTATGGCAACCCACATTCGTCGGCCACTGCTCAATCCGATACTGGTGCGTGAAGCGCGCACACGCATGCGCGGGTTTCGCCCGTATCTGATCCTGACCGTCTTTTTATTGCTACTGATCCTCAGTACGTTTGGCATTTATCAGTATATGGTGTTTCAGGCCCGCACCGGCATGGTGGTGCTCAGCTCGCATATTGGGCAGGCGCTCTTTAAGGGGTTAGCATTCACCGAGATGTTTTTTATCGTCTTGGTGGCACCGGTCCTCACCAGTGGCGCGATCAGCGGTGAGCGAGAACGGTTGACCTACGATATGTTGCTCGCCACTCCGCTCAAACCCGGCCAGATGCTGGCGGGCAAGCTCATCGGCGTGCTCAGCTATCTCTTGCTGTTGATTGTGGCGTCAATTCCGGTGTTCAGCACGGTGTTAATCTTCGGTGGGGTCGAGCTGCGCACGTTGATTTGGGTAGTTCTGCTGCTAGGCAGCGCCGCGCTCTTTTTTGGCACGATCGGGCTATTCTGTTCATCGCTGTTTGGCCGGACGACGCCGGCAACGATTGCTAGTTATACAATCGTGCTGCTCTTGAGTGGCGTGCCATTGCTGGTTGCGTCAATTTGGCCGCAGTTCAGCAACCCCATGGGGCAAAGCCCGCCGCCATGGCTGCTCTATCTCAATCCGTTTAGCGCGATTGTCGCGGTGACAACCGTCACTCCAACTGCTTTTCAACCCGACATGCCGTTTTTCGGTGTGAACGATCCCTTTATGCTTGTGCCCTTCTTATCGCAGTTTAGTGTCGGCATCGTCCGGTATGCGCCGGAGGGGCCAGTGCTCATGCCAGTCTATCGGGCCACCTTGTTAGGCTTCTGGCTGGGCACCTTTGTCTTGCTCTGGCTCAGCTCACACCTTGCCTTGCCAGCGCGGCGCTGGCGACCACGCTGGAGCGATTTGGGATTTGTGGCGGTGGTAGGTGCGATTGCGCTGTTGATGTGGGTGCGGATCGATTGGTGGTGGATTGTGCCACCGGTGGATCCGTGGCTGGTGCCGATGGAACCGATGCCAGTGCCGATCGATCCAGCGCCGGTGCCGTAGAGGATGTGGTCAAGGCGGAGGCATCTCAAGATTAGGATGACGTAAAGGCGGATGGTCAGGGCGGGTTTCAAACCCGCGCTGACCAGATCCGGCCCTGATCCGCGCTTGGATGTACCTTCAAGGTTGGACAGAACCTATAAGCGTAGGTATGGTTGATGGCTTTAAGATATGCTGGCTCATTCTCACCCTCCAGCCCCTCTCCCACTGGCGCGGGAGAGAGGTTGGAGGGTGAGGGTGTTGAGGCATCTCGCAGCGATCAGGGGGCGGGCGGTGCTACATCAGACTACGCAACACGCCAATCACGCGACCTTGGATGCGCACATTGTTGGGTGAAGTATAGATCGGCTGCATCGTCGAGTTGGCCGGTTGGAGGCGAATGCGGCCATCTTCGCGATAAAACTTCTTGAGCGTGACCGCGTTTTCGTCGATTAACCATGCCGCGACCATCTGGCCGTTCTCAGCCGTCTCTTGCCAGCGCAGCAACACAATATCGCCATCGTCGATCAGCGCATCGATCATTGATTGGCCGCGCACCTTCAGCGCATAGACCCCGTCGAGACGAGTGAGAGGCACCACATCGGCCGGGACCACGATTTGCTCGGCGCGGCTGTGGTCAATCTCTTCGGGGTCGGGCAGGGGCGAACCGGCGGTAATGGTGCCAAGTAAGGGCACGCGCCCGATCTCTTGGCTCAACAGCGCCGGCGACAAACCCGGAATGCTGATCCCGCGCGAAATCTTGTCGTTGCGGATGATCTTGCCCAACCGTTCGAGCACGTCGAGATTGTAGGAAACGACCGAGGTTGATGAGATGTTCAGATCGCGCTGAATATCGCGGATCGATGGCGAGATGCCGTGCGCTTTGATGTAGTTGACAATGTATTCGTAAATATCCGCTTGTCGATCAGACATCTCGCGTCTTCTCATGGCCGCTATCCTTTCATTAGGCCGCGGCCCCGGCGGACTGCGGCAGACAAAACTAGAACTGATGTCGCAATTATAGCTGCCGAACACTTGTTTTGTCAAGTACGTTTGTTCAAGTTTTTGTGATCGGCTAGTATGAGGAGGCTTGCCGGTAGGCAGGTTGCTTCGAGTATAATGCACGGTATGGGAACAATAGCTGTGCCAAATGATCGATTAGCTGCTCAACGTCGCACCCTCCGCATTGCGTGGCTGACGCTGTTTGCGTTTTTAGGGTTGTTTTTGGCCCTCGTCACGCTGGTAGCACTGAGTGCGCGGCAGTGGTATCTTGCCGCGACTGATACGCAGAAGGCGACATTGGTTGTGCGGAGTCTCAATGAGAGTATCGTCTGGCAGCCGGCAGGCCGGACGATCTTTCAGGGTACGCGCGATCAGCAAGAGCTGGGCGAAGGCGATGTGTTGCGCGCTTTGCCGAACGCTGGATATGGGCAAGTGGCCTCTTTGCGCCTTTTTGAAGGCAGCCAGCTCGATTTGTGGGCTGGCGCTGAATTGCGCTTGACCGAACTTCGCACCACCCGCTGGTATAGTGGCGCTTTGCAGGTCACACTGGAACAGACCAGCGGGTATGTGCGGTACGATTTACGCGCCGATCAGCCGTTTCAAACGGTGCGCTTTACCGTATTGGTTGGCGATGCGCGGGTCGAGTTTACTCCCGGCGGCAGTTATAGCATTGACCTGTACCCGCCTGAACGGCGCGTTATCCGCAGTGATGGCCGGCCAGCACTGATCGCCGATATTGCGGTGCGTGCCGGCAGTGCGATTGTAAATGGGGTCGTGGGCCAGCCGGTGCGATTGGCCGCCGGCCAGCGCGTTGAGGTGGATCCGGCCGGATTGCCCGGTCTGCCGGTGCCGGCACGCTGGGAGTTGATCCGTGATGGCGGGTTTTCCCTCTTTTCTGAGATGGAATATAACAATACCACCCGCGCCGATGATCCAACATTGCCGCGCGCGACAACATGGCAAGTCTCAGGGACGCCGAATTTGCCGCTGCCCGAACGGGGCTTCTTCCGATTGGCCATGATTTGCCGTCCGCCAAATCCAACATTGAGCTGCCCGCCGGAAGACCGGCGTACTGCGGCGTGGTTTTACCGAACGGGCGGGCAAGTCAACGGCTTTGTGACCAGTATTCGCCAGTTGTTAGGGGTGAATGGCGCCGGTGTTGATGTGTCCGAGTTCCGCTCGCTGGTCTTTTCACTCTGGGGTAGGATCGATTATCAGTCATTATTGGCCGCTGGCGATCGTGGCACTGAATGCCCGATTATGATCCGGATTGTGGCCCGCCGCAGTAGTCCCGCCGATCCTGACGAAGAGCGGGTGGTGTGTCTTTATACGGCAGCCAGCGATCAGGATTTGCGGGTGCGCGCCGATGGGATCTTTTATCAGCGGGTTGATCCAGAAACGTGGACGCGCTTTCAAGTTGATCTGCGCGATAAGGGGTGGTTGCCCGATTACCGCTATTTGCGCAGCGTTGAAATTTATGCCAATGGGCACGATTACGATGCGCGGGTAGTGGATGTGTCGTTGGTCGGGACGCAATAACGGCAAGATGATGCTCTATCATGGCGTTGATGTGGTTGAAGTGGCCCGAATCCGTCACACGGCGCTGCGCTATGGCCAGCGCTTTCTTGCTCGGGTCTATACTGCCGCCGAGCAGGCTGATTGCGTATCCGCTGACGGTATGCTGCGTTTCGAGGCGTTGGCGGCGCGGTGGGCAGCTAAGGAAGCGTGTGCCAAGGCCCTAGGAATCGGGTTGCGTGGCTTGGGCGCGCTAGCTGTTGCTGATCGTCCGCGCGCCGGGCTTCTTGAGATTGAGGTCGTGCGTGATGCGGCGGGCCGGCCTGTGTTGCGGCTGGCGGGGATCGCGGCGCAGACGGCGGCTGCCTTGCGGATTGAAACGCTGGCGGTGAGTCTGTCGCATACCGCTGATCTGGCGCTGGCTAGCGTCGTGGCATGGGGATTGTAGGTTCCTTTACCCAGATCTATGTGGTGGAGTGGCGCATGGAATCTGCTTTGCCGTTCGTGGTGACAGCGGCCCAGATGCGCGCCGCCGAAGAAGCGGCGGTGGCCGCCGGCAGCGATTGGGCCGTGTTAATGGAGCGCGCCGGTACTGGGGTGGCGCAAGCTGCGCTCGCTTATCTCACACCGTTGGCCGGGCGCACGGTGCTGGCGCTAGTTGGCCCCGGCAACAATGGTGGCGATGCGCTGGTCACTGCTCGCCATTTGGCCGATGCCGGTGCGCAGGTGACACTCTACTGCTGGCGGCGCAACCGGGTTGATGATAACTTGCTGGCATGCCGCGCGCGCGGCATCCGTGAATTGCACGCGGCTGATGATGTGGATGGGGCGCTGCTTACGGCTGCGCTCGCCGAAGCAACGTTAGTGGTTGATGGTCTGCTCGGCACCGGCGCCCGCCCGCCAGCATCTGATCTGGCTGCGATCATTACCGCTGTCAACGCTGCTCGCGCGCAGCGCGTCGATCTACGCGTTGTGGCGATCGATCTGCCGAGCGGCGTTGCGGCCGATGATGGTCAGGTGGCGACCGTTGCCATCCGTGCCGATCTGACGGTGGCGACCGGTTTGCTCAAGCGGGGGTTATTGCTCTGGCCCGGACGAGGCTATGCCGGTACGATAGTGGTAGCACCGATTGGTTTAGGCTTATTAGATGAGGCAGTGACAATGAGTGAATTGTTGACGGCAACCCAAGCCCGCTCATTTCTGCCGGCGCGTCCGGCCGATGCGCACAAGGGTGTATTTGGTAAGGTGCTGGTGCTAGCCGGTTCGATCAATTACCCCGGCGCCGCAGTGCTAGCGTGCGCCGGCGCACAACGTGCGGGCGCCGGTTTAGTCACCTTAGCGACTGGGCGTAATGTGTTGGCGCTGGCCAAGGTTCCGCCGGAAGTGACCTTGCTACCAGTGGCCGAAGGCGATTGGGGTGCGATCGGGCCGGTAGCGATTGATGAGCTAGCCGAAGATTTGCCTCGTTACCAAGCGTTGTTGATCGGGCCGGGGTTAGGCCAAGCTGAGGCGACCCGCCAATTGGTGCTGCGTTTATTTGGCCTTGATCAGGTGCGTAGCCGGGCGCGAGTGGGGTTTGTCGCGGTGGGGGAGTCGATAGCTCATTTGCCACAGAAAACGGTTGAATTGCCGCCCACGGTGATCGATGCCGATGGCCTCAATTTATTGGCGAGCGCCAGCGGCTGGTTCGAGCGGTTGTCACCCGAACGTTGTGTGTTGACGCCGCACCCCGGCGAGATGCGCCGTTTGCTCGGGGTGACCGAATTGCCGCCGGACGCGGTGGCGACGGCAGCGGAGGCGGCCCAGCGCTGGCGGCAGACGGTGGTGCTTAAGGGGGCGACGACGGTGATAGCAGCACCCGATGGCCACACCCTGATCCACGATGGCGCTAATCCGGCCTTGGCGACCGCCGGTTCGGGTGACGTGCTAGCCGGTATCATCGCCGGGTTGATGGCGCAAGGGTGCGCGCCGTTCGCCGCTGCGGCGTTAGGTGTCTACCTGCACGGCGCTGCCGGGGCCAAGGCTCGCGCAGCAATGGGTGATGCTGGCGTGGTGGCCGGCGATCTGTTACCATTCGTGCCACAAGCGATCCGTGAATTGCGCGCAGGCTGAAGCGCTGTGCAAGGTGGGAAAGGAATGGCCGTGATGCGCATGGTTGATATTATTGCCGCCAAACGTGACGGCAGAGCATTGACGACGGCTGAAATTGATTGGGTTGTCAAAGGATATGCTGCCGGTGAGATTCCCGACTATCAGATGGCGGCGCTAGCGATGGCGATTGTGCTGCGCGGCATGGACGATCGCGAGACGGCTGATCTAACCATGGCCATGGCCCGTAGCGGCGATATGCTCGATCTGCACGATATTGCTCCGCTGACCGTCGATAAGCATTCGACCGGCGGCGTCGGCGATAAGACTACGCTGGTGCTGGCGCCGTTGGTGTCGGCAGTTGGCTTGCCGATGGCCAAGATGAGCGGTCGCGGCCTAGGGTTTAGCGGCGGTACGATTGATAAACTGGAGAGCATTCCCGGTTTTCGCACCAGCCTGAGCGCCGAAGAGTTTCGCCGCGCCGTGCGTGAGTTGGGTGTGGTCGTTGCTGCGCAGAGCGGCGATCTAGCACCAGCGGATAAAAAACTCTACGCCTTGCGCGACGTGACTGCCACGGTTGAGTCGATCCCGCTGATTGCCGCTAGCGTGATGAGCAAGAAGCTGGCGGCGGGGGCTGATTGTATCGTGCTTGACGTTAAATACGGGCAAGGCGCATTTATGCGCACGATCGACGATGCGCGCCGGCTGGCCCGAACGATGGTGGCGATTGGCCGCCACGCTGGGCGCAAGGTGGCCGCTGTGCTCAGCAGTATGCAGCAACCGCTCGGCTTCGCGATCGGCAATGCGCTCGAAGTGCGCGAAGCCGTCGCGGCCCTGCGCGGGACGGGGCCGGACGATTTGGTCGAGTTGTGTCTGGTATTGGGCAGTGAGCTGGTGCGAATGGCTGGGGTGCGGGCCGATGCCGATTCAGCGCGGCCAATGCTCGTCGAAGCGTTGCGCAGTGGCGCGGCGTGGGCGAAGTTTCGGGCTATGGTCGTCAATCAGGGTGGCGATCCGGCAGTGATTGACGAACCGGAGCGGTTGCCTGCGGCGCCGGTGCAGGTCGAGCTGCCGGCGCCACGGACCGGATTCGTTACCGCGATTGATGGGCAGGCGTTGGGTTTGGCAGTGAATGCGCTTGGCGGTGGCCGGTCACGAAAAGAAGACACGATTGATCACGCGGTTGGGTTGGTCTTGCGGGCGAAGGTTGGGATGCGCGTTGCTGCCGGCGATCCGCTCCTCACCATCCATGCGGCGCGCCAGAGCGATGTTGAGGCAGTTGCCGAGCAGTTGCGCACCGCCTATACTATTCATGACGCGCTGCCACCGCCGCTGCCGTTGGTTGAAGAGATTATTCGCTAAGGTGATGGCTTAGCAACAGATGTTTTGAACCAGTACAGGGTATAATTCTAGCAGTTTGTCGAGCAACGTTTCGGTGAGCAATGATCTTTGATGTCATTGTGGGGGCGCCACCCGACAGCAATCTTCCGCTCAGGCGGGAGGCTATCTCGCTGGTGCGGGAAATTGCGTCGCTGCGCAGGCAATGCACCACATTGCCTCTACGCGCGGCTTGCAATGACAGGCGGAAAGCGGTGCGCAATCACGTAGAAATCATCGATCGTGAGGCTAGCTATGCCGATCTACGAATACTTCTGTCCTGCTTGCAACGGCCAATTCCAAAAGTTAGTGCGCGGGTTTAGCGATCCGCCCGGTTTGGCTTGCCCACGTTGCGGCAATACCGAGGTTCGCCGCGCCATTTCGCGCTTTGCTACCCTGAAGTCGGAAGATGACCGGATTGAGTCGTTAGCCGATCCATCCAACTTTATGGGGCTAGACGAGAGCGATCCCCGTTCGATTGCCCGCTGGGCCAAGCGTTTGGGTAAAGAGTTAGGCGAAGACGCTGGCGAAGATTGGGATGAGATGGTCGATCAGATGCTCGAAGAGGAGCTGAGCGGCAAACAGGACGATGAGGAAGGTAGCTCGTCGGCCAAGCCCGATAATCTCGGTTGGGCGTGACCGTCTATTTGCATAAAAGACAATCTAACGGTATTATAAAGCAAAGTCGCTTCTAGAATGAACGGTCGAGTATGCGCATCCTCTTCTACACCGGCAAGGGCGGCGTCGGTAAAACCAGTGTGGCAGCGGCTAGCGCTCTCCGCTGCGCCCAACTTGGGTATCGGACTATCGTGCTCTCGACCGATGCGGCCCACTCGCTGGGCGATTCGCTCGGCGTAGATTTGCGCGCCGAACCGATCCAAGTGGTGCCGAATCTGTGGGCGCAAGAGATTAACGCCCTCCACGAGCTTGAGTCGAGCTGGGGGGTGGTATCACGTTATTTAGCCGATCTGTTGGCGTGGCAAGGGGTTGAAACGATCGCCCAAGGTGAGCTGTCGGTCATTCCCGGCACCGAAGAACTCTTCAGCCTGCTCCAGATCAAGCGCCATTACGACGAAGGCAAGTATGACGTGATTGTGGTTGATGCCGCTCCCACCGGCGAGACGCTGCGCTTGCTGTCATTGCCCGATGTGATGCGGTGGTGGATTGCCCGCCTCTTCCCGATTGCGCGGACTTTGTTGCGGGTGGTGCGTCCGGTGGCGCGGCGGGTGACTGATATGCCGATCGCCGATGACGATGTGCTGGCGTCGGCGCAGCAGGCGATCGATGCGTTGATCGATGTGCGCCAGTTGTTGACCGACCACCAGATTTGTACGGCGCGGATCGTGATGAACCTCGAGAAGATGGTGATCCGCGAGGCGCAACGTTCGCTGACCTATCTTAGTCTGTTCGGCTACGCAGTTGATGCGATCATCGTCAACCGGATTCTGCCGCCCGAAGTTGACGCTCACTTTGGCCAATGGCGGGCAATGCAGCAGCGATATGCGCCGATGGTCGAGGAGATGTTTGAGCCGTTGCCGATTTTGCGCGTGCCCCACTTCTCGCAAGAGATTGTCGGGGTCGAGTTGCTTTCCCAATTGGCCGACCATCTCTTCGGCAAACACGATCCGGCGGCTTTCCTCTATCAAGGCCCAACCCAACGGCTGGAAAAGACTCCCGATGGCTACGATTTGATTGTACCGTTACCGTTTGCCTCTGAGGATCAAGTTCATCTGGCGCAGAGCGATGACGAGCTGCTGATTTCGGTCGGCTGGCACCGCCATCGCATTGTGTTGCCGCAATCGTTGGCTCGTTTGCGTGCCCAAGATGCCTTCTTCGAGGATTCATCGCTACGGGTGATCTTCCGGCGCGAAGCGGCTGCATAGGAGGGGCAGCAACGCTCTGCTCTTCTTATGTTGCCGCAATGGGCAAGTTGCTCTCGTTCCGTTGGTATGGTATACTAGCTGTCAGTGCGCCCCAAGGGCGCAATTTCGTGTGTAGTTCTGGGAAGAGGGATCGCTATGGCCAGCAAAAAGGGTAACCGCATCGTGATCAAGCTGAAGAGCACCGAGAGCGGCCATACCTATACTACCGAGAAGAACCGGCGCAACGATCCGAGCCGCCTCGAGTTGCGCAAGTATGATCCGATTGTCCGCCGTCACGTGGTGTACCGCGAGACCAAGTAGGGGCAGAGCAGCGTTCTGCCAACAGCATGGGCAGAGCAGCGCTCTGCCAACAGCATGGGCAGAGCAGCGCTCTGCCCATACACATTTAAGTTTAAGTATAATGATCCGCTTGTTGCGCATTGTGCTCCTTGCCGCCTTTGAAACGACACTGGTTGCGCTGCCGTTGCTAGCGCTCGCAGCGATAGCGTTGCCGTGGCCGGGATTGTTTGGCGCAGTGCTGCTCGGTTGGCTGGCCGATGGCGCGGCGCGTCGTCTGTGCCATCCATTCCACTATTTGCCGCTGGTGTTGGCGCCGCTGCTTGCCGCCACCGGCTTGCTGTGGCTAGCGATTGGTGGTGATCCGCTGGCGTTGTGGCCAGCCTTGTTGCCGGGCCAACCCCAAAGTGGTCTCGCATACGTGGCAGCGCTGGTTGCGTTTTTTCTGACGTGGCGGGGGGCTGGGTTAGAGAGCCACGATAGTGCGACTATACTCACTTTTGCCGGCAGAGGGATGATTGCCGCGATCGCGTCGCTGCTAGTTGGGCCGTTGGTGCGCGCTGGCGCTGCTGTACCCGCCGATGCGCTGCTGACGTATGTAGCGGTAGCGATTGGCACTGGTCTTGGTTCGTTGGCGCTATCGCATGTGATCGAAACTTCTGCCAATCGGACGGTGGACGGGCGCTGGAGCCTTCTCTTGCTAGGAGTAGTTGGCAGCGTGTTGGCGATCGGTGCCGCGTTGACGGCGCTGCTCAGCGGTGAGGCGGCGCTCGACGGCGTAGTCAACCTGCTGCGTTTTATGCTCTTGCCATTGGCGCTGATTGGGGCGGTGCTAGTCTATCTGTTCACCGTGATCTTTGGTGATCTGATTCGCGCCCTCGTGGCGTTGTTGGGGCAGGCGCTGGCCCAGATGAACCTCCGCCCTGAACCGCCGCCGGTGACCGATACGGCGCCGATCGACGATGCCGCCATCGAGACGGTGATCGCCTTGGCGCAACAAGCAACCTTCTGGCTAGCGTTGATCCCGCTAGCGGTGTTGCTGGTCTTGCTGATCTGGTGGCGGCGGCGCGCGCGCCGGGTTGAAACTGATGAAGAGCGCGAGTCGCTCGATGTCGGCCAAAGTCTGCTGGCCGATGTGCGCGATCTACTTGGGGCGCTGCGCAATCCGTTTCAGCGCCGGTTGAGCGGGTTGCAAGCGGCACTGGCAGCTTTGCGTGGCGCTGATCCGGTGACGCGGGTGCGCCGTGCCTATATTCAGGTGCTGCTGGCGTTAGAGGAGCGCGGCTTACGCCGGCCACCAGCGCAGACGCCATCTGAGTGGTATACAACAGTAGCGCCAACCTTGCCCGATCCCGCGCCGCTCGCTGAGCTTACCGCCATCTACGAGCGGGCGCGTTACCAACCTAGCGGCGTCGCACCAGCCGATGCCGCTATCGCCGAGCAAGCCTCCCAGATGGTACGCCAGTAGGGGCGCCCAGCCGAGCGCCCCCGCTTCAGCGTCTTTACTCCACCGTCACGCTTTTAGCGAGGTTACGCGGTTGATCGACATCGCACCCGCGCAACACTGCGACGTGATAGGCGAAGATTTGCAATGGGATCACGTTCAGCACCGGCTGCAAGAGCGGCAAAGTTGCAGGGATACCGATCATGTGATTGGCCTTTTCGGCCAGCAGCGCATCGCCGGCGTGACCAATCGCGATCACCTGCCCGTGGCGGGCACGCACCTGCTCGACGTTGCTGATCATCTTTTCGTAGATGTGGTCACGCGGCGCAATGCAGATCACCGGCATATTCTCGTCGATCAGTGCGATCGGGCCATGCTTCATCTCGCCCGCCGGGTAGCCCTCGGCGTGAATGTAGCTAATCTCTTTCAGCTTGAGCGCGCCCTCAAGTGCGATTGGATAGTTGATCTGGCGGCCAAGGAAGAGCGCGTTGCTCACCCGGTGGTAGCGTTCAGCCAGCTCGATGCAGATCGGCGTCGCCAGCTCGATCGTCTGCGCCGCCTTACCGGGCAGCTCGATCAACGCCTGAATATGCTCGCGGATCTGGGCCGGTGTGAGGGTGCCTCGCGCTTGCGCCAGCCGCAGTGCGAACAGGTAAGCGACCACCAGCATCGAGGTAAAGGCTTTGGTCGAAGCGACCCCGATCTCAGGGCCGGCATGCAGATAGATCGGGCCGCCGTCGGCCACGCGGGCCGCTTGGCTACCGATCGCGTTGACAATCGCCACGCTTGGCGCGCCCTGCGCGCGCGCCTCTTCCATCGCCGCCAGCGTATCAACCGTCTCGCCGCTTTGGGTGAACGCCAGCAATAAGGTATCGCGCTCACCATCACTCTGCAAGATTGGCCCGCGATACCGGAACTCGCTGGCGTAATCGACTTCAACCCGCACCCCGGCAAGACGCTCAATCAAAAATTTCGCCACCAGCGCCGCATGCCACGCCGTACCGCACGCGGTAGCGTAAACCCGGCGCACCCGGCGTAGATCGTCATCGCTCAGACGCAGATCCGCTAGCTCGATCCGTCCGCGCTCTTGGTCGATCCGGCCCCGTAGCGCATCCATCAGCGCGCGCGGCTGCTCGGCAATCTCCTTCTGCATAAAGTGGCGATAATCGCCTTTGGCCGCCGCTACCGGATCCCACGCAATCGTGTGGGTGGGCCGCTCGACCGGGGTGCCGTCAAGGCGGGTGATAGTGACACTATGGCGGCGCACGACGGCAACATCGCGATCTTCGAGGAAGATCAAGGTACGGGTGTAGTCAAGGATGGCCGGAATATCCGAGGCGATAAACTGTTCGTCCTCGCCGAGACCGATCGCCACGCCGCCGGCATTGCCGAGTCGCGCCGCCACCAGCGTATCGGGTTCGTGGATCGAGAAGGCCACAATCGCGTTGCCGCCGCGCAGCTCGCTAAGAGTCTGGCGTACCGCAGTGACCAGATCGTGGCTATCGCGGTAGTAATGACCGATCAGTTTCGCGATCACCTCGGTGTCGGTTTGCGACTCAAACTGGTAGCCGAGTTCGAGCAACCGTCCTTTAAGACTGAGATAATTCTCGACAATGCCATTTTGAATCACCACAATCGTGCCACTGGCGTCGCGGTGCGGATGGGCATTGATCTCGGTCACACTACCATGGGTTGCCCAACGGGTATGGCCGATCCCGATCTGGCCGTGGGTTGGTTGGGCGACCAGCCGCTGTTGCAAATTGCTCAGTTTGCCAACACTGCGGCGCAATTGCAAACCGAGGTCGGGATCGTAGATCGCGATGCCAGCGGAGTCGTAGCCGCGATATTCGAGCCGTTGCAAGCCATTAATCACGACGGTAGTCGCCTCGCGTGGTCCAACATACCCAACAATACCGCACATAGTTCGAACTCCTACATAAATTCATGGCAGCATCAACCGGCAGGCGTAGACAATCCACTGCACCTCATGCAGCAGAACGCAGCAAACCAAGCCTGCGGTGACACAGCTTACCCGGATAGACAGATTGGGATGGGGGAAATGCTATGTGGCGGGTCGCTGCCGATGGCTCTGCCCTAGCCCGTCACCGGGAGGTGTTACCCCATCAGCTTGCCGGTGGCACCCTGCACCGGGGAGGCTTCCGCTGATCACTCGATGTTCCGGGCGGCTAGCGCCCGTTAGCTCCGGCTCGCGCCGGGAACCTCCGTCCTCGTCAACTTCGCCGGTAGGCGAAGCCCATGCGCTTCATTGTCTAAAGACGTGTTATTGCTCTACCCTCCCGGCTGCGCCCCCGCACAGCCCTAGCCGGCCAATCTTGATGCCCGTAGTATATCACACTCCGGGCGGTCGGATGATGACAGTTTGCTTATGTAGGGACTAACGGTTAAATCATCATCCCCAAGCCAATAAAGAGTGCGGCGGTGCCAATGACGATCACCGTCGCCATGATACGGGCAGTGCGACCACAGGCTGGCGGCGTTTCGGTCAGCGCCAGATTGGCCATCATCACGCTAATGATGCTAAAGGCTACCAGCGCCAGAAACGGAATCTTCACAAAGCTCAGCGCGCCGGGAATATTGATGTAATCGAACGCGCAGGGCACCACGCCAGCGCAAGGGGCAGGCGGAATAATCAGCATCACCATCAGATAATGGTAGAGCGAAACGGCGATGCCGGCCAGCGCCAGCGGTAGCGCATAGAGGTAGACCTTGCGATCATCACGCCAAATTCCGACAAAGAGAATAAGCACCAACGGATACATCAAAATCCGCTGATACCAACACAATTCGCAGGGAATCCAGCGCAAGACTTCGCTAAAAAACAGGCTGCCGGCAGTCGCGATCATCGCAGCGAGCAAGGCGATATGCCGGCAGCTCAGGCTCAGCCAATCAAGCAAGCTGAACTTGGTTGCGGTGGTAATAGTCATTGATTGAGCGCGATCCATAGAGTACTCCGCTTGGATTGATACAACGCGTTTGCATTGTATCATGGGATATTGCTTGAAGTGGCATCTAAGCAAGTGTATACTAGAAGGTAATATTGCGATATGGCGGGCGGGTGGTTTCCTTTTCGATACCTCTCGGCGTAGTCACGTGGATGAACGCTGGAACGCCGCACAAACCCGTTTGCTCGCCGACGTAGGCGTCTTGTTCGTCTCACTTAACCAACTCGAGGCGTTTCAGCACGTTGCCCGCCGTTTAGTGCCATTATTGGGCGATTGGTGCGCGATCATCATTCGCGACGAACATCAGCAGGCGCGCCGAGTTGCGATGGCATGCGCCGATCCCCGCCAACAGCCGCTAGCCGATCAGCTTGTCCAAGCCGATCCATTGGTGGATCCTGCCTCTGCCCCGGCCCAAGTGCTGCGGAGCGGGCAACTTGTGTTGCTGGCCGATCTTCCCGACAACTACAGCGAACAACCAGCGTTTTCGCTGGCGTACCGCGCAATTATGCTGCAAGTCCGGCCCCGCCACCTGCTCTGCGTGCCAATGCGCGCTCGCGATCAGGTCAATGGAGTGTTGGTCTTGAATTTCACCGATGCTTCGGGCCGCCGCTTTACGCAAAACGATATTGACTTTGCGACGGAACTGGCTCAACGCATGGCGCTGGCGGTAGAAAATGTCATTCTGTATCGCTCAATGCAACGCCGGCTCAACCAGTTGTTGTTGGTGCAGCGGGTGGCCGGGTTGGTCAATTCGGCGTTACAAACCGAAATGCTCTGCCAACTCGTGGTGCGCCAATTACATTCAGTGTTCGGCTATCAGTTGGTCAGCATTTATTTATTGCATGATGGCGCATTGCGTTTGCAAGCAGTCGTTGGTTATGATCAAGTATTGCCGGTCATACAATTGGACGAAGGCGTATCCGGGAGAGTTATGCGCACCGGCAAGGCCGAGTTTGTGCGCGATGCCAGCCTTGATCCCGATTTCATCGAGGTGCGGCCGGGCACGACCCAGTGCATTGTTGTGCCCCTCCGTTACGCTGAAGGCACGCCGGCTGGCGTGATTATTGTTGAGTCAACCGGCAATCCTCCGCTTGACGATGAAGATTTCTTTTTGTTATCGCTACTCGCCGATCAAGTTAGTGTCGCATTATTAAACTCGTTTCTCTTTGCCCGCATGCTGGAAACCTTCGAGCGGTTTCGTTCATTGATCGAATTGGCCGGCAACGTGATTATCTGTCTCACTCCCAACTTGCGCATCACCGAATTCAACCGCATGGCCGAACAGGTCTTTGGCCGCACTCGCGGTGAGATGATCGGAGCTGATTATCCGTCTGCGTTGCTATCAGAAGCGGAACAGCCATTGTTTGCGGCACTCGTGCGCGAGGTGATGAGCAGCGGCAATAGCCGTTCGTTTGAAACGACGTCGGTGATGCAGGGGCATAAGCGCTGGTTATTCTGGACGATCACGTGCCGGCGGCAGTTGAATGGTGACGTTGCCGAACTGTTGCTGGTTTGTCAAGATCTGACCGAACAGCGCGAAAAGTCGTTGGAGTTACTGAACTACGAGCGGCGGTTACAAGCGCTCGAACGGTTAGAGAGTATGGGGGTGATGGCGGGCGGGATTGCCCACGATTTTAACAATCTGATCAACATTATTATTGGTAATGCTCATCTGTTGCAGACGGCATCCACGATCGAACCGTTCGCCCAGCAGAGTCTGCGCCATCTGTTAAGCGCTGCCCATCAAGCCGGTGATCTAGCGCATCAACTGCTGAATTTTGCCGGAGAAGATTGCCTACAGGTAGAGCGTTTGCAACTCAATCAATTGATTGACGAAACCTTGCCAATGTTGCAGTTGTCACTAGGATCACAGGTAGACGTGCGGCTTGATCTGGCACCGGAGTTGCCGGAAGTCATAGCTGATCCAGTGCAACTCCGGCAGGTGTTGATGAATCTGGTGATCAATGCCTACGAAGCATTGCCGGAGCGCAGCGGCTGCATTAGTATTCAGACTCGCCAGCGCATCCTCGACACCGATACGTTACATCGCTTACTGCCGCCGCACCAGTTATTGCCCGGCGAGTATGTGGTGATGTCGGTACGTGATAACGGGATTGGCATTGATCCAGCGATTCGCCAGCGCATTTTTGACCCCTTCTTCACCACCAAAACGCATGGCCATGGCCTCGGCCTAGCGGGTGTGCTCAACATTGTCCGCCGGCACGGCGGTGCATTAGAAGTTGAAAGCCAGCTCGGCAGCGGTAGCGTCTTTACCGTTTGGCTTGCGCCACAGCCGGCTGCGGCAAGAGAACGCTCTCCGTTCCCTGCCGAAAGCGACGCCGGGCCGTTGGTGCTGGTGATTGATGACAACGATGAAGTGCGCTCGTTGATCGAACGGATGCTAATCCACGCCGGGTATCGGGTGAAAGCGGTGGCCAGCGGCGGTGAAGCGCTCGAACTCGTGGATCCCGATAGCGAGATTGCATGCGCGCTGGTTGATCTTACGCTGGCCGATACCAATGGGTATGACATCTGTCGCCGGATCGCCGCGCGTGATGGACGTGTTCCACTAGCCCTGATCAGCGGCTACCCAGTTGATGCGAGCCATTTAGGAGATGGGCCGGTGGTGGCCACACTGCAAAAGCCTTTCCGAGCCGAGGCGCTGCTCGAGTTGGTACAACGGCTGATCCGAATGCGTGAGACGTCGTTGTCTTGAATCAAACGCCAGCTATTTGTCAGCTTTCATTTATTGACATGCCTTGCCGGCAACGGTATAGTAAATTGTCAGACAAAATTATGTGATGGTGAGGAGGTTCTGGTGTCGGCCCAGCATTCGCAGCCTTTCAATCCAGCTCACGATCGCCCGGTAGATGATACATTTACGCCGTCGTTACCCGGCGCAGTTGATTGGCCAGATCAAACTGGGCCACAGCCAGCAGCGCAGCGTAGTTCGGTTCGGCGAGCACGGCGCAGGTCGCGGCTTGGATGGTGGTGGCTATTGGTGATGCTGCTTACCAGCGTTGGTCTGGTTGCCGGCGCGCTCGTCTATCTGGAACAGAGCTATGCGGGCCGTATTTTGCCCAATGTCAGCGTGCGCGGCGTGCCCGTTGGCAATCTGACCCGTGACGATGCCCGCGCTGCGATCGAGGCGACGTTTGCCCCCTTTCTGGCCCAACCGGTGGTCTTGACGTACAGTGGTCGTTCGTGGACGCCGACCCTTGCTGAGTTGGGGGTGACGCTCGAGATTGACGAAGCGCTGGATGCCGCGTTGACTGTTGGCCGGGGCAATGATCTCTTTACCAATTTGCAACAGATCGGGGCCGTTTGGCAGTATGGGGTTGAGTTGCCGCTCAGGCTTTCGATTGATCAAGAGGCCATGCAGCGTTACTTGCTGGCGCGGGTGGCCGAAGTCGAGCGGCCAGCGGTTGACGCTCGGCTAGTGCTGAATGGCACCACGGTGCAGGTTGAACCAAGCGCGGTTGGCCGCCAAGTGTTGGTGATTGAAACGCTCCACGAGATTCTGGCCGCGATTCAAGATTTAAACCCGGATACGGTAGCCTTGCGCACGCGCGCGCTCGAACCGGCGCTACGCGATGATGCGGCGTTTGTGGCCCAAGATCAAATCGCAGCAATGCTGGCCGGGCCGATTACCCTACTGGTTGATAACCGGTCATTTGTGTGGTCGCTTGATGAATTGGCCCGCATGATCCGGGTCGAGCGAGTGGCCGATCCGGCTGGTGACCGGTTGGTGGTGAGCATCGATCGCGAGATGGTCATGGACAAATTGATCGCGCTCGGTGACTCAACCGAGGTGAAAGGCACCTATCCGCGCTTGAATTGGAATGATGGCCGACTGGAAATTTTCCAAGAGGGCAAACCGGGGCGACGGATTGATGAAGCGCAGGCGCTTGCTGAGGTGTTGGCAGCCTTGACCAAACCGGCTGACCAGCGGACTATAGCAGTCAGCTTCCGCGAGATTCCGCCGCCGATCAGTGCAGCGAACCTCGACCAATTGGGCATTACGACCCTAATCGGGGTTGGGCGGAGCGACTTTACCGGCTCGGCGCCATACCGTGTGACTAATATTCAAGCTGGCATGCGCTTGCTGCACGGTGTGCTTATCGCGCCCGGCGAAGAGTTTTCCTTCAATCAGACCATTGGCCGGATTGATGGCTCAAACGGCTTCGTTGAGGGATACGCGATCATTCAGAATCGCACCCAGTTGGAGTGGGGCGGCGGTATTTGTCAAGATAGCACAACGGTTTTCCGTGCTGCGTTCTGGGCTGGCTTGCCGATCACCGAACGCTGGGGGCATTCGTTTTACATTAACTGGTACGATCGTTACGGCTTTGGTCCTTATGGCGACGGGCCGGGGATGGATGCAACGATCTTTACCGGCGGTCCTGATTTGAAATTCCTCAACGATACCGGTGGCTGGATTTTGATGCAGACGTTGGTGGATACCCAGCGTAATTTGGCTGAAGTCCGGCTTTACGGCCCCGATACCGGCCGGAAGGTGTTGTTGGAAGGGCCAGTGATCACCAACCGCACGCCAGCCCCGACCGAGCCGGTCTATGTGGCAGTGCCTGATCGGCCCGTCGGCCAGCCGCGCCAGAGCGATAAGGCTCGTGGCGGGATGGATATTCTCTTTACCCGGATTGTGCTAGGCCCTGATGGAAAAGAGATCGAACGGCGCGAGTTTGTCACGCGCTTCAAGCCATGGCCTGATATCTTTGAGTATAATCCGGCTGACCTCGGTCCCGATGGCAAGCCGCTGCCAACGCCCACGCCGCCGGCTGAACCGGCACCGGCTGAACCGGCACCGGCTGAACCGGTGCAGGATGCGACGGGGTAAGGTAAGGGCGACGTTGGGGTTGCCCTTACGAAGGGAGATCAATCCCAATCAACGGCAAGACCTCTCCCCATATATTGGCAAAGGCGGGCGCAACGGCTTGCGGCTCGCCAGTGGTATAGCAGCGGAGCATACCACTCCCCTTCGGCAACCCGATTCGTTCGGCGATGCGCGCAGTTTGGGCCGCAACCGCCGGCCCGGTATCGATAATTGTCACTTCTGGCCCGGCGCAGGCGCTGATGAGCGGGGTGAGGGGCGGAAAATGGGTACATCCAAGCACAATCACATCGGCATCGGGTACGGCGGCGAGATGGCCGGCAATAAGTGTACGGGTTTGCTCATCACTGGTGGCGCCGGCTTCCACTTGCTCGACTAAATCGGGGCAAGCTAACGCATAAACTTCAACATCAGCGGCGTAGGCAGTAACGAGTGCGCGGAAGCGATCGCTCGCGAGTGTACCGCTGGTCGCCATCACTGCCACTTTACCGCGGCGAGTAGCTGCTACCGCCGGCTTCACCCCCGGTTCCATGCCCACGACTGGTACCGGCAATTCATGGCGCAGCAATTCAATCGCGGCAGCCGTCGCGGTGTTGCACGCGACCACGACGATGCGCACGCCTTGATCAACCAGCCAACGCCCGCAGGCCAATGCGCGCGCGCGGATCTCGTCAACCGGTCGCGGGCCGTAAGGGCAATAGGCGCTATCAGCAAGGTAGACCAGATCAGCGTGGGGCATACGGTCACGGATGGCGCGCGTGACTGTCAGACCGCCCAATCCGGAATCGAAAATGCCAATCATAACAAGGTTGGGTTATCTGTGTAATAGCGAACAATGTCACCGCAAACAGTTGGTACAGGAATCGCATGGCAGGCGCAGAGCGCCGCTCTGTCCGCTCTGTAGAGAGAGGAGCGACAGGCAGAGCGCCGCTCTGCTCCTGCTATAGCCGGCACGCGGCAATAAAATCGGCGAACAGCGCCTGCCAGCGCGGTTCGCTACTATCCCAGAGATGTTCGGGGTGGCATTGCACGGCCAACAGGTAGTGATCGCCGGTTGTCTCAACCGCCTCGATAATACCATCGGGGGCGTAAGCTACTGGGCGCAGGCCGGGGGCGAGCGTTTTAATCGCCTGATGGTGCATCGTGTTGCACCCGATCTGTTCAACCGATAAGACCGTCGCTAACCTTGAACTGGTGGTGATTGTCAGCGGATGGGTCAGGTCCGTCCAAGCGCGGGTGCGGGTATTGGCGCGATGGTCAATAGTCGTCTCGAATTGGGCAGGAATATCCTGATAGAGCGACCCGCCAAGGGCGACGTTTATCACCTGCAACCCGCGACAAATACCGAGCAGCGGTTTGCCATCAGCGGCAGCCCAGCGTGCTAATGCTATCTCAACTGCATCGCGTTGCGGATCGACCGGTCCGAGCTGTGGATGCGGCACTTCGCCGTAATAGGCTGGATCGACATCACCACCACCGGGCAAGAGGATACCGGCGCACAGGTCATACAGCACGCGCACGGCGCTGAGATCATCGGTCAAGGAGATGATCAGCGGGATACCGCCGGCAGCTTCGATGGCGCGCAGGTAGGTAGGCCGCACTGCTTGCAATTTGCGGCCATCGGCGCTGGCGCCGCTGTGCATAACCGTGATACCGATTAGGGGACGAGCGTGATCAGTCATAGTAGGTTCAATATTACGGTAGGCTAAGCGGCACGGCTCTGGCGGCGTGTGTCGCGGCAACTCTGGATAAACGCGGCAAAAAGACCTTGCCAACGAGGATCGGCTACCTCCTGCAACGCTTCAGGATGGCATTGGACGCCCACAATAAAGGTGTGATCCTCGCTTTCGAGCGCTTCGATCACGCCATCGGGCGCCCATGCCACGGCGCGCAAGCCGGGAGCCACGCGGCGTACCGCTTGGTGATGCAACGAATTGATCATGAGGTCAGTCGTGCCAAGGGAGCGGGCCAAGCGCGAGTCGGGCGCGATGGTGATCGGATGGGCAAGGAACGTCCAATCTTCGCGAGCATAAGAAGCGTTATGATCGATCGGCGAGCCAAGCTGAGAGGGAATATCTTGGTAAAGCGAGCCGCCGAGAGCGACATTAATCATCTGCACGCCGCGGCAAATGCCGAGCAGCGGTTTGCCGTCGGCGGCAGCCCAGCGGGCAAGGCGCAATTCGGCCATATCGCGCGGCGGGTCAATCATGCCAAGGCGCTCGTGGGGTTGATCGCCGTAGTGGCTGGGTGAAATATCGCCGCCGCCGGCGAGCACTAAGCCGTCGAGCTGGTCGTAAATCGCGCGCAGCGCAGGAGCGTCGAGCAGGGGCGGGATCAGCAGCGGCGCGCCGCCGGCCCGCAGCACAGCGTCAACATAAGTTTGGCGATGGCCATATGAAGGCGGACACCAATCGCGGTCGCGGAAGGTGCCGCAGGAGATTCCGATCAGAGGCGTCATGCGCGCTTCCTCCATGGTCGGTAATGCCGATATTATGAGTGCGCATTATAACATACTATCCTAGCGAATCATCAGTCGCGGGAATGATTGCACGGGAGTACTTAGCGTCGTGAGGCGGTTTACCCGTATGTTATGCTAAAGGTTATCCGCGTTCGGTCGCAACTGGCAGGGCGATGGAGAAGGTACTGCCTTCGCCGACGATGCTATCAACCCAGATTCGCCCGCCGAGCAATTCGACCAGCGGCTTCACGATCGACAAACCGAGGCCGGTGCCGCCCGCTTCAACCTTGAGCGGATTATCGGTGCGGAAGAAGCGGTCGAAGATGCGGGGCAAATCTTCGGGCCGAATACCAACGCCGGTATCGCTTATGCTGAGCAGCAGATAGCGGCGACTATCGCTCAACGTGCTGCGCACCGGTTCGGGCAGATCGACATTGAGGGTCTCGCGAGCGGCAATCGTAATTTTGCCGCCGGGCGGAGTATACTTAATCGCGTTGAGCAGCACGTGATAGAGGATCTGGTGCAAGCGCATCGCATCAGCCCGGATCAACGGCAGGCCGGGCGGGATCGAGATCGTCAATTGATGCCGGCGTTGAGCGATTTGTGGTTGCAGTTCGGCGATCACGCCGCTGAGGGCCTCGGCGAGATGGAGCGAGCGCCATTCGAGATCAATGCTGCCTGACTCGATCTTGGTAATTTCGAGCACATCGTTAATGAGATTAATCATGCGCTCAGTATTGCTGTAGATGGTATTGACGAACTCACGCTGGGTATCGTTCAATTGCCCCAACCCCCCCATCGCCAGCAATTGGGTAAAACCCTTGATCGCAGTCATCGGGGTACGCAACTCATGCGACATGGTGCCGATAAACTCATTCTTCATGCGATCGGCTTCCACTTCGCGGGTAATATCGCGCAACACCAACAAGGCACCGAGCAATTCACCGTCGTCTTCGTTGACATCTTCTTTAAGCACAGGGCTAAGAGAAACATTGATCGTGCGACCACTGATCACGGCTGTGGTCGAAAATGTACGTGCTTCACCGGTAACGCTAAGCGGACGGCGGAGTAGATCATCGAGCGGCAATTCGGCAGCATGGTTGCTCAGATGCCGCTGAATGATATCGTGGAGATTCCAGAGTACGAGTTCTTCGGCAGGGCGGTGCAAAATGCGGCTTGCGGCCTGATTGACGCTCAACACACTACCGTAGAGATCGCAAACGATCACACCGTCAAGCAGACTTTGCAAAATGGCAGCAATTTGGCTCGTCTCTTTCTGTTGGCGATCGAGCAATTCGTAGCGCCGTTCGGCTTCAGCGCTAATCATGCGGAACAGATTCGCATTATTGATGCCAATCGCGATTGCACCGGCACAGGCATTGAGCAGGCGGACATGGCCTTCGTGGAAGAAATGGGTGCGCGAATGCGAAAGGGTCATGACCCCGATCACCTCGCCTTGCACAAAGAGCGGCACCGAGATCATCGAACCTTCGCGCTTGCGGGTGCTGTCGGGGATCGACACCCAACGCTCATCTTGCGCAACATCATTGACCAACACGGTTTGGCCGTGCTGGGCCGCCCAACCGGCGATGCCTTGGCCAATTGCAAAGCGGATCATATTTTCAGGCGTGACCTTCTTGCCTAAAATCGCTCGGGTCACGAGGAGACTAGGGTTATCTTCCTCGGCGAGCAAGATTGAGGCATGCTCAGCTTGAATAATCCGCGCCAGCATCTCAAGCGAGTTGTTAAGAATCTGATCGAGATCAAGCGTCTGATTGACCTGTGAGGCGATGGCATGCAGGGTGGCGAGCCGATCTTTCTCTTCTTCCAACTCGCGGGTGCGTTCAATCACCCGTTGTTCGAGTTCTGCGTTAAGGGAACGAATCGTATGATACAGGTCTGCATTTTGCAAAGCAATCGTCGCTTGGCTGACGATGCTCTGGGCTAGATCTTGCATAAAGCGAAGATCGAGCGGATTATTGCGCTCTTGCAGCGTCACGGCGCCAATCAGACGTTCACCGCCGATCATAGGGATGATCATCACGCTGCACCCGGCAATCAGCCAGTCGTGGTCGGGATCAACCGGAGCTACCGGCCAAAAGGTGCCGCCAGCGCAGGTAAATGCCGTCTGAATAACAGGGTTCGTAGGCGGCAAGCGATAACCGGACGATGGGCCGTCGACACTGCCCCGGCTAGCGGTGACGCGAAGCTGGTGGTTGGAATCTGTCAACCAGACCGCAACGTGGTGGGTGTCGGTAAGGCGATGCAAACTATCAATCACAATTTCCAGCAGCTCATTGCGGTCGAGGGTTGCTGAAAGGCGTTGCGAAATATCATTGAGCGCCTTCAGTTGCAGCGCGCGTTGATCGGCTGCCGCCGAGGCGGCATCAAGACTAGCAGCAATAAATTCGCGCTCGTGGATCAACTGGTTGGTGTGTTCGGCCCAAATATCAACTAACGTCGCAATAACCTGATCGAACAATTCAGCCAACGTATCGATCAGGGCGACATCAGGTGTATCGTGGAGCAAAGCAGCGCGGGTTGCGCGATGCATCTGATTGATATTGCGCACCAGTGCGGGCAGATCGGCGCCGGATTCAGCAGTGGCCAATTCGCTTAACAGCTCACGTAGCGGTTGATCGTCACCGTTAGCCGCAGCAGCTAGTGCGAGCGCGAAGCGTTGCAGATCGAGCTGAGCTTGGGTCGCCACCGATCCCGTGGTTGTGTCGCGCAAATCATTCCACTGTTGCAGCAGGGTGGCCTGCTGGGTTTGCAGCCAATGGCTCAACACAGGCTTCATACAGGCGATCGGCGGCTTTCTTTATTCACTACGCACGACTACGACCGTCGCGTCATCGTTATCTTTGCCGAAGCGAGCTAAAATCTCATCAGCAATCTGCTGGGGCGAACGGCGCAGATCGGGCGGCGGTTCAGTCGTGAACCGGCTCGAAATACCGTCACTGTATAAAACGAAGGTATCGCCAGAATTGTAGGTATAGGCAAGGCGCAAGAGTTGCGGTAACCGATACCCGACGATGCCATTTTTCGAGATCGGTTTGATGAGCAGATCGCTATACACTTGCGCGCCGATATTGCCAACGCCGACGAACTCAGCAGTGCGTGCCCGGGCATCAAGGCGAAGCAAGGCCATCACTGCGCCGCGGCTGCCGACGAGCGCGCGGTCGGCGCGGCGCATCAAGTCTGTCAGATCGGCAGCCGGATCGCTTTCGAGGATGGCAACCGCACGGCGGGCGGCTTCGGCTGCGGCATCACCACCGCCGAGACCATCAATCACCGCGGCCAACAAATGATCATCATCGTATGGCAATGCTAGGTAGGCATCACCACTGACACTCTGGCCAAACTTGGGCCGTAGCGCCGCTCCCCACACAAGCTTCATACTGCCTCGTTATCTGCGGATAGTACGCCACTTCACGGCGCGCACCGTCGTTCCCACGCCGGGGATGGAATGAATATGGAACTCATCCATCAGCCGGCGCACACCGGGTAAACCGGCGCCAAGCGAATGAGTTGTGCTGTACCCATCGCGCAGAGCTAATTCGACATCAGGAATGCCGGGGCCACAATCGCGGGCTTCAATAGCCAAACCAGCCATGCCCTCTGGATGATGAACGGGGCTAATTTCGATCTCGCCACCACCCGCATGCCGGATCAGATTATGGCCCAATTCAAGGATACAGATCTCAATGCGCGTGCGATCCGTTTCAGCAAACTGCAATTCACCGGCCAACCGGCGACCGGTGCTAAGAGCGACATAAATATCGGCTTCACGCTGAATGCGTACAATAGTCGCTTCCATACCTTGTATTATACCTGAAGGGGATTAGCGAAGTGCGACCGTTCGGCTAGTTTGAACGGCGCGGCAAGCGCAATTCAGCGCTATCAATTACGATTGTCACCGGGCCATCATTAATCAGCGCCACATGCATCATTGCGCCAAAGACGCCGGTGGCGACGGGGATGGCACGGGCACGGAGCGCATCGGCGAAGGCGTCAACTAGCGGCTTGGCGATCTCAGGGCGCGCGGCGGCAGTAAAGCTAGGGCGGCGGCCTTTGCGGGTGTCAGCATAGAGCGTAAATTGCGAGACCACCAACGCAGCGCCGCCAACGTCGATCAATGAGAGGTTGAATTTGCCTTCGTGGTCGCCGAAAATGCGGAGGTGGGCGATCTTCTCGGCCAGCAGATCAACATCGGCAAGAGTGTCGGTTTGGGTAACACCAAGCAAAATCAACAAGCCGTGGCCAATGGCGCCAACGACCGACCCGTTGACGGTGACGGACGCTTCGCTGACACGCTGAATCACTGCTCGCATTACGCCTCCTCGACTGGAATGGCAAAGATCAAGCGACCGGTTTGGGTCTGGTGAATGCGAGTCACGACTACTTCAATGGTTTGCCCGATGAGATGGCGGGCGTTCTCGACGATCACTGGCGTGCCGTCATCGAGATACCCCACGCCTTGTTGGCGGGTATTCCCTTCGTTGCGGATCAAAATGTTCAACCGCTGATCCTGCATCACCGGCGGGCGCAGGGCATCGCTGAGCTGATTGATGCTGAGCACGGTAATGCCCTGTAACCCAGCGACCCGATTGAGATTGTAATCATTGGTAATGATCGGGCAATGATGCTGGCGAGCTAGTTCGATCAGTTTATCATCAACCCGCAACACATCCGGTAGATCGTGATTGAGAATCTCGATCGGTAACGGTGACGACTGTTGCATCTGATTGAGTAGTTCGAGGCCGCGCCGGCCCTTTTGGCGGCGCAAATCATCGTTTGAATCGGCCAGCATTTGCAATTCAGCCAGCACAAAGGAAGGGATAAGCAGTGTTCCTTCCATAAAACCGGTGCGGACAACAGCCGCGATCCGGCCATCGATAATGGCGCTCGTATCGATCAAATAGCGGCGACCGCTTGCAGGCGCGGGGGATGACTCGCCGGTTGGCGGAGAAGGTTGTGCAAGTTGCGCGCGTTGTTGGCGCCACAGGTTAATCAATTCGATCAGATCGCGTTTACGCAGATACAAGATCGATGCGCTAAAGTAGACCAAAATAGCCGTCGCAATAATTGGGAGCAGATTGCCGTAGGGCGCCGGCAGCATCGCTAGCGGCACCGTGAGCAGCACGCCGGCAACGAGACCGATGAGGATCCCAATTGCCGCTAACATCACATCGCTGAGCGGGATGATCCGTGCCTGCCGAAAGAGCGAGTGTAACGGATCGACAATCAAGCGTGGTGCAAGGATGAGACCGAGGCCGCCGCCAGCGAGCATGAGTAACGCTGTGGCAAGGACTTGATCAGGCGTCGGATTTGGCCCTGATAGGGAACGACCTAGCCATAAGCCGAGATAAGCCATCCAGCCAAAGCCGATGAGGCGCACGATAAAATCGAGACCTAGTCTCATGTCTCACCCTTATTCGATGTCAGACGGTGATGATCGCACATTGCGGGTGAGGAGTTCAACTGCTTCCGCCAGCGAACGCACCGGCGTAACGGTCAAGTTGGGTGGCGTTTCGGGGGTCGTATGGGCCGGGATCACCGCTTGGCGAAATCCCAACTTTGCCGCTTCGCTCAAGCGCCGGTCGAGCTGGCTTACGCTGCGCAATTCGCCCGACAGGCCAATTTCGCCGAGGCAGACCACATCAGGCGCGATGCGCTGATTGCGGTAGGATGAAGCAATAGCTAGTGCGACGGCCAGATCAACGGCCGGCTCGCCGATGCGCAACCCGCCTACGATATTAACGTACAAGTCTTGATTAAACAGGGGCAATCCAACCCGTTTCGACAGCACCGCGGTCAGCATCAACAACCGGTTGAGGTCAAACCCGTTGGTGGTGCGGCGCGGTTGGGCGTTACCGGTATGCGAAGTGAGGGCCTGCACTTCAACCAGCAGTGGGCGGGTGCCTTCGAGAGTCACGGCGACGGTCGAACCGGGGCTGTGGGTGTTGCGTTCGGCAAGGAAGACCTGTGACGGATTCCGCACTTCACGCAACCCGTCGCCAGCCATTTCAAACACGCCGACTTCGTTAGTGCTGCCGAAGCGGTTTTTCACCCCGCGCAGCAGGCGAAACTGGTGAAAGCGGTCACCCTCGAGGTAAAGCACCACATCGACAATATGTTCGAGCACACGGGGGCCAGCGATAGCGCCTTCTTTGGTGACGTGACCGACCAGCACGATCGGGATAGCCGTTTCTTTGGCCAATTGCATTAGCCGGAGCGCACCCTCGCGCACTTGAGAGACGCTGCCGGCGGCGCTGGTTAATTCGGGCAGATAGACCGTCTGGATCGAATCGACGATGACCAAACGCGGGTGCAGGTGGCGAATGTGCTCGATAATCAGGTCAAGCGATGTTTCAGCGAGCACAAACAGATCATCAGCGGTGAGGCCAAGCCGTTCGGCGCGCAAACGGATCTGTTGGGCCGACTCTTCGGCGCTGACGTAGAGGGCTGGGCCAACGCTAGCGGCAAAATGAGCTGCCACTTGGCCGAGCAACGTTGATTTGCCGACGCCGGGATCGCCGCCGATCAGTACCACGGAACCGGGGACGAGGCCGCCGCCAAGCACGCGGGAAAATTCCTCGGCATAGACCGGCAGCCGCTGGAAATCGGCCAGCGGCACATCGCGCAAGCGGACTGGCTGGTTTGGGCTGAGCGCGGCAGGCCGGCTGGCGCTGGAGGTGCGGGCAGGAGCAATGAGTTGCTCGACTAAACTATCCCATGCACCACACTCAGGACATTTCCCCATCCAGCGGCTCTGTTGGGCGCCACATTGTTGGCAGACGAAAAGAGTGCGTGTTTTTGCCATAGCTGCATTATACCACTGCCACCGTAGCCGATGAATTGTGGAGTCTTTGAAAGAATAATTGTTAACTAAAATTGATAGTAGGTATATGGTAATATAAACACTATCTGATAATCTATAAACGAGTAGGTAAACAGTACTAATGGCGTCTAGGAAGTGCTGGCAGTTGCAAAGCCGAATTGCAGCCTTCTATACTCGCCGTACATTTTCTTGATTCATTGCGAAGGTTTTAGTCATGGTAGCCGGTATTGCTTTACTTGTAGAAGGTAATCCATATCGTCGTAGTGTGTTGATGAGAGCATTGAATGCCTATCATTGGGCAGTTATCGCTGTCGGTGATATGAGCGCCGCCTATAACTGTCGCGAACAGGCGGTCTTTGATGTGTTGATATTAAGCTTTGACTTTTTATTCTTGTTCAATACTGGTACAGTGGTTGATATTTTGATGCAGAATGTAAACTCTTTAGTGGTTTTATACGGTGCAAATTTTAATGTTTTAACTGTTCATTCGGGCGCTGCTGAAAATAACACGCGGTTACGGGCATTATTAAGCGTCCAGCATGCGCTTCATCAGGCGAGGAGGCGTTATCGACGAGTGCCATTCGTAATCAACCGCCGGCGCATACGGAAGCCAACAACGCTTGTATCACCGGTTTCACCATCAATACTGGTTGATACAAATCACCGTCAAGTCATTATCGAAGGACGGTTGATCAAATTGAGTGTAGGTGAAATGAAGTTATTGCAGCATCTTATTCAATCGCCGCAACAGATGGCTTCATTCAAAGAGTTAGCAGGCGCGCTCTACGAACAAGATTTCTCTCAGGCAGAGGCGCGTGAATTACTCAAAATGCGGATTCACCGGCTACGCCAGAAGATTGAACGAGAACTAGACTTACCGAGGATTATTTGTAGTATCCGTGGATATGGCTTTATGCTCTGTTCCGCAGTGACGCTCATCCAAGAAACGAATGCCCAGATGATCCCCGCTGTGGCTTTACCAATAGGCGGCGAGCAACTATTGGGGCTGGCCATTGGGCAGGCGGTAGCCGGCACATGCTGCCAACAACCAGAATGCGATGGCTATGTCGGGCCAAAAGTAGAAGGCGTCGACCAATCCATGTATCAGCGCACCGGCTATCGTAGCAGCAGCGCCGATCGCCACGGCAGACGTTGGTTGCGCCGATGGCGTGCGCACGATGCGCCATGTTACCCAGCCCAAGCCGAGCAGCAACAATGGCCCGCCGCGTAGCCACAGATCGAGGATCACGTTGTGGGGATGGGCCGTGTAGATTTCATTGGTGTCGCGGAGTGCCGGATCGATATACCGCTGATAGACAATCAGAAACTGATCGAGGCCGATACCGAGCGGGTGATCGACGAGCATCGCTAGCGCTGCGCGCCACGTCGCTACTCTGATGGCACTGCTCCCGGTGAGTAAGCTCAGCCGCTCGATGCCGAGCACAGTGATTGCGATGGCGATCAACGTCACAGCCACGCCGCCACCGATGAGTAGTAGTCGGCGATAGCGGGGAGTGACGGTGAAGAAGAGCAAAACGCCAGCGGCGGCTAGCGCGCCGAGGTATGCTCCGCGCGAAAATGAGACTCCTAAGGCTGCTAATGCCAACCCTGCACACACCGCAAACGCAAGAGCGATGCTACGGCGTTGTGCTTGCCACGCGGCCCAAGCCAGCGCTGCTGCCAACGGCCAGACCCGCCCCATCGCTAGCCCTAGATTGTTAGGATGGCCGTAGACGCCGGTTACTCGCACGACGCCTTCCGTTACGACTAAATCTTCACCATGCCCGCTCTTAACGCCAAACAGCGGCACGAGGTTGAAGCCGCCAGCTTGAGCTAACGCCACGATGGCCGAGACAGCGCCAGCAACCAACCAACCGATCAGCGTTGGCATCAGCGTGGGGCGACCTTGCCGCTCGTGCCACCACAGGAGAGCAGCGAACAGCAGCGGCTCGACGATCATCCAGCGTAGCTCACGCAAGGCCGGGCCACGCGCTTCGGCGATCAATACGCCCCAGATGCCGCCAAGCAAAACCAATGCAGGGGGGGCGAGGGCGATCACTGTCGAGGCGTGCAAGCGCAACGATTGCGGTAGCCATCGCCAGTCACGGATCAGAGTTGCACAGGCGGCAATCAGCAACACTACCTCGTGCAATGGTAGGTAAATGCCGCTCTCGCGAATGCCGAAGCGAGCATCGAACAAGCCTTTGGGTAAAAAATAGAGCGGCACAGTAATCGCAACCAAACGGACAGCGAGATCAGGCCGGGCGATGGCAAGGCCGATAAAGGGCAACAGCCCGAACAGTGTCAGCGGCAGTTGGGCCGAGGCGCGATAGGCGATAGCAAGTGTGATGCCTTGGAGAGTGAAGATGACCCACTCGCGAGAACGAGCATCCCATTGGTACCAACGTTGCAGCAGATAATCGAGCAACGACAGCGCGGTACGCATCGTCAAGGCGCCGACTGCTGCTAGTAAAATCACAAGCGCTAATGGCCCATAATCACCGAGCGTCCGCCATGGCAAACGACGCGCCACCACAAATTCAGATGGTGGCACACCGCCGTGTAGGTCGAGGGTATGCACGGCATCAGGCAGACCGCGCAGCGCGTTGTCGTTCAGCGTCACAGGTGCGCCATCGAGCAACGCAGTCGCCGGTGTGCCGCCGCGCAACACGATCTCGGTACCGGCAAACCGCACTTGCCAACCATCGGCCGTGCTCATTACGGCAGGGTGATCCCAGCGATGCACGCCGACGTGGGCAATTGGCGGAGATGTGACATAATCGCGTAGAATGTCATACGAAGGCAACGGCTGCCAATCGCGACCGACCAGCGCAAAGTACGGGGTGGGATCATCAGGATGTGGCTCGGCATAGCCACCGTAGCGCAGCATCCACACATTCATCACGCCCATCCATGGCCACTCGTGGCGGGCGCGCTCGATCTGCGCTGCCAAATACGTCCCCTTGGTCACTTCATCGACTGGCGGCCCCCAAACGAATCGGCGTTCAGGCGGGATGGTATCCGGTGCAGCATTGTAGCCAAACTCAGTCACCCAGACCGGCGTCGCCAGATCGCCGTGGCGCTCCATCACCTCGCGCAGCAGCACCACCCGACTCACATCGTTGCGAGTATCGATTGGCCGATCCCAACGCCAATTATCGCGCCCGCGCAAAAAGACGTAGCGATGCTCGGTGGGCGGCTGGCCGAGGCCGTAGTTCTGGGCCGACATAATATCGAAATAGGCAGCACCGCCGAGGGAGTACATCGCATCGAGAAACTCCAGCTCGGTCATCGGCGCACGCGGATCAAGACCATCGGTCGGCGCCAAGCCGGGGAAGAGCACCACCGCATCGGGATTAGCCCGCTTCACCGCTTCATAGCCCACGCGCAGCAAGGCGAGAAAATCGGCCGGCTTCGGGTCTTGCCATCCCCATTCATTCTTTAGGTTCGGTTCGTTCCAAATCTGGAAAAAGCGCACCTGACCGCGATAGCGTTCAGCTAATACGGCGAGAAAACGGCCATAATCGGCCAAATCATCGGGCGGCGCCATCGAATTGCCATCAATCGCCAAGCCGGCCTGAAATTCCGGTGTCGTACAGCCACGTTCGCACGCCCACAGCGGTGGTCGGTCAACCCGCATAATCAATTCAATTCCATGCGCTACTGCCGCAGCGACGATGCGGTCATATTTTGCCCAACTCGAAATCTCGCCAATCGTTGCGACATTTCGCCGGTCGCGAAAATCACCCCGGCCGTGGATCTCGATGTCATCCCATGGCACTTGCATGCGAGCGTAACGCGCGCCGAGATCGCGGGCAAGCGCGAAGGTACGGTCAACCGCGTCTGGGTCAGGCTCGAGATGGAGATTGAACACATTGACGCCAAGCGCCGGACCATCACTGTAAGGGAAGGGCTGATTAATCGGCGAGCGCTCGGCTATGCCACGGAAAGCGGCGTTGTCGAGCCAGACCGCAACGCCAAGCGTGGCGATTAGCAGCGCATTGAGGAAGGCGAGCGATAGCAAGCGGATCAGCGTATTGCGCATAACGCTGAGAGTATAGACCGGTGGCGTGGTGGTGTCAAGGGAGG
>NZ_CALFBQ010000011.1 GCF_937951745.1 uncultured Chloroflexus sp.
TTCGTCACTGCACCGGAGCAGATTCAGATGCTTGAACCGTAGGACGCTTGTGATATATGTGAGGTGACGGTACAGCCCCGGCGACGACTCGGTTATTGGCATCATACTAACCAACGGTCGGCTCGGCGCCCGGATGGCGTAGTCGCCTATCAGTTGGTCTCATTCACGGCAATATGGCTAGTCGGTGGATGGATGATTGCGGCCGGTGCCACTAGCTCGTCAGCGTGGAACGTGGCACAAGCAGAGAGAGACGATGTGCGCTCTTATGGGTGGCAGGAGAAGCGATAGCTTTCCTCGATGCGATGAGCGTACTGCTGAATGGCGTCCTAGTCAAACAGTCGTATGTTGTTTGCGGTCTTGGGTGGATTATCCAGCAACAACAGCCGACTAGAATCGGCTTGAGATAGTTTGCAGCTAAATCTAGGTGAAGCATGTGGTCTGCCTCACTTTTCAAGAGATTGGTTTGCAACGGTGTACTATCAGCTCTATAATAGCAGCAGGAGCAATCTCATCTAGAGGCAGTAATAAGTCCATGAGAAGAAACAGCACAATCTCACCAGTCATCAAGCCAAGCAAAACGCGAATTATAGCATTTGGGTGGTATGGCGGAAAATTTTCACACCTTGATTGGCTCCTTCCCCTTCTCCCTGCCTGCCATCATTATTGCGAGCCATTTAGTGGTTCGGCTGCTGTTTTGTTGAATCGCGATCCCTCACCTATAGAAACATACAATGACATTGACGGTGAAGTTGCAAACTTCTTCCGAGTCTTGAGAGATGAGCCAGAACGTTTGATAAGGGCAATTGGACTCACGCCTTTTTCGCGGGAAGAATTTGCAATAGCTTGTAAGATAGACCCATCATTAGACCCGATTGAACGTGCAAGAAGATTTTATGTTCGTGCCCGTCAAGTTCGAACAGGTTTGGCTCAATCTGCAACGCTAGGACGATGGGCCAATTGTAAAAACACCAGCCGAGCAGGGATGGCAGGCGCTGTATCTCGTTGGCTCGGTGCCGTTGAAGACCTACCAGATATAGCGCTGCGCTTATTGCGTGTGCAAATTGAAAACAGGCCTGCTATCGATGTCATACGTTTGTATGATTCACCAAGCACACTTTTTTATTGTGATCCTCCATATATTCATGACACACGGGGTGACAATAATGCTTATGCCTACGAAATGAGTGATGAAGAACACTGTGAGCTAGCATCAGTATTAGATTCGGTTCAAGGTCTTGTGGCTATTTCAGGTTATGATTGTGACTTAATGAACGAGCTATATCCTTCTCCAAAGTGGTACAAGAACATCGCTCCAACTAAAACAATACACTCAACCAAAGACGAGCGAACAGAGATTCTGTGGACAAATTACGACCCCAAAACAGTCAACTCCAAAACGCTATTTTAGGATAGAGCAATGAGCAGACCTGACGAGATTCTTTCAAAAATCCTGAGACGTGCTTCGGCAGATATAACCACGCCAGTTCTTTCAGACGATGATATTCGCTCACGGGTTGAGTATGTATGCCGCCAGATTAGCAATCGGGCATGTGCGAGACTCCTCATGGCTTGCCTATTAGCTAAAATAGATCGACCAGAGGTTGATCCTCGGAAGCCATATACTGAAATCCGCGACTCTGATGCTTTCTCTGGTCGCTCTTATGATGAAAAGTACATTACTCAGTTAATAAAAATCATTTGCCATTAAACTCAACAACCGCTTTTCTTACCCCTGCATTTCGCAATTTAGACAGACCTCTTACGACAGATTTAGATTTGGTAGGAAGACCTCGGCAAGTGTACAAAGCGACTCTACAATTACTTGATGACGTTTATCAAAAGAAAGTAACAGCAGAAGATTTATTAACTGAATTAGTGCGTATACTACTGCTTATGCGAGAAGAGAAGCAGACAAGAATCAATACCTTACTTGCTGGATTTTCATCTGAAAATACGTTACCCCTATCATCTGAAGAGATTATCAATTTGATTAAACAACACCTCCAGTGTAAAAACTCTAGCAGATTGCCCGTTTTGATTGTGGCTGCAGCTTATTATTCTGTGGAAGAAAAACTTGGTGAGCGCATATTGCCATTACATAGTCATAACGCCGCTGATGAACAAACGGGTTCCCTAGGAGATGTGGAAGTATGTCTCAAGAATGATGACCACGTAGTAACGGTGTATGAGATGAAATTGAAACAAGTGACTGTTAATGATATTAACCGTGCGCTTGAAAAGATTGCTTCGACTACTAATAGGATACATAACTATATCTTTATCACCACCGATGATATTAGCGATGAAGTCAAGTCTTATGCGGCAAGATGCTATGAAGAAACTGGTGGAACTGAGATTGCCGTACTTGATTGCATAGGCTTTCTACGTCATTTTTTACATTTTTTCCACAGATCACGAGCTAAATTTTTGGACTCCTACCAAAGTCTTGTATTGAGCGAACCAGATAGTGCAGTGAGTCCGCCTCTAAAAGAAGTCTTTTTGGCATTAAGGCAAGCGGCGGAAGCTGACAGAGAATAGCGTCCCAACCGGCTTTGTATATAATTAGCGCCATCCTACTACAACCTTACGACTCTGGCGAAGGGAAAGGCACGAGGTACCAAAGCATATACATCAAAGCAGCTACCACGTATTTTACAAATGGGTCTTACTATCCTCTCTCCTTGCAGATAGGTGAGTGAATCGGAAATGTTATGACAATTACTTGTAAAAAACCTACAGATTATCTCATCGGAGCAGTACATATGCACGGTTTGCGGTGGTAATGACAATGTAGCTTGAAGAATTAGAACGTCTTTCATAAAAGTAGTAACTTGGATCCAATTCGAGAAAAAGCAAGCCATGTTGACATTTACCAATATTGTCATAGATTGGTTTGATGGCTATACTACAATTTAAACCAAGATATATACAGCCCGGTTCCTTGCTCAGTATTGAGCCGTCCGGCACAAGCTTCTGTTCAATAACTTGACGTCTGAGCGAATGTCATTAACCGACTGACCCAGTAAGGAGATTTGGTAGGGCTACTCCAGACCTTGAAAGATACCCCACTGCCTTCGATTCTTGTTATTGGTAGTATTGTATTTCTGCTCCTCACTTTCGTGAGAAAACAGATGGAGTGGTTAAAATCGAAATGAATGAATTCAACCGATTTGGATCTGCTCTTATTGGTATTATTTTGATCATATCTGGAACTAGTCTTTATTTAGTACCGACATTTGGAATTGATGCTGTTCCAGCCCCAAGAGCAAACGACTATTCAACGAGCGTAGGCGACCATTGGACGTGTCACAAGGTAAGAGACTGGGCATTACAACCCGATGGTTCGTACTAGTGGAAAGGGTTATCACCCGGTTCATCCGATTGCTTAGAAGTAGGCTAAGATGGGGGGCTACTCTAACAACTACGGAACGGCGAGAACCTTAAACTCGTTATTCGGGCAGATGATGATTTTATTGAATTGAACATTTGCAATAGTCAATACACTGTCGATGAAATTACCGCCGGTGAAATCTGCATTCCCCAACAACCTGAGCTGTGGCCCAAAGTCAAGGGAACATTGATCGTAACAGGATCAGATAGATTTTTGGTGGGTGTGAGAAAGTAGGGAAGGCATGTCATAACATACATACCGTTGGGCGTCGCGAATGTATCTGGAGGGGTTTTGTCTGTATAACCGCATCGAGCAACATTCCACAGGAGAGTGCAAGATGTCAGGACGCGACGATACCCTAGTTGATGAGGACGGCTATATCTATAAAAGAGGCCCAGATGGAAGATACCATCTCGCAGGCCTTCTTGGCTTACTTCAAGATACTTATAGACCCAAAGATGATTTTCTACCTGAAGTAGCGAGGGACTCTCGCGGTGATATAATTTTTTCAGACGGACATAAGATTTTGTATCGTCCCAAGATTTTTTATTATAGAAAGAGTGATGGAAAGAGTAATGGGGAAGTTTTTTCCGGAGATATGGGGGCAGTGGGTCTTCTGCTTATCCTTGGAGCCATACTTGCTATCCACGTAGTCATACTTGCGGTTTACATCTTGATTGGGTTACTCAAGGGCTGGCTCTTCCTCGTAGAGCGGTTTCCCCGCACTATGCTAGTCATCCACCTGCTGATTGGAATGGCTGCTGTAGGTAATGGACTATATCTGGCCGGTTTTGATTGGAAGGTACAACTCATCGGAGTTGCGTTCGTACCAGCCTTGTGGGGATGGGTATGGCTTACTGTTCGACAACCAATGATTTTTATGCCAATCAACACTGTGCTGGTTGGTGGTGGATTGTGGATTGCTGCTCAATTAACTAGCTCTCAATGGCAACCCACGTGGTTTCGGCTTACCACTGGTATTCCCCTCATAGGTAACCTTCCACTCCTTTCGGCAGTTCTACCCACACTAATTTGGGTGTGGGTACTAGGCACCCAACGCTGGCCACGCTTCTTTCAACCACTGAACTTGTTGGTGTTAGGAGCCATTGCTTGCTTCCTGCTGCTGCGTGTTTGGACTGAATGGCAACCACTCTGGGAAACGTGGGTCAGACCAGTGCCAGTATTACCCCAAGTCACCGGCTGGCTCATATTGCTTTTGCCGTTAGGAATATGGCTGTGGCAAAAGGGACAAGTTCGCTGGCCGTTGCTTTTCACTATCTTCAATCTGCTCATCTTTGGCGGGATGCTAGGATTGACTGCCTATCATACCCAGCCGGCTTGGCTCGCTACGTGGTACCACTGGATGGCCGGCCTGCCCTTTGCAGTCGCCCCTATCCTGACTATTAGCCTAACTCCCATCACGCTGTGGGGTTGGAACCAAGTCAGCCGTCGTTGGGCAAAGATATGTGTCATTCCCAACTTGCTCCTTACTGGTAGCATTATGTGGCTTATTCTGGATCGCACCCGCTCGCTATGGGGCGATAAGTGGCAAACCATATGGGGGGATGTTCCTCTTCGTTTCGATCCGGCACTACTCGTGTTCGTCCTACCGTTAGCCGTTTGGACTTGGCATCAGGCTCGTCAACGCTGGCCACATTCTCGGAACGTCGCACGAGTCGTATTGTGGGGAGGTGCCCTGTGGTGGATCGCTGAACGCACCCGAAGTATATGGTACGAAGGATGGAAGACCTTCACCGGCCAAGCAGCCCTCGATTTGGCTCTGCTGGCATTGCTTTTGCCGTTTCTATGTTGGATATGGTCACAATTGTACCGGCGCTGGCCGAAGATGGTAAGAATTGTCACTTGGATAGGAGTAACTGTAATCCTGATGTGGACGATAGGACGACTGTTGCCTGAATCGACAACGGTCTTTCGTACCATCGTCGCCTTTCTCCCACTATGCACGTGGGGGTGGTTGCGGCTGTTACATTATCGGCCTCGCATAGGGTGGCCTGCGACTTTGCTACCGTTTGTCGGTGTAGGGTTGTTAGCTTGGCTAGCCCCCGAATATTTTCAAGCACAACTATCAATTCTTATAACTTGGCTAGCCGAACAAGGAATGCATATTTGAAAAACACTCTCATACTATCTCACCACGCACCCTACCCGCCTGCTGCCTAGTCGTAGCCGGTGACAACCGATATGGTTTGCCAGCACGGGCGGCATTGCGCGGGTCCGCGCTCGCACTGCGAAGGAAGTTTCGCTGATCTCAAGAACGGCTAGCTTGTCCGCTGCTTCTCAGCTTCGACAACGAGATACACCTTGACAAGAGGAAGATGCAGCGCGCTGAAGCCTAACCCTTCCACACTATACCCAACCGCACTTATCAGACACGGTGCATTGCACTTCCTCTACGTTGGGCTGGATCACGCACACGCTCCGTCACCCTTCCTGACTCTCAGTAGGTTTTGGTACGGCGAACCCTTACAATACGAAGTATCGATTTGGTGGAATAACACCTTCGCACGAAGGTAACAGTTCGTTTACCAATGTGACCACAAGAGGACAACGATATGCCCACATCACCTGTATCTCATCTCCGTCGGACTACGGTTACCTACGGGCTGCTCGTGGCATTGTTCGTTGTGCTCCTGCAACCAACGGCAGGTTTGTCACTGGCGAACGGTGACGCTGTCGTTTACAGTGACACTCTCGATCCGGCATTTCAGAATTGGTCGTTTCAAACCACGGTGAACCTCACGACCTCATCGCCGACGCACGGCGGCAGCGCCCATGCCATCGCGGTGACCTACCAGCCCGGCAACTGGGGCGCCCTGTGGCTGGTGCGACCCGGCGGCAATATCTCCCTCGCCGGCTATACCGCATTGCGCTTTGCTATCCACGGCGGCAGCGCTGGCGGGCAACAGATTCGGGTGCAGGTTGGCACTGGCACTAACTATCCGACCAATCAAGTAGACCTCACCACCTACCTGCCCGGCGGCCCGGTCGCAGGTGAATGGCGGGTTGTGACCATCCCCTTGGCCGATCTGAATGTAGCAGGTGGTTTCTTAGGCTCAATCGCCTTTCAGAGTGCGGTAAACAGCGGGCAAGCAACCTTTTACCTCGACGATTTGCATCTGCTGGCCGGGACAGAACCGCCGCCAGAACCCGGCGTCTCGGCCACCATTCGCATCCAAACCGACGGCAACACGATACCGATTAGTCCCTACCTCTTGGGGTCTAACTTACCTGTATGGTTGAATCCGACAAAACTCGCGAATGAAACCTTTCGCACCTATACTGCCGCCGCTGGCATTCGCCTCTTGCGCTTGCCGGGCGGTAGTTGGAGCAACCGCTACGGCTGGTTGAGCTGTGAGCTAGGCCAGAATCAGCCCGGCGCGGTTCCCTGTTCTGATTGGTTTTGGGCCGCGCGACCATCCGACGTGATCGCTTTTCTGCGTGCGACCGGCACCCAAGGGTTATGGGTGGTCAACCCCAACGGTACCTCTAAGGAAGCGGCGGCGCTGGTTGCCTTTTTCAACGGTGATGTGAACGATCATCGCCCCATCGGGGTGGATGTGCGGGGCACCGACTGGCGCACAGTTAGTTATTGGGCGCAGTTACGTGCTGCGCGCGGCTATCCAGAGCCGGTTGGTATCAAACTGTGGGAGTTCGGCAACGAAATCTACGGCGGGAAACCCACTACCGGCGGTGGGCTGTGTCAGCCTTGGGGCTGGGAAGAGGTCTGGACGTGCGATGGCACAGAGTACGTGCTGGGGAAAGGAAGCGGCGCACAGCGGCGTGAGGGCTATCTGGAGTTTCGCGCCGCAATGCGAGCAGTAGATCCGACCATCTTGGTTGGTGCAGTTGGGTTTGAAAACCCCGGCGATCCTCATAATCCAAGTTGGCAGAACTACAACAACTGGGGCAACAAAGTCATCGCCGCCGCCGGTGACGCGCTCGATTTTTACGCGATTCACCCCTATCCGTATGATTACCCACCTGCCAATAATGCGACTGGATACGCTGCTATCCTCGCAAAGCCGCAAGAGCATTTCCGTACCATCCGAACAGCCATCAACGCCGCCTTCGATGCGTTGGCTAGCGGACGACGCGCGCCGATTGCCGTCACCGAATACAACCTCGTTGCAATGCAAGATCAAGACAACGCGCAATTGATGACACGAGCGATCAATGCGCTGTTCTTGGCCGATTCAATCGGGCAGGCAATTCAGCACGGGTATACCATATTTACTCAGTGGGATTTAGCCAACGGGCGAGCCAGCAACGGCACCGAGTACGGCCTGCTGCACGAAGATAATAACTTCTACCGCGCACCGCACTACTACGTCTACCCGCTGTGGGCGCGGTTCGGTACGCACATGCTGCCCGTTACCACATCTCTCAATTCCGCTAGTGAAGCAGCCGTCTACGCCGGACGAGTCAACGCGACCACGCTGTCACTGCTGGTTATCAACAAAATGGCGCGACCGATCACCGCTACCGTTACAGCAGACGGTGAGACAATCGTTGGTGGCAGTGCTTACGAAGTGCGCACTGACTCACCAACGGCGCAGAGCGTCACCTACAACGGTGTCGCGAATCCTTCGGCGACGCTTGGCGAACCGCCTCGCACACTTCAAGCCACAGAGGGAAACCTGACGGTCACATTTGCGCCATGGTCGATCACCCTTGTACATGCAGAGATAGAAGCGGCCACCGGCCCAAGGTTGATGCCGGCCTCAACGACCCTGAGCGGCCGGCCGGGTGAAGCAGTGAGCTACACCTTGACCGTGACTAACAGGGGAAGTACCGCCACCACTTTCACTGTGACGGTCAGCGGTAACCATTGGCCAACGAATGTGCCGGCAACCATCGGGCCGCTTGCAGCCGGTGCTAGCACTACCTTCCACGTAGCCGTGACTATCCCCGATGATCAGACCGGCGTTCATACCGATACGGCCACGATCACAGTAACTGCGCAGAATGATCCGACGAAATCGGCGCAAGCTGTGGTGACGACAATCCGCGCTAGGTTCCGTCTCTTTGTGCCGCTCGTCACAGTAGGTTCAAGTGTACCCCGCTAAAGCGTCAATCACGTCGTGTGAACGTTGGTGCTCGTCGCTTGCGCGCGTACTGGAAAAGTGCGCCACGTGCAAAGCTATACCGGCTATTGCTCTGCACGCCAGCAAATGATGCATTTGCACTAGCCATCATCCGCGAGTGATAGTCCACGACAACTTAGCCCCTGTGTCTCCTAATCAAGCCATTGTTGTTAACAATACAGTTGCACAAACAACCAATAACGAGTATAATAGGACGCAATCCCGGTTATCGGCTCATACGTGCCAACGAGGCCACTCCGCTCAGTCACGCTAGAAACGAGGTTGTGTCGTGCATCACCGCCTGCTCTTTGCCCTCACGATCATTTCCAGCCTGCTCCTGTTGCTAGTACCCCTACCGGTTGCCGCCGCTGGCGAGGAGGTGCGCGGCGAACTCAACAGTTGGGGAAACACGCCGTGGCCAATGTCAGCCAGTCTCGGCGGAACCTTTATCTACGTCAGTGGGCCAATCACCGACGCGAACGACTCCAGCAGTGAATTTAAGTTTTTCAAACAAACCAACCAGTGGTTCGGCAAAGATGCCCCCAACACCATCACCTTTGGTCAAATCGTCAGCGGACTGAGCACCGGTGGCGGCGGCGAGCGCAATCTGCGTTTCAACCATATTAGCGGCAGCTACTATGTCTTTAAGTGGGATGGCAGCGGGCGCGGAGTGGTATTCCAATTGAGCGCCGCCCCCGCCACCATCACCGGCGTCACCCGCAGTCCTACGACACCCACTGCGGGGCAAGCGGTGACAATCACTGCCACCACTAACGTCGCACCTCCCGCTGAACAGGCACTCTGGCTGCGCTACGCCGTCAACGGTAATTGGACGGCGTCGACGGTGGTGAAGATGGCCGGCAGTGGTACGTCATTCAGCGCAACAATCCCGGCCCAAACCGCCGGCACGACCGTAAGTTACTACATCTTCAGTTCGGGGAATGTGAGCGCGATTGCCGGCGCTGACGCCGATCTGATGACGATCAATTTCGACACCAACGGCGGTAGTAATTACAACTACACTGTCAGCAGCAGCCCAAGCACGATTACCCCGGCCCAAGCGCGCGCACTCTGGCTCGATCTGTACACCATTGCATGGAACGGTGGCCCGGCAGCGAGCTTCCGCCTGCTCTACGATCCTGACGGTGGCCTAACGACCGCTGCCGAAGCAACTGCCTGTAGTTTTCCCGCCCCAACAGCGCCATGTTACGTGCCGTTAACTGCCAGCGGCACAGTGATCGGCTACGGCAAAAACCCGAATGCAACTGGCTTAACTCGGCTACTGACCGGCCTGAACGCCACTAATGCCCGCCACTTGCTGCGCGGCCAACTCGTTGTGGCAGCGTATGACAGCGGAGGTAATCGCATTGATGCTACCCGGGTGCAGATACAGAGTGTGCTCGATGATCTGTACGCTGCCAACGCTACTTCACAGACACTCGGCGTAAGCTACAGCGGAAACGTGCCCACGGTGCGGCTGTGGGCGCCGACAGCTCAGTCAGTTGCGCTGCGTCGCTTTACCACTTCGACAACAACCGCGTACACCGATCATCCGATGACGCTCGATCCGGCGAGCGGGGTGTGGAGTATCACCGGCGATGCTTCATGGGACCGGCAGTTCTACTTATTTGCGGTTGAAGTGTATGTACCAGCGGTGGATACCGTCGTTACCAACCTCGTCACCGATCCCTACTCGGTTAGCCTCTCGCAAGATGGCGCTGCCGCCGGTGATGTGCGCAGCCAGTTCGTTAATCTGGACGATGCCGATCTGAAGCCGGCGGGTTGGGATACGCTGAGCAAACCGGCGCTCGCCAATCCTGAAGACATCGTGATCTACGAGGTGCATATCCGTGACTTCAGCGCCAATGATAGCACCGTCGCACTGGCTGATCGTGGTACCTACCGTGCCTTTACCTACGACGGAGCCGGTCCACACCCGAACCCGACCCTCTCGAACGGCATGAACCACCTGCTACAACTGCGGCAAGCTGGTCTGACCCATATCCATCTCTTGCCGACGTTTGACATTGCTTCAGTGATTGAGAACCCTGCCGATCGCACTGAACCGACCATCTCGTTTAATCCGGCCACTGACCGCGCCTCGACCAACCCGCAAACGGCAGTCGCTGCGGCCCGCCAAACCGACAGCTTCAACTGGGGGTACGATCCTTACCACTACGGTGTACCAGAAGGGTCGTACAGCACCAACCCCGACGGCGTCGCGCGCATCCTTGAATTTCGCGAGTTAGTGCAGGCGCTCAACCAGAATGGGTTGCGCGTAGTGATGGATGTGGTCTACAACCACACGGCAGCCAGCGGGCAAGACGACAAGTCGGTGCTGGATCGGATCGTGCCCGGCTACTACTACCGTTACGACACCAACGGCAACCTCTACCAATCGTCGTGCTGCGCCGATACTGCAACTGAGTACGCAATGATGGAGAAGCTCATGATTGATACAGTCGTGCGCTTCGCCACGGCGTATAAGATCGATGGCTTCCGCTTTGACTTAATGAATCTGCATACCCGCCAAAATATGCTCAATGTGCGCGCCGCCCTGCAAGCCCTCACCCCGAGCGGGCACGGCGTTGACGGCAACACGATCTATCTCTACGGTGAAGGCTGGGATTTCGGTTCGGCCCGCGACAAGGGGTTGACCATCTGCCCACACTGCTACGCTCACAAACACAACATGACCGGCAGTGGCATTGGTGTGTTTAACGATGTGATTCGTGATGCGGCCCACGGCGGCTACAGCACCGACACGATCGGCATTCGCCGGCAAGGGTTTATCAACGGCCTCAGTTACGACTGGAACGGTTACAACTATCCTAACCGATTCCAGAGCGATCTACACGTCGTGATGGATACACTCCGCTCGGCGTTGCGCGGCAGTGGCACCGACTGGAACGGGCAGGGTAACCCGTTTACCGACGACCCGCAAGAGGCGATCAACTACGTCGAAAAACACGACAACGAAACCCTCTTTGATCAAAACGTCTTCAAATTGCCTAATGGCGATGGCAGCGGCAATCCGGGCTGGATCGGCAGCAATATTCCGGTCACCTCGATGACCGACCGCGTGCGCAGCCAAAACATGGGGGTGAGTTTGGTTGGGTTGGCCCAAGGCATTCCCTTCTTCCACATGGGCCAAGATATCTTGCGCTCGAAATCGCTCGACCGCAACAGCTACGATTCGGGCGATTGGTTCAATCGGGTCTACTGGGATCGCAGCGCCAACAACTTTGGCCGTGGCCTGCCACCAGCGTGGGATAACAGCACGCGCTGGAGCATTATGACGCCGTTGTTGACCAACACCGCGCTTGATCCCTCGCCCAGCAATATGAACTTCGCTGCCGCTCACATGCGCGAGACGTTGCGCCTGCGCATGAGTTCGCCGCTCTTCCGCCTCACCACCGAAGCCGCCATCAACGCGCGCGTCAGCCACTACAACACCGACAACAGCCGTGATGCGTTGCTGGTGATGAGATTGTCAGACGAAGTTGCGCCTGATCTCGATCCGAACTGGGAGAACATTCTCGTCTTCTTCAACGCCAACACGATCACCCAGACCATCACCATCCCCAATGCGAACGGCTTTGGTCTTCATCCATTGCACACTGATGGCGTTGATGACGATCCGGTGATTGCTACCGCAAGTTTCAACGACACCACCGACACCTTCACCATCCCACCGCGCACCACGGTAGTCTTTGTCTCGACCCAAGCGCTCGAACCGCCCAGCACCATCGACTGGGTGGGATTGATGTACCCGCGCGGCGGTGTCGCGCACGCCATCAACGAAGGCGACTTCGCACCCGCCGGGTTCGATGTCTTCGTGCAAGTCTACGAAGCGGGAGTGACACCGGGAGTTGGGCAAGGCGCCGGGATCGAGTGCTTCTTGCACTGGGGCCGCTACGGCCAACCGTGGAGCGACCTGCCAATGGTATACAACACCGATATTGGCAACAATGATGAATATCGTGCGACCATCCCGAAAGCCACACTAGAGAGCCTCGTACCGGGCACGTATGGCTTTACCGCCTACTGCAAGAAGACGAGTGAAACGGGGCGGAAGTGGAAGGTTGATAGCTACAATATCTCAGTTACCGGTGACGACGATCAAGGTGACGGGCAGATCACGATCATCCCCGCCAACGATAGCGCTAGCGAACCGAATGGCGGTGTCTTCGTTCACCTGTTTGAATGGCGCTGGACTGACGTGGCGCAAGAATGCTCGTTCCTCGGTCAGAAGGGCTACACCGGCGTACAGGTCTCGCCGCCGAACGAGCACATCGTCCCCACCGCCGATCTCGGCGGCAACCCGGCCAACGCCTTCCCATAGTGGGCACGCTACCAACCGGTGACGCATGACACCAGCCGATTCACCAGTCGCAGCGGCACATGGGCCGAGTTCCAGCAAATGGTGAATGCCTGCAACAGCGCCGGGGTAGCGGTGATCGTTGACGCCGTGATCAACCACATGGCCGACATCGAAGTTGGCAGCCCACCGACCGGTACGTCCGGCAGCCAATACCGCTCGCAACCGGCTGGCAGCCGGTTCTACGGCACCCAATACATGCCCGACGACTTCCACCCGGATTGTCTGATCACTAACTATCGGGATCGCAATCAGGTGCAACGCTGCCAACTCGCCGGCCTGCCCGACCTCGACACCGGCAAGCCGGTGGTGCAGAGCAAACTGCGCGCCTACCTGCAAGCGCTGCTCAACGCCGGCGTGCGTGGCTTCCGCATCGACGCTGCCAAGCACATGGCCGCCCACGAGATCGGCGCCATCCTTGATGGCCTCACCCTGCCCGGCGGCGGGAAACCCTACATCTTCAGCGAAGTGATTGACATGGATCCCGCCGAGCGCATCCGAGACTGGGAATACACCCCCTACGGCGACGTGACCGAGTTTGCCTATAGCATCAATGCTATCGGTACGAATTTCAACTGCGGCGGATCACTCAGCAACTTGCAAAACTTCACCGGCGGACTGTTGCCGTCACGGTTCGCCCAGATTTTCGTTGACAACCACGACAATCAGCGCGGCCACGGCCCCGGTGGCGCGTGCGTGGTCGATCACCGCGATGGGCGCGCCCACCTGCTGGCCAACATCTTCACCTTAGCCCAGCCCTACGGCCATCCGTCGGTAATGTCGAGCTACTACTGGACAACTAACCCCAACAGTAACGCTGGCGACAGCCTCGGCCCGCCGAGTAGCAACGATAGCGGCATAACGTGGGGGCCGGGGTTGGGGGCCGACACCCGACCAGTCTACGGGCCGGGCCAAACAGCGAGCGACTACCCGGCCAACTGTTCAGGCAACTATCCCAACCCGGTCACGAGCACCGATCTCGGCAGGTGGGTCTGCGAACACCGCCATCCGGGCATCGCCAATATGGTGCAATTCCGCCAAACCACCCACGGCCAGCCGATCACCAACTGGCAAAACATCGGCGGTGCGCCGAGCAACCACATCGCGTTCGGACGCGGTAACCGCGGCTTCGTCGCCATCAACAACACGGCGGCGGCAGCGACGACCACTTACCAGACCAGCTTGCCAGCCGGGTTCTACTGTGACATCACCAAATACGACTTCGTGGGAGGCATCTGTGTGCTACCGGGAACGACCACGCCAGCCCCGGCCAGCGCGTTGATTGAAGTGAACGGGAGCGGACAGATTGTCAATTACACGCTCGCCGCGCGCGACGCATTCGCTATCCATATCGATGCTCGGCCAGTCTACCAGATCACTGTTAGCAGCGAACCACCCGGCAGCGGCACGGTCAGCGGCGGCGGCACCTACCCGCATGGCGCAGTGATCACGGTTAACGCGACGCCGGCGAGCGGCTACAGCTTCGTCAACTGGACGGAAGGCGCAACTGTGGTTGCGACGACAACAAGCTATAGCTTTGTAGCAACTGGTAATCGGGTGTTGGTAGCCAACTTTGCGCCGGTAGCGACAGCAACACTTACCCCGACCGCCACGGCGACGGCCACCCCGACCGCCACCGCCACCGCCACCCCAGAACCGACCGCAACACCAACGGCGACGGCTACCCCGACCGCCACCGCCACCGCCACCCCAGAACCGACCGCAACACCAACGGCGACGGCTACCCCGACCGCCACGGCGACGGCCACAGCGACCCCAGAACCGACCGCAACACCAACGGCGACGGCCACCCCGACGGCCACCCCGACCGCGACCGCCACGGCGACCGCCACGGCGACCGCCACGGCGACCGCCACAGCTACCGCGACCCCAGAACCGACCGCAACACCAACGGCGACGGCCACGCCGACCGCCACGCCGACCGCCACGGCGACCGCCACACCGACCGCCACGGCGACCGCCACGGCGACCGCCACCCCGACCGCGACCGCAACACCAACGGCGACGGCCACGGCGACGGCGACGGCTACGCCGACCGCCACGGCGACGGCCACCCCGACCGCGACCGCCACGGCGACCCCGACGGCCACCGCCACAGCGACGGCAGTCACCACCGTCACGCCACCGCCCGCACCGCAATATCGGATATACATCCCGTTGATAATGCGGTAACTGCGGTGGATTGAAATATACGTCATCCCTGTAGAGACGCACGACTGTGCGTCTCTACACGGTCATTTGGCGACGCACGGCTGTGTGTCTCTACGACGGGATCACCATCACCTCGCTCACGTCACCGCAAACCGACGGCAGCAACGCACGACTGTACGTCTCTACGGATAACACCCCATTTGACAATTACCCATATATACGCCATAATTTTTTTGAAACAATGTTTCATTACATGGAGGCAAATGCTATGAAATGGATACAACGCATAGCCGTTATCGCCATCGCGATACTGCTGATCACGGCGTGCGGCCAAACCCCGGCGAGCCAACCTACCGCCGCACCTGCAAACACGCCGGTCAGCCAACCTACCGCCGCACCTGCGAACACGCCGGTCAGCCAACCTACTACTGCACCCACCAGCGCCCCAGCCAGCCAGCCTACTGCGGCGCCTGAACCGATCATGGTTATGGCCAGCACCAGCATTGTGGCCGATGTGGTGCGTCAGATCGGCGGTGAGCGGGTGCAGGTTGATACGATTGTGCCGATTGGCGCCGATGGGCATAATTACGAACCAACCCCACAAGATATTGCGCGTATCAGTGCGGCAAAAGCTATTTTCGTGGTTGGTGTCGGCTACGAAGAATTCCTTGATCGCCTGATCGCGAGTTCGGGAACGCAGGCAACAGTTGTGTCATTGTCGGAAAATCTTACCTTGCGCACAATGAGCGAGGAAGAGGTGGGCGGCCATATGCATGATGAACATGGTGACGAGCATGACCACGATGATAAGAAGGACGACGAACACGGCCACGAGCACAGCCATGCCGCCGGTGCAGTTGATGGCCATACGTGGACTGATCCGACCAACGTGAAGGTTTGGGCTGATCTGATTGCTTCCACCCTCAGCCGGATCGATCCGGCAGGCGCTGATATCTACACGGCGCGCGCTGCCGACTATCAGCGCCAGCTTGATGAGCTTGATCGCTGGATTGCCGAGCAATTTGCCGCTATTCCTGCTGAACGTCGGCTGATCGTCTCTGATCACGTCATCTTTGGCTACATGGCAGACCGGTATGGACTGCGGCAAGTGGGCGCGATCATTCCCAGTGTAAGCACCAATGCATCGCCGTCGGCGCAAGAGTTGGCTGCATTGCAAGACCTAATCACCGATCTAGGAGTAAAGGCTATCTTTGTTGGCGATATTGCTAACCAACAGCTGGCTGAGCAGATCGCTCGCGATACCGGCGCTCAGATTGTGCCAGTATTGACCGAGTCGCTCACTACTGCCACAGGGCCGGGGGCAACTTACATCGACTATATGCGCTTCAACGTCCAGCAGATGGCGAATGCGCTGCGCGAGTAATTGATTTCTAGTTTACAATCATGGGACGATGCGATGCATCGTCCCGCTGTATTGTTTTGTGCGACGGAGAATATCGTATGTCCGTCCCATCACTGACTGTATCGACGACAACTGCAGCGGCGACAACCGCGATAGCTGTCGCTATTCGCCATCTGACGGTGCGCTATCGCCAGATCGAGGCGCTGAGCGATGTTTCAGTCGATATTCAGGCTGGTGAACAGATTGCGATTGTCGGCCCGAATGGCGCCGGCAAGAGCACATTGCTGAAAGTTATTGCCGGCCTGCAACCGATTACCGCTGGCGAGGTTCGCATCTTCGGCGTCGAGCGGGCTGAACCAAACATGATTGCGTATGTGCCGCAGCGGTTGCAAGTTGATTGGCGCTTTCCGGTTTCGGTCAGTGATGTGGTCTTGATGGGGCGGGTAGGGCGAATCGGTCTCTTACGCCGACCATCACGTCACGACCGACTATTGGTGCAGCGGGCGCTTGAGCGAGTCGGGCTGGCTGCCTTCGCCAACCGCCAGATTGGTCAGTTGTCGGGCGGTCAGCAGCAACGAGTCTTTTTGGCGCGGGCGCTGGCCCAAGAGGCGCGCCTGTTATTGATGGATGAGCCACTGGTGGGGCTGGATATTCCCTCCCAAGATGAAATCTTTCGCACCCTAGTCGCCTTACGCGCTGAGGGGGTGACAATTTTGACCGCGTTGCACGATTTGCAACAAGCGGCTCGTTACTTTGACCGGGTGATGCTGCTGAACCGCCGGCTGATTGCGTATGCGCCAGCCCGCGAAGCTTTTACCGCTGCCAATCTCGTCGCCACCTATGGCGGTCATCTCCATCTGCAAAGCAGTGGTGATGGGCTGCTGACGGTGGCTGACACCTGCTGCAATCCACCTCTGGATGACACTGTATGATTGAGGTTGTTACCACTCCCCTTGCTTACCCTTTTATGCAACGTGGGCTGATCGCTGCCCTGCTGGTGGGAGTCGTTTGCGCGGTCGTCGGGGTGTATGTCGTCTTGCGCGGCATGGCCTTCTTAGGCGATGCCCTAGCTCACACCATATTGCCCGGTATTGCGATCGGCTATTTAGTGAATGGGGCTAACCGGGGTGCTCTCTTCTGGTGGGCCTTGGGTGCAGCACTGGTCAGCTCGTTCTCGATTGGCGCGGTGAGCCGGGCAGCGCGTATGCGCGAAGACACCGCGATCGGCATTGTTTTTGCAGCAATGTTTGCGCTCGGCGTAGCCCTCATTTCGACCGTGCGCAATTCGGCGGTCGATCTCTCGCATTTTTTGTTTGGGAATATTTTAGGTGTGAGCGAAAGCGATCTGTGGCGGATCGCCGCGTTTGGCGCGGCGGTGTTAGCGGTGATTGCGCTGTTTTACAAAGAGCTGATGGTGATTACGTTCGATCCGGTGCTAGCGGCAACGTTGCGCTTGCCGGTACGCTTCTTCGATTTCTTGCTCTTGACTATGCTAGCAGTGGCAATTGTGGTTGCAATCCAGACGGTTGGCGTCGCATTGACACTGGCAATTCTCGTTACTCCGCCAGCTACTGCCGCTTTCTTCACCTATCGCATGCATACAATGATGATTGCAGCGGCAATCTTAGCAATGCTGGCCGGCGTCGTTGGCCTCTATGCCTCGTATTATCTCAGCATTGCCTCTGGTGCAGCGATTGTGCTCGCCAGTACGCTGATCTTCGCGCTGGTGTGGGCCGGTTCGCACCTCCGTCGCCGCAGCGGCTAATTATGTAGTACAATTGTTGCAGTCCGGTCAACTGCAGGCCGGTTCAAGCCTCTGAACCAACGATTGGCAGAGGTGAGGCAATGATGATTAGCCGGCTGTGGCTCATTTTCACCATAGTGGTTGTATTCATCGCTACACCAGTCGCGCAAGCCCAGCCGCCAGCTGGGCCGCGTTGGGCGCTCAACCGGTGTGGCGCTGGTGATTCGGTGCAGTATACGATCGCAATTGCTGGCGCGATCACGCCCGATGCCCTCATCCCCGGCGGGATCGAGACGCCGAGTTACGCCGAGTCGTTCGCGCCGTTGCGCCCATTTTTAGCTGCTGCCGATCTCGGCTTGGCGACACTGGCCGGGCCATTGGCCGGCGGCCCGGCACCGGCACTCGCCGCAGCGATGGCCGAGAGCAACTTGCTCTTGCTCGGTGCTGCTCATCCACGAGTGCTCGACCGGGGGCCGGCTGGGGTTGATGCCACCTTGCAAACCTTAGCCCGCTACGGCATCTACCAGCACGGCGCTGCGCCTAGCGGCGAGACAGCGCCACCGTTTTTGAAGGTCACGGTGCCGCATCCGGCCTCACCGTTAACGCTCGGCTTCCTCAGCGCGACGTGGGGGCTCGGCGGTAATGCCGATCCGCGCGGCCAGATTAACCTCTTGGCCGACGCTGCCGGGGTCTTGCCAGCGATCAGTTCTGCTATCGAGCAGGCGCGCCGCCAGACTGATTTGGTCGTGGTGATGGCGGCATGGGGCCAGCCAAACGATCCTGATCCGGCCCAAGCCCGGATCAACGCTGCCAGCAACTTGATCACCGCCGGAGCGGATGTGGTCATCGGTAGCATACCGGGTGCGACCGCAACGGTTGACTGGGTGCGATCCGGCGATCGGGAAGGCTTGGTCATCTTTTCCGCCGGCGACCTGATTGGCGCAGCGGAAACGCCAGCAGTGTTGATATATGTGGGCATCACGCGCGACGCAGATGGCGCAGCCCGTGTGACCGGCATCCGCTATTTGCCGATGACCCCCGGCAACGGTAACCGTGGCCCGGCGCCCTTGCCGGTTGCACTCCGTGAACTATCGGCGCTGTTGGGTGATCCCGGCCAATTGCAGGTGGTTGCGCCCCTTCCCCCCACCGGCAAGATTGAGGTCTGTCCGTCGCTGGTGTTACCCGAAGCGCCAGCAACGCCGATTACCGGCGATTTTGCCCGCTTTTACCAGACCTTCGGCAGCGACCAACGACGCGATCTGATCGAAGCCATTGCTCTGCTCGGCTTGCCGCTCGGCCCGGTGCGCCGCGAATTGGCCGGCGATTGTCGGCAAGAAGTAGCTGTGCTCTATACCGAACGCCAGCGACTTGAACTACATCCAGCCAACGATTGGCCCAATCGGGTGCTTGGTTCGCATCTCGGGACAGTAGCCTTCCGGCTGGTATATCCCGATCAAGCAGTAACGCCTCGCACCGATCTGAACGATCCCGCTGCGTTCGCCCATCCACGGTTTCGCACGTTTTACGAGCGGTATGGCGGCCTGAGCGTATTTGGCTACCCCATCAGTGGCGCGCTGACCGAGCGTGATCCGCTGTCAGGACGCGATCTGGTGGTACAGTACTTTGAACGGGCACGGTTTGAGTTGGATCCAGTTGCGCCGTTGCCCGAACAACCAATCTGGCAGGTACGGCTGGGGTTGCTGGGGCGTGAAGTAGGGGCGCAAGCGGCGAGTGTGCTCTGCCCAGCAACCGTCGTACCAAACACAACGGTGCCATCTATAATGGCAACCCCAATCGCTCCGGCAACGAGCGGTGACGTGGTGCAGAGCAATAGCGGTGGAGCAGAATGGATAATGGCTGTCATTCTCGTGTTGGGATTAGCGGCAGTTGGGTTACTGTTGTATATGATGTATGACTTATATTGCTACAGCGAGCAACATCCCACAGCAGGCTTGCGGAGCAGCCGCAGCAGCTATCGATCGGCCAGCACCCCGCCACAATCGTCGCATAGCGACTCCCTTGTGGTAGATAAACCTCAGGAAACGTGGCAAGGCCGGCTGCGCAATTTTGTGCGCCGGAGCCAATCAACTCCCGCGCCGCCATCAGAAGAGACGGTGATCGAGCAACCAGCCGTGGCTGGTGGCCGCTCGCTCTTGGGATGGGTGACGAAACAGAGGAAATTAGCACGTTCAACCCGCAGCGGGCCGGCATGGCGACAACCAACCCGGACGGCAAGCCGCCAAGCCCAACCATTAAGCGCAGTAGCATCACAACCAGCGACCAGCTCGACCGTTCGCCAAACCGATCAGTGGCCGGCAGCCAATGATCGTCCGGCCAACCGGAGTCACTCTGCATCCGGCCAGCCGCCCAACCAACCTGATCCACTGGCCAATCATGAGCTTGATGCTTGGTTTGATGCGCCGGCAAGTATGTTGCGCAACGGGTATGATCCAGCGCGCCTCGAACCGGCCAGCGATCAACCGGTAGACTGGAACGATCTGCCGCCAACCGAGCGTGAACGTTGGCAGATGGAGCTAGGACCGCTGGACGATGATACGGCAGCCGACTTGCCGCCAGCCGAGCGTGAGCGCTGGCAAGCGGAATTGGCTGCACCAGAGTTTGAATTTGACTCTGACTGGCATCGCGCCGAACCGCCCAAGCAGCCCCGCACCACCCACCGGCTCGACGATGCCGAGTTGCCTGCTGATCCGACGCTCGGCCAGCGCTCCAGCACTGAGGATGATGATTTGTTACGGAAACTGCTTGGGTTATAATAAGGTATAGTGTCAAGCGGGCACAAAATCGTTCGCTAGACGGTTGATCGGCGAACGGTTGAATGCTATACTGCCCGCATAAACCAATCCGCTACCGATGCAGCCTGCCGCAGGTTGTCAATCACGATAGAGGAGAGAGCGTATGCCCCAGACGCGACTGGTGATCGCCGACGACGAATCGATCATCCGCATGAATCTGAAAGAGACGCTCGTGAGTCTCGGCTATCTGGTGGTCGGCGAGGCCGGCGACGGCGTGAGCGTGATCAATCTCGCCCGCGAACTACGCCCCGATCTGGTCTTGATGGATATCAAGATGCCGAAACTCGATGGTATTCAGGCTGCCCGCATCTTGACTGAAGAAAAGATTGCGCCGGTGTTACTCCTCACCGCTTACTCTGATCGCGATCTGGTCGAGCGGGCGAAAGAAGCTGGCGTGGTGAACTATATCGTCAAGCCGTTTCGCGAGGCCGAGCTGTTGCCCGCAATTGAGATCGCCATTGCCCGTTATCAAGAATTCCTTGAGATGGATCGGCAAGTGGCCGATCTGAAAGAGACGCTCGAAACCCGTAAGCTGGTCGAACGGGCTAAGGGCATCTTGATGGACACCCAAGGCCTGAAGGAGGCCGAAGCCTTCCGCAAGATCCAGCAACTGTCGATGAATACGCGCAAGTCGATGAAGGAGATTGCGCAGGCCATCTTACTGGCGCACGAGATTTAGTTCGCCAGAGGGCTACTCCCGCCATACGGTGGTAGCCCTCACGCCGCTGTCATGTCATCTGCCGATGCTCCACCACCACCTCCGCTATCACTGCCAGCGCGCTGGCAGCGATACGTTCGGCTGCTTGCACCGCATCTGCTGACGGTTATCGCTAGCTTGCTACTCTTTACCGCGATCCACGCTTGGGTATTCCCAGCGCCACAACCGGTGGCGCCGCAGTTTGCAACTGCAACCCCGGCGCCGACTGTTCCACCCACACCTCCACCCACACCGCTACCCACCCTCCCGCCAATACCTCTCGACGATGGCTTGCTTCGGCTGACAATCCTTGATCTTCAAGCCGAAAATGCGCAATTACGCACGGCAACCCAGTTATTACGGGCTGCTATGACGCTCGACGAAGCGGTGCAAGCTCTGCAACGGAACGATATGAGCGAAGCTGATCGCGCACTCATGACGGCGCGCCGCGCGCTTGATCGCGCTTATCAGCTTAGTATTGAACCACAAAAAGGCCCTATCGACGCTATCCGCTTGCAGATCAGCCAGATTCGCGATGACCTCGGCGTGCGACCCGAAGGCGCTGACCGCCGGTTGTGGCAGGTGCGCCGGTTGATTTTGGCGTTGGTTGACGAATGAAGGGCATCCGGTTGCAGGGAAGCGGCGTATAATACCGGTAGAGACGTATGGCTTGCATCTCTATGAAGATGCGTAGCCGTGAGTCTCTACCGGCCCTACAATGATGTCATCCCTAGAAAGACCCCATCATGTACCGCGATCCAACGATTCGCTCATCGGATATCACCCCCGAATCGGTCTATCTCAACCGGCGCGCCATCTTACGCGGGTTGGGGATGCTAGGGTTAGGAGCGGCGCTTAGCGCCTGCGGTCTTCCCACTAATACTGAGAATAACAACCAGCTATCTCCTGTTGTCAACGCCGATCTGCGCGACGAGCTGGGCGATCCGGCCAACACCTTTGAACAGATCACCAACTACAACAACTTCTACGAATTCACCACTGACAAAGAAGCGGTCGCCCGCCGCGCCGCCAATTTTGTCACCCAACCATGGACGGTGGAGGTGACGGGGATGGTGCGCAATCCGCGCATCTTCGCCATCGAAGACATCTTGCAGATGTTCGATCAAGAAGAGCGGATTTACCGGCTGCGCTGCGTGGAAGGCTGGTCGATGGTCATCCCGTGGCAGGGGTTCTCGCTGCATAAGCTATTGGCGCTAGTTGAGCCAACTGCTCAAGCGCAATACGTGCGCTTCGAGACACTCTACGATCCTGACCAGATGCCGGGCCAGCGCGATCGCTACTTTCCGTGGCCGTATGCCGAGGGGCTGCGGATCGATGAGGCAATGCACGATTTGACCATTCTCAGCACCGGTCTCTACGGACGCACGCTCTTGCCACAAAACGGCGCACCGTTACGGTTGGTCGTGCCGTGGAAGTACGGCTTCAAGAGTATTAAGTCGATAGTCAAAATCGAACTGACCGACACGATGCCGCTCTCGCTCTGGATGGCAGTTGCGCCGCACGAATATGGCTTCTACGCCAATGTCAATCCCGATGTGCCGCACCCGCGCTGGTCGCAAGCTACTGAGCGACGCATTGGCGAGCTGGGCCGACGTAAGACGCTGCCGTTTAATGGCTATGCCGAGCAGGTAGCGGCGTTGTATGCGGGGATGGATTTGCGGAAGAATTATTAGCGGTACGCTCTTTTGCTACTGCACAGGGCGCAGAGGGTGGTTTACCGCCGAGCGCGCGTGGCCCCGGCATCTGTGTCCTTTGCGTCTTTGCGTTCACCTGCTCTGCTCCTTGGCTCGCTTTGCGTCTTTGCAATCGCCCCCGCTTCCCCATCTCGGCAGGCGCGTGAGGGTGGTGAAAGGGAATTTACCGCAGGGAATGCAGAGGACGCGGAGGGTGGATGCCATCTCCACGGACTCCTCCCCCGCTGGGGGCTTGGGTGGAGAGAGGGTAGATCGAGAAACACGCTCTATTTTAATGATAACTGAATCCATATCTATGACAGCAAATTTCATCCGCCTCGTCCCTCATCTGATCGGACTGCTACCGCTTGCGTTGCTGATTGGTGATGCACTCGGTAACCGGCTGACAGCCAACCCGATCCAATACCTCACCCAGCGCACAGGTTGGTTGGCGCTGGCGCTGCTCTTGGCGTCGCTGGCGTGTACACCACTGAATCGCTGGTTGGGTTGGAAGCCGGTGATGCGCTGGCGCAAACCGCTCGGTCTCTATAGTTTTGGCTATGCTAGCCTGCACCTTGCCATCTTTGGCGCGCTGGATTATGGTCTCGACCTTGACCTGATTGCGCAAGCGGTGATCGAAAAACGCTACATTATCGCTGGCTTTCTGGCATTTCTCCTACTTGTACCGTTAGCCATTACCTCAACTACCGGCTGGCAACGGCGGCTCAAGCAGTGGTGGCGGCGCTTGCACCGGCTGGTCTATCTGGCTGCGGCGCTGGCAGTGGCCCATTACCTCTGGCTAAGCAAAGACCCCCGTCCGGCACTGATAGCCGGCGGCATATTAGCAGTACTGCTGCTAGCCCGCCTCCCGGCTAGGCAAAGCTGGCAGCGCGTGGTACAATGGCGCTATGAGCGAACTGAAAGACAAACTGGTCCTCGTCGTTGATGACGAGCCGCGCATGATTACCTTCATGCGCATGAATTTAGAGCTGGAAGGGATGCGGGTGACAACCGCCACCAATGGCCGTGAAGCGGTCGAAAAGGTGCGCGAAGAGATGCCCGACATCGTGCTACTCGACGTGATGATGCCGGTGATGGACGGATTTGAGGCGCTGCGTCGCATTCGCAGCTTCTCGCAGGTGCCGGTCATTATTCTTACTGCAAAGGATGAAGAAGAAGATCGGGTGCGCGGGCTTGAACTCGGCGCGGATGATTATGTTGGCAAACCCTTCAGTCAACGCGAGCTAGTTAGTCGTATCCGAGCCGTTTTGCGCCGCCATTACACTCAGCCGCCTATCCCGCAGACACTGGTCAAGGTTGATGACCGGCTGAGCATCGACTTTGCTCGCCGCGAAGTGTTGGTTGACGGTAAGCGGGTTAATCTACGCCCGACCGAGTACCGGCTGCTCTACCATCTGGTACAGAATGCCGGCTATGTGCTGACCCACGAGATGCTGCTGAGCAAGGTATGGGGGCCGGAATACCGCGACGAGAGCCATTATTTGCGTCTCTACATCACCTATCTGCGTCAAAAGATCGAAGAAGATCCGGCCAACCCCAAGTACATTTTGACCGAACGCGGCGTTGGGTACCGGTTTGTCGATTTCCCCGGTGCGCGCCGGATCAATCCTGCTGATGCGCCAGTGGTGTAACGTTGCACGCGGCCAACAGCCGTTCGGGTTGGCCGCGGTAATCGTCCCACGCCAATTCACCGCGCGCGATCCCGCCTAACACCCGCCACAACCCGGCATTGACCGGCGCAGCAAGGCCGTGCGCCGCCGCGGTAGCAGCCACCGCGCCGTAGAGAAACTCCCCCTCAGAACGTGGGCGTCCGGCACGCAGATCGCGTAACAACGACGGATCTTTGCCGCCACGCCCACCGGCAACACGCTGGCGCAAGATCGGGTCAAGCAATGCCGGCGGCAACCAACGAATGCCAAACGCGAGCAACGCCGCCGGGTAGCGTGGCAAATTGACCGGTTTCACCCTCATTGCCCGCATCACGGCCAACGCTTCACGCACGGCCGCCCGTTCAAGCGCAATCAGGCGGCGGTCGGCGTACACCTGATCAACCGGCCAGCCGAGAATGGCGGCAGTGGCATTCCCTAGCATGTTCAGTAACGCCTTCGACCACTTCATCGCCCGATAATCAGCGTAACGGCGCACCGTAAACCCGCCTGCGGAAAGTACCGTCTCGGCTAGCGTCAGATCACTCGCCGCACCAACTGGCGCCAAGCCAATTCCGCCCTCTTTGGTGACCGTAATCGTTGTTGGGCCGGTCACGTCAACCGAAGTGGTAATCGTGCCCGAGACGATCCGGTCGGCGCCGAAGGCGGCAGCGAGCGTCTCTTCGTTCCCAATACCGTTCTGCAACGTCAAGATTGCCGCTGGATTGAGTGCGCGCAAGGCAGGAATCGCGCCTGCGGTATCGTACCCCTTCACGCACAAGATCGCGAGCGCTGGCGACTGAAATGTCGGCGGTAGCTCGGCAACTGCGCCGGATACCGTCAGATTAGCTAACTCACACGCGCCGATCCCGCTGACAGCGAGCGGATTGGCGCGCAACGCCGCCGCACCGTTCGGACGGGTCAGCAACGCAACCGGCGGGATATTGGCGGCTTGCGCCAAGCGCGAGAGCACAAGTAACCCGATCGCGCCACCGCCGACAATCACAATGGACATGGAATGCCTCCAGATAGGTTCGATGCAACCGGAACGGGTTCAGTCTACTTCCCGCACTGATGCCAAAAAGCGCTCGGATGGGGTGCGGCGGTTCAACTGCTGCACTCCAGAATAGTACACGCTCACGCCATCAGCGCGTTTGCGTTGGCTATCATCTCAATTAGCCCTTGCGCGCACTGTTGCGAGAGATTGCGTCACCGCGCTCTGCACGGCTCACAATGACAACCATCAAGGTGCGCATCTCCCCGGTTCACCAAGCACACACCGTCACCAACGCTGTAGTATAGCGGAAAATGAACGCTGAGCGATACGCCGATTCGTGCTACCATGAAGGTGCTGGATTCGCGTTTGAGCTAAGGAACCCTAAGGTATGGCAACCCCTCCACAAGTTGGCGATAGCGCACCCGATTTTACGCTGCCGAACGAAGCCGGCGAGCTGGTCTCGCTCAGCCAGTTTCGCGGCAAGAGGGTCATTCTCTACTTCTACCCCAAAGATGACACCCCCGGCTGCACGTCGCAAGCGTGCGGGTTTCGCGATGCCTACCCGGTGATCGAAGAGAAGAACGCGGTCGTCATTGGCATCAGTCCCGACAGCACCAAATCGCATGCCAAGTTCAAGACCAAGCACAACTTGCCGTTCATCCTCCTCGCCGACGAGCAGCACAGCGTCGCGGAAGCATACGGCGTGTGGGGCGAGAAGTCAATGATGGGCAAGAAGTACATGGGCATCATCCGCTCGCATTTTGTGATCGACGAAGAGGGCCGGATTACGCAAGCCGAGGTGAAAGTCAGCCCCGCCGACAGCGTCAAGCGGGCGCTGGCGGCGTTGGAGTAACAGGGTAGGAGCAGGTTTGAAACTCTCTCTTATATCTGACCATAGCTATGGAGCAGGTTTACGCCTCGCTCCTATCCCTCTCCACCTCGTCGGCGGTACTCTTCTGGCGTTTGACCAACCTCTTTGCGAAACACCCGGCTAAAGTAGCTGCTGCTCGAAAAGCCGACTTCGAGCGCAATGTTGGTGATACTCTTGTCGCTTTCGAGCAGCAACCGGCGCGCTTGCAAGACGCGATAGCGGTTGAGATACTCGACTGGCGTGGCGCCGAGTTCTTGCCGGAAACAGTGGGTGAGGTAGTCTTCGCTCATACCAACATAATGGGCGATATCTTGCCGGGTAATCGGGTGGTCGTAATGGCTATGGATGTAAGCCATCGCTTTGCGCACCAGCATCTGCGCCTGATCACTCAGCCGCCGCCGCCGTTCGAGCGCAGCCTGTAGGTGGGTGAGCGTTTCACTGGCGCTGAACATGCCTTTGCCGAGCACCGCCGTCACCCCTTGATTGAGACGGGCCATATCCGTTTCACTCAGTATGCGCCCGGTAATCACGATCACCGGAATATCACGCCACTCTCTACGCGCGCGCATGGTCTCGAGCACTGCAAAGCCATCCATTTCCGGCATCATCAGATCGAGCAGCACTAAAGCGATCTTCTGCTGAGCCAAGATCGCAAGCGCCTCGCGGCCCGACCGGGCGCGTTTGACATGGATGGCGGCATTGTGGGACTGAATGAGGCGAGCGTGCAAGTCGAGCGTATCAGGATCGTCATCAACTACAAGGATGGTTGGATTGCGCTCGGTTGAGCTGGCGGCCAACCAGTATTGGTCGAGCGCGCGGCTGAGATCGGCCAGATCGATCGGCTTGGTGAGATAGTCGAACTCCATCACGGTACCGTGCTGCTCGGTCATCGCGTAGCACAAAAGTGGCAGGTCGCGGGTGGCCGGATTCGCTTTCAGCACCCGGATCGTCTGCCACCATGCCCGTTCGCCTTGGGTCGCATTGAGTACGACGGCGCTATAGCTCTTACTGAGCAATTCACTCAGCCATGCCGCGCTCTCGTCAATCGCGAAGGCGGCGACAGCAAAGCCGCGCTGTTCGAGATAGCGTTGCAGCCGCTCGTCCGGCCCCGTCGCGAGCAACAACACCCGTGGCAAAGCCGGAATAGCCGACACGCTGCGCCGCCGCTTGCTGGCCGGCGCAGTAATCACCGGCAACCGGAAGAAAAATTCTGAACCCTCGCCTTCGATGCCGCTCGAGCGCACCCCGATCTCACCACCGTGTAAGGCAACCAGCCGCTTGCAAATCGCCAACCCCAAACCAATCCCACCATAGCCGCGACTCGAGCTGCGTTCCGAACGCTGGAATTCGTCGAAAATACGCATCTGCTCTTCCGGCGGCAGCCCGATACCAGTATCGCGCACAGTGACCGTGACAGCATCGATTGCCGGGGTAACGGTCAGACTCACGCTGCCGCGCGCGGTGAACTTGATCGCATTGACGACCAAGTTCAGCCCGATCTGATGCAGCCGGGTACGATCACCCCACACCCACGGCCCCTCGGCGGGGATCGAGTCGTTCCACGCCAGATGTTTATCAGCAGCCATCTGCTGGCCGGCCTCGGCCACCGCCCGCATCACCTGCCCCAGATCGACCACTTCGCAGGCCAAGCGCAACTGGCCGGCATCGCTGTTGGCCAGATCAAGCACATCGCTGATCAGGCGAGCCAAATGGCGGGCATTAGCGTAAATCCGCTTCAGATCAGCGCGCATCGCCGCCGGCAACTGGTGCTCGCCGGCAGCGCTCTCGCGCAAGAGCAGATCGCTCATGCCAACAATCAAGTTCAGCGGGGTCTGCAACTCGTGGCTGACCATCGAAAGAAAGCGACTCTTGAGCTGATTGGCCTCTTCGGCCAACCGCCGGCCCTCGTTCGCCGCCCGATACAGGCGAGCCGTATTGAGCGCAGCGCTGATTTGCTGGGCAATCGCGCCGTAGAGATCAAGCCGCGAGGCATCAAACGCGACAAAACCGGCCTCGCTACCGGCGCCGGTCAGCGGGATGAGGGTGAGTTGGAAGGGTTGGCGTGCCGGCAGCCATTGCGCCGGCGGAAAAGCGCGGCTACGGATCCGGATCACCGGCTGTTGCGGCGCAGTCACGGCCCGCAACCGGCACCACGCCACCGGATCATCACCCTCGGCCTCAAAAAAGCCGATCCAGAGCAGCGGCAAGTTTAATTCGGGCAAATGACGAGCCAGAATCTCGTAGATATCACTTTCCGCCAGCGCATTCAACAACCGCGCGGTTAGCCGGCCCAACCGGTTGTTAGTTTGTTGTTGGGAATTGAGGTAGTGCCAATGCTGAAAGCGCATCGCGGCGCTAATCGTTACGCGCGATTCGTCAAGCAGTTCTTTGGCAAGAGGGTGGAACGCCGGATCAAGCAGATTTGGTAGCGCATCACGAATGAAGGAGAGGGCGATTTGCCATTCGTGGGTATCATCACCGGCAGCGGCTACTTGTTTCAGCGTCTGCGCCAACACTGCGCGCACATGGGCCGGATCTGCACGCTGCACAGCTTGGGTAAAGGAGGTCACAAGGCGCAGGCACAGCCGGTACACCTCATCACGGGTAAGACCACGTGATTTGTGACTGAGAATCTCGCCAATCGAGCGCGCAAGCGCGGCAGAGCGATCGGCAGCGTCCGGTTGATCAGCGTGATGGGCAGCCATTTCCAACGCATCGGCCAACACCGCGCTCTGGCTACATCCGCACGACTCGCGGATGACCAACCGGGCCGGCACCTGCACCAAATCTGGCAACGGCTGGCGATCACGTAGGTGGTGAACCATCAATACAAGCGCTTGATAGCCCAGCCGGAAGAGCGGAATCTGCACCGTAGTCAAGGCCGGTTCGTGCAGCAAGCCCTCGGGACGGTCATCGAACCCAATCATCGCCACATCGTCCGGCACCCGCCGGCCCGCCGCGCGCAGCGCCGCAATCGCCCCCAGCGCCGATTCGTCGTTGCTGGCCAGCGCCGCGGTAAAGGGTTGGCCGGTTGTTAACAACTGCTGCATCGCCTCGTAGCCACCGGCGAAAATGTGCCGCCCAAACACGATCAACCGCGGATCGACCGCCAAGCCGAACTGGGCCATTCCTGCCTCAAAGGCGCGCAACCGCTCGCCCGAATCACCGTCGAGATCGGTTTCACTACCGGCAATGAAGGCAATCTGGCGATGACCGTGCTCGACCAGATGGCGGAGAGCGGCAAGGATACCACCGGCGTTGTCGGCGACAATGGTCGGCCCGGATTCACCCGATCCGACAAAGATCATCGGGTGACCAGCGGCGCGGATCGACTGGATTAGGCGCGAGCGGTCAGGATGCTGGAGGGGGTTGATCACGATCAAGCCGTGGGTATTCCACGGCCCCACCGGCACAAAATCGGCATCATTAGCCACCGCTGGCCACGCCGGACGCGGCGGATCGTTAATCTGGCCGGAAGCTCCCATCCCACATGCCAGCAGCAGATGGCACCCCAACTCGTGGGCGGCATGGCGCATGCCGTGATAAATCGGGCTGAGATAACTCAGCGTTAACGCCGTACCGTAAAATTGCCAGCCAGCGATCACGCCCACCGTTGGGCGTCGCGAACGGTGCATCGTTGCCGAACGAGTTCGCATAGGGTATCTATCACTGCTAAGACACAAAGAATAACCAACACAAAGGTACGAAGGCACAAAGGTTTGGATATAGTTGCGCTTGAACACCCTTGTGCTAACCATTATACCCTTTTACGTCTTCGTGCTGCTTGCGCTAGCCATTATCGTCTTTGCAGTATGTTTCTCTCGTAGCCAAAAACGCACCCGATCAAACGCTAACCTGACCACTATATTCGGCACAGCACGGAACGTCAGAGTCTGTTCCGCTCTTGAAAGTTCTTGGCAAAATCCGACTCAGTCCTGCGTAAGCCATATTCCATCACATAAAGTAATTTATCAATCTTCTCCTGCGTTTCTGCTGAGCGCACCCATTGCACTATATCCTGCTGCTTCATCCCCTCATTTAAAATATACGAACTAATCGTATTACTCCACGTTTCCATGATCATCACTGCCAAGTCTACATCCACGCTAGGGTCAACCTCGCCATTTTGGATGGCTTGGCGGATCAGTGCTTGCAGACTCTGCGTCGAACGTTCGCGAACATTAGCAAAGTTTTGGTAATATAAGCCTTCATTAAACATCACCCGGCTGATCGCCTGCACCAAACGCGGGTACACTGAGTTAAACTCCATGCCGGTCTTGACCATCCAGCGAAAATACTCGAAAGCATCCATGTGCCTACTTTCCGGGTGTTTATCCTTGAAGTATTCCATCTTTTCGTGCTCTAACACTGTTAGCAGGTATCGGAATACGTCCTGTTTATCTTCAAAGTATTGGTAGAAGCTGCCCTTGGCAATACCACTATTGGCAACAATACGGTTGATAGAGGCGTTTTCCAAACCATATTCTGCAAATTCATCAATTGCTGCCTTAATAATCTTTTCGCGTTTCTCTTCAGGCAGGTTGAAGAAGGTAGGTTTAGGCATACATCCTCCCAGCAAAAGAAAGAATAAGACAGATAAACAACGAAGACGTGGAGTTCAGTCACCGTGTTTATCTGTTTACTTGTATGTGTCTCTATCGTACCAAAAACAATATACCACCAATAATGGCCGCAATACCGACGATACTAAAGAAAATAACGGTTCCTCTTTCCGAGAGCAGTTGCACAAATCCCTGAATCTTGCCAAGCTGCCAGATCGCTTTCGGTTTGGCGAAGGCAACATACAGCACGAGAACGCCGTACAGGATGAGAAGATACGCGATGAGTGTAAGAGTATCCATAAGAGTTTCTCCGGTATGATGTCGCCACCTTCGCTCCTTGAGCAAAAGATGGTCATCTCATTGTGAAAGAGCGCCAAGGCGCGGAAGAACCCTATTGATGCAACACCTTGTAGAACCGCCGCGCAAACAAGCTGGTGACGAGCAACTGATACCCGACTGCGACCACAACGTACAACCAGACATTCGTGTCGCCCGCGTACAACAGCCAGTACACTTTCATCGGCCAATACGTCGGAATGATGCCGAACAATAGTTCCCAGCCTGCAGGCGCAAAGTAAGCAACGATAGGAACCATCAAGATGATACCGATCAGTTTTAGGAGCGCAAAACCCTGCACCTTGTTTTGCGCAATAGCACCGAAGAGTAGCGCCATCATCGGTGCCGTAGGTGCCGCAGCAATCGCCGAGAGCAGGATCGTTCGTAAATCGAAAGGTGTCAGATTGGCCAAAGGAAAGAGCACAAACATCAGCCCAAAGGTCAGCAGGATCGGAACTGTCACCCGATAGAGGACATATCCACTAAGAGGCAGCGGCGTCACTTGGAGCGCGGTCAGAGTACGGTCATCCTTTTCATCTAAAAGGAGAAAACCGATTACTGCACCAAACACCATCGGACACATACCAATGAAAAAATACGCTAGTAGCACAGGATAGTATTGAGTGAGATCAACGTTGTACTGCTCCATTACCCGGGCAGTGATCGGCGGAACACCCCAACGAATCACTAGCGCCATCAAGATGGGAAGAAAGATCATCCACGAAGTCATGCTATCGCGACGGACGCTACGAATGTCAATCGGAGCAAGTGAACGAAAAACTGTACTGAGCTTCATGTTCTCCGTACCCCTTCTTTTGTGACTACGAAGCGGTGGAATGCACGCAAACTGAGCCACATGATGATGCCCATCCACAATATTGCATAAACAATGCCATATACAATCTGCCACACTGGCACCGACCGAAACGCCGCCTGAATTAAGATAACGACTGCTTGTAACGGATGCAGAAACATCACCCAACTCCGCCAGATGTCGAAGTAGTACAACAATGGCAGAGAGAATCCCATCGTCCACAGTGCAGAAGGCAAGAGAAATTCATTGATCGATTCGTAGCGGGCAACGATGATGAAGCCGTAGAGTGAAAGCATGGCGATGTACAAGACAACCCCCATCACCAGAAAAACCCAGTTGAAGTTCACACCTTGCACAATGACGATAATGATCAGCGTCTCAAACAATGAAAGCAGCCCAAGTGTTAGTACCTTCGAGCCGAGGATTTCCCATGGGCGCAGCGGTGTGACGATCTGCGCCTCCAGCGTACCTTCGCCTTTTTCGAGTAGAATGAGACCTGCCATGAAATAAAAGGAATTAACCGTTAAGTTGATGGTAATGATGGCTGGCCACCAATAGCTCACGGCTGTGATGTCGAACTGTTTGAGCAGGACAACGAAGATAACCGCCGTGAACAACGATACGTAATAGAAACCGTTGCGGAATTGCAGCCTCACATCCCAACGGGCAGCAGAAAGCAGCCGCATCATTCGAGCCTCCGTCCTGTTACTTGAATGAAGATTTGCTCCAGCGTCGCTTCCTGCGTGTGCAGCGTGCGAATGCTGCCTTCACGGAGCAATACTAAAAACTCGCTATTATCCGCAAGACCTGCTAGCGGGAAATCACGCTGGGCAATGGTGCCATTTACACTGAATTCCACACGTACTTCCGCTTTGCCGTAGCGCAGTTTCAATTCATGGGGCGAGTCAATCAAGCAGATGCTGCCATCCACGATGAAGGCAACCCGATCGCACAATTCATCGGCGATGTGCATATCATGGGTCGTTAAGAAGACCGTTCTGCCTGCATCCTTCTGGGCCTTGATGAGGTCTTTGATTTTACGCGCATTGACCGGGTCTAGCCCCGAGGTTGGTTCATCCAAAAACAGCAGGTTTGGATTGTGTACCAACGCACGAGCTACGCTCAGGCGGTTCTTCATCCCCTTAGAGAATTGCGCAACTGGCGTATCGGCATCCTCGCGTAAGCCGACCATCGCCAGCAATTCATCAGGATCGTTCACCTTCCCTTGATATAGTGCCCCGAAGTAGCGCAGATTTTCGCGTGCAGTCAATTTGCTGTAGTGATTAGGCATTTCAAAACTTACGCCAATCTGCTCGAAATAGTCGTAGCCCCACGTGCGTAGGTCGCGGCCAAAGACATGCACCGTTCCCTGAAACCCTTGTAACAGGCGAAACAGTATTTTTTGTGTGGTTGATTTGCCTGCTCCACTCGGGCCGAGGAAGCCAAAGATTTCACCAGCGTCAACGTTGAAGCTAATACCTTTGATAGCAGGTTCAGTTGTGCCGGCATAGGTAAAGATGAGGTTCTCGACGTGAATCATGGTTTCTTCCTGTTTATCTCATTGCCTCACTGTGGACATGTACAGTGCAGGAGAAGGATCGGTATGACCAGAAGGTCATATGACTAAGTGGTCATATTATAGCAGGATTTGCTCTCGTGTCAAGAAAAAACTCACTCTCTCTTCAGGCCATTCCTTGCCTGACTTTCCCCCAATCCTGCATACCACCAAGCAACCACTACCATCCTAACAACGATGGTTTGGCGACTTGTCATACAACCAACCTAGCGTAACTGGGATCGATAGGGGTGAGGATGAGAAGAAGCGTAAAGCTAACGGGAAGCGTAGCAGAGAGAACTACCCAAGAAACAGCGAGGGCGCACTGGCGAAAAGAACGTCAAATCGAGACAGGCGACGAATGAATCCACTAGCACCGTTGCGTTTACCCCCAAGCAGCTCAAGCGCCGTCTCAGCTCGTCGCCGCCACACGCTCGCCGGCGCTTGATCGGCGACCAGCTCAAGCGCGGCCCGGCCATTGGTCAGATCACCACTGGCACTAAGGGCGAGACCGTAGTAAAAACGGGCTTCCACATCGGCGCCGGCTTCCAGCGCAGCAGCAGCGGCAACCTGCGCGCCGGCGGCATCGCCGCAGTAGTAGCGCGTACCGGCCAGCACCGTCAACGCTTCAGGATCGTTGGGCAACACATTGGCCGCCGCCTGCGCCGCTTGCAAGCCGCTGGTACAACGCTCAAAACCGCTGTCGAGATGAAACCGAGCAGCCAATAGCGCGTACCGAGCACGTTCGGCAATAGGGGCAGCAATCACCGCCTGTTCGTAAGCATCGGCAGCGGCGACAAAATCACGGTGAGCAAGGGCTAATCCGGCCTCCGCCAGTGCCAACGCCGGCCCGCTATGACCGGAATCACGCAACCGGCGCAACCGCTCGCCAGCCGCTTCCAGATCGCCACTGTTGAGGTAGGCCAGCGCCAGTAACGGGCCAATGCGCGGGTCAGCAGGGTACGCAGCAGCCAGTTGCTCAAGTTGCTCAACCCCTTGCTGCCGATCACCCAACCGCAGATGGGCATAGGCGCGGTAGATCGCCGCCGCCAAGCCGTGCGGCCCGGCGGGATCAACCTGTGCCAAAAAAGCCAGCGCCAGCCGGTCGTAGCCAAGATCAAGGGCCAGTTGGCCGAGCAACTGCGGGCGCGCCGCCGGTTCAGCGGCGAAGACAGCCGCAAGGGTGGCCGGATCGGGGGCAGACGGCAAGAGCGGATGGGCGAAAGGATCGGGCGGGAAAGGAGTCGCCGGTACGGTGAGGTCAGGGGTTGCGGCAGAGTTGACCAGCGCCGCCAAGATGGCCCGCTGGCCAATCACGAAGCTGGCCCAATCAGCGGGCAGCGCATCAAGCGCGATAACACGATACGTCGCCAATGCCTCCTCGATCCGCCCATTGCGCAGATCATCATCGGCCAGCAACAGATCACGTTGCACGCAGCGATCAGGATCGCAGCGTGTCAACGACTGCCATGTCTGGCGCGCAGCGGCGATGTCACCTTCCATTGCTGCTACACGACCAAGGTAGAGCACCGCAAGCTGGTAGTCGCGGGGGCGCAACCCGGCTTTGATAGCTGCAATCAGCGAACGGCGGGCCGGATCAACCTCGCCGCGCACGATGAGGACAATGCCGCGACGCAGAGCGGCGTCGCTTAGCGTTTCAGTTAGTGTGGAATACGCAGAAAGGGCAGCGCGGTACTTCCCGGCGGCAAAGGCTTTATCGGCCCGGCGCAACGCATCGTAGGGGTCAGGGCGCAAGGCAATCAGAACCGCAGCCACCGCCGCCAATACCAGCGCCACCCATGCGCCAACCTGTTGCCAACGCCAAGCGATCACTCGTCGTTATCGTCTTCTGGGTGCGGGTCGGGGCGACGGCGCGCCGCCTGCGCCTCACGGCGATTACGGCACTTGGGGCAGCGCGTCGGCTCGTTGAGAAAGCCCTTATCGGCGTAGAACTCCTGCTCGCCGGCGGTGAAAATAAAGGTCGCGCCGCAACTGCGACAGATTAATTCCATATCACGATAAAATATCATTGCCATAGACACCTGCCGGGTGGTACGAGGACGAGTGCCGGTGTCATATTGTACCATGGTCAACAGAGAAATGGCATCCCACCGCCACCCTCACCCTCACTCATTCCACCCGCCCCACCACTACCCGGTTCTTGCCGTTTGTCTTGGCCTGTGCCAGCGCAGCGGTTGCAAGCCGCAGCACTGTATCGACATCGCGGCCATGTTGGGGTATCGAGGCCACCCCAATCGAAATCGTGACCGGAAACGGCCAGAGCTGCGAGCGCTCGCTCACCCGCTGGCGCAGCCGTTCGGCCAGCGCCGCTGCGCCGCTAACGCCGGTTTGCGGCAGCACGACCAGAAATTGATCACCAACATCCCAGCGCGCTAACAGATCGCTAGGTCGTAACTGTTCGCGCAGGGTGGTCGCTAGATCGTGGATCATCTGATCGCCGGCGACATAGCTCAGCTCATTGTAGCGGCGCAGATCGTCGCCGTTGATTAGCAAGATGCTACAGGCATGGCTTTGGACCAGCGCGTTATTCATCATCTCGACTAGCTGGCGACGAGCGGCGACACTGTTAAGCAAACCGGTGACCGGATCGAGATCGAATTGCGCTTGGTTGTTGAGCGTAGCTCCCAAGGCGGCCAGTTGCATGATCAGCCGGTTGAGCAACGCATCTTGATCGGCAAAATCGGCAGTGAGTTGGCGCACAATGGTCGCCGGATCGCTGCCGGCAGGGATCTCGTGCCGCCGGATGAGCGGGATTGTCGCGAGATTGAGCCGTTGCGCCTGCCGTTCAAACAGCTTCTGTAGCCGATCGAGCTGGGCCGGCTTCGCCGCCGGTTCGTCAGGTGGCGCGACCATCACAAACTGCGTGTTGCCGGGCTGGTATAGCGTACCGGCCAGCTCTTCACGCAACAGTAGCGCCAACCAGCGCAAGGTGGCCGCTGAAGGTGGTTGCAAAAGTTGGATGTCGATCAAGACGCACGGTGTGGTGGGTTGAGCCAGCCATTCGGCAAAGGCGAGCAGGTTGGCGGTACCGGTGTTCGGATCACGGCGCAACACATCGGCAATAACGGGCATAGTTCCCTCTCTTCAAGCGATTTATGCAATGCTTTTGAGTCGCTACGAAAAGACACAAAGGCGTTAATGGCCTACATGTATAAACTATGCGTTGTTTGCCCGTTTTCGCAAAAATATCACGAAGATTAGACCATAAATTAGGATAATATAATCAACCATACCCTTCAGAATAACACATCGCTCGCGATCGAGACCTCAAGGATGCTGCTCATCCTTACCCCCTCTGCGCCGTTACTCACTTGGCGACTTGGTGTCTGCCCCCACCCCTAGCCCCGCTGAGGGTGGGCCGGGGGCAACCGGTTACTACCGTCGAGGACACCGAGGGCGTATCGGATAAGCATCCGTTCAAGCCGCTTCGCGCCCCTGCACGCCCTTTGCGCCTTGGCGTTTCAGGTCTCGGCGTCGTTGCTCGCTTGGCGGCTTGGTGTAACGCCCTCTTACCCAATCAATATCAATCTACCCGCCTGTGGTATGATGAATCACGACGTCACCGTTGCAAAGGACACTACTGCTATGTTCGACTTCGATACCGCCACTACCCTCCGGATGTTAGCCGCTGAAGTCATGCTGGTGAGCACGAGCGAAGAATTGGTCAATGGCGATCAGCGGGCGGTTCGCTGTCGCGGCCAACTGCTGCTCGAGGCGCAAGCGGCTCACGACACGATTGTGGCGCGGGCGCAGGCGCTCGGTTACACGCCGCTGTTCCAACACGATCCGGCAGGAGCTGCAATCCTATTCATTCCTACTCCACCCAAAGCGCCGCCCTCGCGCTTATGGCTGGCCGTGCTGCTCTTTGTGCTGACCATCATCTCAACTATGCTGGTCGGCGGGCAAGAGTACATCGAAAGCACCGGTCAGCTAGTCTTCAATTGGGGCCATGCGCTCAGTTTCAGCGGCTCGCTGCTCGCGATCTTGCTCGCGCACGAATTAGGTCACTTCTTTGTCGCCCGCCGCGAACGGGTAGCGGTGAGCTATCCCTTCTTTATTCCGATGCCCTTCTTCTTGCTCGGTACGATGGGCGCGTTTATTGCGATCAAGGATCTGGTGCCGAACCGGCGGGCGCTGTTAGCCATCGGGATTGCCGGGCCGTTGGCCGGGTTGGTGGTGGCGATTCCGGTGCTGATGATTGGCCTGAGCATTTCGGAAGTGAAGCAGGTCGTGCCCTTGCCGGGCAGCTTTACTGAGGGGAATTCCCTGCTTTACGCTGCGATCAAGATTTTGATCTTCGGACGTTTTTTGCCTAGCGGTGGCGAGGATGTTTACCTCCACCCAATGGCGTTGGCCGGCTGGGCCGGCCTGTTGGTCACCGGTCTCAATCTACTGCCAGCCGGCCAACTCGACGGCGGCCATATCTTTTTCGCCTTGTTCGGCCCGCGCGCGGCCCGGATTATGAGTATGGTGGTCGCAGTCGCACTACTCGGCCTTGGATTTTTGTGGTCAGGATGGTTTATCTGGGCAGTGATGATTGCCCTCATTGGGCAACAACGCAGCCCGCTGCGCAACGAGATCTCGCCGCTTGAGGGGCCATGGCGCTGGTTGGCATATTTGGGCATCCTGACCTTCATCCTTGTCTTTACCCCAGTGCCGCTGACAGTGATGACACCATAAGCGGCCTTCGATTGGGTGTCTTTCAGTTGATTATCTAACAGCTAGCAACTGCTGTCACGACGAGGACGTAGGCAGCATCTGACCCGCTGCGATCTCTGCGTCCGCTACGGTTACAATCCCCCCGCCCCGGCTGCGGTACAATAGCGCGCACAGGAAGCAGTGTCCAATGTTGGAGGAGCTATGAAGCTGTTGACCTACCGGTACGAAGGGGTTGAGCGGGTAGGAGCGCTGCGCGGCGACGAGGTGATCGATCTCTCGCCAGTGGCGGTGTCAATGCTGGAGTTGATCGAGGGCGGGCCAGAGTTGCTGGCCGAGGCGCGGAAAGTGGTCGAGACGGCTGCCGGTGGCCCGGCGCTAGCAGCGGTGGAATTACGCGCCCCAATCCCACGTCCGCGCAAGAATATCATTTGCCTTGGCATGAATTACGCCGCCCACGCGATTGAGTCGCTGAGGGCGAAAGGCTTGCCGGAAAAGCTGCCCCAGCATCCGGTGTTCTTTAGCAAAATGCCGACGGCGGTAAACCACCCAAATGCACCGGTGCCACTACTGGCCGATGTGTCATCGCAGCGTGACTGGGAGGTTGAGCTGGCTGTGATTATCGGGCGGCGCGGGCGCGATATTCCGGCGAGTGAGGCGTATGATTATGTGTTCGGCTATACCATTTTGAATGATGTCAGCGCGCGCGATTTGCAGTCGCGTCACCACCAGTTCTTCTACAGTAAGAGCCTCGACGGCAGCGCACCGATGGGACCGTGGATCGTCACCGCTGATGAAATCCCTGACCCGCATGCGCTCGGCATTCGCCTGCGCCTCAACGGCGAGCTAGTGCAGAACTCGATGACGCGCGATATGATCTTCGACATTCCCACCTGTATCGCCACCTTCAGTCGCGGCATCACCCTCGAACCGGGTGATATTATCGCCACCGGCACCCCCGCCGGCGTCGGCATGGGTATGACCCCGCAGCGGTGGTTGCAAGCCGGTGACGTGATGGAGGCCGAAATTGACGGAATCGGCGTCTTGCGCAACGAGGTTGTTGCGTAACGAACGGCGGCAGAGCCACACGGCTGTGCGCCCATTACCACCATACCGGCGCGACGTGATATAATGCGCGCCGGTATGATCGTTTTTGATAAACATTCGTAACGAGGAGCGGCCATGGAGCGACGGGTGGTAGTGACCGGTATGGGGGCGATTAGCCCACTAGGTCTCAGCGTAGCCGAACTCTGGCAAGGGATTGTTACAGCGCGCAGCGGTGTCGGCCCGATCACGCTGTTTGATCCCGCCGGTTTTGATACCCGGTTTGCCGCCGAAGTCAAAGGCTTCGATCCAACCAACTACATGGATCGGAAAGAGGCGCGCCGCACTGACCGCTTTGTCCAGTTTGCCGTGGCCGCTACCAGAGAGGCGCTGCGCGACGCCGAATTGGACATTACCCCCGCTAACCGCGATGAGATCGGCGTCTTTATCGCTAGCGGCATCGGCGGCATCGCTACGCTCTCGGAACAGTTAGAAGTATTGCGCAGCCGTGGGCCGGGCCGCATCAGCCCCTTCCTCATCCCCGCCATGATCACCAACCTCGCCGCCGGGCAAGTCTCGATCGTCACCGGTGCGCGTGGGCCAAGCTACTGCGTCACCTCGGCCTGCGCCAGCTCGGCCCACGCATTGGGCGAGGCCGCCGAGACGATCCGGCGCGGGTGGGCCAAGGCGATGATCGTCGGTGGCAGCGAAGCCAGCATTACCCCGATCGGAGTAGCCGGCTTTAACGCGATGCGCGCTCTTTCGACCCGCAACGACGACTACACGCACGCTTCACGACCCTTCGACGCCGAACGCGACGGGTTTGTAATGGGCGAAGGCGCGGCGGTGCTCATTCTCGAAGACCTTGAGTTTGCCCGCGCTCGCGGCGCGCGCATTCTGGCTGAAGTAGTGGGTTACGGCGCCACTTCCGACGCTTACCATATCTCGAACTTGGCCGAAGACGGCGAGGGGGTGGCCCGCGCTATCCGGCTCGCGCTACAGCGGGGTGGCATTGCTCCCAGCGAGGTTGATTATATCAATGCCCACGCCACTTCCACCCCCGCCGGCGATCCGGTGGAGACCGCTGCGATCAAGCAGGTCTTCGGCGGGCGCGAGCAGTCGCCCCCGGTGAGCGCCAGCAAGTCGCAGTTTGGCCATCTGCTCGGCGCCGCCGGCGCGATCGAGGCGGTGGTGACGGTGCTGGCGATGCAACACAACATCTTGCCGGCGACGATCAATTTGCAGCAGCCCGATCCTAACTGCGATCTCGACTATGTGCCCAACCAGCCGCGGCCGGCGACGATTGAGGTGGCGCTGAGTAACTCGTTTGGCTTTGGCGGGCACAATGTCTGCCTTGCCTTCCGCAAGTATCACGGATAATCACGATGGCCGACCGGCTAGCAGCACTCGAACGAGAGCTTGGCCTCACCTTTCGCGATCGCAAGCTGTTACAGACGGCGCTTACCCACCGTTCGCTCTTCAACGAGCAGCCGCATCTGCTGCGCGAACTGACCGATAACGAACGGCTGGAGTTTCTTGGCGATTCGGTGCTGCATTTTGTCACCACGACGTGGTTGTTTACCACGTTTCCCGATCAGGATGAGGCGACACTGACCCATTGGCGGGCGGCGCTGGTTAGCACCAAAGGGCTGGCCGAGTGCGCTGCCCAGCTCAATCTCGGCCAATATGCCTATCTCTCACGGGGTGAAGATAATCCGGTTGGGCGACGGCGTCCAAACTTGCTGGCCGATCTGTTCGAGGCGCTGATCGGCGCGATCTATCTCGATCAGGGGCTGGAAACGGCGAATACGTTCATTGTGCCCTTCTTGCGCGCGCGGATCGATAACATCCGCCAGACTGTGACCGACCCAACCACCGCCTTGCAAGAGCTGGTGCAGGCCCGCCATAAGAGTTTGCCTGCCTATCGCTTGATCGAAGCGCGTGGCCCCGAACACCGGCGCGAATATGTGATGGCTGTGTTGGTCGAAGGGCAAGAATATATCGGTAGCGGCCCCAGCAAAAAAGAGGCTAAAAAAGCCGCAGCCCAAGCCGCCCTCGCCGCATTAACCTAATTCGTGGGACACCCGGCTGTGTGTCCCCCAGCGTGCGACCCCGGCTATGCGGCGCCCCGGCAGTACAGCCGCACAGCGTGCGGCCCCAGCAATGAATCGCTATGAACAACACCTACCTCATTACCGGCGGCACTGGCTATCTCGGCAGCGCACTCATCCGCCATGCCCGCACGCGCGGCATCCCGGTGGTCGCCACCTTTCACAACCAAACCCCGCCATCCCAACCCGGCGTGGTCTGGCAACCGCTCGATCTGCGCGATCCCGCGACGGTGACCGGCTTGATCACTGCCGTACAACCCGTTGCCATCATCCACACCGCTTTCCGCCAATACGAACCAGACTTGATGGCGATCACCGGTGAAGGACCCGGCTACGTCGCCGCCGCCGCAGCGCAAACCGACGCTCGCCTGATCCACATGTCGAGCGACGTTATTTTTGATGGCGAAAAGACAGGCGCATACACCGAAGCCGATCCGCCCAACCCGATCACCGATTATGGCCGGGCCAAAGCGCGGGCCGAAGCGCTGGTGCAGTCGATCTATCCGGCGGCGGCCATTGTGCGCACCTCGCTGATCTACGGCTTCGATCCGCTTGACCGCCACAGTGCCTTTGCGCTGGCGGTAGCGCGTGGTGAACGGAGGGAGAAACTCTTCTACGACGAGCTGCGTTGCCCCGTGTTCGTTGATGATCTGGCGGCGGCGCTGCTCGATCTGGCGCAGAGTGATTATCGCGGGGTGATCCATCTGGCTGGCACCGAGGCGCTCAGCCGCTACGAGTGGGGCCGGCTACTCGCCCAAGCGTATGGCCTTGATCCAGACCGCATTGCCGGCGCGTTCAGCGCCGAAAGCCCCACTCCACGCCCGCGCAACTGCACACTCGACATCAGTCGCGCCCTTGCGTTGGGATACCGGCTACGCGGCGCGCGCGAGGTCTTGCGCGCCGTGGGCCGGTTGCCGTAAACTCAAAACTCGGTGATCACCGTTACGCCTGATCCGCGAAAGCTGTCGAGATCGACCAGCGCCGCCGGCGCTTCATCCAGCCGGATCGGGCGTCCAATCAATCGCTGGGGCTGCACCTTGCCCGACTGGATGAGATCGAGCATGGCGTCGTAGCGATGGGCTTGCATCCCGTGGCTGCCCATGATCACCAGCTCGCGGGCCACGACAATATCCATTGGCAACGGCGGCATGCGTTGCGCGGCCAACAACAGCCCTACCTGCACATGGCGGCCCCGTTTGCGCAGGCTGGCAATCGAGTTAGCACAGGTGGTCGGGCTGCCGAGGGCATCAATCGATAGATGAACCCCGCCGCGGCTTAGATCGCGCACTGCGTTCACCACATCGGCTTCGGCCATCGCGTCAACCACTGCCGCCGCACCCACGGCGCGCGCCAGCTCCAACCGCTCTGGATTGATGTCGATCCCGATCACCTGCCCGCCTAACGCGCTTGCCAGCATGATTGCCGACAAGCCCACTCCACCACAGCCATACACTGCCACCCACTCACCGGCAATGACCCGGCCCAGATCAACCACCGCGCGAAACGCAGTCGCGAACCGGCAACCGAGACTAGCCGCAGTAGCAAAGCTCATGTCATCCGGCAAGCGCACTAGATTGAGATCGGCGCGGTCGAGCGCAACATATTCGGCGAACGATCCCCAATGGGTAAAGCCCGGTTGAAATTGATGATCGCACACCTGCTGTTGCCCAGCTTGACACTGCTGGCAAACCCCACACGCGCAGACAAAGGGTACCGTCACCCGATCGCCAACCCGCCAGCGGGTGACACGCTTGCCGACCGCGACCACTTCGCCGGCCAGCTCGTGTCCCGGTACGTGCGGCAGCGTAATATCGGGATCGTGGCCCATCCAGCCGTGCCAATCGCTGCGGCAGAGACCGGTGGCGCGCACTGCAAGCACCACGCCATCAGGTGACGGTGTCGGATCGGGCACGTTGGCAATCCACGGCATCTGACCAAACGCTTCGTAGTAGACGGCGCGCATGGGTGACTCCTTGATGTTTGGCAACAACCACTTGTACAAACAGCGATGAGGTACGAGGGGCCATTCACGGCTATGCTACCATATCTCGCTTGCGCCAAGAAGATGCCATACGACCCGATGAGTCTTCCATCTACCGACAACGCTATTATCGTTGTCTTTTCGGTAATCGTGGATGTAAGACGCACTCGCACTACAGCGAAGATACTCAGCCGTTTCATACTGCTCGGCAAGGTTTTCCCTGTTTCCCCCGTACACGAGTTATATCCGGCTCGATAGTATAGCGTTTTTAGATGTATCACCGCTTCCAACAGCCATGGTCCTCATCACATCCCCTCCTTTCATCACCCAAGTATGCGAGCACAGAAACATTGTTCCACTATGATTGCCACGCGAGCCCCCTCACCCGTCTGGTATAATACCCAGCCGGCAGACCATTCAGA
>NZ_CALFBQ010000012.1 GCF_937951745.1 uncultured Chloroflexus sp.
CCACCGCCGGCGACCGGCACTGCCGGGCAATGGCTGGGCTTTGCGGCGCTGGCGGCGTTGTTAATCGGCGGTATTGTTGTGGCGGCAACGAATCAACGAATGAGAGGAACGAATTAACGAATAGTGATGTACCAATGGAAAGCCGCACGGCGGTGTGGCTCCTACAGCGGCGTGATCATACGGCAAGGGTGGGAGGCGGTCGACGGCGGGGGGCCGGTCGAGGGTAACCCCGCACGGCAATGCGGCTCCCTGATCGAGCCAACGATACATCGTATTATCTCTCTGCAACGCCAATGCGCGTGCCGTCAATAGTGAGAGGATAGGGGGTTAACGACACAATGCGCACCAGTGTCTGGCTCGTTCGCCATGGCCAAACCGAAGCCAACCGTGCTCGCCGGTATCTGGGCCGTGGCGATAGCCCGCTGACCGAGTACGGCCTGCGCCAGCACGCAGCGGCGGCGAATCGGCTGCGCGCGTTGCCCTTTACCCATGCTATCGCCAGCCCTACCCAGCGCACGCGCGCGTTGGCTGCGGCCCTGCTGCAGCATCGTTCCATCCCGTTGCGTGAAGACCCGCGCTGGATCGAGGTTGATCAGGGTTTGTGGGAGGGACTAACCTACCGTGAAGTAGGGCAACGCTTCCCAACCGATGCCCAAGCACGTTGGGCGTTAGGGATAAACGGGCGACCTACCGGCGGCGAGAGTCTGGCTGAGGCGGCGACGCGGGTGGCGGCAGCGTGGCAGGAGCTGTTGGCAAACTATCGCGGCGGACGGATTCTCGTGCTGACCCATGCCACACCTATTCAACTAGTGCTCTGTTTTTGTTGTAATATCCCGATCGCTGAACACTGGCGCTGGCGGATCGATTTGGGTAGCATCACTGCGCTTGATATCTACGGCGCGTCAATTATTATCCGCACGGTGAATACCGTGCCTCCTCTCGGAGGATGACTATGAGCGAATCGCCGGCTCGACCTGCCAATGGTCTGCTCGAAGCCATCCGGTTTCTCACCATTATCCCACTGCCCGGCCTGCCGCCGATGAACGAGCAGAGCGTGGCGCGGGCGATTCCGTGGTTCCCGGCGGCCGGGTTGGTCATCGGTGGTGCAATGGTCGTCGTCGATGCGGTTGCCCGCCCGCTTTGGGGTGATCTGGTGGCGGCAGTGTTGGTCGTCGCCACGTGGGGGATTGTCACGGGCGGCATGCACCTCGATGGTGTCAGCGATACGTTTGATGCAGTGATGAGCTGGCGCTCGCGTGAGCGCAAGCTCGAGATTATGAAAGACAGCCGGATCGGCGCGATGGGAGCGATTGCGCTGATCATGACCATCTTGCTCAAGGTGGCGTTTATTGCCGGCGCAACGGTGGTATGGCCGGCGTTGCTGTTAGCGCCGATACTTGGCCGTTGGGCTGATTGCTACGGCATCTATCGCTTCCCACCTGCCCGTGAAGGTGGGTTGGGCCGGATGTTTAACTCACACGTCCAGCAGCGCGATCTCTGGCTCTCGTCGGTGCTGATGTTGGGCAGCGCATGGCTGATCGCCGGTCTTGCCGGGATTGTCGCTGCGGCGTTGGTGCTCGCGGTCGCGCATCTGCTGGCACGCTGGTGGGTGCGCGATTTGGGTGGTCTTACCGGTGACACCTATGGCGCAATGTGCGAAATCGGTGAAGTAGTCGTATTGGCAGTGCTGACAGTAAGAATATGAACGCGATAACGCAAGGTCACAATGATGGCAACGGTGCGAAGGAGATAAGGATATTTAGTACGCCTTTGCGCACACCGCGCCTTGGCATTTCTAACGCCACGCACCTTCGCATCCGCTTTGCCTTGGTGGTGCCACACCTTGCGTCTTTGCTCACGCTGCGTCTTAGCGCTTGACGAAAGGCTCACTATGCACACCCGCACATGGCTTTGGTGGCTGGTCGCCGCTGCTGCGATCGCGACGCTGGCTCCCCACCCGCTCTACCATATCTTGTTGATGCTCGCAGTGACGTATGTCTTTACAGCCCGGCGCGACGATCGCCCGCTGGCGCACAGCTTCACGCTCTTTGCCCGCGCCGGCGCGATCCTCTGGCTCGGTTATATCATCTTCGCCGTGGTGACGGTGGGTGGGCCGCGCGGCGCGACGGCGCTCGTTACATTACCCGCTTTGCAACTGCCGATTTGGCTGGGCGCGATTGTGCTGGGTGGGCCGATCACCGCCGAAGCGCTTGCATGGGGAGCGACGCGCGGGTTGGGGTTGTGGGCCTTACTGCTGATCTTTGGCGCGTTTAATGCGCTCGTCGATCACCATCGGCTGTTGCGATTAGCGCCGCGCTCGCTCTTCCACGCGGGGTTGGCGATCACGATCGCAATTGCCTTTGCACCGGGGTTAGTGCGATCCATCCAAACCATCACTGCTGCCCAACGCGCGCGTGGTCATCGCTTTGGCGGCCTGCGCAGTTGGTGGGCGCTGGCCGGGCCGCTACTGGCCGGCAGCCTCGAACGGGCGCTGCAATTGGCTGAGGCGTTAGAGGCACGCGGTTATGGACGCACGCTTGCTGCAACCCCAGACACTGGACGGATGCTCATACTGCTGGCCGGTCTCAGCAGTCTTGCCGGTGCGTTGATCGGCTGGCTCTGGGCCGGCCCGGCGGCGTTTCCGCTGATGGCTCCGCTCGCCGGTGCCGGGCTGATCCTCACCGGCTGGGCCGCCCGTCAACTCAGCCGGAGCGTGCCGCGCACCACCTACCGGCGCGAACGCTGGCACCGCCACGACACTATCGCCTGCATCAGCGCTGGCATAGCGTTGATCACCATTGCCGCGCTGCGCCTGCTCGAACCAGCCGTGCTGGTCTATTATCCCTTCCCAACCATCTCCCTTCCCACCTTCGATCTGCGGGTGGGCGTAGCCATAGTATTGCTGGCCGTGCCTGCCTTGCCGCTGCGCACACCCCTGCCGCGCCGCGCCCGCCGCATCGTTACCGATCGACGCGCTGCCCGCCGCACAGCAGCCCAACAAGGTGCGTTCGCGGATTGAGCGTGATGCGAGGGATTACACTGTGTACGAGATGACCGGGTGGCGATTGGCTCTTCGCTATGCGTGGATGACTGCTACAGGCGAGACGATAGGAGGGATGTGCCATGCGCCCTTACGATACCTCTGCTGTTTGAACCGTCGCTCGTTGCGGCCATTCATCCCATGTGCGGCCATCGAGCACGCGACCGGTGCGATGTTTGCGCGGACCACCCCATTGCTTGAAGAAAAACGCCACTCCTGCCGCCTGACACTGATCGCGAATCTCGCGCACCCACGCCGGATCAATTGGTCGCGCTCCCGGCCCCGACTCGCCACCCACGATCACCCAATCGATGCCATCCAATGGAAGATTCGGCAATGGCCCCAACAACGGTTCGCACGACAGAAACTTGATCGTCGCGCCGGTCTCGCGTAGGCGATGGATACGATCAAGATAGTCGGCTCGCTCAACGCTGACTCCCATCCAAACATTTGATGGCCACGCCAGCAACGGATCAAGCTCGTGTAATCGTTCGGCCCGCTTGGTCAAGACCTGAAACGTATGCCAGTGTGCTTGGGTCATGACGGCAAAGACCTGCTGAATGAAGGTCACCGGCACATCGTGATGAAAGAGATCGCTCATCGAATTGACAAAGATCATGCGCGGTTGCTTCCACTGCAATGGCTCAGGCAGCGTGTTAGGGTGGAGCGTGAGACGAAACCCGTTGCGATACTTTTCCAGCCCCATTGCCTGTAAGCGCAACGCCATCCGCTCGGCGTAGCAATGTTTGCAGCCGGGACTGATCTTGGTACAGCCGGTGAGCGGATTCCATGTGGCTTCAGTCCACTCGATACTGCTGCGGGCCATAGTCTACTCCAAACAGAGGAACAAGCCGATCTATTTGTATTGTAGCACAAATGTTTAGGTCTGATGACTAAGAATATGATCAGCAATCTTGAGTGCGGTAGGAGCGCCTTTTGGATTGCCAGCAGCAAAGCAGAGCAAGTAGATCGGGTTGTTCCG
>NZ_CALFBQ010000013.1 GCF_937951745.1 uncultured Chloroflexus sp.
GGCAGCGGCCTGTATGCAATGCCCGATCTCAAAAATCCGGAAGAGGTGCGCCTGACAACACCGTTTGGCGATCCCAGCGATGCGTTTATCATCGGTGAATTGGAAGGTCGGCGAGTGGCGTTCTTACCACGCCACGGTCGCGGGCACCGCCTGAATCCCAGCGAAGTGCCGGCGCGGGCGAATATTTATGCCTTCAAGCTACTCGGCGTGCGCGCACTGATTTCAGTAAGTGCGGTTGGTTCGCTGCGCGAGGATTACGCTCCCGGTCATGCCGTTATCCCCGACCAGATTTTTGACCGCACGAAGGGTATTCGTCCCGCTACCTTCTTCGAGGGCGGTGTCGTGGCCCACGTTGCCTTTGACCGTCCCTTCTGCCCGCACCTCAGCAACATCCTTTTGCACGCAGCCCAAGCGGCTGGCGCGGTAGTGCATCAAGGTGGAACGCTAGTAGTCATGGAGGGGCCGCAGTTTTCAACCAAGGCTGAGAGCGAAGAGAATCGTCGCCGCGGCCATAGTTTGATTGGGATGACGGCGCTGCCCGAAGCGAAACTGGCCCGCGAGGCCGAAATTGCCTATGCGACGTTGGCAATGGTGACCGATTACGATGTCTGGCATCCTGAACACGATGCGGTGACCGCTGACCAAGTGATTAAGGTGCTGAGTGCGAATGTCTCTCTCTCACAGCAGATTGTGCGCTTGGCCGTAGCCCAGATCGACGAGAACTTTACCAGCCCTGCCCACGATGCGCTGCGCTACGCCATCATTACCCATCCCGATTATATTCCCGCCGCTATCAAAGAACGGTTAGCGCCGATCGCTGGCCGGTATTGGTCATAAAACGATGACCCAACACGACATCCGCATTATTCCGTTGCACGGTATCGGTGAAGTGCGGCCGGGTGATGATCTGGCCACCCTGCTCGCTACAGCGATCGATGCTGTGGGGGGCTTAGTTGCCGGCGATATTCTAGTCGTGACCCAAAAGATCGTCTCGAAAGCCGAGGGTCGGCTGGTTGATCCGGCTACGATCGAGCCGTCACCGTTTGCCGAACAGATTGCCCGTACCGCCAAGAAAGATGCCCGCTATCAAGAGGTCGTCTTGCGCGAGAGCAAACGCATCGTCAAGATGGCGAATGGTGTGCTCATCACCGAAACCCATCACGGTTTTGTTTGTGCCAACAGTGGCGTCGACGAGTCGAATGTCGATGGTGGTCGGCAGTTAGCCTTGCTACCGGTTGATCCCGACGCCAGCGCCGCCGCGCTGCGCGCCGCCTTAGCTGCCCGCTATGATCATGTGCCAGCAGTGATTATCACCGATACCTTTGGTCGGCCATGGCGTGAAGGGCAAGTCAATGTCGCCATTGGCGTCGCCGGCATCGCCCCGCTGCGCGATTTCGCCGGCGTCGATGACTCCTATGGCTATACGATGCAGGCTACGCTGATCGCTGTTGCTGACGAGTTGGCCGCCGCCGCCGAGTTGGTGATGGGGAAGATCGATCGCGTGCCGGCGGCACTGGTGCGCGGCTACCAGTACCAGCCGAGCGAGACCGCCACTGCGCGCCTGTTGATCCGCGATCCTCGTTTTGATCTGTTCCGGTGACGTTTTTGGCGATGTGCCAGAGGACGCGGAGAATATGTGCGAATCCTCTGCGTTCTCTGTGGTCTCTGCGATGAAATATCATAAGCTATGGACTTTTTTACGCTTGCCCAAACCCGCCGTACCGTGCGCGCCTTTTTGCCCGATCCGCCGCCACGGGCCGCTATCGAACAGATTCTCACTGCTGCCAGTTGGGCGCCATCGCCCCATGGCCGTCAGCCGTGGCGGTTTGTGGTCGTTGAGACGGCTGAACGCAAAGCAGCCTTGGCCGAAGCAATGGGAGCGGCGTGGCGTCATCATCTTGCTCTCGATGGCCACGATCCGGCGACGATTGAACAACGGCTGCAACGGTCGCGTGAACGGGTGCTCAATGCGCCGGTGATGATTGTTCCATGTCTGTATTTGAACGATTTAGATGGGTACCCTGATCCAGAACGGCAAGCTGCCGAAACAACCATGGCCGTTCAGAGTTTGGGTTGTGCCGTGCAGAATATGTTGTTGGCGGCATTTGCGTTAGGCTTGGCGGCCGGTTGGATGTGTGCGCCCTTGTTTGCGCCGGTGGCGGTGCGTGCGGCGCTCGATCTGACCGACGATCTGCATCCGCAAGCCCTTATTCCGATTGGATATCTGGCCCAAGAACCTAAGCGCCGACCACGCCGTTCGTTGGATGAACTCGTGGTGGGGTGGATGTAACGGCTGTCATCCCGCCCCGCCAATATCTTGCCGGTTGAGGGTACGGTAGGCGCTGTACCCAAAGATCGCACTGTAGACAATGATGACGATGATCGCTTGCCATTGCGAGGGCAGCAAATTGAGATCGAGTGCCGAGGTCAGTACACTCTGATCGAGGCCGAACATCCGGCTATTCTCTATTATCAATCGGTTGATGTTCGGTTGGAGCAAGAGGTTGACGAGGGCGCGAATCAGCGGATTAACCGCACCAATGGTGTTAAGTGAGCCGGCGCTTACGTCGAAAGCAAGAAAGATCAAGCCGCCGCCAACCCCAGCAATGACCGAGCGGCCAACGATGGCGCTTGCCGCAGCGATTAGGGTGTAAGGGAGCATGACTAGCAACGCTCGTACCATACCTATTGGCAAGAGCAGAAGGTCAACAATGCCGAGTCGTTGCGGCAAGCCAAGCAGACCACTGAAGAGCAGTGCCAACACGATGCCGACGATCAGCGTGATCACCATTGCGCTCAGCAATGCGAGTTGTAAGGCGACAAGCTTGGCCGAGAGGTATGCGCCGCGATTGGGGGCGCGTGTCAACAGTATTCGTAGCGTTCCCCAATTGAAATCACTGCCGAAGATGCCCGCCGTCAAGATCACTGCTAGAATGCCGCCGGTGCCGTTGATCGCGCTCAACATTGCGCCGAATACGCCGGGCAAGCTCAATTGACGCTTGATCTGCTCGATTGCTGCCGTGCTGAGTAAGCCAAACGTGACGTTACCGCCGCTGAAGGTACCTTCTTGCAGCGCTACTATCAGAAACCAGAGCGTCTGTTGCAATGCGGTTAACGTGAGGAAGATGCCCAATAGCAACAACGCCATAGGCCGGCGCACAATCTTCATCCACTCGGCAGCGAGCAGGTTGGTAAACGTTGTCCGTGCCTCCATGGCGGATACCTCTCTTCGGCTTCCGATTGCACCGCGTATCTTACACCTCTGCCTTTGTCACCGTTAAGAAGAACTCTTCCAGTGAGCTGTTGCTGGCTCCGATCTCAGCTACAATAATGTCAGCTTTTATCAAGAGCGCGTTGATTTCGCCGGCTCGATCAGCAGGCGCGTTAACGAAGATCGTCTCGCCTTGCACCATCACACTGCCTACCCATGTTAGCGTCCGTAAGAGGCTCACCGCTGGCCCCGGATCGCCTTGCACCCGCACGCGCACGCCTTGCCCGCGCCGCAACAGGGTGGCGACGTCACCGGACGCGATCAGCTTCCCGTCTTTCATAATTGCTACCCGCTGGCAGAGCTGCTCGACCTCGTGCAATAGGTGGCTGCATAGCAAAATAGTGCGCCCACTAGCGGCGAGTTCGCGAATGAGGTTGCGGATCTCGACTGTTCCCGCCGGATCGAGGCCATTGGTCGGCTCATCGAGCATAATCAGTTCGGGGTCAGGGAGCAGTGCCGCAGCAATCGCAAGGCGCTGCTTCATCCCTTGCGAGTAGGTAGATACTTTGTCGCGCGCACGTTCACTCAGCTCAACCGTCTCAAGTACGCGCTGCACCCGCTCAAGCGGAATGCCGCCGGCACGGGCCAAGACGCGCAGATTGTCGGCTCCGCTGAGGTATGGGTAGAACGCTGGCGCTTCAATCATTGCCCCAACCCGTCGCAAGGCGAGCGCCGGCTCACGTTGGACATCGTACCCAAGGACTAGTGCTCGACCTTTGGTTGGTTTGACCAATCCCAACAACATCGCGATGGTGGTGGTCTTGCCCGCGCCGTTTGGGCCGAGGAAGCCGAACACTTCGCCTGTGCCGACGGTAAGGTTGAGCTGATCGACGGCAATTCGTTTACCGTAGCGCTTGGTAAGTTCTATCGTTTCAATGGCGTTCATGTCCGTTCCGCAACGACGTTTGTCGGCTGTATGATAACACAAAGAATGTAGGAAGAAGGCGCGAGCAAGAAGGTTGTCAAATCAAGCGTTAGACGGATCGAACAGCCGGAGGAGCGAGCAATCACCGCGCACTGCAGCATGGGCGACTGCCCGCCCGCAGACTGCGCCTATGACGTTGCCGGTGCCGTTGTACGCGCCGATTGCCCACACGTGGGGCCGGATCTGGCGGGCAATTGGCAAAATACTATCACGACGGTAGGCTACCTGTGCCGCCCATCGCCGCTCGACCGGTGCCTGACTGCCGATCCGTTCGCGGAGAAGCTGTTCGAGCGCCGACTGTACTGGCGCCGACGGCTTTGGCGGCGCATCCCATTCTTCGGCGGCGAAGCGATCGCGGCAGCCACCGAGTGCGATGCGGCCATCGGGTAACTGTTGCCAGTAGTCGTAGCCCCAGCGAGTGTAGACCGGACGTGGGATGGAGCAGGCTGGGTCAGGGCCAGTAGCCAGCATTTGCAACCGAGCGCTGCGCACCATCCCGCACAGCTCCGGCGCTAGCCGTTCCAGACCGCCATCAACAGCAATAATCACGTGTCGGGCCAGTATTCGTCCGTGCGGACATTGTACAGTTGTGCCTTCAATGGCCAATGCCGGCGTGTGGGTAAAGAGTAGCGCCCCGCCCTGCTGCGCTCGTTCGGCTAACAGCCGGCACCGGTGCAGCGGTTGAAACGCGCCATCGGTGGGCAGCAGCAACCCTTCACCCTCTGGGCCGCAGTATGGCTCGACCGGTAAATCATCGGCCCGCATCGCCTGCAACTGGGCGTTACAGTCGATGGCCTCTTCCGGCGAAGCGGCAATGCGCAGCGATCCGACCCGGCGCACAACCTCCGGCATTGCAGTGGCCATCTGCCCGATTTCGGCGATCGTGAGCCGGTAGATGGCTGCGGCCCGCTCGCGCCCGATAGCGGCGACCGCATCGTGGTAAAACGCGGCGAGACCGGCCAGTAAAAAGCCGCCGTTCCGCCCGGCTGCGCCACCCCCGACCGCACCGGCATCAATGCCGGCCACGCT
>NZ_CALFBQ010000014.1 GCF_937951745.1 uncultured Chloroflexus sp.
GGAGATGGTGATGCCGGGCGATAACGTGGTGATGACGATTGAGCTGATCGTGCCGGTGGCCATCGAAGAGGGCCTCCGCTTCGCAATCCGCGAGGGTGGTCGCACCGTTGGCGCCGGCGTCGTGACCAAGATCCTTGATTAGCAGAATGTGAACCGGAAACGGGGCGTGGTTCTCCCACGTCCCCGTCGATTGGAGAAAAAAGATGGCTAAGCAAAAGGTTCGTATTCGCCTCAAGGCGTATGATCACAAGATCCTTGACCAATCTGCGCGCCAGATCGTCGAGGCAGCCGAGCGTACCGGCGCACTAGTCGCCGGCCCAGTTCCGCTGCCAACCAAGATCGAGCGTTACAGCGTGATCCGGTCAGGGTTCATCGACAAAGACTCGCAGGAGCAGTTTGAGATTCGCACCCACAAACGATTAATCGATGTGCTCGATCCGAGCCAGCAAACGATTAATGCTCTGATGAAGCTCAATCTGCCGGCTGGTGTCGATATTGAGATTAAGCTGTAGAAGAAAAGCAGGCGTTGCGTACCGCTGACGACGGCTTCGTTCTTGGTCAACGGCGGTGACGCGCGCCGGAAAGGCAGCCGCTGCGCGAATGACGCATGCTGCGGAGGTACACTATGATCCACGGATTGTTAGGTCGCAAAATCGGGATGATGCAGTACTTCACTGAGAAGGGCATGGCTATTCCGGTAACGGTGATCTCGGCCGGCCCCTGCATCGTCACCCAGATCCGCACGCCGGAGCGTGATGGCTATAGTGCGGTGCAGCTTGGCTACGAAGAGGTCGAGCCGCGCAAGCTGACTAAGCCGCAGCAGGGCCATCTCAAGGCAGCAGGTGGTGCAATGCTGCGCTACCTGCGCGAATTTAGTGCTGATGACCCATTAGCCCACAAGCCCGGCGAGGTGGTAACGGTTGAACTGTTTAAGCCCGGCCAGAAGGTCGATATTGCCGGCAACTCGAAGGGACGCGGCTTTGCCGGCGTCGTCAAGCGGCACGGCTTCCGCGGCGGCCCCAAGACTCACGGCCAAAGTGACCGCCACCGCGCTCCCGGTTCAATCGGCGCCGGTACCACACCCGGTCGCGTGTGGAAGGGCCAACGCATGGCTGGTCGCATGGGTGGTAAGCGAGTCACGATCCAGAATCTGGAAGTGGTCGAAGTGCTACCCGAACAGAATCTGCTACTGGTGAAGGGCTCCGTTCCCGGCGCCCGCAATGGCCTGCTTCAGATCCGCAAAGCGGTGAAGGGCTAGAGGGGTAAAACGATGCAGGCAACACTCTACAATCAGGCCGGCGAACAGGTAGGCGCCATTGAGGTGAGCGATTATATCTTCGGCATCGAGCCGAATGTGCCGGTGATGCATCAATATGTGGTGATGCAGAACGCGAACGCCCGCCTCGGTACGCACAATACGCGCGGTCGCGGCGAGGTTAAGGGTTCGACCCGCAAGCTCTATCGTCAGAAGGGCACTGGTCGCGCCCGCCAAGGTTCGATCCGCGCGCCGCATCACAAGGGCGGCGGTATCGCTCACGGCCCCCATCCGCGCTCGTATCGCGTCTCGATGCCGCGCAAGATGCGCCGGCTTGGCGTGCGCTCAGCATTGTCGGCTAAGTTTGCCGCCGGCCAGATCCGGTTTGTGGATGCGCTGAGCTTCGAGCAGCCGCGCACCAAGGATTTCATCGCCTTCCTCAAGGCGCACGGCCTCGCCGATACGAAGACGCTGGTCGTGATCGACAGCAAGAGCCCGGCGAATGAGAATCTGCGGCGCTCGGCCAATAATCTGCCGCAGGTGAAGACGCTGCTGGCCCACTACCTCAATGTGCGCGATCTGTTGGTCTATGACCACATCGTCATGCCCAAAGCGGCGGTTGAGGTGGTCGAGAGTTATCTCGGCGAACGCACGCGCGTGGCGGCGCCGGCGCAGGAGGATTAAACCATGCTGACGCCGTATGATATTCTGATCCGCCCGCTGATCACCGAGAAGAATACCAGCTTGATGGAACTCAACAAGTATACGTTTGAGGTCCATCGCGAGGCGACCAAGCCTCAGATCAAGCGCGCGGTTGAGACCATCTTTAATGTGACGGTCACCAAGGTGCATACGATCAATGTGCGCGGGAAGCGCCGCCGGCGCGGTCAATCGGTTGGTTATACCCGCGATTGGAAGAAGGCGATTGTGACGCTGGCCGAAGGTGATCGGATCGAGATCTTCGGCGCATAACGTCGCTGCTGAACAGAAAGCAGTGACCGGTGCCGGTTCGCACTGATGAGCCGGCGCTGCCAGAGGGAGACAACGTATGGGAGTTCGCATTTACAAGCCAACCTCGGCCGGTCGCCGCAATATGTCGGTTTCGACCTTCGAGGAGATTACCAAGAAGCGGCCAGAGCCGGGCTTGATCGAGCCATTGCGCAAGAAGGCCGGCCGCAATAATCAGGGCCGCATTACCGTGCGCCATCGCGGCGGCGGTCATAAGCGGTTTTATCGCATTATCGACTTTAAGCGGAATAAGTTCGGCATTCCGGCCAAGGTGCAGGCGATTGAGTACGATCCCAACCGCAGCGCCCGGATTGCCCTATTGGCCTACGCTGATGGTGAGAAGCGCTACATTATTGCGCCGCTCGGCCTTAAGGTTGGCGATACGGTGATGAGTGGCCCTGATGCCGAAATTCGCGTTGGTAACGCCCTACCTATCAGCGCTATTCCGCTCGGTACCCAGATCCACAATATCGAGCTGGAGATTGGGCGCGGTGGCGTGTTGGTGCGCTCGGCTGGTACAGCCGCCCAGTTGATGGCCAAAGAGGGTGATTACGCCACTGTCCGTATGCCCTCTGGTGAGATGCGCATGATCCACGTGCGGTGTATGGCCACCATTGGGCAAGTGGGCAATGTCGATCATCAGAACATTCGGATTGGCAAGGCCGGACGCTCGCGCTGGCTCGGCCGCCGGCCACGCGTGCGTGGAGCGGCGATGAACCCCCGCGACCATCCTCACGGCGGTGGCGAGGGTCGCGCTCCGCGTGGCATGAGCACGCCGAAGACAAAGTGGGGCAAGCCGGCTCGTGGCGTCAAGACCCGCCACAATCCGCGCTTCGATCGCTTTATTGTCCGCCGGCGCAAGTAAGGTTGCTCTGCCGGGTGGTAACCGTAGCCGCCCGGCACCCTATGAGGAGGAACTATGTCCCGCTCGTCGAAGAAGGGGCCATACGTCGATATTCGATTGCTCGATAAGATTGAGGCGATGAATAAGGCCAATGAGAAGCGGGTGATCCGCACATGGTCGCGCGACTCGACCATCTTCCCGCAGATGATTGGCCACACTATCGCCGTCCATGATGGCCGCCGCCACGTGCCCGTCTACATTACTGAAAACATGGTCGGGCACAAGCTGGGTGAGTTTGCACCGACTCGCTTTTTCCGCGGCCACGGCGGCAAGAAGGCCGATAAGCGCGGGAAAGTCAAGTAGCTCCCGCTTAAGTCCGATGGCATCAGACCAGAAACGTGGTAGAATAGCACGCTTGTGGAGATGCGTCGGGTAGCGATACGAGAAGAGCAATGGAAGCAAAAGCTGTGACCCGCTATGTGCGAATCTCGCCGCTGAAGGTTCGCCTCGTGATGGATGTTGTGCGCGGCATGCCGGTTGACCGTGCATTGGCCACGTTGCGCTATATGCCGCAAAAGGCGGCTCGCGAGGTGGCCCGCACCCTCAAGTCGGCAATCGCGAACGCCGAGCACAACTTTGAGATGGATCGCGAAGAGCTGTACATTAAGACCATTTACGCCGATCAAGGCCCGGTCTTGAAACGGTTTATGCCGCGGGCGCGCGGTATGGCGAATCGCATCCGCAAACCAACCACCCATATCACGGTGGTGGTGGCCGATAAGTCGGAGTACTAGTAGAGGGAGGCTCGCTTGGGGCGCAAAGTACATCCGATCGGCTTCCGGCTCGGGTATATCAAGGACTGGCAATCGAAGTGGTTCGCCAATGGCGAAGAGTACACTCGCCAGCTTCATGAAGATATCGAGCTGCGCAAGCTGATCAGCAAGGAATTGCAGAGCGCAGGCGTGTCGCGGATCGAGATCGAACGCTCAGCCAATAAGATCGAGATTTCGGTCTATACGGCCAAGCCCGGGATCGTGATCGGCAAACGCGGCACGAATGTCGATACGCTGAAGAGCACGCTAGAGCGCAAAACGGGCAAGAAGATAAAGCTGAATATCAAAGAGATTAATCAGCCCGAACTTGATGCCCAGTTGGTAGCCGAGAGCATCGGCGAGCAGATTACCAAGCGTGTCAGTTACAAACGCGCAATGAAGCAGGCCGTCCAGCGCGCTATGCGGCTGGGGGCGCAAGGTGTCAAGGTGCGCTGCTCGGGCCGTCTGGGCGGCGCCGAAATGTCGCGCGTCCACGAAGAAGCTGAGGGCCGCGTACCACGCCATACGCTTCGCGCTGATATCGATTATGCGCAGGTGCATGCCCACACGACCTACGGCCGCATCGGCGTGAAGGTCTGGATCTATAAGGGAGAGGTCTTCCCGAACCAGACCACGAAGGCGCAGGTCGAACAGCCGGCGGCGCCCGCACCCGAACGGCGTGAACGCCAGCCGAGGAGGAATAGCAATGCTTCTGCCTAAGCGCACGAAGTACCGCAAAATGCAAAAAGGGCGCAGCCCCGGCCTTTCGTACCGCGGCAATAATGTCGTGTTTGGCGAGTATGGCCTGATGGCGCTCGAACCGAGCTGGATCTCCAGTCGTCAGATTGAGGCTGCCCGCCGTGCCATCACCAATTATGTGAAGCGTGGCGGTAAGGTTTGGATCCGGATTTTTCCGGATAAACCCGTTACTCGCAAGCCCGCTGAGACTCGTATGGGTGGCGGTAAGGGTTCGGTTGACCACTGGGTGGCGGTAGTTAAGCCCGGCCGGATTATGTTCGAGTTGGGCGGAGTTCGTGAAGAGGTCGCCCACGAGGCCTTGCGCCGCGCAGCGCAAAAGCTGCCGGTAAAGTGCAAGGTCATCGACCGCGAAGAGCAGGGCACGATGGCTACGGCTGAGGAGGTGAGCAGTGAAAACGAATGAGCTGCGCGCCCTCGATGATGCCCAACTGCGCGCGAAGCTGGCTGAGTATAAGGTTGAGCTGTTTAATCTGCGCTTCCAAAAGGCGACCGGCAGCTTGACTAATACCGCTCGGCCGCGTCAGGTTAAGAAGGAGATTGCGCGCATCCTGACCATCCTGCGCGAGCGCGAGTTAGCGCAGGCTGAGCTCGGCTAACGGATTATGGAGCAGATCATGATGACCGCAGAACAGAAGCGCAAAACGACAAAGCTTGGCCGCGTCGTCAGTGATAAAATGGACAAGACGGTAGTAGTGGCGGTGGATTATCTCAAGCCCCATCCGCTCTACCGCAAGATTATTCGGCGGACGAAGAAGTTTCACGCCCACGATGAGGAGAACAACTGCAAAGTGGGTGATGTCGTGCGGATCGAAGAGACTCGCCCGCTGAGCCGCACGAAGCGCTGGCGGGTAGTCGAAATCGTCAAGCGTGGCGAGGAGGAGTAGCCATGATCCAGCCTCAAACACGGCTAAAGGTCGCCGATAATACCGGGGCCAAAGAGATCATGTGCATCCGGGTCCTCGGTGGTTCGCGGGTGCGCTATGGCCGGGTCGGTGACATCATTGTCGCATCGGTAAAGGTGGCTACGCCCGGCGGTCAGGTCAAAAAGGGTGATGTGGTCAAAGCGGTGATTATCCGCACGGCCAAAGAGTATGGCCGGCCCGACGGTTCACACATCCGCTTTGATGATAACGCGGCGGTGCTGATTGGGAAAGAGAATAACCCGCGTGGCACCCGTATCTTTGGCCCGGTGGCCCGTGAGTTGCGCGAGAAGCAGTTTATGCGGATCGTGTCGCTCGCCCCGGAGGTGCTGTGATGCATGTGAAGACTGGTGATGAAGTATTGGTGATCGCCGGCAAAGATAAGGGGCGCCGCGGCAAGATTAAGCGTGCGCTGCCGGCAGTCAACCGGGTGGTGGTGGAAGGGCTAAATATCGTTAAGCGCCACCAGAAGCCGCGCGGCCCCGGTCGCGCCGGCGGGATTATCGAGATGGAAGCGCCACTGCACGCTTCAAATGTGATGCTGATCTGCCCGAGCTGCGGGCGGGCCTCACGCACCGGCAAGCGATTCCTTGAAGAGACCGATCATAAAGGCCGTCCGCGCAAGGTGCGCTATTGCAAGGCCTGTGACGCCATTATCGATAAGTAGTCTATTTCAGGGCCGGCGCAGCTTAAGACTGACGCCAAGCCCCTGGAGAAAGAGCTATGACCGTTCGATTGCGTGAAAAGTATCAGAACGAGGTCGTCCCGGCATTGATGGAGGAGTTTAAGTTCAAGTCCATCATGCAGGTGCCGCGCCTTGTCAAAATTGTGGTTAATGTTGGCGTCGGCGAGGCGGTGCAGAATGCCAAGGCGATCGAGGCCGCCATGAATGATCTGGCGACGATCACTGGCCAAAAGCCAGTGGTAACGCGGGCCAAGAAGTCGGTGGCGTCGTTTAAGCTGCGCGCCGGGATGCCGATCGGCGCGATGGTAACGCTGCGCGGCGATCGGATGTACGATTTTCTCGACCGGCTCTGCTCGCTGGCGCTGCCGCGCATCCGCGACTTTCGCGGTGTGAGCCGCAGTTCGTTCGATGGCCGCGGCAACTATAGCCTTGGTCTGCGCGAGCAGATCGTCTTCCCAGACATCGACTACGACAAGATCGATAAGATTCGTGGATTAGAGGTGGCGATTGTCACCAGCGCGCCGAATGATGAGCAAGCCTATTCGCTGCTCAAGCGGCTCGGTATGCCATTTCGTGATTAGTTTGAACTAAGAGCGCGCAGTGCGCTGACTGGTTCAACGCTTTGAGGAGGTATTCCGTTGGCTAAGAAGTCGTTGATCGTGAAGGCTCAGCGGCCACCGAAGTTTCGGGTGCGCGCCTATAATCGCTGCAAGATCTGCGGCCGGTCGCGAGCCTACATTCGCAAGTTCGGGATGTGCCGTATCTGCTTCCGCGAGCATGCGTTGAAGGGCCTCATTCCGGGCGTCGTCAAGTCGAGCTGGTGAGTGCTGTGCGGCAATCAGAAACGTTATTGACGCCCGACTTGTGAGGAGGCATACCGTGAGTGTGAATGATCCTATCGGCGATATGCTGACACGCATCCGCAATGCGTGCATGGCCCGCCATACAACGGTGACGATGCCGGCATCGAAGATGAAGATTGCGATTGCCGACATTTTGAAGCGAGAAGGTTTTATTCGGGATTACACGGTGATCGATGATGGCAAGCCGTACAAGACCATCTCGATTACACTGAAGTATATGTCCGACCGCCGGCCAGCGATTACCGGTCTGCGCCGGGTGAGTAAGCCGGGGCTGCGCATCTATACCAAGCGCGATGACATTCCGCGGGTGCGCGGCGGCCTCGGGCTGAGCATTCTCTCAACGCCGAAGGGTGTGCTCGCTGACCACGAGGCTTGGCGCGAGCGCGTCGGTGGCGAAGTGCTCTGCTACGTTTGGTAACGCGCACGGAGGAGTATCATGTCGCGAATTGGCAAACGACCGATTACCGTGCCGAAGGGCGTTCAGGTTACCATCGGCGAGCAGAACCTCGTGACGGTGAAAGGCCCGAAAGGTACCCTGACCCAACAGTTGCACCCCGATATGCTGATTAAGCAAGAGGGGGATGTGATTACCGTCCAACGCCCTTCGGACGGGAAGTTGCACCGGGCGCTGCATGGCCTGACGCGTACCCTGCTCAATAATATGATTATAGGGGTGACGCAGGGCTGGCAGCGGGCGTTAGAAATCAATGGCGTCGGCTACCGTGCCCAGCTTGAGGGCAAGACGCTGGTGCTCAACCTAGGCTTTTCCCATCAGGTGCGCCTCGATCCGCCGCCAAACATTAGCTATATCGTCGGTGAGCGCAAGTCGGCCAACGACCCGCTGGCGCTGACGGTGGTCGGGATCGATAAGCAACAGGTGGGTGAAGAGGCAGCGCGCATTCGCAGCCTGCGCCCGCCGGAGCCGTATAAAGGCAAGGGCATCAAGTACGTCGAAGAGAAGATCCGCCGCAAGGCTGGCAAGGCTGGCAAGGCGAAGTAGTTCGCTGAAAACGCGGCTAGCGGCAGACGCGGTAGCGATAGGATAGACAATATTGATGAGCGATGCTTGCCCCCGTCTGAGGCATCTCGCCCCGCTCTATCCAGTCGGAGAAGGGCGGATGCAGGGGCTACAACGCAACTGTTCTATCGTCATTGAATCAAGCGAGCGACGGGGGATAGAATCTCCGTTGCGGCAGTATTGAGGATAGTATGGGAAAACGAACACCACGTGAACTCCGGCTTCGCCGGCACAATCGCATCCGCAAGCGCGTGTCGGGCACGCCAGAACGGCCGCGGCTGAATGTGTTCCGCAGCCATGCCCACATCTACGCGCAGGTGATTGATGATACCGTCGGCCATACGCTGGTTGCCGCTTCCACCATAGAAAAGGGCTGGAACGGCAATCCGGAAATGACCAAGACGCAGGAAGCGGCGCTGGTCGGCAAGTTGATTGCCGAACGAGCGTTGCAGGCCGGGATTACGAAGGTGGTCTTCGATCGCGGCGGCTATAAGTATCACGGACGGGTGAAAGCGCTGGCCGAAGCGGCCCGCGAAGCTGGTCTGAACTTCTAGTTGCCCAAGGGCAGCGTAGCGGAGGAACTGTGAAACGAGAACGTATCAACCCCGACACGCTGGAGCTCGAGGAGCGAGTCGTCCAGATCAACCGCGTGTCAAAGGTCGTGAAGGGCGGCCGCCGCTTCAGCTTCAGCACGGTCGTTGTGGTCGGTGATGGCAAAGGCCACGTTGGCATTGGCATGGGTAAAGCGGCAGAAGTGCCGGATGCGATTCGCAAGGGGGCCGAAGCAGCCAAGCGTAATCTGATCCGCGTACCGCTGGTGCATTCGACCGTCCCCCATGAGGTCGTGACGAAGTATGCTGCCACTAAGGTGATGCTTCGCCCGGCAGCCCCCGGTACCGGCGTCATCGCCGGTCGCGGCGTGCGCCCGGTAGTTGAGGCGGCTGGTATTAAAGACCTGCTTTCGAAGGTCTATGGCAGCAATAACCCGGTGAATGTTGTGAAGGCAACATTCAAGGCGCTGAGCGAAATGACCTCGCTACCAGAGATGGCACGCCGGCGCGACATGACGACGCAAGAGCTGATGGAACGCCGGACGCGGCGCGAAACGGAGGCGGCGTGATGGGTAAGCTGCGCGTAACGTATGTCAAGAGCGCAATTGGCTATGCGCGCGACCAGAAAGAGACGCTGGCCGCGCTGGGCTTGCGCCGCTTGAATCAGAGTGTGCTCAAACCCGATAATCCATCGGTGCGCGGGATGCTGTTTAAGATTCAGCACCTCGTGAAGGTGGAAGAGGTTGAGGACGAGGTGCAGGCATGAAACTTCACGATTTGCGCCCCGCCGAGGGTTCGCGCCGCAAGAGCAAGCGCATCGGTCGCGGCCACGGCTCGGGCAAAGGTAAGACCGGCGGTAAGGGTATGATGGGCCAGAAGGCTCGTAGTGGGCCCGGTCCTTACCGCACATTTGAGGGCGGCCAGAACCGGCTGGTGAAGCGCATGCCATTCAAGCGCGGCTTCACTAACAAGTTCCGCGTTGAGTATGAAGTGGTGAATATTGGCAGCCTTGCTGATTGGCCGGTTGAGCTGGAAGTGACGCCGGAGTCGCTATTGCATCGCCGGCTGGTGCGCCGCAAGAAGATGCCGATCAAGATTCTCGGTGACGGCGAATTGAGCCAGCCGTTGGTGATCAAGGCGCATAAATTTTCGGCCAGCGCCCGCCAGAAGATCGAGGCTGCCGGCGGAAAGGCGATCGATCTGACGTGGGTCATCGAGCGCCCCTCACGCTCGCGCGGGCCCAATCCGAGCATGCGCAAAGCTCTCCAATCGTAATCGGTCAGCGCGGCGAGAACCTTGTCGTTCTCGCCGCCCACAGGAAGCATCACCATGCTGCAGGCTGTACTTCGCGCTATTCAGTTGCCTGATCTCCGGCGCCGCATCCTCTTTACAATTGGGATGCTGTTTCTGTTTCGCCTGATCGCGCATATTCCGGTGCCCAACATCAACCCGGTAACGCTCGAGCAGTTACGGCAGGCGCTGGCAACCAACCAACTAGCCCAGTTGCTCAATCTGTTTGCCGGCGGCGCGCTAGAAAACTTTTCCGTGGCGGCAATGGGAGTGTACCCGTATATCACCGCCCAAATTATCATGCAGTTGCTGCAACCGCTAATTCCCGCGCTGCAAGAATTGCAGAAAGAGGGCGAACAGGGCCGCCTGCGCCTCAACCGCTACCAGTTGTGGCTGACCATTCCGCTAGCGTACCTGCAAGCCTACGGCCAAACGCTGACCCTTGAGCGCACGATTAACCCGAACAATGATCCGATTCAGTCATTGTTCCGGACCCCGTTTGATTTAGGGGCGAATTTCTTGCCGACGTTCACCGTGCTTACCACGATGGTCGCCGGCACGATGTTGCTGATTTGGCTCGGTGAACAGATCAACGAACGTGGGATCGGCAACGGTATTTCGATTATCATCTTCGGCGGCATTGTTTCGCGATTGCCCGGCTTGATCATTCAGGGCTTCCAGATCAGCCAAGCCGGTGATTTCAGCACTATTCTTGGCCTGATCGGCTTTATTGCCATTGCCCTGCTGACGATCGTCGGTATTGTGTTGATCCAAGAAGGCCAGCGCCGTATTCGGGTGCAATATGCGCGGCGGGTGCGCGGGAACAAAGTCTATGGCGGCCAGAGCAGCTTCATTCCGCTGAAGGTGAATTCGGCCGGCATGATCCCGTTGATCTTCGCGCAAAGCATTATTATCTTCCCCGGCATCGTCGCGTCGTGGTTCTACCGGCCCGGCGCTGAAGGGATCGGGAATGCGATCGCTGGCTTCTTCTACAACACGTTCAATCCAACCGGGCAAGGTGGCGGGATCGTCTACATGACGCTCCTCTTCTTATTGACGGTTGGGTTTACCTATTTCTACACAGTGGTAATCTTCGCCCAGCAAGATCTCGCCGAGAACTTGCAGCGCAATGGTGGGTTCATCCCCGGCATTCGCCCCGGCAAGAAGACGGAGGAGTATCTGATGAAGGTACTTAACCGGATCACCCTCGCCGGCGCGCTCTTCCTTGGCTTGATCGCAGTGTTGCCCTTCCTTACCCAGTCAATTACTGGTGTGCAAATTGGGCTAGGTAGCACTGCGCTGCTGATTGTGGTCGGTGTGGCAGTCGATACCATGCGCCAGCTTGAGGCGCAGTTGATTATGCGCGACTACGAGGGTTTTTTGACCCGGTAGGCGTTGCACACGAACGGCAAAAAGTGTAGTACAATACAAGTCGTTGCTCGCCGGCATGCCGGTTGGGCAGCGTCTTTGTGAGACAGGCAGACGGTCATACCGTGCAGCGTCCTGTACGGTTCTGAAAATGAGCGAGCGCCGAGTCATGACCAACGTTATCTTGTTAGGACCGCCGGGGGCCGGCAAAGGCACACAGGCAAAAACCCTCGCTGATCGGACTGGTTTGACCCATGTCGCCAGCGGCGATCTCTTTCGCGCCGCGTTGCGTGAAGGAACCGAATTGGGCATGCTGGCAAAGTCCTATATGGATCGCGGTGAATTGGTACCAGATGAGGTTGTGATTCGGATGATTCTCGAGCGCATCCGGCAGCCGGATTGCGCCTCCGGTGTCATCTTCGACGGTTTCCCGCGGACCCAAGATCAAGCGCGGGCGCTCGAAGAAGCGCTCGTGGGTGACGGTGCTCGCATCGACGCCGTGCTCTTTTTGGCCGTGCCACAAGACGTGCTGCTGCGCCGAATTGCCGGTCGGCAGACGTGCCGCACTTGCGGCGCCATCTTCAACATCTATTATTTTCCGTCGCACCGACCGGGTATCTGCGACGCCTGCGGCGGCAAACTCTATCAACGGAGCGATGATTCGATCGAGACGGCGCAGCACCGGCTGGATGTCTACTTCGCCCAAACAATGCCGCTGATTGAGTATTATCAGCGACAGGGCATCCTGCATGAGATCGATGGTCAACGTGAGATCGCGCTCGTGACAGAGGCAATGCTGAAAGCGCTGAGCCCGTATCTGGCGCCGGCGCAGCCGTAGGTTAGGAGGGATATGTCGAAGAAGAAGGACGTGATCGAGATGGAGGGCACGATCACCGAGCCATTGCCCAATGCAATGTTCCGGGTGCAGCTCGATAACGGGCATGAAGTGCTCGCTCACATCTCGGGCAAGATGCGGATGAATTACATCCGGATCTTGAAGGGTGACCGGGTGCTGGTCGAGCTGTCGCCGTATGACCTGACCCGGGGACGCATTACGTATCGCTATAAGTAGGGGGCGCGACGCAGCACGGCGGCGTCCGCCGCCGCAAGGAGGCTGAAATGAAAGTGCGAGCGTCGGTAAAGCCGCGCTGCGAGTATTGCAAGGTGATTAAGCGCAAGGGCGTGATCCGGGTGATCTGCTCACGCACACCGAAGCATAAACAGCGGCAAGGATAACGGTAGGCAATATCCGCCCGCTCTGACGGGCCGAGAAGACGCTCCGCCAGCCGCATTCGGTTGGCGGAACCTATCAGTAGCGAAGAGGACAGGCATGGCACGTATCGCCGGGGTTGATATTCCCCGCAACAAAAAGATCGAGATTGCGATCACCTACATCTATGGGATCGGACGCTCGAATGGCATGGACATTCTGCGCAAGGCGAATGTAAATCCCGAGCGCCGAGTACGTGATCTAACCGAGGAAGAGGTTGGCCGGATTCGCGAGATTGTCGATCGCGAGTATCGGGTCGAGGGTGATTTGCGCCGCGAGGTGCAGTTGAATATCAAGCGCCTGATGGATATTGGTTGTTACCGTGGGCTGCGCCACCGCCGCGGTATGCCGGTGCGTGGCCAGCGCACGCGCACCAATGCCCGCACTCGCCGCGGGCGGCGCGGTCAGGCGATCGGTATCAAGAAGAAGACCAAGAAGTAGTTGTAATAAGGAGTGAGGCATGCCCGCCAAGGGAAAAGCGACCACGACGACGGCACGCCAGCGTGGCAAGCGCCGCGAACGCAAGAATGTGCCGCGGGGTCAGGCGCATATTCAGAGCACGTTTAATAATACGATCGTGACGATTACCGATCCACAGGGCGCCGTGATATGTTGGGCAAGCGCCGGCCAGAGCGGTTTCAAAGGCTCGCGCAAGAGCACCCCCTACGCTGCGCAGGTGGCTGCCGAGAACGCCGCCCGTAAGGCGATGGAAAATGGCATGCGGTCGGTTGAGGTGTTTGTGAAGGGTCCCGGCGCTGGCCGCGAGGCCGCGATCCGGTCGTTGCAGGCCGCCGGTTTGCAGATCACGGCGATTACCGATGTGACGCCAATTCCGCACAACGGCTGCCGCCCGCCCAAGCGCCGCCGCGTGTAAGCGCAACCGTTCGGAGACGGGTAGCGAAAGGGTACTAGTTTTGTACTGTGAGACGACCGCAATTGGAACCGGAGGGCATCGTTCCCGGACGCCCACTGCGGTGGTGCGTGCAAGCAGCAGCACCGGCGCCCATCTCACAGGTGTGAAAAGCGGAACGCAGCGTTTCCCTGCGTTCGTGATATTGACAAAGGATAAGGAAGACTATGGCGCGATACACAGGCCCCGTCGGTAAGGTGAGCCGACGGCTGGGGATTGGAATCACCGAAAAAGGACAGCGCATTCTGAACAAGCGGTCGGATCCGCCGGGGCAGCACGGTGCTGCAGCCCGTCGCCGGCAGTTGTCCGACTATGGTATGCAGTTGCGCGAAAAGCAGAAAGCAAAGTTTCTGTATGGCGTCCTCGAGCGCCAGTTCCGCCGTCTATTCGAGCAGGCGTCGCGCCGCAGCGGCGTGACCGGTGAGTACCTGCTGAGCTTGCTCGAGCGCCGGCTCGATAATGTGGTGTACCGGCTTGGGTTTGCCACGACGCGCGCACAGGCTCGCCAATTGGTGAATCACGGGCATATCGTTGTTGATGGTCGCAAGACAAATATCCCGTCGTATACCGTGAAGGTTGGGCAAGTGATCGCGGTACGCCCACAGAGCCGCAGCCGCACTTATTTCAAGAATCTGGTCGATAGCGGCGTGCTGAACAAGCACCGCGCCCCCGAATGGCTCCGGCTGAATGCCGCCGACCTTTCGGGCACAGTGGTTTCGCTGCCACGCCGTGAAGATGCTGAGGCCGGGATCAACGAGCAGTTGATCGTCGAGTTCTATAGCCGGTAGTAGCTCCCGTCTGCGGGATGCAAACGAAGAAATGGGAGGCAGCCGTGCTCGATATCGCTCAACCAAAGATCGAGGTTGTTGAGACAACCGAGACCTTTGGGCGCTTTAAAATCGAGCCGCTCGATCCGGGCTATGGACACACGCTCGGTAACGCGCTGCGGCGCGTCCTGCTTACAGCCATTCCCGGATCGGCGATGACACATGTGCGCATTGCCGGTGTCTATCAGGAGAGCGATACCATCCCCGGTGTGACCGAGGATGTGGTCGAGATCATTTTGAACCTGAAAGGCATCCATCTGCGTGGCCGCCACGAAGGTACGGCAACCGCGACGATTCGGAAGCAGGGGCCGGGAATAGTGACGGCAGCCGATCTGGTCTTGCCAGAGGGGCTGGTGGTCGTCGATCCTGATCACTATATCTGCACCCTCGAACACGCGCAGGCGCAGTTTGAGTTGGTGGCGACGATTGAGCGCGGTCGCGGCTATCTGTCGGCTGATCAGCGCGGGATTCTCCCGCTGGGTGAGATTCCGATCGACGCGATCTTTACGCCGGTGCCACGGGTGAACTATGTGGTGGAAAACACCCGTATCGGCCAAGCTACGGACTTCGACCGCCTGATTCTTGAGGTGTGGACCAACGGCACCGTGCGACCGGTCGATGCGCTCGACTATGCGGCTCGGGTGTTGGTGCATTATAACACGACAATCGCGAATTTCAACCGGCTGGCCGCTGAACCGGAATCCCAGCCCGAAACGAATGGGTTGGAGATTCCAGCGAACGTCTATGACACGTCGATCGAGACGTTGGAACTTTCGACCCGCACGTATAACTGCCTGAAGCGGGCCGAAATCACCAAGATCGGTCAGGTGTTGCAGATGGATGAGAAGGCACTCTTGTCGGTGCGTAATCTCGGCCAGAAATCGATGGAAGAGATTCGCGATAAATTGATTGAACGGGGTTATATTCCGCGATTGCCTGCGAATGGGGCGTCGCGCTAAGAGGATACGACCATGCGACATCGACATGCCGGAAAGTTGCTGGGGCGGTCGTATGAGCACCGCAAGGCGCTTTACCGTAACCTTATGATCGCCCTAATTGAGCACAAGAAGATTAAGACGACGCTGGCCAAGGCGCGCGCGGTCCAGCCTGAAATTGAACACCTGCTCTCGATTGCGCGCGAGGACACGCCGCATGCGCGCCGGATGGCGCTCTCGAAGCTGGCCAGCAAGGACGCGATGCGCAAGCTGTTTACCTTTGCGCCGACCACTTACGGCGGGCGCAATGGTGGCTACACGCGGATCACTAAGCTCGGCCCGCGTCGCGGCGATGGGGCTGAAATGGCTTTGATCGAGTTGGTCTGATGCGGACGATTGCGCTGCTGCTAGCCTATGACGGCGCCGATTTCGCCGGCTCGCAGTGGCAAACCGACATTCGCACGGTGCAAGGCGCGCTCGAATCGGCATGGGAGGCGCTTACGCAGGAGCAACGCCGGATAGTGTTGGCTGGACGCACCGATGCCGGTGTTCACGCCTCTGGGCAGGTGGCGCATGTGCAGACGGCAACCCGCCATTCGCTCGCTACGATCTGGCGTGGCCTGAATGCGCATCTGCCAACCGATCTGACGGTACAGAATGTCGGTGAAGCGACTCGCGATTTTCACGCGCGCTTTAGCGCTCTTCAGCGTGAATATCGCTACCTGATCGAGTGTGCGCCGGCGCCATTGCCGCAACTCCGCCATCAGGCGCTGCATTACGCAGGGACGCTTGATGTATCGGCAATGACCGCAGCGCTCAGGCTACTGGAGGGAACGCATGATTTTGCCGCCTTCACGACGGCAACGCCAACCCAACGCTCGACTGTACGGACGATTCATTGGACCCGGATCGTCGAGCGGGAGTGGTTTGACCGGCGGTTATTAGCCATCGAGCTAGCGGCAAATGCATTCCTGCAACATATGGTGCGGATGATCGTCGGCACGCTCCTGCTCGTTGGGCGTGGGCGGATGAACGTCGATCAGTTTGGTGAGGTATTGGTCAGCCGAGATCGCCGGCTGGCCGGGCCAACCGCCCCAGCGCACGGGTTGACGCTCACGGCGGTACGCTATCCGCCCGGCCTTATTCGCTGGGCTGAACCATTGGAACGGCAAAATGGCACGACGAAGGTCCAACAGCCTTCGTCCTACGTACACGAGGAATAGGTGCGGTGAAGACCTATCATCAGAAACCGTCAGAAGTGCAGCGCGACTGGTACGTCATTGATGCGAGCGGGAAGGTGCTCGGCCGGTTGGCGACGCAGATCAGTACGCTGCTGCGCGGCAAGCACAAACCAACGTATACCCCGTCGATTGACGGCGGTGATTTCGTGATTGTGGTTAACGCCGAGAAGATCGTATTGACTGGGCGCAAACCGGATCAGAAGATCTACTATCGGCACACTGGGTATCCGGGTGGCATTAAGGCCACACCGTACAAGATGATGCTGGCCAAGCATCCGGATCGTATCTTGCGTCTTGCCGTCAAGCGGATGCTGCCGAAGAACCGGATGGGCCGCCGGTTACTGACCAAACTGCGCATCTACGCTGGGCCGAACCACCCACATGCTGCGCAGCAGCCCAAGCCTTACATCCCGCGCTAGCGCAGCGTGGACCGTTGTTATTGCAAACTCGCGCCCTCGCGCGTTGATCACGAGCACGCGCCATACCCGGCGCACAGGTGGTGAGGAGAAGGAATGGAAGCCAAGCGCTACTATCAGGGTACCGGCCGCCGCAAGACGGCGGTGGCGCGGGTACGCCTCTTCCCCGGCAGTGGGGATTTTATCGTCAACGGTAAGAAGCCGGAAGACTACTTCGGCAATCGCGATCTGTTCCAGCACAACTTGCGGCTGCCGCTGGTGTTGACCAATCATCTCAACACGTTTAACGTCTTGGTGAAGGTCAAGGGGGGCGGCGTATCCGGGCAGGTTGGTGCGGTACGTCACGGCATTGCTCGCGCGCTGCTCGATTACGATAGCGAGCTGCGCCCAACGCTGAAGCAGGCTGGCCTGCTGACCCGCGACCCGCGCGCGAAAGAGCGGAAGAAGGTCGGTCTCAAGCGCGCGCGCAAGGCGCCTCAGTACACCAAGCGCTAACGCAGACACAAGCAATGATCGCAGCGATGCAAGCAGGCAGACGGTCCGCAACTCGGCCGTCTGCTATGCATTATCATTCACCGAGCAGTTGGCATGCGCGTAATAACTGGAAAAGCGAAAGGGCATCGCCTGAAAGCGCCGAAAGGGCTTGGCACTCGGCCTATGCTGGATCGAGTCAAAGAGGCGCTTTTTTCCGTGCTGGAAGGGTACGGGTCGATTCGCGGCGCTGTACTTGACCTCTACGCCGGTACCGGATCGCTCGGGATTGAATGCTTGTCACGCGGAGCTGATAGCGCCGATTTTGTCGAGCGCAATGCGCACGTCTGCTCGATCATCGCCGAGAACCTGCGCCATACTCGTTTTGATCAGCAAGCGCGTATCCATCACATGCCAGTTGATCGCTTTTTGCACCGTCAGCGCGGCGTTGGACGCTATGATATAATCATTATGGACCCGCCGTATGCTGATCCAGCGATCGAGGCGACCATGCAGCTTGTCGCGAGCAGTGGCGTTGGCAAAGAGGGCAGTTTGCTAATCGTCGGGCATTCACCCCGTGTCGCGCTCGCCGATGCGTATCCCGGTCTGCACCGGATCAAGTTTCGCCGGCTGGGTGATTCCTGTTTTTCGATCTACGAACTCACGACCACCGCTACGCCGGAACAAGAAGGGTAAGCCATGCGCATCGCCATCTATCCCGGCAGTTTCGATCCGGTCACTTACGCTCACCTTGATATCGCCCGCCGCGCCGCGCGTATCTTCGACCGGGTCATCATGGCCGTTTTCGATCGACCACAAAAGCGGCTGCTGTTTTCAACCGAAGAGCGCTTGCAATTGTTGCGAGCGACGACTGCTGACCTCGCCAATGTCGAAGCGATGAGCTACCACATCCTCACGGTTGAATTCGCGCGTGAGGTTGGCGCATGCGCAATCGTGCGCGGCCTGCGCGCCGGGAGCGATTTTGAAGCTGAGTTCCAGATGGCGCAGGTCAACCAGACGATCGATCCCGAGATCGAAGTGGTGGTGCTAATGGCCGGGCGGCCATTTGCGCATATCAGCTCGACGGCTGTACGCGAAATGGCTAGCCTAGGGCGCGATCCAGTGGAATTTGCACCACCGGTGGTCGTAGCGGCCTTACGGGAAAAATTCGCGCAGAGGGGGTGATCGCCATCGAGCTGGATGATCTGATTGATGAATTGGAAGAGGTGATCGCTGCCGGGGTTCGCTTACCTCTCAGCGGCGGGCGCACGCTGATTGATGAAGGTCGCGTGCTCGAGATCATCGACCAGATGCGCACAGTCATTCCCGAAGAGATCCGGCGCGCCCGCCGGATTATCGCCGAGCAAGAGCAATTGCTCGCTGCTGCACAGGCCCGCGTGCAAGAGGTGCTAAGCGAACGCGGTCTGTTGGCGGCTGTTGAAGCGGAGCGCGCGCGCTTGCTGCAACAGGCCGAACAGGAAGCCGCTGAGGTACGAGCTGGCGCTGACGCCTACGCTCGGCAAGTATTGGAAGAACTCGATGAGCGGCTGAGCAAGTTGCTCACGAGCGTTCGGAACGGCTTGCATGCGCTGGATGAGCGCCAACCGGGCGCTTGACAACCCGCCACTCTCTCGCCTATAATTTGGCGCTTGTGGCGGGGCCAATGGCGCGCCACAGGTGAAAGTTATGACAGCTCTACGGTTTAATCTCGCGCAACTGCTGCGCGAAGAGATGGGAGCGCGACGCGATATCTCGTTTACCGAGCCGGCGCTGCGGCTCGATGATAATCTAACGTTGCGCAATATTAGCGGTCGCCTCCGTTTGACCCGCACGGCGGCTGGTGTGTACGCACAGGTGACTGCTCACGGCGTTATCACTCTCACATGCGTGCGCTCGCTTGAACAGTTCGATTATGAACTTGATCTCGACTTCAGCGACCAGTTTTACGCTGTAGTCGATGTGGTGAATGGGCACCGATTGCCCAAACCGGTGGAAGATGATCCGTTTATGCTCGATGAGCTGCACCACATCGATGTGGGTGAAGCGATTCGCAGCTATGCGCTGATCAGCTTGCCGATGAACCCGGTCGCGCCGGCTTACCGCGACCAACCGGTCAACTATACGGTTGAGTCGGAAGGCATTGAGGAAGACGACGCTCCAGTCGATGAACGCTTCGCTGCGCTGCGTGAATGGGCGGAGCGACAACGGAACCAAAACTGAGGAGTAACAAATCATGGGTGCAGTACCGAAGCGAAAAGTATCGCGCCACCGGCGCGGTAACCGGCGGAAACATCTGGCGTTGACACCGCCGGTAATGGTAACCTGCCCGCGCTGTGGCGAATTAATGCGGGCGCATCGCGCATGCCTGTCGTGCGGTTACTACAAGGGCCGGCAGGTCCTGAAAGTGAACGCTGAGTAATCAGTGAAGCTCGGATCGCGACACGTGTAGGGTCCACAGGCATGAAGGGGCTGCCTGCCGATCAGATCGGTTTGGCAGCCCTTTACTGTAGATAGAAAGGTTGTGAGGGTGAGCAGGGAACGTTACGCGGCAGTGATCGGCTGGGGTATGGCCGTCCCCTCTCGCGTGATCACGAATGATGAGCTGGCACAACGGATTGACACCTCTGATGAGTGGATCCGTACCCGTACCGGCATCCGTGAACGCCGGGTCGCTGGCCTCGGTGAGAGCACCTCAACCTTCGCAACCGCCGCCGGACGCGAGGCGCTGGCAATGGCGGGAGTCGATGCGACGACCATTGATACGGTGATTGTCGCTACCTGCACCCCTGATCGACCGTTCCCCGCGACCGCTTGCACGGTGCAGGCAAATTTGCGAATTCCGCGTGCAATTGCGTTTGATCTAGTAGCAGCCTGTAGTGGTTTCGTCTACGGACTGACCGTCGCCACAAGCCTGATTAAAAGTGGGGTCAGCCGCCGCCTCTTGCTGATCGGGGCCGATATCTTTACCCACTATATCAACTGGGATGACCGAAATACCTGCGTTTTGTTTGGCGATGGCGCTGGCGCAGTTGTGCTAGAAGCGACCGATCAGCCGTTTGGACTGATCGCTTCCAACCTGAGCGCCGATGGTAACCTCGAAGACCTCATGGCGGTCGATGCCGGCGGCACACGTATGCCGCTCACTGCTGAGCTGCTGGCTGAAGGCCGGCAATATGTCTATATGAATGGGCGTGAGATCTTTAAGCACGCCGTGCGTGAGATGAGCGATTCAGCGATGCAGGTGGTGCAAGCGGCTGGGTTAACGATCGACGATATCGCGCTAGTGATCCCGCACCAAGCCAATGTGCGGATCATTGATGCGGTCGCGCGCCGGCTCGAAATTCCACCTGAGCGGGTGATGATCAATCTCGACCGGTATGGCAACACGTCGGCGGCTTCCATTCCGATTGCCTTGTACGAAGCCGCCCAACAGGGCCGGATCGCATCTGGCGACTATGTCTTAGTTACCGCATTTGGCGGTGGTTTAACTTGGGGATCGGGAGTGGTACGCTGGGGCCGTCCGGCGCAGTAAGAGGTTCGCTGGGCCGCTCGTTACGGCCCATGAAGATATAGCGACCTAACACGGACGATGAGCGGTCACGCTGGCGCAATAGTCTAGGGGGGAGAGTAAAGCGCCGGCAGGGAAGGAGAAGGCGGTCAAACCATGAGCATTGCATGGGTCTTTCCGGGTCAGGGATCGCAGGTAGTTGGCATGGGGCGCGATTTGATCACTGCATCCGCAGCAGCGCGCCAAATTTTTGCCACTGCGGACGAGACGCTTGATTTCGGGTTGAGTGAATTGTGCTTTAGCGGGCCAGAAACCGACCTCACTGCCACAGAGAATGCGCAACCGGCGCTCCTCACCACCAGCATGGCCCTCTTAGCCGCGATGCGCGAACTATTGGGCGACCGGCTCGAACCACCGATTGCGGTCGCTGGTCACAGCCTTGGTGAATACTCAGCCTTGGTTGCAGGCGGTTCATTGGATTTCATCACGGCGTTGCGCCTCGTGCGTCGCCGGGGCGAATTGATGGCCGCCGCTCACGATGGCAGCATGGCAGCCGTCATCGGGCTTGATACCGGCATCCTTGAACAGATCTGTCAAGAAGTGAGCACAGCACTTCAACACCACAATCAATTGCACGGCACCGTTGTCATCGCTAATTACAATGCCCCTGATCAACTCGTGATCAGCGGCAGTGTAGTGGCAGTGGAACATGCCAGCCTACTCGCCAAAAGTCGCGGCGCTAAACGTGTGATTCCGCTCAAAGTCAGCGCAGCCTTCCATTCCCCCTTGATGGTCGAAGCCGCCGAAGGTATGGCGCAGGCGATTGCCAGCGCGACCGTACACGATCTAGAAATTCCGCTGATTGCCAATGTCACTGCTAAACCGCTCCGCGATGCCGATGATGTGCGGCGCGAAATGGTCGCGCAAGTGGTAGCGCCGGTGCGTTGGATTGCGTCAGTACAGCACATGGTAGCGATGGGGGTCGAAACCTTCGTCGAGATCGGACCGGGAAGAGTATTGACCGGGTTGATTCGCCGGATTGCGCCAGCAGCGCGCTTGATCAACATTGCCACCTTCGAGGATGTACGGGCATTGACGGCAATGCAACCGGTATAGAGAATGCTATGGAATTGCAGGGGCAGGTCGCCATTATTACCGGTGGCGCGCGTGGAATCGGGCGCGCCACGACCATTGAGCTGGCTGCTGCCGGGGCGCGTGTATTGATCAACTATCAACGCAGCGCCTCGGCGGCTGAAGCCTTGGCGGCTGAAATGATCGCAAAGGGCAGTGATGCGTTTGCTTTTCAGGCGAACGTTACCGATGAGCAGGCAGTCGAGCGAATGGTACACGCGGCGCTGGAACGCTGGGGCCGGATCGATGTGCTAGTGAATAATGCCGGCATCACTGCCGATGCACCACTGGCTCGCCTACGGCCAGAGCAATGGCAACAGGTAATTGAAACCGACCTGACCTCAGTGTTTCTCTGTTGCCGCGCTGTCGTACCAATCATGCGCGCCGCTGGCTATGGCCGAATCGTATCAGTCAGTTCGCTGGCGGCACTGGCTGGCAATGTCGGCCAGACGAATTATGCCGCCGCCAAAGCCGGTATTATCGGTTTGAGCCGCTCGCTCGCTCGTGAAGTCGCTCGTGATGGCATTACCGTCAATGTCGTCGCTCCCGGTTATATCGAAACCGATATGGTGGAAACCGTGCCGGAAGCATTACGGGCATGGGCGCTGCAAGCGATCGCGTTGGGACGGTTTGGCCGACCTGAAGAGGTCGCCGCCGCTATCCGGTTTCTCGTCTCTCCACGCGCTTCGTACATTACCGGCCATGTCTTGACCATTGACGGAGGTTGGGTGATGCCGTAGGGTTGTTGTTGCGCGGCAATGACAGTACCACGGAACGGGATAGAAGCAACAATGATCGACTTCACCGGACAAGTAGCAATCGTTACCGGCGGGTCAGGAGGGATCGGGCAAGCGATTGTGCGCGGCCTCGCCCGGTATGGCGCTCGGGTGTTGGTAGGGTACCATCACGACGAGGCTGCTGCTGCCAGCATTGTCGCCGTGGCCCAATCGTTTGGCAGCGAAGCCGCAGCACTAGCAATCGATGTCCGCGAAGTTGACAGTGGGCCTGCGTTGGTGAATGCAGCCCTCGAGCGGTGGGGCCAACTTGACATCTTGATCAATAGCGCGGGAATTGCCGATTATGGCCCGCTGAGCGAGATGAGCAGCGAGCGCTGGCGACAAACGATCCAAACCAACCTGAGTGGGGTCTATCACACCTGCCGCGCAGTCCTACGCCCGATGATGCAACAGCGCTACGGACGGATCATCAATCTGGCTGCACTGTACGGATCCTCTGGCTTTCCCGGTCAAGCCGACTTTGCCGCAGCAGCCGGCGGGATTATCGGGCTAACACGCGCCTTAGCCCGCGAAGCGGCGCCGTGGCAGATTACAGTTAATGCGGTCGCACCGGGAATGATCGAGACAGACCTCGTGCAAGCCATTCCGGCAGAAATCCAAGCGTGGAGCGCTAATATCATCGCGTTACGCCGATTGGGGAAGCCCGAAGAGGTTGCCGCCGCCGTGCTCTTCCTCGCGTCACCGGCAGCATCGTATATCACCGGACAGACGCTGGCCGTCGATGGCGGCTGGACGATGGCGTAGGAAGATAGTGTTCCTTTCCCGCTATGCCAGCATAAAAACGCAGATGCGGTAGTTGCCTACCGCATCGCGACTAAATGGATCAACTTAGATACCCGCCTACTTTTTACTTACACCCTCTCGGAACCCAACCACCTCGAGAGTTCATCAGAGCGGCAAGGATGTTCCAAACCACCGTACCCTCACAGGTCCTTTAGCTGCTCCGCCTTCAGCAGATTATGCGCCGGGCTAGCTTTTGCTATCGGATTATCTCACCATCTAGCGTGGGACAGCAGCTCTTTCTTACCCAACGCGGTGAGTTTGTTTGGGAGGCAACCGTACGGCTCGCAGAGCATCCGATTACTCAGCAGTAATCCGGCGCTTGTCTGTTCGTCTCCCCGACCCCATCATCATTACTTTTTTCGATGGTGGTCGTTTCCCCGAACTTACGCTGCACCTCTCTCACCTTACCCACACATAACTCTTTACATTAGAGGTGAAGCGCTTGCCTTCCGGTTGCACGTAAGTGGTTAGTTCCTCCTTCCGATTTCTGATGTTCTCTCGAGGCTACGGCCTGATCATAGCACCCTGAAGGTCAAAAATCAAGTACTTAATCGTAACTTAACGATGATAAAACACAATTCTTTGTGCTATCAGCCATCGTAGGGTTAAAAAGCTGTTAAAAACCCCGAAGGCATATCGATAGGAGTGTAAAGCATTTTTATTCACACAGGCATGTCAGCCGCGATCCGGGCAGCCACTGCTTGCCCCGAAAGCAAAACTAGTGGGATACCACCACCGGGATGGGTGCCGCCACCAACAAAGTATAGGCCGCGCACCCGGCGCGCGCGCAGGGGAGGGCGGGCAAAGGCGGCAAAGGGTGAATTGGAGCTAATGCCATAGATTGAGCCAAAAGTGGCGTTGTAACACTGCGCCAGATCGCGCGGCGTCCAATGATAGGTGTAGCGAATAGCGTGACGCAAACCGTGCAGACCCATCGTCTCAAGTTTGGTGATGATGTGATCGCGGTAGGCCGGCAGCACAGCTTCCCAATCGATCCGGCCATCGTCAACTGGCGCATTCACCAACACAAACAGATTCATGTGACCGGGCGGCGCATGGGCAGGGTCGGAACGACATGTCGCGGCGATATACACCGTCGGATCGAGCGCGGGACGGCGATCGCGCACGATGGCCTGAAACTCCGCCGGGTAATCGCCGCCAAAGAAGATGTTGTGGTGGACTAATTGCGGAAAATCGCCCTCAACGCCGAGAAAGAGCACCACCCCACTGTATGACGGTTCAATCCGGGCGAGACGCGCTGCCTCGCGCTGGCCGCCGGGGATCAGCCGCTCGTAAGCGTATTGCGGATCGGCGTTCACCACCGCTGCCGCAGCCGGCAAGACAGTACCCTCGACCAGCCGCACCCCGCACACCCTGCCATTCTCAACCATGATCTCGGCCACCGGCGCGCGCGTGCGCAGCTCAACCCCTAGCTCCTCAGCCAAGCGGACCAGCGCCACGGCCAATTGGTACATCCCGCCGCGCACATACCAACCACCTTCCGCCAGCTCAATGTAGGCGATCACATTGAAGGTAGCTGGTGACAGGTAGGGCGAAGAGCCGTTGTAGGTCGCATAGCGATTAAAGAGCTGGCGTAGATGCGGGCTACGGAAGAACGAGCGCACCGCTGCATCAACACTGCGCAGCGCATCAATGCGCAGGGCATGGCGTGCCATCGTTGGCGTGATCAACTCGCGCAGACCATCGAACGGGCGCAGCAGGAAGGGGCCAGCCACCGCATCATAAATTCGGGATGTGTGAGCCATAAAACGAAAGAAATGGGGCACATCCGCCGGGCTGATGCGCTCGATCTCTTGGATCAACTGGGGTAATCGCTGCCACGCATCAAAGCGGGCGCCATCGGGCCAGAAATAGCGGCAGGTCGGCTCCACTTGCTCAAGGCAGAGGTAGTCGTCCATGCAGCGATTAGCGGCGGCGAACAGATCGCGGATCACCCATGGCATTGTCAACAACGAGGGGCCGGTATCGAAGGTATACCCTTCAGCCTGATGGAGGTTCAGCTTGCCGCCTAACCGTTCGTTCTTTTCACAGAGGATGACACGGCGGCCTTGGGCAGCCAACCGGATTGCCGCCGCTAAACCACCCAAACCACCGCCGATAATGATTATCGGAAGTTGCGTTGTATGCGCCATAGCGTCACACAAGATAAAAACGCAAAGACACTAAGACGCAAGCGATAAGCGGGCGCTGATCACAAGCTACCCGGCCAACGCGCTGCGTCTGCGCGTCTTTGCGTTCCATTCACCGACTAAAACCGGCCCCGCTGGCCCGGAATCTGCGCCCCGAAGATGCTCGGCGGCAGCTTGAAGCCATGAGCTTCGAGGCGTGGGGTGAACTTGGGCCGCACGCCAGTCGGGCGCAGTTCAGATATGATCTTTCCCTCACCAGTTTTACCGAGGATTTCGAGCTTAAAGATATCTTGTAGCACGACGGTATCGCCTTCCATACCCTGCACTTCGGTAATGTAGGCCACTTTACGCGAACCGTCTTCGAGGCGGGTTTGCTGCACGATCAGATCGATAGCGGATGCAATCTGCTCGCGAATCACTTTCAGCGGCATATCCATACCAGCCATCAAGGCCATCGTCTCCATACGAGCGATCGCCTCGCGCGGCGCATTGGCGTGGAGCGTAGTCAACGAGCCATCGTGACCGGTATTCATCGCCTGCAACATATCGAGCGTCTCACCGCCGCGGCACTCGCCAATCACGATCCGCTCAGGGCGCATACGCAGCGAGTTAATCACCAGATCGCGGATCGACACCCGGCCAGTACCATCAATCTCCGGTGGTTTCGCCTCGAGGCGGACGACGTGATCTTGGGCCAATTGCAATTCGGCACTATCTTCAATCGTTACAATCCGTTCATCTTCAGGGATGAAGTTCGAGAGCACGTTGAGCAAGGTCGTCTTACCGGAGCCGGTGCCACCAGCGACCACAATATTCAAACGCGAAACGACGCAGGCCCGCAAGAATTCAGCCATTTCGGGCGTCATTGAACCGAAGCGAATCAGATCATCGACCTTAAGCTTATTCTTGGTAAACTTACGGATGGTAATCGTCGAGCCATCGATCGCGCAGGGCGGAATGATCGCATTGACACGCGAGCCATCAGGCAAACGAGCGTCAACCATTGGCCACTTGCGGTCGATGCGGCGACCCAGTGGGCGAATAATGCGGTCGATAATCTTCATCACGTGCTCATCGGAAGCGAAGCGCACGTCGGTGAGCTTGAGCTTCCCTTTTTGCTCGATGTAGACTTTATATGGCCCGTTGACCATAATTTCCGAGATACTATCATCATCGAGCAACGGCTGGATCGGGCCGAAGCCAAATAGCTCATCGCACACCATCGCGAAGAGCTTTTTGACATCTTGATCGGACAAATTGATGTTGGCTTGCTGATAGATGCGGGCAAACCGCTCTTGCAACAGCCGTTCAGTCTCAGGAGAGCGTTTAAGTTCGGTCTGATTGCCTAACGAAGCCTGAATCCGGTCTACAATCCAGAGCGACAGATCGAGCATGCGCTTCTGGTCATTCGCCGGTGTTGCATCTTGCACCGCTGGGCGAGCCGCTGCGGCAGGAACGGCTGCCGGAGCCGGCGGGGGAGGTGCCGGAGCGACAGTGGCTGCCGGAGCCGGCGGAGGAGGAGTGGCAACAGCCGGCGTAGGCTCGGGCTGAGCAGGATTACCGGTGAGACGTTTGAGCAGCGACATAGTGATCCAACCTCCTTAGCCGAGCTTGACGAAATACGCTTCGCAGGCGCGATCGATCAACTCACGAGACATCGCCGGCGGAATACCACGGTACTTCGATTCATCCAATATCTGATCGCACAAATCACGGGGATGGCAGGAGCGCAGCTCGCGCCCGACTTTCATATAGTGTTCTTGGATAAGGTAGCGCAAACCATCATCGCTATAGGGAATGCGTTTTTGTTTGCACACGAGCTGGAAGATCGCCCGAAACTCGGTTGGCGAGGGGTTAGGCACCTCGATCTTATGGCGAATGCGACGCAAGAACGCATCGTCAACTAGATCTTTGGGGTTGAGATTGGTGGAAAAGACGATCAACACATCAAACGGCACTTGAATCTTCTTGCCAGTTTGTAGCGCAAGAAAGTCAACCTTTTTTTCGAGCGGCACGATCCAGCGGTTGAGCAGGTCTTGCGGGCGGCACTTCTGGCGGCCAAAATCATCGATCAAGAAGAGGCCGCCATTGGCTTTCATCTGGAACGGCGCCTCGTAGACCTTTGAAATCGGGTCGAAGATCAGCTCAAGCTGCTCGAGTTCAAGCTCGCCACCGACCATCACCCGCGGTCGTTTACAGACCACCCACCGCGCATCGGGATACGTCGTTGCTGGCGCTGCCACCGGGCCGCCAAACGGTGATGGTAGCGGCAGCTCGGCATGGCCGACTTCGTTGATCTGCACGACCTGATGGTTGAGCGGGTCGAAGACCTTGATAATCTGGCCATCAACTTCAACGGCGTAGGGAATAATCACCAACCCGCCGAGCAAATTTGCAATCCCTTCGGCAATCGTCGTTTTCCCATTACCGGGAGGGCCGTACAAGAAGAGCGAGCGGGCGGAATTGGCCGCCGGGCCAATCTTATCGAGCATCTTCTCGCTGACGACCAGATGGCTAAACGCCTTGCGAATCGTCGCCTGATCGATCACTAGTTCGCCGATACTTTGGCGGAGGGTAATATCAACATACTGCTGCAACGGCACCGGAGCGGGGCCGGCGTACTGGTTCCGATCGATCACTTCGTGAACCTTGTTGCGGCCCTTGCCAGTAATGACGTATTGAAACGAGCGCTCGCTAAAACCGCCTTCAGCTCCGATAATATCAACGTATTCTTCCAGCTTGAGAAACTCAAGCACCTTATCGATCACGCCGAGAAAGGGCAGTTTAATCGTCTCTTCCAGCTTCTGGCCGGTGATCGCGCCGGAAAAATAGATTACCTTCAGCACGTGATCGGTCAGAAAGCCCATTGACAGACCCGTCTCAGCGATGGTGGCCGGCTGTGGCGGTATTTCAGGCATCCGTTGCGAAGGTGCGCTTGCCGGATTGGCCGCCGGATTCACTTCGTGCAGACGGAAGCTCATAACCTACCCTTTCTGCCATAGCGCCGGAAAAGCGGGGGGGACGGCAATCTATCAGACCATACGTGAGATGCGCGCCTGCTAAAAGTAGTATAGCGATCCACGCGGCGGAGCGCAAGGGGAAGCCGGCGTCAGGCGACAATGCCACGCTAACGCCGGCGCAGAGGTCACTCTTCTAGATGATCATCATCGTCAGCGATATCTTGATCGATCTCATCGAGACCAATCTCTTCGTCTTCATCGCCGCCGATAAAGTCCTCCTCAAGGGTTTCGGTCTCTTCAACCAACTCTTCTTCGTCGATCACATCCTCATACTCATCGAAGCGAAGCGAGGAGAGGACGGTAGCGCCTTCACCAAGCTTACCGGGGAAGGAGACGCGCCCGCGCTGGCTCGGGTCTTGATAAATTTCGCGGATCAGAATCCGCACATTACGCGAATCCGACTGCACCACCGCAGCGAGATAGCGATTGCCGCCATTTATTAACTCGACGAGGCGATGGCTAAGTTTCGGTTCGATCCGGCCAATCAGATTGCCATCTAGATCGACGACATACACCATCTTGCCCTCAACGCGCAATTCCACCTTTTCGCCAGTAATGAGAGCATCGACGGCGGGACCGCGCTGGACATCCACCAGTGAGGTCAGGGCGGTGCGGCCGGTTTCGGTAATAAACATGCGCATATCGATCTGCTGGCGGGTCGAGCGGGTCACTGGCGCTTCAGTGATACCACGCGACAGCAGCGACTCGAGGCGAGCGACATTCTTGCGCGCGATCGGATTGGAGGCATTCAGGCGCAGGGCATTCTGATAGGCGCGGTGGCTCTCGGTATACTTGCCCAGCTCAAACAACGCCTTTCCCAACCGATTGTACGTCTCGGCATCTTCGCTCACGCGCAACAACTGCTGGTTCAACTCGACCGCCTCTTGCCAGCGATTCAAGGCAGCCAATTCAATCGCCTTTTCTTGCAGGCGGCGGCGAATCCGCATCTTTTCATCTTGCTTTGACAAGGTTGTTCTCCTTGAGTTGGGCACTGAACCTATTGATCGAGTTGCGGTACACCCTGCAACGACCATGGGCTGGTTACAGTAATAGTCACCGGCACCAATTGGCCAGTTAGATCGGCAGGATGGCTAAAGAAGACCAGCCGATTGCCGGGAGTGCGGCCGCGCCACTTACCTTTGCTCTCGCCTTCGACCAAGACCTCAACCGTCTGGCCGAGGAAGCGGGCCATCCGTTCGGTCGCAATCTGTTCTTGCAACTGCTCGAGCCGGCGGCGGCGTTCTTCCTTCACCTCTGGCGGCACGGCGAGCGCCGGATCCTGTTCTTGTTCAGCAGCGCGGGTGCCGGGACGCGCCGAGAAGGCGGCAATATGCACCTTATCAAACCCAATCTCGGCGCAGAGTTCCATCGTTTGGCGAAAATCCTCTTCGGTCTCGCCGGGATGGCCAACGATAATATCGGTCGTCAACGAGATATTGGGAATAGCGGCGCGGATCTTGGCAATCAACGTCTTATAGCGCGCTACCGTATAGCCGCGCCGCATCAGCTTGAGCACGCGGTCGGAGCCGGCCTGTACCGGCAGATTGATCTCAGGCTGACAGCGCGGCAAGCGGGCGACGGTTTCGATCAAGCGATCAGTCATCCACGCCGGATGCGAGGTGAGGAAACGGAGCCGGAGCAAACCGGGGATGGCATCGACTGCCGCCAGCAGATCGGCCAGCTCAGGCCGGCCGGGGAGATCGTGCCCCCACGAATCGACAATTTGCCCAAGGAGGGTAATTTCCTTGGCGCCGCGCGCGACGATCCGGCGCACTTCCTCGACAATCTCGGCCAAGGGGCGCGAACGCTCACGGCCCCGGCGCAGTGGAATGACGCAATACGAACAGGTCATATTGCAGCCATACTGGATCGGGACATGCACCGAGACCGGTGGATGGCGCCAATCACGCACCGGCAAAGCCGGCTCATCAAGGGTGTAGACCGGGTTGGGGGCAAGGGCGACCACCTCATCGACCGCGGAAGGCGAGACGAAATGATCGACCATCGGCAACTGCTCGGCGAAGATCGAGCGGTTATTGGGGCCGACCATGCAGCCCCAGAGCACCACTTTAGTATCGGGATGGACACGTTTGACCCGCACCAACTCGCCGAGCTTGCCCAGAATCCGCTCTTCAGCAGACGCGCGCACACTGCACGAATTGAGCACAATAAAGCTCGCCTCTTCAGGGCGCGCAGCCGGGCTATAGCCCACACCTTGCAACGCCGCTTCCAACCGTTCAGAATCTGAGATATTCATCTGGCACCCAACCGTCCAGACGTAATAGCGCCGCTCGCGCGGCGTCTGATCACGATCGGGACGGGGGCGCTGATCGAAAAAGATCACATCCTGCATGGAACCTTTACCAGACGATAACCGGCAAACCGCACTCCACGCTCTGGCGCGCCGCTTCGCGGAGCGACTCAAGGCAACGGAAGGCATCGGAGCGCGGCGAGACGCCGGCTCTGATCAATTGTGGCGCTAACTCAGACAACTCGCGCAGCAACTGCACCGACGAGCCAAAGAAGGCTTGATCTTCTTCGCCATCCTCGCCCTCAAACGGCAAGTAGATCGGATCAGGGAAATCAACCGGCAGGTAATAGCTATTAATCCCCTGCAAGTTGATCAGATGGCGGTACCGGCTAGGCACCAACTCGTCCCAGACATCGGTCACGGCGCGGTCGAGATCCTCTTCAAGGACGGGGCCATCGGCGATAATCGGGGCCAAATCGTTGCCCCGCTCGAGATGGGCCGCCAGACGGGCCAACTGGTAGAGGGCACCCATCGTCTCGATCGAGCCTTCCCACACCTCGACACCGGGTTGGCTGAGCAAATCGATATCAATACCATATTCGCGCAGTTGATCCTGCACGGCAGCAACACTCTCGTACTGTTCTTCGTACTCGGCGCGATCCTCATCGGGCCGCACCATAATTAACGACGCAACCGCCAGATCAAGTTCGGCGGGAGCATGAGCAGACATAGGGTTTCTCCTCACTGAGCGCAAAACGCACTATATAGTATACCATATTGTTTGAAATAACTTAACCAACCGGTTTCTGGGCGCAAGGTACACTCCTACACCCTCGTGCGTGGAACTCAATATGTTTACCCGTTGCTCACAGGGGAGGCACGCTCCCTTCGCACTATGACTAAGCAGCCTACTTCTCGACCCAATCACAACCAGCGTTGGATCCAACGCTGGTTCGAGCGAACCCTGTTTGGACTAATAGGAACCATCTTTACAACGCACATTGGCCTCGCTATGTACCTTTGGTTGAAACAGCCAGCCGAACCATTCCTCATCGGCGAATGGCTCATCAACTATCAAGGTGGATTTGTGCGCCGTGGCTTGCTCGGCGAGATAATCATACAACTCTCACGCCGGATTATGATCGACCCGGTTAAGACAGTCATTGTCGTTCAAATTGGTATCGGTGCGCTCTTTTTGTTACTGACCTACATCCTCCTCCGCCAAACTAATGTCTCGATCATCACCGCAACACTCTTCTTTTCACCCGCTTTTTTGCGCTTTCTCTTAGTCGCATGGCTTATCGTTGGTGTGCGCAAAGAAATGCTTTTTAGTATTATCTTTCTTATTCATCTACTTAGCTTGCGAACGAATTACTCTTTTTCTCCAATACTACCGCTATTTATCGGAACTAGTACGATCGTTGTTATATTATCACATGAAATGCTCGTGATATTACTGCCATATCTCCTCATAGCTTCGCTTTGTTACGAACGACAATGGGGCAGGATATCCTATGCGACTGCAATAGCGATCATTCCCGCAAGTATAGTGGCTAGCATCATCATACAAGCGCCACACACAACCATCACTACCATTGACCACTTATGTGCTGCGTTGGAATCCAATCCTCCGCGCGATTGCATCGATCGCGGTCATCTAGGGGCAATCACGTTCCTTACGAAAACCGTCCTGCAAAGCATACAATTTACCCAATCACTCATAACTTCGGAAGCAGTGCAGGTTTACCTAATAACCGGCCTCCTCAGCATCGTTCCACTCATCATCACGATTGTTAGCTACCGACTATGGCAGTTCTTGCCAAAACAAACACTGATGTGGGTAGGTGGATTGTGGGGATTATCACTCGCCACAACAATACCATTATTTTTCGTGGCCGTTGATTATGGACGCTTCATCCACATTCACATTACATGCAGCACGTTCTTACTTGCGTGGTTTCTACAGCTAACCTCAGCCCCTCTCTCAGCAAAGGTACAACACTCAATGCACGGCTGGAGGGCAAGTGTTCTTCTCGTCTTCTTTATCGGGTTTATTGGGAGCTGGCGTCTACCGGTATGGTTAGGAGACGCAACCTATACGAACGCCTTTCGGTGGATATGGCAATAGGGGGAACAAAAAGCGGCGGTTGCGAAAGGGCAACCGCCGCCGCTTCAAGACACAAGGCATTTCTACTCAATACCGCTCAAACACCGACTCAACCACATCGATCGCGCGATCAAACTCCTCATCGGTCTCGGATGCAGGCGCACCAACAGCCTGCTCTAACCCCACATCACGCACAATCTCAATCGTCACCCGCGGCATCTCGTCGGCAATCGCCTTGACGGCGGCCAATACTGGGCGAGTGGTAACGCCAGCCAGCATGGCGGGAACCCCGATCTCGATTAGGTCCTCACCGTCTTCATTTCGAATGATCAACCGCTGCACGCCCGGCTCAGCAATCAGCTCGCGGATGCGAGCGAGCAAGCGCCAGCCATGAACGAGCTCAATCGCGATGTCCATGGTCCCCTCCTGCGCCGTGCTGGCGCTCTGTCTGAAATATACTCCGCTACAGTACAGTGTAATTGCAGGCCAGCGCTTTGCATGAAATGAACCCTTCACCGACAGTACAGATATTTTAATCATCAAATATCGATACTTTTAGTATTACTTTTACGAATGCTATCAGATCGTTAGCACATATATCGTTTTAGGCCAAACAATAGCTACAAGAACGGATGACCTGCTGCTCATAGCCACAGGCTAGCATCAAAACATGCAGCCATCCTTATTCTGACGCACCTCATCAGGTAAAACGTTTGACACTTAGGGTTGCGGTAACTTATAATGAGGGTGGATTCGTCGCCTTGTAAGCAGAGGAGCCGGCAAGCAGCATGAAACCCTCTGTTCGAACCCAAAACGTTACTGTTGCATTCGTGTCAACCCTGCTCATTATGCTCCTTGCCCTTCAGCAGTTTTCAGTTGTAGCTGCGCCGGTAGCACAAATCAATTTTACGTGGAATCCCATCTCAGCTACTACTTCAAGCCAGCCCGGCCAAACCATATTGGTCAATGCCAACCTCCAAAATCAGGGAGCGACTGACACGTTCAATATTACATCCACAGCACCAACCGGATGGACGGTAACAATAGCTCCGAGCACATCGGTGAGCATTAACGCTAACGGTAACCAGTCGTTTACCTTCATCATTATTATTCCGGCTACGGCAACTCTGGGCACCTACCAAGTTAATATTTCTGCTGCACGCGCGAGTGCTCCTACGACTACAGCTCTTTTTCCCATCTTAGTAACAGTCAATCCCGCGCCACCAACGCCAACTCCCGTTCCAACTATTACACCGACTGCAAGTCCTGTCTGTCTCGACGGTTTCGAGCCGGATAATTTCCCGGCAGAGGCACGACGGATCGATATTCTGATTCCGCAAGAACATGTACTCTGCCCGACTGGCGATGAGGATTGGCTCTTCTTTGGTGGCGTTGCGGGTAAGGTGTACACCATCGATGTGCCGGTGATGCGACCGGGGATTGACGTATCACTTGAACTTTTCGACAGCAACTTTAACCGATTGGCGTTCAACGACGATTTCTTTAATCGCGATCCGGCTAATCCCAATCCCGGTGATATTCGACCACGGATTACCGTGCGCATTCCGGCTGACGGCACCTATTACATCAGAGTGCGCGATGTGGCCGGGCGAGGCGGGGTCAGTTATGCGTACACGATCGTCTTGCTTGACGAAAGCAATGGCCCCACACCAGCGCCAGTCGAATCAGTGTGCCTTGACATTTTTGAACCGGATGGCCTACCCGAACAGGCACGGTTGATAACTTCGAACGAGATACAAGAAAATCGGCGGCTATGCCCAACCGGTGATGCCGACTGGGTAACATTTTTTGCCAAGGCTGGCAAACGCTACGTCATTTATACTGATACCCGACGCTACCGCGGCCCCAATACGGTCAATGACAGTACAGTAGCCGGTGCTGATACGGTGCTGGTGCTGACTGATCGTGACGGCGTAAGCATTCTTGATATCAACGATGACATGCCGGGCGGAAATACGCTCGATTCGCAGATCGAGTTCACACCGAAAGTTGATGGATTCTATTTCGCGCAGGTCAAGAATGTCGGTGATATTGGCAACCAATTTATTCGCTATGATCTTGTGTTGTTGCTCTGTCTACCGGGCCAAACCGATTGCCGCCGACCAGATGCGCCACTTCCCGGTTTGCCAGCCAACCCGGCTACCCCGCCGGCAACAGCGGTGCCTATTAATGCGCCCACGCCAACGCCAACAACAAAACCTTAGAGCCATGGCTAAAAAATGCGCACATGAAGGCAAAACAGCATGGGAATAAGTAGCAAGGTTGGTCTGTGCATCATGCCTCTAGCATGCAGCGAACAGTACGGATACAGGCGTAGCGTCCATTCATAACATTGTTCAGACCCTCTTGAGACGAGTAGAGGAGCGATGCCGGTTCGTACATCAGATAGTGCCGGGGTCTTAGCCGACCTCATCGCACAGCTTGGCCCTCGACAGGCAACATCAACCGCCGAAGCAATTGCGGCAGCTCAGATCAACGCCCGCCTGCGACAGGCGGGCTTCAGTGTCGCAACCCATTCCGTGCCTGCCACCGCGCATCCGGGCACCCGGCTCGCACCGGTAGCGATTGGGTTGATGGCGGCGATTGGGTTGGCAGCTTGGCAGCCAGTATTAGGCATAGCGTTGGGCTTCTGGCTGATGGCGCTGCTGCTGATTGATGGGATTTATGCGCCATTACCACCGCTACGCCAACGGGGGATCAGCCAGAATATCATTGCGGTGCGCCCGATCGAGGCATCTGACACCCAAACCCCGCCCCAGCCACGCTGGCGGTTGCTGTTGCTGGCGCCACTTGACACGCCGCCGGTTTGGCGCGGCATTGCGCGCTTGATTGCGCCGACCTATGAGGGGTTGCTGGCCCGGCTGGCACTTGGCAGTCTACCATTGGCAATCGCCGTCACCGCCACTGCATCGGCGCTGCGCTGGACATTAGCAATCGGCGCCTTCGCCGGGGCCTTGTTGTTATTCTGGGCCTCTCGCCGCCAGCCACCGCTCATTCAGCCCGATGGCGGGATCGCAGCGTTAGCGACATTGATCACGGTTGCGCAACACCTCCCTCGACTACAACGGGTAGAGGTTTGGGCAGCAGCAGTGGGGGCGGCCTACTGTGACCACCATAGCGTGCGAACCTTGCTTGCACACTATCCATTCGCGACAACAAATACGTTTATCATTGGTTTAGGACCGCTTGCCTGCGGGCAATTAGCGATTATCAGCCGTAATGGCATCTTTCGGCACAAAGTGGCTGACCCACTGCTATATCGACTAGCAATGGATGCCGATCAAACCGATCCGGTGATTGACCTCGAACCACGCACGCAGGCTGCCAATGATGAACTGCTCTCACCGTTGCAGCAGCGCGGCTTTCGCACCCTCAGCATTCGCGCTATCGCGGACGGCAATCACGTACTCGATCCATCACTGACCGAACGAGCTGCTCGGCTGATCATAGCCATTATTCACGCACTTGACACCGATAAGACGCATGACAATCTATCTGTTTTACGGACCAAATGAACTGGCGCGCAGCGAAGCGGTCGCTGAATTGCGGGCCAGCTTGCCGGCAGAGGTAGCCGACCTGAATATTAGTGTGCTTGATGGACGCAAAGTGACCATCGAACAATTAGTCGCCGCCTGTGAAGCGCACCCATTTCTGGCCGATCGGCGGCTGGTGATCGTTTACGATGCGCTTAAGCATAGCAAAGCCGGCAAAGCACGCGAAGAGCTGCGTGATTATTGCGAACGGGTGCCAACAACATGCGATCTGGTATTTGTGGAACAAGACGAAGTTGACCGGCGGCACCTGCTCTTTACTTACCTGAGCAAACGCGGCACGGTGCGCGAATTTCCGCTGCTCAGCGGCCAAGAGCTGTTGCGCTGGATCGAACGGCGGGCGAAATCGCTTGCAGCAACGATCGAGCCTACCGCTGCGCAGCGGTTGGTTGATTTAGCCGGAAATGACAGCCGCGCGCTCGCGAATGAGCTGGCCAAACTAGCCACGTATGTGGGCAGGGGCGGCACGATCGATCAAGCAGCAGTTGACCGGCTCGTCACCGATCAACAAGAGCAGAACCTGTTTACCTTCATTGATGACTTAGGCACACGCCGGCTAGGTGCGGCGTTGCGTGGCGCGCGGGCATTGATCGAAGACGGCCAAGCGCCGCCGTATGTGTTGTTTATGCTGGCGCGACAAATCCGGATCCTCTTGCACGTGAGGCAACTGGTTGCGCAGCGCCGTAGGCCTGACGACATTGCGAGTGAACTGGGATTGAAGCCATTTGTCGCTCGTAAAGCCGCTGAACAGGCACGCAATTTTACGGCAGCCGAATTGGTCACAGCCCACGACCGGCTACTTGAACTCGACCATGCGATTAAGACGGGGAAAATGCAGGCGGAAACGGCACTCGAGTTGTTTGTGGTGGAGATGTGCCAAGCGCAGCGAGGGTAGCGTTATCTAGGGAAGATACGGGCGGGTTTGAAACCCGCCCGTGCCATTTGCCCGCTCTACGGCGTCTGTTTATGCAGCTGAACCAGTCTGCGCGGCCAGCGCCACCTTCTTGGCCTTCTGAGCGAGGCGCGACTTCCGGCGAGCAGCGTTGTTCTTGTGAATAATTCCTTTTACTGCCGCCTTATCGAGCGTGCTATAAGCAAGGCGCAGCGCCATCTCATCGACGACACCGCTGGCCAATGCCTGTTCAGCTTTCTTGATCATCGTCTTCACCCGCGAGCGGTACGACTGGTTGCGCAGGTGCTTGCGCGCATCGCTCCGAATGCGCTTCTTTGCCGACTTTGTGTTCGCCAAGGTCAAACTCCTCGGATATAATTGGCGCGTTATTGCGACACGTGAAACGGCGAGCGCTTGCTCGCCGCGCTAGCTCTGAAGTATAGCATAGGAACGCCAACCGTGCAACTGAGCGCCGTCTTACGTCGTCTGAGCACCCAGCGTAACAGTCTGATCGTCATGGGCGGCTTCATCTTAAGCCGGCTGACCGGTCTGATCCGTGATATTGTCGCTTCATACTATTTCGGCACGTCGGCTGAGATGGCAGCGTATGGGGCTGCGATCAGCACCGTTGATCTGCTCTACCTCGTGATCATCGGCGGGGCGCTGGGCAGCAGTTTTATTCCAGTCTTTATCGAATTGTGGGAGCGAGAACGGCCAGCGCGGGCGTGGGAACTGGCCAGCGCAGTGGTGACGTGGGCGCTGATTGTGTTGACAATCGCGAGCGCCGGGTTGTTTGTGGTGGCACCATGGTTAGTACCGCTCTTGTATGGCGGGCAGGGATTTACGGCGGCAACGCTTGAGCTGATTGTGGCTTTGACTCGACTATTCCTGCTCTCGCCGTTGCTACTGGGACTGGGGGGATTGGCGATGGCGGCGCTTAACGCGCGTGATCGGTTTACGATGCCTGCCTTAGCCCCCAGCATCTACAACCTCGGCATCACCGGCGGCGCACTGCTGGCGCCATGGCTGGGCATTTGGGGCATGGCATGGGGAGTTGTCATCGGCGCGTTGGGGTACCTTCTGATCCAATTGCCGGTGCTCTTCACGATCGGAATGCGGTTACGTCCACATCTGGGCCACCATCTGCCCGAACTAGGCAAGGTAGCGCAAGCAATGGGGCCGCGCGTGATCGGGCAAGCGGCGGCTCACCTCAGCATTGTAGCAACGCTAGCCCTAGCCGCCCGCCTGCCTGACGGCGACGCCAAGCTGGCCGGATTGCGCTGGGCTTATCAGTTGATGCTGTTACCATACGGCGTCTTTGCGCTGAGTTTGAGCACAGTCGCCTTTCCACGGCTGGCCCGGCTGGTAGCCGAGGGACGGCTGGCCGAGCTGAGTGACGACGTGCGGACAACACTGGGGCGCATCCTCTGGCTGACCTTGCCGGCGACCGCTGGACTGCTCACCTTAGGGCCGGCGCTGGCGCGCATCTTATTTGAGCGAGGCGCGTTTGACAGCCTCTCGCTGAGCTACACTGCCGGCGCCCTAACCGGCTATGCGTTCGCCTTGCCGGCCTTTGCCGCGTCAGAAATCATGATCCGCGCCTTCTACGCGATGCAGCGCACATGGCCACCGGTGCTGATTGGGATCGGGCAAGTGACGATCAATATTGGGTTAGGCGCGACGCTACTGGTGGGGGGGGGCGATGTGAGTGGGCTAGCGATTGCGTTCAGCATTGCCAACTCGCTCGAAGCGCTGGCCTTGGCGATTGTATTAGGGCACACGCTGCCGGGCCTTTGGCGAGCGCCGGCGCTGTGGCGACGCTTGCTGATGGCATTGGGCGCCAGTGTAGCGGTTGGGGTGCTATGGTGGTACGCGCGTGAGCTAATCCCCGGCGGCACACCAGCGGCAGGTTATCGTTGGCCAGACGATCTGGCCGGACTATTGCTTGGCTTGGTCGGAGCGGGCGGCGTTGGGGTGATAATCTATGCTGCGTTAACAATACTACCGGGTCGCCGTCGCCCAATACAACTATGAAAGACCATTTGCCCGCCCCGTCGGGGGCGAGCAACTGTTTGTTTAGGGAGCGTGCGCTACGCCTCTTGAGCCACCAAATTGGCCACAATCGCGCCGGAAGCGATCACGCCGGGCAAGCCAGCGCCGGGATGGGTACCGGCGCCGACGAGATACAGATTGTCGATATCCTCCGAGCGGTTATGGGGGCGGAACCAAGCCGACTGGGTGAGGATCGGCTGGATAGAAAAGCCTGCGCCGAGATAGCTATTGAGCGCATCGCGATAGTAGCGCGGATCGACCATATGCTCAACCACGATATGACGGCGCAGATCAGGCATATAGTGCTCTTCGAGGAACGAAAGGATCGCCTCGCGCAACCTTGGCCCAGCCGTCGCCCAATCGATCGGCGCTGCCAGATTAGGCACCGGCGTTAGGACATACAGCGCCTCGTGACCGGGAGGGGCCAGCGTCGGATCGTTATGGGAGGGCCGATGCAGATAGAGCGAGAAATCGTCAGCCAGCCGCTTACGGTTGAAGATATCGTCGAGCAAGCCCTTATAGCGTTCGCTGAAGATAATATTGTGCTGCACCAAGCGGCGATCGTCGTAGCGCCGGTTAATGCCGAGATAGATCACCGCCAGCGACATACTGTAGCGCATGCGTCGCAGCCGGCGATCGGTCTGCACCTTGCGATAGCGCGGCGGGATCAGACGCATATAGGTCTGGGGCACATCAGCATTCGAGACCACAATATCGGCGGGGAAGAGCCGGCCATCTTGGGTGCGCACAGCACGGGCGCGACGGCCATCGATCACAACCTCAACTGCCTTGGCATTAAGCTCAAGCTTGCCGCCGAGTTCGGTAAAGAGCTGCACCATCGCCTTGACGATAGTGCCGGTGCCGCCGCGGGCGTGGTAGACACCCCATTTCCGTTCGAGGTAATGCACCATCGCGTAGATCGAGGTGGAATCAAACGGATTACCGCCGATGAAGAGCGGATGGAACGAGAAACAGCGGCGGAGGAAATCATCTTGGAAGAACTGAGAAACAAACCGGTAGACGCTCTGATGTGATTTAAGGCGAATGAGGTCAGGAGCCACCCGCAGCATATCGCCGAAATGGAGAAACGGCTTATCGATCAGGCTAAATCCCTTCTCAAAGATCGGGCGGGTACTGGCGATAAAGCGCTTATACCCTTCGACATCAGCCGGGTTCCACTGGCGGATCTGATCGAGCAACGCCTGCTCATCATCACCATACTCAAGGTAACGGCCCTCGTGATTAAAGAGGCGGTAATAGGGCCGGCATGGTTCAAGGGTAAAATAATCTTCGCGCCGTTTACCAGCTAACTGCCACAGCTCATCAAACATAAACGGCGCCGTAATCACGGTCGGCCCGCTATCAAAGGTATAGCCTTTCGTCTGATACACATACGCGCGGCCACCGGGCCGATCGCGCTGTTCGAGGATTGTCACTGCGTGACCTTGGGCTGCCAAGCGGATCGCGGCGCTCAGGCCGCCAAAACCGCTACCAATAACCACAATCTGCTTTGATGCCATACAACTATCACCTTTTGCGACACAACACGGCGCGCCGGAACGCCGCTCAGGAACCGGCCATGCCGATTGTAGCGGGGAACCGCCACCCATGCAGAGAGAGTTTGTCGGCGTAGCGTGAAGAGACGATAACCGGGAGCGACGCCGGTCTTACCAACAATTCCGTGCAGCAAGTTCAACCCAGCGCTAAGGAATTATTTGTATATCGTGTACGTATTCACTGTGAATAGAATGATGAAAAGTTGCAAGACCGCAACCATTTGTTATAACCGCTTTACTCCACTACAACCGATCGCTAGGTATACTCGGCTTGCAAGCGATTGTAGCTAGACGGATCGCACCATGCGTTTGTGGATAGCCGAGAGTTCTGGGCAAACTCAGCAATGGCACCGCGCCATCACTAAGCACCGTGGTGTGCAGTTATGGGCAGCGCTAGGCATCATCGTCGTCGCTGGCCTGCTGGCAACCTTCTTATGGTTTGTGATTGCGCGTCCGGTGAAGGTATTGCCACGCGGCGAACAGTTTCCGCCCTTTGCATTGACGGATCAACGGGGCAGCCGGCTACTCGACAGCGACCTACGCGGGCGAATGGTGTTTGTCAGCCTGATGCATAGCCGATGCGGCGACGAATGTGCCGAGCAGACCAAGCACCTGCTCGAACTGAGGCAAGAGCTGCAACGCAGCGGACGGCTCGGCAGTGACGTTCTGTTTCTCACCATTACCCTTGATCCAGCGCATGACACACCAGCCGATTTGTCAGCATTGGCCGGCCAACTCGGCGTTGACCCGCAAAGCTGGCGGTTTGTCACCGGCGATCCACGCGAAGTCAAGATGGTCGTGGGCGGCGGGTTAGGCGTGTACTACACCGAACCTGATGCCAACGGCAAGCTGTACGCCGAACGGCGCACGTTTCTGATCGACTCGAGCGGGATGATCCGCACCTCGTACCCAGCCGAAGGCCCACCGCTAGCCATTGCGCTACGTGACATTGACCTGCTCACCCGTGAAATGGGCAGCCAAGGGGCTATGCGATTAGTGTACGAAGCGTCTCATCTTTTTGTCTGTTATCCGGAATAGCCTTGAGGAGGAAAGGATGTCAAGCTACCGCCGACCATCGGACGACGAGCACGATGACGATCATGAGCCACCGCGCGGCGCGCTGATGATCACGTTAGGCTTCTTGCTGGCGATGAGCATTCTGTGGATGCAGGTCTATCTGACCCTGTTGAACAACGGAGGGATACCGGCGTCATGAAAGACAAGAAGTTTATCAGCTATTTGTTTGAAGTGGCGTGGATCCTGCCCAGCGTCGCGATCCCGGTCTCGATGCTGGTTGCGATCCTGATCACCGCCTTTGCGGTTGGTGTACGAGTTCCGACGACAGCAGGGCGGGTCAGTGTGAGCGCCGTAGCTGCCGGGGCCGATGCCACCTTCAGTCAGACCGGCCTGCGCGAAATTGCGCCCGGTCGCTATGAAGCGATCATAACCGCGCAGACCTTTATGTTCACACCGAATAAGATTGAAGTACCAGCCGGATCAAAAGTCACCTTCATTCTCACCAGCAAAGATGTGATCCATGGATTCAAGATTGAAGGCGCGCCGATCAACGTGATGGTCATCCCCGGTCAAGTCTCGCGCGTGACTGCCACGTTCGACAAACCGGGCGAATATCTCGTTGTCTGCCATGAATATTGCGGGGCCGGCCATCATGTAATGTACGGCACGGTTGTCGTCTATTAAACAAGGCACTACTTGGCTGGAAATCTAAAGGAGAGAGTTGCATGGCTAGTATTGCAGCACGCGCCCGCCCGGTGGCGATCAGCACTGATCTCAGTGTTGAGCGCAAGCTTGCCGGGATCAATATCTTCATTGCATTCGCCGCACTCGCTGTCGGCGGCTTGATGGGTGTGCTCCAGATCCTGCGCTACAACGGGTTGGATCTCTACACTCCATCGAAACCGCTTCTCCCCGGCGGTTATTATCAGGGATTGACCATTCACGGTGTGTTGAATGTATTGGTCTTTACAACGTTCTATATTATTGGCTTTTTGACTTACATCTTCACCAAGAGCCTGAATCGCCCGCTGGCGAGCAGCCGGCTGGCATGGGCTACACTCTGGGTGATGGTCACGGGTCTCGTGTTGGCGGCGATCCCGTTGTTGACCAACAACGCCACCGTCATGTTCACCTTCTACCCGCCGCTGAAGGCAGATGCGCTCTTTTACATCGGTCTGACGCTGGTAGTGGCCGGGACGTGGCTGTTGTTGGTGAATATGATCATGACACGCAATGCTTGGCTCGCCGACAATCCCGGCCAGCGCACGCCACTGCCGGCCTTCATGGCGATTGTGACCATGCTGATGTGGACGATCTCGACCATTGGTGTGGCGAGCGAGATGCTCTTTCTGGTCATTCCGTGGTCGTTAGGGTTGGTCGGCGGCACTGATCCGGTGCTGGCGCGCACCCTGTTCTGGTTTACCGGCCACCCGATTGTCTACTTCTGGCTGTTGCCGGCATACATCTCGTGGTACACGCTGGTGCCGGAACAGGCTGGCGGCAAGCTGTTCAGCGATCCAATGGCGCGGGTTTCGTTTATTCTCTTCCTGATCCTGTCGCTACCGATTGGGATGCACCATCAAGTGACCGATCCGGGCATTTCCGAGATGTGGAAGCTGGTGCATGCGATCTTCACCTTTGGCGTGTTCTTCCCCAGCCTGCTCACCTTCTTCAACGTCGTCGCGTCACTAGAGTATGCCGGACGACGGAACGGCGGCGAAGGCTGGTTAGCGTGGATCTTTAACCTGCCGTGGGGCAAGCCCGAAATCTCGACTCAAATTGTGGCCATGATGCTCTTTGCTTTCGGCGGCATCAGCGGGTTGGTGAACGCTTCGTACAACGTCAACCTCGTGGTGCATAATACATCGTGGATTTCGGGTCACTTCCACTTGACGGTCGGCACGGCAGTGGCGCTGAGCTTCATGGGCATCACCTACTGGCTGGTTCCGCACCTCACCGGGCGGAAGCTATGGAGCCGCGGATTGGCGGTGGCGCAGCCATGGCTCTGGTTTGTCGGCATGGGTCTCTTCTCGCACTTCATGCACGAGCTTGGCCTCCGCGGTATGCCTCGCCGCACCGACATCGGCGGCGCACCCTATGTGCAGGATGAGTGGCGGTTCTTCCTCTTCTTTGCCATGATCGGCGGTCTGATCATGTTTGTGAGCGCCATTTTCTACTACCTCAACATGATCATGACGCTGACCCGCGGTGAGAAGCTGGCCGAAGCGCCCGATTTCACCTTCGCCAAGGCGATCTCTGGCCCTGAAGATGCACCCAAGATCCTTGACCGGCTGCTGGTGTGGGTGGCAATCGCAGCGATCATTCTGATCATCAATTACGTGCCGACCATCCTTGATATTTTGCGCACGGCTACATTTGACGTACCGGGCCGCAGAGTCTGGTAACAAGGGCGTGTTCGCATAACATTGGCCGCCATCGCTGTAAGACCTCTATAGCGCCGCACAGCCGTGCGGCGCTATAGATTCCTTGACACTGACCGGTTTTCTGTGGTACTATCCCCCTATCCGCACCATCAAAGGTAAACATAACAACGGAATGGCCATGCCCACACACCACTAGGGCAACGAGACAAAGGATCTGTATGGCCCCATTGCTCGAAGTTCGCGATCTACGCACCTATTTCCATACGCAGGACGGCATCGTCAAAGCGGTCGACGGTGTTTCTTTTTATGTCAATCGAGGCGAAACGCTCGGCATCGTCGGCGAGTCGGGTTGCGGCAAATCGGTCACGTCACTCTCGATCATGCGACTAATCCCAACCCCGCCGGGCAAGATTGCCGGCGGCCAAATTCTGTTCGACGGCGAGGATCTGTTACAAGCCAGCGAAGAGGAGATGCGGACTATTCGCGGCAACCGGATCGCCATGATCTTTCAAGATCCGATGACGTCGCTCAACCCGGTGTTGACGATTGGCCGGCAGATCACCGAGTCGCTCGAGTTGCACCTCAAATTGACCAAAAAAGAGGCGCGTGATCGTGCGGTCGAACTACTCGACATGGTGGGCATTCCCTCGGCCAGCAAGCGGCTCGATAATTACCCACACCAGTTTTCGGGCGGGATGCGCCAGCGGGTGATGATTGCGATGGCACTCTCGTGCAACCCCGAACTGCTGATCGCCGACGAGCCGACCACCGCGCTCGATGTGACAATTCAGGCCCAGATTCTCGAATTGATCAACCGGTTGCGCGAAGAGTTGGGGACGGCGGTGATTTTGATTACGCACGACCTTGGCGTTGTCGCTGGCATGACTGACCGGGTGACAGTGATGTACGCCGGCAAGGTGGTAGAAGAAGGCCCCACTAGTGAAATCTTTACCAACCCGCGTATGCCGTATACGATCGGCTTGTTGCGCTCGATTCCGCGGCTCGATGAAGAGCGGGGCCGGCGCTTGACGCCAATCCGTGGCTTGCCGCCGAATTTGATCGATCTGCCGCCGATCTGCCCCTTCAGCCCGCGCTGTGATTACGCGCGGGAGGAATGCCTCGCCAGCGCGCCAGCATTGCGCAGTGTGGGCCAACACCATCGGGCGGCATGCCATTTCGACATCACGATTGAGACTCCGATTCCCCAGCACGTAACGAGCGACATTGCGGCTTGACGAGGCGAGGCATTTCATGGCTACGTTGGCACAATCCTCCGGCGAACAGTTGATCGAAGTGAAAGACCTGCGCATGCATTTCCCGGTCACACGGGGGATTATTTTTCAGCGGCGCGTAGGCACAGTGAAAGCGGTTGATGGCGTCAGTTTTACGATCAAGCGCGGCGAGACGCTTGGGTTGGTAGGCGAGTCGGGCTGCGGTAAGAGCACCACTGGGCGGGCGATTTTGCAACTGTACCGTCCCACCAGCGGGCAGGTACTGTTTCAGGGTGTCGATTTGACCACATTGCGCGGCAATGACCTGCGCCACATGCGCCGCCGGGTGCAGATGATTTTCCAAGACCCGTATGCCTCGCTCAACCCGCGCATGACGGTCGGCGACATTATTGCTGAGCCGATCCGGGTGCATAAGCTGCGCGAAGGGCGAGCAGTGCGCGAGCGGGTCGAGGAGCTGTTACATCTGGTTGGTCTTAACCCAGCGTTTGCCAATCGCTACCCGCACGAGTTTTCCGGCGGCCAACGGCAACGGATCGGGATTGCACGTGCGTTGGCGGTTGAGCCGGATTTTGTCGTTTGTGATGAGCCGGTCTCGGCGCTTGATGTATCGATTCAGGCGCAAGTGGTCAATTTGCTGGAAGAGTTGCAAGACAAACTCGGTTTGACTTATCTGTTCATTGCACACGACCTCAGCGTCGTTAACCACATTTCTGATCGAGTGGCCGTGATGTACCTCGGCAAAGTGGTTGAGTTAGCCGAGGGGCCAAAACTGTATTCGATGCCGCTGCACCCGTACACGCAAGCGCTGCTCTCGGCGGTTCCGATTCCTGATCCGAAAGTGGAACGGCAACGCCGGCGAATTATTTTAGAGGGCGATGTCCCTAGCCCACTCAACCCGCCGTCAGGCTGCCATTTCCACACCCGCTGCCCAATTGCCATCCAGAAGTGCCGTGAGGAAGAGCCACCGTTTGTTGATTACGGCAACGGCCACTTTGCCGCTTGTTGGCGCGCGCGCGAAAGTGCGACGCTGATGCCAGAAGTGGCGCGAAAACAGGCCGAAGCTATTACCGCGCGGATTGCGGCTGATATTGGGCGGGTTAAGAGTATTACCCACGAGCAGGATAGTTAAGCCATATCTTTGCTCAATGCGCGCACTTGCATGGCAAGGGCAAGCGCAATCGCGGCTGCCGGCGGGCGTCGGGCGGGATCGGGCACACAGCAGGCGGCCATCAGATCAACGATGTGTGGATCAGCGGGGGTATCGCCAAAGAGATCGCCTATGATCTGGCCAAACGCAAAGATATCAGCGGCAGGCGAGGGTTCGGCACCGACGCGCCGTTCCGGCGCGATATAACGATTCGGGGTAATGCCGCCAAGCGCTAACGCTTCGCTGCTCAGCCGCCCTAATGCTAAACCGCTGATGGCCAGCCGCAACCCGGCGCGATACCGCACATCAGGGGTTAAGAGCAAAGCGGCGGGACGGAGATCGCCATGCACCACATGAAACCGGTGGGCATACGCTAAGGCCAGCGCTGCCTGTCTGAGCAAATCAAAGAGGACGGCAGGCGGCGCAGACACTCGTCGCAACCATGTCGGCAGCGATCCAGTCGCCATATACTCGCTGATGATAAAGCCATACCCATGCCATTCACCGCTCTCGCTGATGCGCAGAATGTGCGGATGGCGGAGCGCAGCCGCAATCCGCGCTTCATAATGGAAGAGCGCGCGTAATTCAGTGGCATGATCGAATGAGGCGCGCCACAAGCGCACGGCGCATGGTTTGCCGCTGAGCAGATCGGTGGCCCGGTAGACATCACTGTACACCGACGAAGCGATCAGTGCTTCGATATGGGCATGCCCGATGATATCCCCGATCTGTGGTCGCACCATAGCCCCCCCTCGCTGGCAACCACACCACGAAGCATTCGCAAACACAAAGTTTATGTATACCGCATACGCACTCACCGCAACCACACACCAAGAAGGCCGAAGACGATTGCCAAGCTATTCCCGATCATTTACGTTACATACAGCGTCGCTTCTCGTTCGGCCAAGACCGCCCGCGCCTCGGCGATTGCAGCCAGCAAGCGTTGGCGGCCACCGGCTTCGGCAAGCGCTTGCGCTTCGGCCAGCACAGCGCGCGCCTCGGCTACGGGCAACAGCGGCGCGATCCAAACCCGGATTTGCGCGGCCAGATGACGAGCGCCAAGGGTATCGGCTTGGGCCAGCGCCGTTGAAAGACAGTGAACAGCGCACGTCGTTTCACCACGGCGAACGGCCACCAAGCCGAGATTAGCCGTTAGACTAGCCACCCGTTCAGGAATACCAAGTTGGTTCGCCAAACCCAAGCCTTGTTGGAAGTAGGCTTGCGCGGTGGCGAGATCGCCGTGAGCCAGCGCCACTTCGCCGGCGGTCGAAAGCAGGTACGGTTGCAACGCCAACAACCCGCGTTCTTCGGCTAACGCCAGTGCGGCGGTAATGATCTCGCCAGCGGCAGCCACCTCACCGCGCAACAACCGGTGGTAAGCTTGGTTATTGCGAGCCAGCACGCGCCACGTACTGGCCTCATCCCCCGTCTGGTCAGCAATGCGCTGCGCCGCTTCGTAACGCGCAATAGCGGTATCAAGATCACCCTGCTGCGCAGCAATATTGCCTAGCTCGAAATGAACCTGCGCCAACGCGGCCTGATCGGCAACCGGACACGACAGGAGCACCTGTTCGGCAGCGGTCAAGCGTTCGGCAGCGCGATAGAGATCAGCCCCCTCCAGCGAAAGCGCCGTCCCCCACAAAAAGAGCGCTGTAGCCTGTTCTTTCGGATGCGCCGCCGGATCGGGCTGGCTCACCAGCGCAATCACATCAGCATAGCGCCCTTGCGGAATAAGCGCAAGGGCCAACGCCAACCGGGCCACGAGCGCGTCATACGCGGTCGGCGCAGTTGCAATTGCGTCGCGGAAGGCTTCAGCGGCTAGCGCCGCCGCGCCCGATTGCAAGCGTGCCTCACCCACTTTCAGCAAGATGAATGAACGCTGCGTTGCTGGCGCACCGGCTAAGGCCTGCGCATAGAACTCGGCAGCTTCAGGCCAAGCCGCCAAGGCCGCGGCTCGTTCGGCGGCGCGCAAAGCATAGGTCGCGGCTCGTTCCAGCCAGCCACCGGCAGCAAAATGGAACGCGATCTGGCCAGCCAGATCGTCAAGCCGGTCGCGGTAGACGGTCTCAAGCGCTTCGCCGACCCGCCGGTGCAACATCCGGTAGCGCAATTCGCCCACATCACGGTAGGCAACTTCCATCGTCAAGCTATGGTCAAAACAAAACCGGCCATCGGCGCACGGCAACACCAACCGCGCCGCCAACAGCTCATCGAGCGCATCGAGCACCGCCTCTTCCGACAGGGCCGCCGCTTTGGCCGCGACCGCGAAATCGAAATCGCGACCGACAGCCACTGCTGCATCGAGAAATCGCCGGGCTGGATCGGAAAGCCGGCTGAGACGCGCTTCGATCAGATGGTACACCGTCTGCGGCACGACCGGCTGCGCCGAGAGCGTACTTAGATCAACCATCCCATCGGCGGTCAGCCAGCCGGCAGTGCGTGCGTAGCGCACCAGCTCGGCGATGATATAGGGATTACCTTCGGCGCTCTGTTCAAGCCAATTGGCGAGCGGATGGGCAAAGGTTGGACTGAGACGGCGCGCTATGGCGAGCGTCGCCTCCGGCGGCAACCGATCGATCGCCAAACGGATCAGCCGCTCTTCACGCACTAATGCACGGATCAAGCCAGCGAGCGGACTGCGCGGTTCGGGCAGACACGCGGTAGCAACCACCACCAGATCAGCTTCAGTGCTCAGCCGCAGCACATAACCAAGCCAACCCAGCGTACTCACATCGGCCCACTGTAGATCATCGATCAAGAGACTCAGCGGGGTTTGGCGAGCGATTTCGACCAACAGACGGGTAATAGCTTCCCACAACCGTGCCTCATCGGGCGGTTCGGCAGGCGGCGGGGTCAGATCGGGCAACAGGCGGCCCAATTCGCTCCACCAGATCGGAGCGAGGCGCACCTGCGCGCGCAAGACAGGCCACTCTGGACGCGCCACCAGCATAGCCAGTGCCGCGCTGATCGGATGGTAGGGCAAATTCTGTTCAAGCTCACGAGCGCCTCCGCTGAGAGCCAATCCGCCGCGCCAAGCAAGGAACTCTTCAGCCAGACGGGTTTTGCCAATGCCGGGCACGCCTTCAATCAGCAATAAGCGACCGGGGCGTGCTTCGGCGCGCAAGCGAGCCAATTCAGCCTCGCGACCGGTAAACGGCAACAAGCCATTAGCGACCGGCGGGCGGAAGCGCGGCGCGGGGGACACCGCGAGCGTATCGGTAATAATTGCGTCGTACAGCGCCTGCGTTTCGCGCATCGGCGACACACCCAACTCTTGATCAAGTAGCTCGCGCAACCGCTCAAAGCGCCGGATCGCGCTGACCCGATCGCCGCTCAGGTAGGCCAATCGCATCGCATCACGCTGAACGTCCTCTTGGAGTGGATCGATAGCGAGAGCGGCATCGAGCGCCCGCAGCGCATGAACCAGATCGCCGCCTTGTTCATAGAGACGGGCCAAGCGCAGCCATCCTCTTCCCACGAGCGAACGGGCTTGGATACGGGCACCCTCCAACCAAAACTGAAACGGCTCGCAATCGAGCAGCTCAAAGCCAGCCAACAATTCGGCAGAATCGGCAGGTAACACTGACACCAAGGCTGCGGCACTCGCCTGCGGATCGGCCATCACGGCGTACAACGCGCGCAGATCAACGGCAGCCGCCAGCGCAAGCTGCTCATCATCGGCGATCAAGGCATCGCCAACCGCGCGGCGAATCGTGTAGAGCGCGGAACGAAGAAGCTGTTGGGCCGCGCCACGCTCGTGATCGGGCCAGAAAAGGGCCAACACCTGTTCACGCCGCACCGGTCGCGCATGCGCAGCCAGATAAAACAGCAATGCCCGGTTCCGCCGGCGCGACAACGGCACCGGCTGATCATTACGCAACACACGCGGTGAGCCGAAGAGTTGGACGACGATCATGCACCCTCTTCATGCGGCACAGCGCTGGCCGGCAAACTAGCCTGCAACAACTGCCGCACCTCATCATCACTCGTCTGGCGAAAGTCATCATACCAGTAACTGAGCGCGTAGAACGGTTCGACTGCCAACACCGCAACCACATCATCGGCCACGGTGCGCAGATGACGCACGCTCTCGGTACTGGCAACCGGGACTGCCACCGTAATCCAGCGCGGCTGCTGCAAACGCACGCAGTTCACTGCGGCATGCATCGTCGCGCCGGTGGCCAAGCCATCATCAACAATAATCACCGTCTTGTCGTGCAGCTCTGGCGGCGGGCGCTGGCCACGATAAGCGCGGGCGCGGCGCTCAATTTCGAGCTGTTCCTGCGCCGTAATTTCTTCGATCACATAGGACGGAATAGCCAAGTCGGCAATGATATCGTGATTGAGCACCCGCGCCCCCTGTTCGGCAATAGCACCCATTGCCAACTCGGGCTGGCCGGGCACCCCCAACTTGCGCACCAGCAACACATCGAGCGGCGCAGCGAGCGCTTGCGCCACTTCGTAGGCGACCGGCACACCACCGCGGGGCAGGGCCAGAACCTGCAGGCGAGTCCGGTCAGCATAATGGCTCAAGGCCCATGCCAAAGCGCGCCCGGCAGCACGCCGATCAGGAAAGCGATGTGGAATAACCGGTGCTGGCATAGCGAACCCCCTTTCGAGCATCAAGGGCGAACCGCTGATCACGATCATAACACAGGCAACGTTGCCCAACAATAGGAAAACGATTGACGGCAGGGCCGCCTCTTCGTATAATCTCGGCAGCAAGAGGTGGCAGCATGCGAAAGGGCGGATATGAAATTGATTGTCTTCGTGGTCGAAGATGCGAATGCCGATGCCGGCGTTGACGCGCTGGTCGCCGCCGGGTTTCGAGTGACACGACTGGCGACGACTGGCGGCTTTTTGCGCCGAGGAAATACAACCCTGCTGGTGGGCGTGGAAGATGCGCAAGTCGATCGCGCGCACGAGATTATGCAACGAGCAGCGCCGGGGACGCTGGCAATCACGATGGATCTTGAGCGGTACGAGCGGCTGTAGGCAACTGTGCGTATCTTATATCTTGCTTCCGGCATTCCGGTGCCGGGTACATTGGGCGGCAGCATTCACACGCTGGAAGTCGCGCGCGGTCTGGCTCAACGCGGCCATGACGTGCATGTGGTGGCAGCCAGTCGTGAGCTGCCGCTCAGCCATCTGCGCTTCCGGCCAATGATCCGGCTCGCCGGGCAGCCGTACAACGGGTTCACATTGTACCAGCAAGACCTGCCCAAACTGCTGAGCCTGCTCGGCGTGGCAGCAGTTATGCGGTTGGCGCGCTCGTTACGGCCCGATCTGGTCATCGAGCGCTACTACAACTTCGCCGGAGCCGGCATGATCGCGGCACGGCAGTTAGGAATTCCAGCAATTCTCGAAGTGAATGCATTGATGGTCGATCCGCCTGAAATACCAAAGCGCCGAATCGACGATGCGTTGGGCAGGCCATTCCGGCGCTGGGCCGAGCGGCAATGCCACTGGGCTGATCGGATTGTGACACCGTTGCACACAACGGTACCAGACAGCATTCCACGAACGAAGATCATTGAATTACCGTGGGGCGCGAACGTTGAGATGTTCATGCCGCCGGCTGCCCCACCCCCCGGCCCACCCAACATCGTATTTATGGGTTCGTTTCGCGCGTGGCACGGCGTGCAAGACTTCGTGCGCGCGGCGCGGCTATTGATTGAACGCGGGCACACCTACCGCTTCACGCTGATTGGCGACGGGCCGGAACGAGCCGCCGCCGAGACATTGGCCGCACCATACCAGCACCATTTCACCTTCACCGGCGCGGTGCCGCACGAACGGCTGCCAGAACTACTGGCGCACGCTCACCTTGGCGTTGCGCCCTTCAACACTGCCCCCCATCCGGCCTTACGCACAGCCGGCTTCTTCTGGTCGCCGCTGAAGATTTACGAATACATGGCCGCCGGCTTGCCGGTTGTAACTACAGCGATCCCGCCGCTGAACACCATCATCCGGGAAGGGACGGAAGGGGCGCTCTTTTGTGAAGGCGATATTGACGATTTGGCCGCCGCCATCGAGCGCGTGCTTGCCGACCCGGCAGCGGCGTTTGCGATGGGGCAACGGGCCCGCGCCCGCGTTGTCGCCGACTTTTCGTGGCAACGGCACTGCGCCGAGATCGAACAGATTGGCACTATGCTGTTGCAACAACACCAACAGCGGGTAGCAGCAACCTAGACAATCTGATCCGGCGCGTTACTTGTTGGCTTCCTAACGAAACTATAGGAACGCGCACGATCAACCATCGAATCGCATCGCCGACCCACGCCGCACATTGTTTTCATCGTATTTTCATCGTTTCCCAATTCACTACTGTTAGCACAACCAAACTGGTTGCGCAACCGTTCACGTGACACATCTCACAACACAGCTTCAGAAGGGAGAAAGCGTATGGTACCACACTCACGCATCGAATGCCGGCTGTATGGTGCCTTTGCGATTCGTTACGCGCTCGAATGTTTTGGCAACTCGGCGCTTTTTGCGATTGCCAACATCGCATTTGAAGCGCTCTACGAGTCGCCACGGGTTTATGTATGACCCCTATATTTTGATTATCAGCAGCATCATCCAGAGCTATCATCTAACCAATTTGCCACCCGTCACGCCATAGCGCCGGCTAGCAGGCAATTTGGTTGGGCCATCAATCTATAGCCTTACCGAAATTGTAATTGAAGGCATGCATTTTTGGGACAACCCCAACCATATTGACTATTGGATCTTTGTATTTATCATTGGGGCTGAGCACCTTTTTCACCGACATCAGCCATTAATTTGTCGGTATAGTAATGCTCTTTTTCGGGTTTACCATCAGCTTAGCCAACGCCACCGGCCACTACTATCTCCAATTACTCCGTACCACACCTGAACAACTAAAGGTATTCTCGGAATGGCTGCTCGGCAAAGAGTTATTAAACACCTCTCTCAGCAATCCCGAACAACTCCATCAACAGCGCCAACAGCGCGTCATTCTCTTCATGGATATTCGCGGATTTACGCAATGGAGCGAGCAGCATTTACCAGAAGAGACGGTGACACTCCTTGGCCGCTACTATCAAACCATCGAGCAGGTCTTCCATCAGCACCAAATCATCAAATGGAAGCTATCAGCCGATGAAGTTATGGCCATTTTCGCCCAACCACACGAAGCACTGAGCGCCGCGCTGCAACGCCAACGCAACGTGAGCGACCTGCTGGCTCGCGAACAACTCGGCGCCGGCATTGGGATACACTATGGTCTTGCGGTTGAAGGGATCCTTGGCAGCAATGGCATCAAGTTTTACAACGTAATTGGTGATACAGTCAACACCGCCAAGCGGATTGAGAGCGCCGCGCGCAATGGCGAGATTTTGGTATCTGAAGAGATGTACCGGGTATGCGCTTCACGTATACTCAAGTTTACCACCCGCACGATCCAAGCCAAAGGCAAATCCCACCCCATCATCATCTATGCGCTCAGCGCCAATCCTGCTCACGCTAAAGACGAGCAATGGCAAGCGCAACAACCGCTTGTCAAAACAAGCTAAGGGCAAAATTCATTGGTCGCAGCCATATTCTGAGATGGACCCACCCGGAAGGAGGGATAGACGAGCAATCATGCGCCGCAGCAAGATTCACCTCAACCAAGGAGCTTGTGCAGCGCGCCAACGCCGTACTTGCGCGACAACCAGCTCTGATCCATAATCAAACAGACCACACAATTGGCACCAACCCAACCGTCCATCACTATTGTATAGCGCAAGCGCCGTTTGTGAGACGGCAATAGGGATGTAGTATCCATCATTCACTGCCATGATGCTCGCTCACCTCAGCGAATTGGCCTGCTACCTCCCCGGCCTGATCCGGCGCCGGTTGCAAAACATTAGCGCGGATGGGCGGCTTGAACCAGCCAAGGAGCGCTTTCCGGCAGCCATCCTGTTTGCCGATCTATCGGGATTTACGGCGCTCACCGAACATCTGACCCACACCAATCCGGCTGGCACTGAAGAGCTGACGCAAATTCTCGAACTCTATTTTGGGCATTTGGTCAGGATCGTCACGGCCCATGGCGGGGATGTGATCAAATTTGCCGGCGATGGCCTGCTGGCCCTCTGGTATGGCGACGAGTCATTGGAACAGCTCACGCGCCGCGCCGTGCAGTGCGGTCTCGCGATCCAGATGATTATGTCACCCGCGGTTTGGAGCACCGCAGTGGTGGATGAAGCGGCGCGGGGGCTACGGGCACGGGTAGGGATTGGGGCTGGCGACGTAACGGTGATGCATCTGGGTGGCATTTTTGACCGCTGGGATCTCTTGATCATCGGTGAGGCCGTGCGTGAGGCCGGCGCAGCTGAAGCGACAGCGCCGCCGGGAGAGGTCGCCTTAACTGCCGCCGCTTGGCAGTTCGTGCAACCATGGTGCAAAGCTGAGCCACTCCCCGGCGGCTACTGGCGGCTCACCGCATTGCTCGATGACGTACCGATGCAGGCGCTTTCGCCACCCCAGATCGACCTCGAACAAATTGAACTCCTACGCTCGTATGTGCCTAAAGCGATTTTGTCCCGCATTGACGCCGGGCAAACCGGGTGGCTCGCCGAACAACGCTATGTGACGGTCTTGTTTGCTCATCTTGGCGATCTAACTGCTGACATCCCATTGCCGGTAGCACAGGCGGCGCTGCGCGCTATCCAGACTTGTATTTACCGGTATGAAGGCAGCATCAACCGGCTTGGCACCGATAATAAAGGACCGACGCTGCTAGTAGCGTTTGGGTTGCCGCCGTTCGCCCATGAAGACGACGCGGAGCGCGGCGTCTTAACTGCCCACGATATTGTCAACACTCTCGCCGATCTGGGGTTTACCTGCACGATCGGCGTCACCAGCGGACAAGCGCTCTGTAGTTCGGTCGGAGGGCAAGAGCGGCGCGAATACACCATGATGGGTTCGGTCGTCAATCGTGCTGCGCGGCTGATGCAAGTGGCTCGGCAGCAAAGCGCGCCCATCTTGTGCGATAGTGAGACAGCGGCAGCTTGCCGCGACCGGATCAGCTTTAACGCCTTACCCCCACTGTACCTGCGCGGGATCGCCGATCCGGTTCATATCTTTCAACCGCTGTTAAGCATCACTGATGGATACGATCGACGGTCGCCGATCACCAACCGCTACACCAACGCCCTCGTTGGGCGGGCCAACGAAATGGCGCTGCTCAATGATCGCTTCGAGCGATTACGGCAGGGCCAAGGCAACGGCATCGTGATTACCGGCGAAGTAGGCATCGGTAAATCGCATCTTGTCCAAGCCTTCATTGCCCAAGCGAGCAACCGTGGCGCAATCGTGCTCGCCGGCACGGCCCGGTTAATCGATCGCAGTCCGTACAATGTGCTACGGGCCGGCCTACCGGGGTTGCTGAATGATCCGCGACTCGGCGATCTGACGGATGCGATTGACACTATCATCCACGAACTCTGGCCAACTACCCTCATTGGCCAGCCACCTAACTTCGCCGCGCTGGCGCCAACCCATGCCGGACGCCTGCGCGACGGTTTGATTACGCTGCTCGTCAATGTGGCCGAACGTGCCTCCTTGGTGATCGCAATCGAAGACACGCAATGGCTCGATGAAACGACATGGACGTTACTGGCCGACCTACTCGATCGCCAGCCGCCCATCTTGCTTATCCTCACGGGGCGACCACCGCTGAATCAGACCGAAGAGCAGCGCCGGCTGCTCTACCATCCATTGATGGATCAGATCAAATTACAGGGACTACCCCCGCTTGCTATTCATGATCTTATTGCCCGGCTCTTTGAAGTTGAGCAAGTCGATGAAGCGATCTGGCGGCTGATTGCCGAGCAGACGCAGGGCCATCCCTTTTTTAGTCTTGAACTAGCCAAAGCCCTGCGCGATGCCGGATTGATTATGCGCCAACGCCAAATCTGTCGCTTCGTGCCGGGGGCAGTTAGCACCGCATTGCGAATGGTTCGTTTACCAGTCACTGTTCAAGGATTAATTACCAGCCGTTTTGACCAATTAACGCTAGAGCAGCAATTGACGTTGAAAGTCGCCAGCGTGATCGGGGTCGAATTTGATCCGGCGACGTTAGCGGCCATTCACCCCGCTCAGATCAATGAACAACAACTGACCAGTCAGCTTTTCGCCATCCAACAAGCCGGCTTGATCACCCTTGAGCGGTTTGAACCAACGTTGTCCTATGCCTTCTGGCCAGCGGCGGTGGCGGAAGTGATCTACAACCTGATGAGTTTTGCCCAGCGGCGACAGGTACATGCCCGCTTAGCCGAGTATCTGGAACAACGCGCCGGCGGCGATCCGCTGCAAGCAACGACCATCGCCTACCACTGGCAAGCTGCCGGTGAGCCGGTACGGGCACAGCCGTATCTCGACCGAGCAGGCGAACTCGCGCTCCACACCGGTGATTACGCGAGCGCGATCGACCTCTTGAGCAAAGCGAACCAGATCAACACCGATCAATCAAGCGTTACTATTGGCCGGCGCGAGCGGATGTTGGCTGAAGCGTTTTATTGCCAAGGCCGTCTTGGCGAAAGCTACCGATTGGTGCAAAACGCCTTTGCCCACCTTGGCCTGCCATTGCCGTCCGATCGCCGGGCCTTGCTCGCCCCAGTGCTGATCGAGAGTGTGCGGCAAATATTGGCGCTGCTTGGCATTCGCCCCCGCACCATACCAGCAGGGATTGATACGATGGAAATTACGCGCGCGGCAAATCTGCTAGTGCAACTCGACTATTACCAGCGCGACCCGCTGACGATGTTGCACAGCTTACTGCGCGCACTGAATCTGGCCGAAGCCGCCGGGTTGCCATTAGCCCGCGCCCGCGCTTATGCGCACATGGAAGTCGCGTTGAACCGGTTGCCAGTCTGCGCCGCGCTATACCGGCGCAAAGCGATGCGGCTAGCGCACGAACTGGGTGATCCCGCCACCATTGCGTGGGCCGCCCAAATGCAGGGTCTCGCCGCCTTGGGCCGAGGAGACTGGCAACGGGCGCAGGCAGCCTTGAATCTCGGCTTGACGATTGCCCAGCAGCATGGTGAAACCCGCCGTTGGGCCGAATGCCGCGCCCTGCTCTGTATGGCACAGGCGCGGACGGGCAATTTCGCGGCGGCGCTGGTCGGTGCTGCCGAAGTCGTTGCTTGCGGCGAGCGAACACGTGACCATCAGGTGCAGGTATGGGGCCGTCTCAGCGCGGTTGAGATTCATCTCGCCGCTGGTGATGTGAATGCAGCGATGGCCGAATGGCAAGCGGCGAGCAACCTGTTTACCGATTCGAGCCGGATCAGCCGCGCCGATCAGATCTGGCATACGCTGTTGGCAGCGCGGATGGCCCAAATCAGCGGCGAGCTGCAACAGGCGCACGAGCTGGCCCTGCAAGCCTTGCACCAGATTCACGGCGCGCCGCCGTTGGCGATTTACTTGCTGCGCAGTTATGAAGCGTTAACCCAGATGCCGTTACCATGGCGGCAACATTGGGAGGCGCGCTTCATTCGTTGGCACGTGGGGTTGATCTTTCCGGTGGTGTTGCGCTCGCGCCAGCAGCGGCGACGATAGCGTGGGATAGATCGTAGGAGGAGAAGCGGTAAGGGCGGGTTGTAAACCCGCCCTTACGCTACCGTTGAGAGGGTGCCGATCAGTTGACCGTATACTCGCCTTCGACGACGCCATCATCCTTGCGACCACCGCTGCTGCCAGCCCCCGGCGCAGCGCCATCACCGTAGGCAGCCTGCGAGATCTTGAACATCGCCTGCTGCAACTCGTTTGAGAGTTGCTGGATGCGGTTGCGATCCTCTTTGGCGATCGCTTCGCGCAGATCCTTGATCAGGCCCTCGATCCGACCGCGCTCGATGCTGTCAATCTTATCGCCCAGCTCGTTGAGCGACTTCTCGGTCTGATAGGCGAGGCTATCAGCCTGATTCTTCAGCTCAACCAGCTCGCGACGCGCCTTGTCTTCGGCGGCATGGAGCTGCGCTTCGCGCACCATACGCTCAACCTCTTCTTTCGAGAGGTTGGTGCTGGCGGTAATCGTGATGCGCTGCTCTTTGCCCGTCGCCTTATCACGCGCGCTCACATTCAAGATGCCGTTCGCGTCAATATCGAACGTCACCTCAATCTGCGGCACACCGCGTGGCGCCGGCGGGATGCCCTCAAGCCGGAAGCGACCGAGCGTGATGTTGTCAGCCGCCATCTCGCGCTCACCCTGCAAGATGTGGATGTCAACCGCCGTCTGGCCATCAGCCGCAGTCGAGAAGATCTCGGTCTTGCGGGTCGGGATGGTCGTGTTACGCTCGATCAGCTTGGTCATCACACCGCCCAGTGTCTCGACACCGAGCGAGAGCGGCGTCACGTCGAGCAGCAGCACATCCTTGACTTCACCGCCGAGCACGGCAGCTTGGATCGCCGCGCCGACCGCCACCACCTCATCGGGGTTGACGCTCTTGTTCGGCTCTTTGCCGAGCATCTTGCGCACCAGCTCTTGCACGACCGGCATACGGGTCGAACCACCGACCAACACCACTTCGTCGATCTGGCTCGGCTGCAAGCCGGCATCTTTCAGCGCACGCAACACCGGATCGCGCAGGCGCTCGGTCAGATGCGTGGTCAACTGCTCGAACTTGGCCCGCGTCAGCTTCATCGCCAAGTGCTTGGGGCCGCTGGCGTCAGCCGTGATAAAGGGCAAGTTGATCTCGGTCTCCATCATCGAGCTGAGCTCCATCTTGGCCTTCTCAGCCGCCTCTTTCAGACGTTGCAGGGCCTGTCGATCCTTGCTCAGGTCGATGCCCTGATCCTTGCGGAACTCATCGATGATCCAGTTGACGATCGCGGCGTCGTAGTCATCACCGCCAAGGTGGGTATCGCCGCTGGTCGCCTTGACCTCGATCACGCCATCGCCGACCTCAAGGATGCTCACGTCGAACGTACCGCCACCAAGGTCGAAAACGAGGATCGTCTCATCTTTCTTCTTGTCAAGGCCATACGCCAGCGCTGCGGCAGTCGGCTCGTTGATAATGCGCAGCACTTCCAAACCAGCAATCTTACCGGCGTCTTTGGTTGCCTGCCGCTGGCTATCGTTGAAGTAAGCGGGCACCGTGATCACCGCCTGCGTCACCGGCTCGCCAAGGAAGGCCTCGGCATCAGCTTTGAGCTTCTGCAACACCATCGCCGAGATCTCTTGCGGCGCATACTCTTTGCCGGTCTGCGGCACGTAAATGCGCACATCGTTGCGCGGGCCCTTCACCACCTTAAACGGCACTCGATTGCGCTCTTCAGTCACTTCATCAAAGTTGCGCCCAATAAAGCGCTTCACCGAGTAGAGGGTGTTTTCAGGGTTGATTGTCGCCTGCCGCTTGGCAGTCTGGCCTACCAGCCGCTCGCCATTCTTGGCAAATGCGACCACTGACGGCGTGGTGCGGTTGCCTTCCGCGTTGGGGATGACGACCACATCACCGCCTTCCATAACTGCAATGCACGAGTTAGTCGTGCCAAGGTCAATTCCTACAATTTTGCCCATAGTGCTGGCCTCCGTTGCAAAATGTTGTTGTACCCATACGGGCATGTTGTATCTGTGTGTAGTGTACCGGTTTTCTAGCAATGATACACTAGCGGGATGTTAGAGGTGTGTTTGAATCTGGCGGTTGCGCAGGAGGATCGTCCGCGCAGCCCGCCGCCCAGTCTCAAGCGCGCCATGCACGGTCGCAATTTCAGCGCCGGTGACGGTGGCTTCGCCAGCGAAGAACAGCGGGCCAACCGGTTCGGCGAGCGCAACTCGCGCCGCTGCCGTGCCGGCGGCACTGTAGGTGTACGCGCCCCGGCTCCACGAATCGTGTGACCAATCGACCAATCGGCCAGCGCGATAAGCGGCTGCCGCATCAACGCCAAATAACGCGTTGAGTTCGCGCAACGCGACTGCAATCGCTTCGGTTGCACCGAGTTCAGCTACCGCGAGCGCCTGCCGGCCACCCATATAGCCCATCAAGGTGGGCACGCGGGCGCTCGTCACCGGCCACCACGTTGCGATCACGCCATCAGTACTGAGCACGGTAAACTCTGGCCAGAATTGGCGATCGAACCAGAGCGCTAGCTTAGTAACATGGCCCCTTGGGATAGCTGCAATGGCGGCTTGCTTGGCCGCTGGGAGCGGCGGATCAAACGCCGGCTGGCCGGCCTGCAAAAGCGAAACCGGCACCGTTATGACAAGCTGGCGCGCTTGGAATCGGCGGCCATCGGCCAGCTCTACGGCAACGTGCTGCTCATCCCAGCGTACCAGCGTGACCGCAGCGTGCAGTTCGATCGCTAACCCGGCACACAGCGGCGCGAGCAGATAGCGATAGCCGCAATCGATATGAAAGTTATCCTCGCCGATCGTGCTCAAGCGCCGTTCGCGGGCCAATGCTACCGCACTGAGCCGGTGCAAGTCGGCCCCTTCAATATTGGCTAGCCAGCGTCCGGCTAGGGTGCGCGCTTCAGATGATGGCGCGAGCCGGTCGAGCAATTCGGCCACTGTCACTTCGGGGCCGCGATACTCGCAGATCTGCTGGTAGAGCGTATGCACGGCTGCCCCAAGCGGATGATCAGCGGCCAATATTCGTCCGCCGAGCGCGAACTGGCGATCGCGCCCCCAACGCGAAGTGGGTAAGCCGGCGCGCCTGACCAATTCCCACGTGGCGGCACGGTGGCCGTGAATAAATTCAGCCCCAAACTCGACCGGGCCATACTGCTCGTCCGTCCAAATACGGCCACCAATCCGATCCCGCGCTTCGAGGACGAGCACCTCATAACCCGCGGCGTGGAGGGCATTTGCCGCCGCTAAGCCGGCTATGCCTGCGCCAATCACTATGACATCGTGCATACAACCTCGGTCATTCTTCAAAAGCCTTGCTTGGCGTAACGACCACCAACCTTAGCCGGGAACCCGGCCCTGAAGGGCTGGGCTATGCTTACGAAGCCCGCTGCGCGAGCTGGTGGCCCTCACCCTCTACCCCCTCTCCCGGTTGGCCCGTACCCCCCCTTAGTCCCACCTCTGCTAAGGGAGGGGTAAGACGGTCCCTCCCGCTGGGGGACGAACGAAAACTTACGAGGCCCGCTGCGCGAGCAAGTGACCTCACCCCCCGGCCCCCTCTCCTGCCGAGCGGGCGGAGAGGGGAAGTCGCGCGGTGAGCAGGTACGGCACGCGCTCCTCTCCCGCACCAGTGAAAGAGGGGCTAGGGGTGAGGGTGAACCGGTGCATTGCAAAGCCATCAACCACACCTACGCTCATGCGTTCTATCCGCCCTTGAACCCCGCTGAGGAGGGGAATGACGGAAGCGCTACGTCGCCAACCCCAACCGCAACAACGTCGATCGGGCCTCGTCACCCAACAATGTCTCGTAGAGCAAATCGACTACGCGGGCCGGCGCTCGTTCGCGCAAGCGGACAAGGTGCCATTCATACGCCAGCGGCTGCCCGGCCAACGTCACGATCCCCATCCGTTCAAGCCGCGCCGGCAACACACTGGCCGGCAAGAAGGCCAACGCCAACCCCGCCTCCACCGCTGACCGCAGCAGCAACGGACTGTCGGCTTCAAGCGTCACGCGCAGATCGGCGGCATTGACGCCCCGGCGACGCAAACCATCCTCGATCACACGCCGCAATGGATGTCCCACCTGCGGTAAAGCCAACGGGTAGTCACGCAAGACGCCGGGAGGCGCCTGCTCTTGCTGCAAGAGCGGATGACCGGCTCCTGCAGCCAGCGCCAGCCGCTCACCGGCCAGCAAGCGCGTCTCAAAACCACGCCGACGCGGCGTATCATTGACAAGCACGACCTCACAGCGCCGCTCGGAGAGGTGTTCCAACAAGCGATCGGCGCTTTGCACCTCGACCTCAACCGTCACCGCCGGGTATTGGCGTTGCACGATAGCGAGCAGCGCCGGTAGAAACGCTTCGGCGCCACCAGCTAGACAACCAATTGTCACCCGCCCGCCAATCTGGCCGCGCAACGCGCTTACCGCTTGCACCGCCCGTTCGGCCATTACTACCAATTCTCGCGCATGGTTCAATAACTGCTCGCCGGCCAACGTGAGCACCATCTGCTGCCCGCTTCGCCGGAACAAGCGTACCCCACCGACCTGCTCTTCCAGCGCCCGGATCTGCTGGCTGACCGCCGGCTGCGACATATGCAACCGCTTAGCTGCCGCCGAGAACGAGCCGGTCTCGACGACGGCGAGAAAGGTTTGCAAATGGACGGTATTGAGCATAGGGGGCTAACGACTTAGTTTCGTCGTATCGTAACGTTGGTGCAACTGCACCGGCTGTCGCGCCTTGGCCTTTGCGGCTACTCGCAGATTGAGTACCTCAACCAGTACCGAGAAGCCCATCGCAAAGTAGATGTAGCCCTTGGGGATGTGCAGCTCAAACCCTTCGGCCACTAGCGAGAAGCCGATCAGCAACAAAAAGCTGAGCGCCAGCATTTTCACCGTTGGGTGATCATTAACAAACTTGGCAATCCCTTCGGCTAAGAAAAGCATGACGCCTACGGCAATGATAACCGCTGTCATCATGACCCACAACTCGTTCGCCATACCAACTGCAGTTATCACCGAATCGAGCGAAAAGACAATATCGAGCAAGATGATCTGCACCACCACCGTTTGCGTTGTCGTTACTGCCGCTGATCGCTCGGTATGCTCAGCACCTTCTAGCTTCTCGTGAATCTCGGTTGTGGCTTTGTAGATCAGGAACAGACCGCCACTGAACATAATCAGGCTGCGCCCGGTGATATGCCACGACCCCAGCTCGAAGAGCGGCTGGGTAAGACTAGCGATCCAACTGATCGAAAAGAGCAGCAACAGGCGTGTGATCAGCGCGAGACTGAGGCCAATCTGCCGAGTCGGACGCTGCTGCGCTAGAGGCAGCTTACCGGCCAGAATGCTGATGAAGATGATGTTGTCAATCCCTAACACGATCTCCATCACCGTTAATGTCACGAGCGCCAGCAGATTCTCGACTGAGAAGATGGCTTCCATAACCGTCTGTATCCCTTTCTGTCGCCGGGAGCGTCACACACAGCGCTAATGGTAGCACTCGCCAGCAAGCCGGTCAATGGGAAGAGAGGAATTGGTATAATGAGCATGGTTCGCCTGCACCTGATGGTGTTTCTATGACATGGCAACTTGCTCACCGCAGTCCTGATCAGCTCACTGTGCGTTTCATTCCATGGCTGACGTGGAGTTTTGCCGCAGTAGTGATGTATGGCGTCGGCACGATTGCGCAGCCATTCCTTACCGGCGTGCAGAGTATGACCACCGGCGAAGTGGTGGCGATTGCACTACTCGCTGGTCTGATGCTGTTTACACTTATCACTGGCGGCCAGCTCGGCGTTTGCCGGATCGACCATCGCAGCGGCAAAATTACCGTCACCTCGTATGGCTTGCTGGGCCGCGCCCGCCAAGAACGCCCGCTGGCCGATGTCAAAGGGCTTGAGGTGCGCGTCTTGCGTCGCGCCCAGTATCGCTTGCTGGTGGCGTTGCGTTCAGGCGAACGCTTGCCGCTAGCGCCGTTTTATTTGGTCAGTTTCAACGATCGCGGTATTCGCCGCATCGCCGAAGCCCTCGGCGTCGAACCAGAAATGATTCAAGAGCAGCGCACGTTCCGCTGAGGGCATTACCGTGCTCCCTTCGCATCGTGACATTCATCGAACCCTATGATTCCACTGCAACTTGCCTTACGCAACTTTATGTGCTATCGCGCCGGCGACGACGGCGCGCCGCTCCGGCTTGACCTCGACGGCCTGCACGTACTCTGCTTGTCGGGCGAAAATGGGGCCGGCAAATCAACCTTGCTCGACGCGATCACGTGGGCCTTGTGGGGTGAAGCGCGCAGCACCGACGATGAGTTGATCGCGCAAGGCGAGACCGAAATGATGGTCGAGCTAGTGTTTGCCCTCGATGGCCGGAAATATCGCGTGATTCGCCAACGCCAACGCGGGCGCAGCACCGGCAAAGGCACGAGTTCCGGCAAGACATGGCTCGATGTGCAGAGTTTCGATGGCGCGGCTTGGCGACCGATCGGCGAAAACACCATCCGCGAGACACAAGCCAAAATTAACGACCTGCTGCGTATGTCATACCGCACCTTCATCAACGCCTCGTTCCTCTTACAAGGCCGGGCCGATGAGTTTACCAGCACGACGGCGGCGGAACGCAAAGAGGTGCTGGCCGAGATTCTCGATCTGGCCGAGTATGCCGCGCTCGAACAACGCGCGCGCGAGCGGGTGCGCAGCCTTGAGGCCGAAGCGATTAAGGTGCGCGGCCAGCTTGAGTCGCTCCAACCCATTGCCGCGAAAGTCCCCTTTTGGCAACAGGCGGTCGCCGACGCCGCACAACGGCGGGAGCAGTTGCAAACGACCCGCGCTGCGCTGGAAGCTGCCTACACCGCTGCCTTCACCCGTCTGCGCGAACTTGAGGCACTGGCCCAGCGCCACCGCGAGCTGCAAAGCCGGCTCACCGCGCTGGCCGGCGAGATTCAGCGCCACGAGCGCGATTTGGCCGAACTTGCTCAGCGGATTGCCCACGCTGAACAGGTGATCGCCAAGCGGCCTGTGATCGAGCAGGGGTTGGCTGCATTGGCCGCTGCCCGCGCCGAACTCGACCGGCTGGAAGGGTTACGCACCCTCTTCGATGAGCTGACGGCGCGCAAAAACGAGCTGCGCGAAGCGTGGCGGACCGAACGCGATCGCTTGAAAGAGGAGCTGGGCCGGGCCGAACAGACCCGTGACCGCCTGCGCGCTGAGGTGGCCCGCTTGGCCGAGCTGCGTGAGCAAGAGGAGGGGTTGCAGCAACGGTTGCGCGAACTGGCGCCGTTGCACGCGCAATTGGTGCGCGTGCAGGAGCAACGCACCGAGCTTGAGCAACAACTGAACCAGATCCGCGATCTGACCACGCGCCAAACCATTCTGCGCAATCAGCTCGAGCAACGTACAACGGCGCTCTCCACCGAATTGACCCGCTGCCAGCACGATCAGCGCCGGTTGGCTGAGCAGCTCGCCAAAGCTGCTCAATGGCGGGCCGAACTCGCTGCCGCCCAAGCCGCCCGCACGATGGCCCGCGAGCTGGAAGAGCAGCAACAGGCGCACCGCATCCAAGAGCAAGCCACTGTTGATACGCTCAGCGCCGCCCGCGCTACCGCCGAGCAGGCCCGGCTCGCAATCGCCAAACTGCGCGAACATCAAGCCCTACTCGCCACTGCCGGCGGCGCATGCCCGGTCTGCCGCCACCAACTCGATCCCGCCGAGACCGAGCACGTCATTGCCCATTACCAAACCGAGCTGGCCGAACTGCTCACGCGCCTTACCCAAGCCGAAGCTACGGCTCAAGCTGCTGAGCAAACGCTGGCCAACCTCCGCGCCGCCATTGCCGCCGGCGAGCAAGAGTTAGCCAAGCTACGCCAGCAGGCCGCCGCCGCCGAAGCGCTTGAACGCCAATTGGCGCACGTCGCCGCGTGGGAAGCCGAGCAATACGAACTGTCCCGCCAGATCGCCCTGCTCACCGAACGGCTGGCTGCCGGCGAGATCGAACCGGCCATCCAAGCCGAACTGGCGGCGCTGGAAGAGCAGCTCGCTGCCCTGAGCGATGAAGCAGGCCTGCGCCGCGATCTCGCGATGGCGCACGACGAAATCAGCGCGCTCGAACGCCACTTGCGCGAACAGAGCCGACTCGAAGGCCAGCTTGAGAGTTGCCGGCGCGAGATGGCCCGCTTGCAAAGCGCGCCAGACGCCTTGCCCGCTGCCGAGGCAGCCGTGGCCGAATTAGCGCGCCAGCTCGCCGAGAACGACTTCGCCCACGAGATTCAGACTGCTGGCCGGCAAATAGCCGCCGAGATTGAGGCACTTGGCTACCAGCCAGAGTTGCTCGAAGCGGCGCGAGCGACGGTACGAGCGCTGGCCCATTGGGAACACGAGGAGCGCGAGCTGCTGCTGGCCGAACAACGCTACGCCAGCGATACCAAGCTCCGTGCACAGACTCAATCCCTGCGTGATCACGCCGAGCGCGAACGGTATACGGTGCAGAGCGAAGCCGATGCGCTGGCCAGCCAAGTCACGGCGCTGCCGACAGTGAAAGCCGAAGCAACCCAATTGGCGCAGCAGCTCAACGACACTGATCGCGCCTTGCAAGCCGCTGAGCGCGATCTCGCCGAAAAGCAGGCCTACCTCCGCCAAGCCGAAGCCGCCGCTGCTGAGTTAGAAACCTTGCATGCGCAAGAACAGCACCTGCGCGAACGCACCGCCCTATTTGCCGAGCTTGTTGAAGCCTTTGGCAAGAAGGGCGTACAGGCGATGTTGATCGAAACTGCCATTCCGCAGCTCGAAGACGAAGCCAACCGCCTGCTCACCCGCTTGACCGACGGCCAAATGCACCTGCGCTTCGAGATGCAGCGCGACACCAAGAAAGGCAATACGGTCGAGTCGTTGGAAGTAAAAGTCTCTGATGCGCGCGGCACACGCGATTATAAAGCGTTTAGCGGCGGTGAGGCAATGCGGATCAATTTCGCAATCCGGATTGCCCTATCGCGCCTGCTAGCCCACCGCGCCGGCGCCCGCCTCGAAACGCTGGTGATCGATGAAGGGTTCGGCACGCTCGACGCCGATGGCCGCGAGCGGATGGTTGAAGCGATCTCGGCGATTCAGCACGACTTCGCCCGGATTATCGTTATCACCCACATCGATGATCTCAAAGATCGCTTCCCGGCGGCGCTCGAAATTCGCAAGACGCCGCTCGGCAGCCGGTGGGAATTGCGGGCATGATGAAAGGCGGTTGGCATGCTCTCGCTGGGGAAGAGGGCGCTGTCTTTTCCCTCCCCCAGAGGAGAAGGACTAGGGTGAGGGCTGTCCCCCTGCTCTCTGCTTGTCATTGCGAGCCGAGCGGTCGGGGCCGAGCAACGCCCGCCCCGCCGTGAGGCGAAGCAATCCCCCACGAGCGCGGGATCGGTTTGCGCAGGCATTGCTGGCGCTAACGTAGGAGATTGCTTCGGTCGGGCGGCCCTAGTGTGGCTAGGGGTCGCCACTTCCTCGCAATGACAAAAGAGGCCGATGCGCGCTATCATGGCATGCGGCAGTGATACTGCCGCACCACATATCAGGACGGCGGTAGTGGAACTGCCGCACTCCACATAGCCAGAAAGGATCAGCCGATGGACATCATCCCCACTGTACTCAAGTACATCTTTGTCGCGGCGGTGGCGGTCGAAGGAATTCTGATCGTGCGCGCCATCATCACTCTCGCCAAAGAGAAGGCGCAGGCCGCCGCGCCGGCTGCTAGCGTAGAGGAGTAACGTCGTGACCTTCCGTATACTCCATATCTCAGACATCCATACCGGCCCGCCCTTTAACCCTGCCGCTGCCGAACACCTAATCACCAATGCGCACGCGCTCAAGCCCGATCTGGTGGTGATTTCAGGCGATTTTGTGCAGCGGGCTGACTTTGCGTCGCAGTGGCGCGCGGCCCGCACTCTGCGCGAGCGCCTGCCCCAACCGCAACTGGTGGTACCCGGCAATCACGATGTCCCTCTCTTTCTCTTGCACGAGCGCCTGTTTGCCCCGTTGCGCCGCTATCGCCAGCAGATCTCGCCCGACCTCAATCCCGTTTTTACCGCCCCCGGCATTGCCGTTGTCGGCGCATGCACGGCCCACGGCCTCACAGTTGACGGCGGCAAGCTGTATCCTTCCCAGATCGCTGCGCTGCGCGAGCGATTAGCCCGCTTCGGCCCCGATGTCTACAAAATCGTGGTCTGGCACCATCCGCCCGCGCTACCGCCTACCTACCGGCGCAAGCGCGTTACCATCACCAACGCTGCCGAAGCAATCGGGCTGCTTGATGAGTTCGCAGTTGATGTGCTGCTCTGCGGCCATCTGCATATCAGTTTCACCGGCAACACCCGCGACATCCTGCCCGATTTACGCCACGGTACCTACATCGTGCAGAGCGGTACCACCACCTCGCGGCGTGGCTATGGCGCCGAGCACGGCGCTAATACGTGCAACCTGATTACGATCGAAGCTAACGGCGCGCGGGTGCAACATCTGCGCCTCGATCAAAACAGCGACGGCTTTCGCTCGGTGGCCGAACATTGGTTGCCGCGGCGGGGTGTGGCGGTGCAGTAATGGCTTCAAGCTACGTGTAAGTGCTCGTTGGCTGCCAGCACGTAGGTGCGCTAAAACTGGCTCAACCCGCGCGCAATCGCCAGTGCCTCTTGGGCAAATCGTTGCACGTTAGCGCCAGCATCCAACTCGCCAACCTGATAACAAATCAGCCGCTGGCCATTGCCTTCGATATACCAACCACGATGATGGGCTAACACATTCAGCTTCTGATGGGTGAAAAACTAGCGCACCTGATCCTCATTGCTCCCCCGCAACAGATATGCCTTCGAGAAATCGGGATGGTGCGGAATATTGGTTTAGAGAAAGAGCTGCTTGATCTGATTGCAGATCCCTTCTGGCCGCAGAAAAAACGCCGGCGAGCGCAGGTGTTCCGCCTCGAACAACAGCACCGTTTGGCGATAAAACCGATCTGTAGAGCGGTAGATTTCTGGATCACGCCACTCTACATGAGGCACCGCGGTATATTCGCAGGTTGTTGCCTGCCCGCCAGCGACCACAAACGATACCCTCGGCCACGAAACCGCGCCGCGATCGCCAATCCGGCTGAGCGCAAATTGCGACAGATCCGGCGCCACTTCCCGATCACGCAGCACAAAGCCCATGTGCATCACCGCCTGCCGGATCTCCTGCCGCCGCTTCCGATCGCGCTGCTGTGACCACCGCCTCATGCCAATGCCGATCACCACCGCCAGCGCCAAACCTCCCAACGTCCACACCAGTTCGTTGCTGCCCATAACCCCCTCTGCTACGCATTGTGGCTCGACTCTCGGTTCGATTGCAGCGCAGCAGCGGGTCAAGCAACGAGTCTGTTTCTTTATTCAGTGTAAAAAATGGTCTATCGTTTACCACTGCACCCCGGCAAACAGATCATCTTCGCGCACATCACCCTCCACCGGCGGGTAGGCGCGCATAAAGGTGTCGGCGCTGCCAAGCAGGCCCAACACCTTGCTGAGTGGGCCACGGGCTAGCGGCCCACCTGCGCCCTGACTCACATGGGCTAGCGCCGCCGCCCGCGCCTGCTCGCGCACGGCGGTGGTGTCAATGCGGGCATGGGTGGGAAACTCGACCTCGGCCAGATTGGTCAGATCGATGTCGCGATTGCGGCCAAAGGCGCGTGGATCGCGGCCAAAAAGCGGCATTAACCGCACCAGCCAGCGCAATAACTGGCGCGAGAAGGTGGTGTAGTAGAGTTTTTGCGGCGCATACGGTGGCCCTGCTTCCGGCCATGCCGCCGGATCGCCGGCGGCATGAAAGGCGGCGACCGTCGCTTCATGGATCGCAATGTGGTCAGGATGGCGGTAGCCGCCGATTGGATCGAAAGTGATCACCACCTGCGGGCGCAAGCGCCGGATGTGACGCACCACCTGCACCACCACCTGTTCACGCGGTTGGTTGATCAACGCCGCCGGATGGCGGTTCGCTTCGGTGCCGGGCATACCCGAATCGCGATAGCCTAGCAGGGTCACGCTGCTCAACCCCAACGCCTCAGCGGCGCGCAGTAACTCGGCGCGGCGCAGCGCCACCACCGACTGGTAACCGTTGAGCAAGGCCGCATCGACGGTGCCCTCTTCGCCGCCAGTTGCGCAAATTAAATGGACTGCCACCCCCGACCACGCATAGCGGGCCAAGGTGCCTCCCGGCCCAAAGCTCTCGTCGTCAGGGTGGGCAAAAACCGCCAGCAGCACCGGGCGCGCGCCGGGCACCGCCGTGGGGCGGAGGATGATGGTTTCTTCGTTTGGTACCATAGTGTGGTGTTTCTCTCTCTATGACACGTCGTTGTTATTGCCTAGGGGCGCACCCCTATTGTCATTGTTGCGGGGGGGCTACGCCTCCGCAGCAATTCCCGCTTTGGCGCAGATGATGCCTCAGCGGGCTTCTTTCGTGCTCGCAGGGGATGATGTCGCCTCGCTCCGCTCGGCTCGCTCTGCCCCCGCTGCTTGCACGACTCCCGCCGCAATCTTGTCATCCTCTATGGTATCATACCGCACAGAACCGTTTATGTTGCCGGTCGCGCGATGGAACCGTGACCGGTTGCTTGCACAGGTGAGATCTATGCTCTCTGACTTGCCAATTGCCGTGATCGGCGCCGGTGCGATGGGTGAAGCCATTATCGGTGGTTTATTGCGCAACGAGTTGGTCGCCGCCGATCAGATTCTCGCTAGCCACCCCCGCGAAGAGCGGCGGCGCGACCTCGCGCACCGCTACCACATTCACACTACCCACGACAATCTCGAAGCGGCCAAGTGGGGCCGGGTGGTGATCTTTGCCGTCAAACCCCAGCAGTTGCGGCGGGTGTTGCCGCCGCTGCGCGGTGCGATCCGCGATGAGGATTTGGTGATTTCGGTGATCGCTGGCGCGACGATCGCCGCCTTCGCCGAGGCGCTCGACCACTTGGCAGTGGTGCGCAGTATGCCGAATACCCCTGCCCAGATTGGCTGCGGCATGACAGTATGGACGGCGGCGCCTGCTGTGACTGAACGCCAGCGCAGTTGGGCGGCGACGGTGCTGGGTGCGTTGGGACGCGAGCTGTACGTCGATAACGAGACCTATCTCGATATGGCGACGGCCATTAACGGCACCGGCCCGGCTTATGTCTTTTTGATGATGGAAGCAATGATCGACGCTGGCGTCCATCTCGGTTTGTCGCGCCGCATTGCCGAAGAGCTGGTGCAACAGACAATGCTCGGCTCGGTGCAGTATGCAATACAGAGCGGGATGCATCCGGCCCAATTGCGCAATGCAGTGACGTCTCCCGGCGGCACCAGCGCCGCTGCACTGAGCGAACTCGAACGCGGCGGCTTGCGCACCGTGCTGGCCGATGCGATCTGGGCCGCGTATCGCCGTTCGGTGGAACTAGGAAGGCAGGGGTAGATGGCGATCAGGTATGCGCGCGCACGGTTGACGACCGAAGACGACCGTCGTTACCAAGCTCACGTCGAGAAGTTTAAGCTGCAACGCAAGAACCAGAAGGCGATCCGTCCGCCACGCCAGCGCGATATCTTTGGCGGGCAGGCCGAAGCGGTGTTACGCGATTGGCTGGCGGGCCAGTTGCCGCTCGACGAGCGGCGCATTCTCGAATACGAAGAGCGTCGCCACCGCACGGCGCAGATCAAGTATCGCGAACTCGACGCTTTGGCGATTACCGATGGCGTGGCGTGGGTGTTTGAGATTAAAGCTAGTCGCACCGCCAGCGCCATTCGCCGTGCCGTCGCCCAACTCAACGAAACGCGCCAGATTCTGCACCTGCTCTTCCACCACGTCGGGGTGACGATTTTGCTGGTGGATACTGGCATTCCCGCCGATAGCGCCGCCGCCGACGCGCTGATGGTCAGCGACCGCCCGCCACCTCGCCGACCCGAACCGCTTGAGGAAGTGTTGACGGCGTTGCCGCAAGTGCAGCGGATTGAAGATTTGGCTGCGCGTTCAGCGAGTGACGATCGGGTGAATCTGATGCTGTTTCGCGTTGATGACATCATTGCACTGGCCGGCGCCGAGAATCTGGCGCTCAATTGGGAAGAGGACGATCTCTACGACGAGGCAGATGATGAACCGCCGCCGGAGGCGACCCTGTTTGCCAGCAGCGGCGATGATGAAGACGATGATAACCCGCTCGCTGCCGCGTTGCACAAGGCCGGGTTGAAGTAACGGCGTCGTAGAGCCGGACGACTGTCCGGTGCCACAGAGACGCAGAGGATTCAAACGCAAAGACGCGAAGGACGCAGAGGGTTTGGGGAATGTCGTCCCTACCCCAGCCTTCTCCTGCTGGATGAGGGAGTCTTCCACCTCTCACCAGCGGGGGAGGCCGCGAGGGGGCAATTGCAAGAAAGATACGCAGCCAGCAAACAACATCCAATCTATGCTGATTAACTCCCCACCGAACCTATGAACCAACTCCGCACCACTGCCGCCATCACCCTAGCCCGCGCCGCCGGCACTCTCTCGCGCCGTCTGCGGCTCGGCGGCGGCACCACCCTGCCCGGCCAAGTCGCCCGCTCGCTCGACCCGGCCATCTTGACCACAATCTGCGCCGCGTTGCCCGCCGGCGTCATCCTCGTCGCCGGCACGAATGGCAAGACCACCACCAGCCGCATGCTAGCAGCCATGCTTGAGCAGACCGGCGAACCGCTCTTGCACAATCGCGCCGGCGCCAACCTGCTGCCCGGCTTAACCACGGTTGCGATTGCCGGCGCTGATTGGCGTGGCCGCCCGCGCGCACGCCGCGCCCTGTTCGAGACCGATGAGGCAGCCCTGCCGCAAGCGATTGCCGAGACCCGACCCCGCCTCGTCGTGTTGCTCAATCTGTTCCGCGACCAGCTCGATCGCTACGGCGAGATCGACACCATCGCCAGCCACTGGCGCACAGCCTTGCAAACTCTGCCCACCACAACCACCGTGGTCTTTAATGCCGACGATCCGGCGATGGCCGCGATTGCCCGCAACCTGACCGCTCGCACCCTCGCGTTTGGATTGGAAGATAGCCGTCACGCCGCCGCCGCCGCTACCCACATCGCCGATTCGCAGTTCTGCCACGCCTGCGGCCATCGTTACGAATACCAGCATCTCTTCTACGCCCACATCGGCCACTACGCCTGCCCGCAGTGCGGCCAGCGCCGGCCTGATCCGCAGGTGGCGTTAACAGTGTTGGAACCAAAGGGGTTGGACGGCAGCGAACTGCAAATCGACCACCCTACCGGCAAGTTGAGTGTGCAGCTCCCGCTACCCGGCCTCTACAATGCGCAGAATGCGCTGGCCGCCACTGCTGCTGCCTTGGCGCTCGGCGTTGCACCGGCTGCGATCAGCGCCGCCCTCGCCGCCTTCCGGGCCGCCTTTGGCCGCATCGAGCGGATCAGCGCCGGCCCCGGCGGCCCGCCGATGCTGATTGCGCTGATTAAAAATCCGGTGGGAGCCTCAGAGACGGTGCGCATGCTGACAACAGCGACAACGAAACCGTTGCATGTGCTGATCGCGATTAACGACCGCTTTGCCGATGGCACCGATGTGTCGTGGCTATGGGATGCCGATTTCGAGCCGTTGGCCGGAAAGGTGGCCCGTGTCACGGTTAGCGGCACCCGTGCTGCCGATATGGCGCTGCGCCTTGATTACGCCGGCGTTGCTGCCGAGACTATGACCGTGATCGACGATCTCTCGGCAGCGCTCGATGCGGCGTTAGCGGCATTGCCCACTGGCGAAACCCTCGCCATTCTGCCGACTTACACCGCGATGCTCGACCTGCGAGCCGAGATCACCCGCCGCGGTTGGGCCAAACCGTTCTGGGAATCCTGAAGACCCACTAGAGCCGGACGGCTATCCGGCTCCGTAGAGAACGCTAAGGTTTTTGGAACGTGGCACAAACGAGCTAGCGGCCATCACAACAAAATTTGACTGCCCTTGGCGTTCTTCGCGCCTTGGCGTTTAAGAATCTGCGCGCCTTGGCCCCCGCTACGCCTTGGCGTTGATCACTCGCCCTCGCGCCATTCGCTGATGTTCCACGTAAACGGCGCCGTCGGATTCAGCCGCCAGCCTGCCAACCCCTGCCGGGCCACCAGCGCATCAACCCGTTGGAATAGCGGCAACACCGGCAACTCTTGCGTAAACAGTTGCTGTTGCCGGAGGTACGCACTCTTCTGCTCTTCGGGATCGAGCGAGGTGGTCGCCATATTGATCGCCTCATTCGCCTCGAAGAAACACCAGCCGGCAAAATTATTTCCCGTCCAATTGTTCGCTTCACTCGGCACACCTGCGCAACTCCACAACTCCCAGCCACGTGGGTGCGGCCCAGCGATCCAGCCAAACAAGGCCAATTGGAAGGTGCGCTGGTAGAGCGGGCCATCAGTGCTGTACAATTCGCTCGACGATAATTGCGCCACCTCAACCTGCACGCCCACCTGCTCCAGATCAGCCGCAATTCGTTGCGCGACCGCTTCACGCAACGGTGAATTGGCGCTCGTCACCAACGACAACAAAATCGGCAACCCATCGTACTCGCGCCAACCATCGCCATCGGTATCGATCAGGTTCGCTTCATCGAACAAACGGCGCGCCTCGTCGGGGTTATAGGGGTAGCGGGTAATCTGATCGAGCGGCGGGTAGCCAAGTTGACCCGGCAACACCCAACTCTCCAACACCGTACTCTTGTTACCCAACAACTGCTCGACCAATTGGGGCCGGTTAATCGCATACGCAATCGCTCGCCGTACTCGAATATCCTGTAACAGCGGCACATCAAGATTAAAGTCGAGATGCTCCCAGATCGTATTTGGCGAGGTGCTAAGCTGAATCTCTCCCCGTGCAGCGCTCTGCACAAGCTGCAAGAGCAATTCGGGCACCGGCTGTTCGATAAAGGCCAGATCAATCCCGCCGCCGCGCACCAATTCGACCAATTGCTGCGGATCTTTGCGAAAGGCCACAATAATCCGTTCAAACGGTGCCGCCGGCCCTGCGTAATGCGGATTGCGCACCAACTCGAGCGAACCGCCGTCAAAGGCGCTGACCATATACGGCCCATAGCTGACCGGCTTGCGGATAAATTCACTCTGCATCACCTGCTGCGAATCCATCTCTGCCAACACATGGCGCGGCAACGGCGTCCAAAAACTGGTCAGATAAGACGGATCGGTCACATCAGGCCGGAGCACTACCCGCGTGGTATGCTCATCGATCTGCTCGTAGCGTTCGATCATTGCCAGCCGGGTATTAGCCGCTTGACCAAGATCGATCTGCTGGGCGAGTTCGTAAGCAAACACCGAGTCGGCTGCCGTAACCGGCGTACCATCAGACCAGCGCAACGCAGGATTCCAGTGGAAAGTGACGCTCACCTGCGTCACCTCATCGGTCGTCTCGGTCGGCGTTTCACTGATTTGCCCCAACGCATCGCGGAAGACGGTGACCGTCGCCGTCACCACATCGCCGTTGGCAAAATCAGGCACCCGCGTCAACACGCCGGTCGTTTGCAAAGTGAAATCAACCGGCAACAACGGCGCGGGAAAGAGTAATTCAGTTAATGCGCCGGTGATGCGTTCGTCAGTCGGGGTGCTGTGGTAAGGGAACAGATCGGGTGGCTCATTCACCAACCCGATACGTAACACCTGTTCGCGTACAGTGGTGGGAGTAGTTTGGAGAATGGACATCGCTGCTGGGGCAGTTGGCGTCGGTTCATTAACCCGCACTTCACAGCCAGCAACGAGCACAAATGCAAACAGGGCCGTGAGGAAGAATATGAAACGCTTCATGGCGAGTACTTTACGGTTGATTGATAAGCTAACGTGTAGTAAAAGGCAAGGCCTCAGCGGGTTCCTCCCGCGCTCGCGGGGGATTGCTGCGCCGCCGCAGCCGACTCGCAACGACAAGCGGAGCGTGGTATGGCGTGCGGACATTCCACTGCCGCCGTCCAGCGCCTTCGTGATATGCGGCAGTATAACTGCCGCACTCCACAGATTGGGCGTATCGCACCTGTGCAGTCATTGTTTCGGCGCAAGCTATCCTGCAAAGCTGTTCCGCCTGCCCTCGCGGGGGATTGCTGCGCCTCGCTATGCTCGGCTCGCAATGACAAGCGAACAACGATGGCGCTCCCACCTTTTCATTGCGAGGGGGCGCAGTCCCCGAAGCAATCTCTCGCTTCAACGCGGGCCATGCCTCAGCGGGATCCTTCGCACAGGAAGTTGTTTCGCCGCTAAGGGTGAGTTCACAATGACTGGCGGAGCATTGTATAAAGTGTGAACGCTCCACTGCTGCCATCCAGAGCTATGGTGCTATGCGGGAGTATGACTGCCGCACTCCATAGATTGCACCAGCCTGTGATACAAACGAGCGTACCTTTTTACGCGCAATTTCATGGCATTGCTACATCGCGCGCCGCCGGAATGCCAGCCACGGCAGTGGCCATCTGCACAGCCCGTGCGATCGCGGTCGCCAACACATCTGCCGCCACCGCGCCAAGCGTAACCAACGGCGGCGCGTCGTAGACGCCGGTTGCCAGCGCAAACACGGTATCGCCATCGAACGGCGAGTGAGCCGGGCGAATAGCACGAGCCAAGCCATCTTGGGCCATCATCGCCAGCCGGGTCGCGGCAGCCTTATCGAGGCGAGCATCAGTAGCAACCACGGCAATAGTTGTGTTCTGGCCGGCGGCATCGGCAAACGACTGCCGGGCCACGCCACTGCGCAAAAGCGCGCCGGTGCCGATCAGTGACTGGCCGGGACCGCGCGCACCGGCCACCAACCTGCCTTGCCCGTCAACCACGTCACCGAAGGCATTAACGACCACCAAAGCGCCCACCGTCACCCCATTCGCCAGCGTCTCACTCCACGTGCCGACGCCGCCGCGCATCGCGGTGGCCATACCACCCACTTTACCGACCGTTGCGCCGATCCCGGCTCCAACACTACCCTCGGCCACATTGGTCTCGGCAGCCATACAGGCCGCATACCCCATCGTTGCATCGGGCCATACATCGGCCCGACCCACACCCAGATCGAAGATCACCGCCGCCGGCACAATCGGCACCTTGGTCAGGCCCACATCGAAGCCATAGCCACGCTCGTGCAGCCACGACACCACACCAGTGGCAGCAGCCAAGCCAAACGCGCTGCCGCCGGTCAAGACGACCGCATGAACCTGCTGCACCAGATTCACCGGATCGAGCAGATCGGTCTCGCGGGTACCGGGAGCGCCGCCGCGCACATCCACGCCGGCGGTAGCACCATCTGGCGTCAGCACAACCGTCACGCCCGTCAGCGCCTCTGCATCGGCGGCGTGGCCGACGACGACCCCTTGCACATCCGTAATTGCGGGAACTTTCATTGCCGGCTAACCTCTACCGGCGGCGCGATCGGGTACGCATCAGCGCGCACCGTCGGCACACTGCCGGCGTGGGAATGACCACAGTACGGACAAATCCGCCACGTCAGATCGATCACCTTCTGGCACGAGTCGCAGCGCCGGCGCAACTGAGTATGGCAGTGCGGGCACAGGATGAAATCAGGTTCGATGGGACGCTGGCATTCGGGGCAGACGAATTGCTCTTCGAGATCGCGGCGCAGGAACTCTTCTTCCAAGGTGCGTTCGTATTTCTCGGCCAGCGTTTGCGGCGGGCGCAAGATCAGATGCAGCGGAATACCGAGGAAGGGCAGCAACAGCACGATACCCACTGCGAGCACCTGCACCGAGATGTCTTCAGTGCGACGGCGAATATCGCGGTAAGCCCACAACACCGACGCTGCCCAGAGCAATACTGCATATGCGCCCAAAAAGATGGCGCCAAGGCGTACCAGCGGCAGAATATTCGCTAAAAATTCCTGTATTACTTCCATACGTTACAACTTGCGCGTCTGTGCGCGCAAGACAAACACTGTCGCCCCGCCCACCTGCACTTCTAACGGCGCCGGCGGGTAAAACTCACCCGACTCGGCGATCGGCGGCATCGGCGAGACGTAGCGCGTGCGCGTCGAACAATGCTCACGAATGATGTTGATCACCGGATTAACCTGCTGATCCTCGACGCTCAACAGCAAGGTCACGTTTCCTTCCCGCAAAAACCCACCTTGGCTACTCAGGCGCGTCACCCGATAGCCATGCTCGGTCAGCGCTTCGACGAGATTCGTCGCATCTTGGGACTGGACGACAGCCAGAATTAGGCGCATGCTCTTCACCCTAACGATGTCAATCCGCGCTTCCTTGCGCGGCAATCGGCATAATCCGAGCCAAGCGCGGCGTCACCGCTTGCCAGATCTGTTCGGCCAACACTTCGACCGGCTGGTCGGCATCGAGCGCATACCATCGCTCTGGCTCTTGGGCCATCAGCTCAGCGAACCCTTGGGCTACCCGCTGATGATAGGCCAGATCGCGCGCATCGAGCCGGTTCCATTCCAACGGCTGGCCGCTGCTAGTTTCCGGCCGCTCACGCCCGGCGCGCTTGCGCTGCAATCCGACTTCTACATCGATCTGCAAATAAAAGGTCAGATCAGGCTTCAGCCCGCCGGTTGCCACTGCTGTAATCGTGCGCAGCTCATCGAGATCGCGGCCAAGGCCGTACCCCTGATAAGCAAACGTCGAGTCGGCATAGCGGTCACAGACCACAATCCCGCCGGTGGCGAGATAGGGCCGGATCAGCTCACTCACCAATTGCGCACGCGCCGCCGAAAACAACAAGGTCTCAGTGGTAGGGGCCATTTCAGTATGGCGCAGATCAATCAAAATCCGGCGGATCAACTCACCGATCCGCGTCCCGCCCGGTTCACGGGTAAGAATCACCGGATAGCCCGCCGCTTGCAGGCGTTCATACAGACGGCGAGCTTGGGTGCTCTTGCCAGCCCCCTCTGTCCCTTCAAATGTAATAAACAGACCTTGATGCATGACAGCGCCACCAGCAATCTCGGTTTATCCTTCGCTAAGGATAGCCGATCTTTGCCAATCTGTCGATGAGCCATCGCATATTGGAACGGCGTTGTCCGCAATGCTGCTACCGATACCACTTACCGGAAGATCTTCACCCGCCGGTTCGGATCGTCGCCGCGGCTCTCTGAGCGCAAATTGTAGCGGTCGGCCATCTGATGCTGCAAGCGACGAATATAACTACTGCGCGGGGCCAATTCTACTGCATTGCGCTCACCGCTGATCACTTGGGTAATCGCCTGCTCAGTCTCTAGTAACGCCTCTTCGATCGTCGAATCGCCACGCAGCGGTTCGGGTTCCTCATCCACCACCTCGCGCAACTGGAAGACCTGCGCCAGTTGCCGTTCCATCTGGGTAATCGTGTTGTTGCGCAACACGTAGACCGGCACGCCCTGCTCTTCGGCTTGCCGCAGTTGTTGCGAGCTTTGCCGGTAGTAGTTCTTGAGCGTCATGACCAAGGTGGCGTCTTTCATATCACGCACAATCACTGCCGGCACCCGCAACCGTTCGATCGCGTTCTGCAACCGGTTCCGGCTGACGCCAAACGGGAAGATGCGCTGCGGCGGCATCGTAGTCGCTGCCGCGGCATTGCCGTTGCGGTCGCGCAAGCGCGGGCCGCTTGCCCCCATCTGCGCCTGATCGCGCCCACCGCGCCCCCGTCGCCCGCCAAACGCCGGCGCATCGATCGGCGTCCGCCGCACCGGTTCGCGCCGCACCGTTCCGTTCGGCTCGCGGAAGCGTTGCTCGCACGGCGGCTCTTCGCCGCGCAAGATCGCATCAACCGCCGCTGCCACATCCGGGTAGACGGTCACGCTATCCCACGATTGAATCTCAACCAGAATGCTAAAGGTCGGCGGCGCTTTTCGTTCCAGCACCGTCTTTTGCGTCCCGCGCCGGCGCGCCTCTTCGTCACCCAACGTCACCGCCTGAATCCCACCCACCAGATCGGAGAGGGTTGGGTTGACCATGAGGTTATCGAGGGTATTGCCATGGGCCGTACCCACCAACTGCACGCCGCGCTCGGCGATGGTGCGCGCTGCCGCCGCTTCCAGCTCGGTGCCGATTTCGTCAATCACAATCACTTCGGGCATGTGATTCTCGACCGCCTCGATCATCACATTATGCTGCTCGGCGGGACGCGGCACCTGCATCCGGCGCGCCCGCCCGATGCCGGGATGGGGAATATCGCCATCACCGGCAATCTCGTTCGAGGTATCAACGATCACCACTCGCTTGCGCAACTCGTCACCCAGCACCCGCGCCGTCTCGCGCAAGAGCGTCGTCTTGCCGGTACCCGGCTTACCCAGTAACAGAATGCTTTGCCCGGTTTCCACCAGATCGCGAATAATATCAACCGTGCCATACACGGCGCGACCCACGCGGCACGTCAACCCAATCACCACGCCGCGACGATTGCGAATGCCGGAAATGCGGTGGAGGGTGCGGGGAATACCAGCGCGGTTGTCCTCGCCAAACTCGCCGATACGCGCGATTACGTAATTGATGTCTTCGGCCGTCACTTCCCGATCGCTCAAGAACAACTCATGACCACGATAGCGCGCTTCCGGCAACCGGCCGAGATCCATCACGATTTCGAGCAGATTATCTTGATCGTTGGCTTTCTGGATCGCCTCCCGGATTGCCGGCGGCAGTGTCGCTAACAAAAGTTGAATATCGTTGGTCGTATCCGTCACAGCCATAACCGCTTAGCGCTCCTCCCGCACTGTTGGGGGCCATGCATACCGGCGCACCGACACCCGCGGCTCGAGTCCCACTTCCAACGAGGGGGCCAGTACCGTGCGGCGGATTGGCACAACGGTATGCTTAACAAGTAAGATTTGCTCACCCACTGGTTGAAAACCCAACCGCATCGCCGGTTCAAACAACTCTTGCTGGTACTCGCGCAAGATTAAATAGACAGGCCGGCTGTCACTGAGCTGGGCCAGACCGAACCGCAACACATCTACCGCCTGCTCGCGCGCATCAGGCCGGATCAGCACTGAAAAGACGTGACCGCTCGGCCCGCTGAGCAAGCGCAAGTAGGCAGCCAGATCATCATCCGGCCCCAGCACCCACGCCTGCCGGCGCACGAGCGAATAGGGCTGGTAGAGCGTCCAATAGCGCGCGTTACGCACTTCCGCCTGTTGCACGAGATGCGGCGCCACGATACCATAGAGCTTGTGGATCGCCCAATGGTCGCGCCGCGATTGCGCCCGCATCGGCGCCAATCGGGTACCTTGATCCCAATCCGGCCCCGAGAGGTGCAAAATCTGGCGATGGGTGTAGGCTTGAAAGCCGACTTGGCGAAAGATTTCGCGCAACTCGTTGTGTTGGCTCGGCAACGCCGCGTAGAGGCGCTGCACCGAATGCTGCGCCGCATCGGCACAGAGCCGGTGCAACAGGTGAAACCAGAGTTCGTAATCGCTAGGAGTCTGCTCGCTGCGCGTGCCGTTGGTCGCCAGATAGATCACATCTTGCTCGGGCCGGCCCAGCCGGCCCATCGCCTGCGCCAACGCAAACCCGCCCCGTTCGGCCAGCACCAGCGTCATCCGTTCGCGATGGTTGCCGGCCAGCATGCTCTGCAACGCAAACCAGAGCGGCCGGTGGCTATACGCCAACAGTCGTTCGGTATAGAGTACCTGTTGGTAGCGAGGTTTCCGCCGAAGCGACCAGAGATCGCTCGGCGTCACGGTTCGTATCATAATTCCAGAAAGAGCCGGTGAACCCGATCATCACCGGTCAACTCAGGATGAAACGTGGTCGCCAGCAAACGACCTTGGCGGGCAGCCACCACGCTGCCGTCCTCTAACCAACCAACCGCCTCGCACCCCTGACCGAGTGCCACGATGCGCGGCGCGCGGATGAAGACGCCGGGGAGCGGCGCTTCACCGATGATCGGCATCGTGATCGGCGCTTCAAAGCTATCGAGCTGGCTGCCGTAGGCATTGCGCTGAATCGTTAGATTCATTGCGCCAATCGCCGGCTGACCGCCCTGCTTTTGGCCAACCACCTCGTTGGCCAGCAAAATGGCGCCAGCGCAGGTGCCCCAAATCGCCAGATCGCGACCAGCCCGCTCGCGGATCGGTTCCAACATCTGGTACATCACCAACAGCCGCCCGATCGTCGTGCTTTCGCCACCGGGAATGATCAATCGTTCGACAAGGGCAAGTTGGTGCGGCAACCGCACCTCGACCGGCTCGACGCCGATCCGGCGCAAGACCGCGCAGTGTTCACGAAAGTCGCCCTGTAGGGCCAACACGCCAACTGTCATACGGTTTTGTACGCGGGCAGGCATAGCCCGCCCGCCTCCTGCTACCACCCACGCCGCGCCATCAACTGCTCGGCGGGAATCTGATCGATGTTGATGCCAACCATAGCCTCGCCAAGGCCCTTGCTCACCTCGGCGATGATCTCTGGATCGTTATAGTGCGTGGTCGCTTCGACAATCGCTCGCGCCCGCTTGACCGGATCGCCGCTCTTGAAGATGCCCGAACCGACAAAGATGCCATCTACCCCTAACTGCATCAGCAGGGCCGCGTCAGCCGGCGTGGCAATACCGCCTGCCGCAAAGTTGACGACCGGCAGCTTGCCTTCGGCGGCCACCTGCTTCACCAGCTCATAGGGCGCCTGAATCTGCTTGGCGTAGGTAAACAGCTCGTCTTCGTTCATCGACTGCAAGCGGCGGATTTCGCTGTACACTGCGCGGGCATGGCGCACCGCCTCGACCACGTTGCCGGTACCGGCTTCGCCCTTGGTGCGTAGCATCGCCGCGCCTTCGGCCACCCGGCGCAGCGCCTCACCTAGATTGCGGCAGCCGCACACAAACGGCACCCGGAATTTGTGCTTGTTAATGTGATGCTCTTCGTCGGCCGGCGTCAGCACTTCGCTCTCGTCAATATAATCGACGCCAATCGCCTCCAACACTTGCGCCTCGACGAAGTGACCGATCCGCGCTTTCGCCATCACCGGAATGGTGACAGCCTGCTTGATCGCCAGAATTAGCTCCGGATCGCTCATACGGGCGACGCCGCCCTGCGCGCGAATGTCAGCCGGCACCCGTTCGAGCGCCATCACCGCCACTGCGCCGGCCTCTTCGGCGATGCGCGCTTGCTCAGGGGTGACCACATCCATAATCACGCCACCCTTCAGCATCTGCGCCAGCCCTACCTTCGTCGTCCACGTCGATTTTTCCATACTGCCTCACTCAAGGTATGAAAGGTATGAATGTATTTCCTGATCTCGTCGAATCATTGTACCACGCTGTGACATGGCGGGCAATGCGTCGCATGGCGGAGACGGCTGCCGCCACCGAGCAGAGGCGCACATCTGTGCGTCTCTCCGCACGCCATTTGGTATGTTCAGAGGCGTTACCAACCGCTCCCGACCACCTTGGCCACCGCGCGCAGTTTCGGCATCAGGTTCATGAAGTTCTCGTGATTGAGCGATTGGCCGCCATCCGATTTGGCCCGATCGGGATCGGGATGCACTTCGATGATCACGCCATCGGCCCCTGATGCGATAGCGGCCAGCGTCAACGGCGGCACCAGATACCATTTGCCGGTACCGTGGCTGGGATCGACGATCACCGGCAGATGCGAGCGTTTCTTGACCACCGCGACCGCGTTGAGGTCGAGCGTGTTGCGCGTCGCCGTCTCGAAGGTGCGGATGCCGCGTTCGCAGAGGATGATGTTGGGATTGCCCTGCGCAATGATGTATTCCGCCGAGAGCAGCCACTCTTCAATTGTGGCCGATAAGCCGCGCTTGAGCAGCACCGGCATGCCGCTCCGTCCGGCCTCTTCCAACAATTGGTAGTTTTGCATGTTGCGCGCGCCAATCTGTAAGACGTCGGCGTATTTCGCCACCAGTTCGACATCAGCCGGCGTCATGACTTCGGTCACGATTGGCAGGCCAGTCTCGGCGCGGGCTTGGGCCAGCAACTGCAAGCCATACTCACCCAAACCGCGGAAGCTGTACGGTGAAGAGCGCGGCTTGAACGCGCCGCCACGCAACATGTTGGCGCCGGCTTCGCGCACCGCCCGCGCCGTCGCCATAATCTGCTCTTCGCTCTCGACCGAGCAGGGGCCGGCGATAATCGCCAGATGGCCGCCACCGACCTTCACATCCCCCACCTGCACGATGGTATCACTCGGTTTGACTTCACGCGACACCAGTTTGTAGGGCTGCGTGATTCGCACCGTCTCTTTCACGCCATCGAAATGCTCTAACTCTTCGCGCAGCGTCGGCGGGATGGCTGCTCCCACCACCGCCACTACCGTCCGCTCCTCGCCAATAGTTAAATGGCCGCGCAAGTTATGCTCGCGCAGCCGGGCCAACACCGCTTCGATTTGGCTCTGGTTCGAGCCAGTCTCCATCACGACAATCATGGAACGATCCTCCTCAGTGGTACAGGAATCTGAAGACGAAACGGGCAGAGGAAGCCCGGCGTCACAACGAGAAGAGCATTCGGTCACATCACCCAACGCCAGCGCGCGATGCGGCATCGCAAGCAGCTCAGTGACATCGGGCACGGTGCCTCGTTGCACCGGTTCGATCGCGTGCCGGCGGCTCATCGCCGATCCTCCGACGGCAGCGGCGTCGCGACGCGGAAGGCGTTCATCGCGGCGGCTCGTTCAGGGCGTAAGCCGCGCGCTTCGCGGATGTAGACGTGGACGATTTCATCGGCGCGTTTGGCGGTATTCCAGTGGATTAAGACGCGAATACAGCGCGGCAGGCTGCCCGGCACGGCCATTTCGTGGCCGCAGAGCAGGGCGGTGTCGATCCACCCAATCGCCCGTGCTGCCACTGCGGGGAATTCGGCATTGAGGTCGGGGGTAGTGGTGAAAATGGCGCTGGCGATGTCTTCCGGTTTGATGTCGTTGGCTTCGATTAACAACGTGAGCAATTCATGGGTCGCTTCCAGAATCGCTTCGCGTGTGTTCTCGGCACAGGTGGTCGCTCCTCGTACTCCGCGACAACGAACGTTCATTGCCTCTCCTCCGCGGCAATAACAGAGGGGGCGCGAGGTTTGTTCGCCTCGCGCCCCCTTGTGCTTGCTCTGTGCTTGCGTGCGTCTTCAGGAAATGCGAAGCGACCAGTCCAATTGTGGGCTGGTAAAGTAAAAAAAGTAGGTGTAAAAGCGCACACTATGCATGAGATCGCTTACCTTACTTTTGTCCCGCTTCGACGAGGGAAATATACCATGGTTGCAGCGGTTCGTCAAGCAGACGCAGAGGGGATTGGTAACCCCCACCTCAGCCCCTCTCCCACTGGTTAGTAGCCCCACCCCTGCTAGGGGCGGGGGGCATGATCCCTTTGCGATCTGTGCGTCCTCTGCGCCCTTGCGTTTGAATTGTTAGCGATCTTTGCGGAACCGAACAGCCGTCCGGCGCTACAACACTTTCCGATCACGAGCCAAGCAACTCTTCGGCCTCGATAATCGCCTGCGCAATATCCTTCATCTTGGTACGCTTATCACGAGCGCGCTGGCGGAGCCGCTCATACGCATCGCGCTCGCTCAGGCCAAGGCGCTGCATCAAAATCCCCTTCGCCCGCTCGATCAACTTGCGCGCCTCCAACGCCTCTTGCAATTCAAGATTTTCATTGCGCAGATTTTGCAACTCGCGGTGGCGGGCCAACGCAATCGAAATCGCCGGTGGCAACTCCTGCTCATTGATCGGCTTGACCAAATAGGCCAGCGCACCGGCTGCCTCGGCCCGCCGGACGGTATCCTTATCGGCAAATGCCGTCAACATCACCACCGGAATGCCGGTCTGATCACGGATACGGGCCGTCGCCTCGGTACCGTCCATCTCCGGCATGCGAATATCCATAATCACCAGATCAGGCTTCAGGCGGGTGGCAAGCATCACCGCCTCGGCGCCGGTACGGGCAATGCCAACCACCTCGTAGCCCAGCCCCTTCAACTGCTCTTCGAGAGTGAGCGATACGAGATCATTATCCTCGGCAATCAGGATGCGAATCGCGGCCACGGCTGCCTCCCGCTGCAAGCTTATGCGCCTAATGTGATGAGCTAGATCATACCACAAGATGGGCAAGGGTGTGATACAATTTAGTATGAGATGAAGTGTTTGCGTATGCAACTGACGCCATTGGGGCGACAGCCGCACACACCACCGCCAACATCGGGGTGAGGAGGGCGTGATGCGCTACGACATCACGAATATTGCAATCGAAGACTATCTGCACGATCTCATGCCACCGCGCAACGAGGTATTAGCCAACCTCGAAGCGCGCGCCAAACAGCAGGGTTTGTCGCTGGTCGGGCCGGTGCAGGGACAATTTCTCTATTTACAGGCGCTGATGATGAATGCCCGCAACGCGCTTGAAGTGGGCATCACCACCGGCTATGCTGCCACCTTCATTATGAAGGCGCTCCGCCAGACTGGCGGCAAAATGACGGCAATTGAGCGCAATCCAGAACGGGTCAAGCTCGCTAACGAAGTGATCGAAGCCGCCGGCTACCGCGATCTGATTACGATCCATTTCGGCGATTGGCGCGAGATCCTGCCCTCGCTCAATCAGGAATTCGACCTCATCTTCCTCGACGTCCTGCGTAATTCCTCCGACGACGAACAGGCAATGCAGGCACTTGAGCTGTGCGTTCCACTGCTCAGCCCCGGCGGCGTGCTCATCGCCGATAACGTGCTGTGCAGCGCGCAAGTGCTCGAAGAAGACGCCTCACCGCTCGTGCGCGGCATCCAGCGTTTCAACCGCGCCATCATGGAGCATCCGCAGCTCGAGTCGGTGATCATCCCGCTGCGCGATGGCGTCTCGATCAGCCGCAAAAAGCGTTAAAGAACGGCTGTTTATCAACGAATAGTCCTAGGTGAGGATGTGAGGAGCCGCACAGCCGGGCGGCTCCCTTAAACAACTCATTATCCCATTCATTGTCCTATGCCGCCTTCTGATCGGCGCCATAACCTCGCCGAATGGGCTGCGTTACGCGCATTCGCCCAAATCCTCAACCAAACGCTTGACCTGCGCACGGCGCTGGAAGCGGCGCTTAGCCATATTCTGGCGTTGACCGGCCTAGAGGCCGGCTGGATCTACTTGCACGATGAAGGCGATCAGTTTACACTCGCCGCGCGCCAGCACCTCCCTCCGGCGCTCAATTATCCCGGTTTGGCATGGCAAGGCGAATGCACTTGTCAAGAAACCTGCCGTGAGGGCCACCTGCGTGAACCAACCTTAATGGCATGTTCACGGCTCCGCAGCGCCGTCGGCGACAAGCGCGGCCTATCGCATCACGTCTCGATCGCATTACGCGACAACTCCCGCGTGGTAGGCATCCTCAATCTAGCCACCAGCCAGTGGGTGCGGCTCAAGACGCCCGATCAACACCTCATGGCCGCGATCGGCGATCTGCTCGGCATTGCCATCGCCCGTGCTCACCTCTACGAAGAGTTCAGCGTGCGCCGAGTGCAAGAACGGCGCGCCTTGCTGTCGCTCTCACAAGAACTGTTGGTCAGCGATAGTCTCGAACCGGCTTTGCAACGATTAGTGCGCGTCGGTGCGCGCCTGCTCGATGCCGATGCCTGCGCGTTCGTCGAAGCCGATGAAGAAGGCGGGAGAGCAGTGCTGCGTGCCTGTTATGGCTGGGCCTTGCCTGCCGGCAGTGCATGGCCGCTAACGCTCGACGAAGATCACCCGCACCTGTGGTACTTGCCCGAACGCAGCAACCAACTGCCTGCCGATACGTTGATGCGCCTGCCGCCGCTTTTGCGCCGGCAGAACTTTCAAGGCCACCTCGCCGTTCCGATTGAACTCGGCGGCGCGCAGCTTGGCTTGCTCTTGGTGAACACCATCACCCCCCGCGCATTTCTCGACAGCGAAACCGAGCTGCTCGGTCTGCTCGCTAGCCAACTGGCTCAGATGATCGACCGCGAGCGGCTCAACCAAGAGGCGCTCGCCCGCCAACGGCTCGAACGCGAACTCGATCTGGCCAGTGAGATACAGGCTAGTTTCTTGCCTAACTGTTGTCCCTTTGTGCCCGGCTTGCAGATCGAAGCCTTCTACCGCGCCGCCCGCCAAGTCGGCGGCGATTTCTACGATTTTATCGAATTGCCGCCGGCAACCCCCGCCAGTGCGCCCCGCCTCGGTGTCGTCATCGCCGACGTGACCGACAAAGGCGTGCCGGCAGCTCTGTTTATGGCCCTCTCGCGCACCTTGCTCCGCGCCAGCGCCATTGATGGCCGCCCGCCGGTCGCCGTGCTGCAACGCGCCAACCGGCTCATTCTGGCCGATTCACGGGCCGGCCTGTTCGTGACCTGCTTCTATGCCCAAATCGATCCAGTCACCGGCCAGATCACGTTTGCCAACGGCGGTCACAACTACCCGCTCCTGTACCGCCACGCGACCGGTCAAGTAATACCGCTTGCCGCACAAGGGATCGTACTCGGCATCATCCCCGATCCGCACTTTGCGCCGGGAGACCTCGCGTTCGAACCGGGTGACGTGCTGCTCTTCTACACTGATGGTATCACCGAGGCAATGAACGCGGAACGCGAACTGTTCGGCGACGACCGGCTCGCGGCTGTCCTCCGCGCTACCCATCATCAAACCCCCGCCGAGATCGTGGCCGCCGTGCTCGCCGCCGTCAATGCCTTCGCCGGCGATGCGCCCCAAGCCGACGATATGACGATGGTGGTGATTAAGCGGATGTAGTGTGAGACTGCTTGCTCGATCACAGACTGCGATTTAATACTTATCCTCAACAATAGTCATATGAAAGAAATGTTCGCGCAAAATATCTGCACCGGGAGCCTCTGGATCAAAGATCACGATGTAATCGAGATCAAGTGACTGCACGTAGGCAACGAAGTCAGCCGGGTTTGTGAAATTGGGGCCGTGATCAAGCAAATAATCTTGATAGTGCAGTTGAATCAACTGGTTAGTAAGGCGGCGATCGTACAACGTGGCAATAAACGCCATACGACCACTCAAGTAGCCAATGCGCAAATTTCCCTGTTCAAAAATATCAAAAGAGACGATGTCAGAACGGCGATGCTCACGTAAGATGGAAATTGCTTCTTGGGTAAAGGTTCTGTAGTTGCCGCTGCCGATAATATTGGCGGCAATGTAGATAATACTGATGACCATTACCCCCGCATAACTATACAAAGAAAGCCGGTAGCTACTGGGATTCGTCGCTACCAGCATCGCCGGCCATAAAGCCGCCACTGCCGGCAGAAACAACACATACCGCGGCACGCTGAGATGAAACGGCAAAACAACAACGATTGCAACCGAAACCGCAAGCACAAACCAAAATGCTCGGCGTTGCAACGCTGGCATGCAATGAGAACGCAAAGCCACTAGCCCGATCATGAATAATGAAATCGGAAACATCAATCCAAACGCATCATTCGTGATGTGAGGCACAAGGTGATAGACAACGGGTGATTTGGGAATGAGCGGATGGGGCAAGACGGCCTGCGGCGATAAGTTTGGAAACAGTATCCCTTGGTAGGGAAAACCAAGATTGGTTAAGATCGTAGATAGCGGTTGCGGCAAAGCTAACGGATAGATCGGATTGCCTTTCAACCACAGATTGCGCAAATACCACCCCGATGTAAATAATCCACTGCCAACCACGAACATCAAGGATCGCCACGAGGGCTTGTACGACCTGATCGCGACCATCACTGCAATTGCCGCCAACATCAACACCGTGCCAAATAACAACCCATGATATTTCACACTTGCTGACAGGATTGCCGCACCAATTCCATACCAAGCATAATCAACCTGCCGTTGAATAAACGCCAGCGTGAGCAAGTACAAACTCAGATACACTAACCAGTTGATATGAATATCAACATAAAAGGCTACCGTCTGCGCGAACAGTACCGGAATAACCCCACACAGAGCCACAGATAACAAACGAATGTGACAAGCTGCCGTCCAAATCCCGGCAAACTGGTAACTCACCACCAAAAACAAGACGTAAAACAGCGCACCTGACAGATTGGTGCTATTGATATCGCGAGTGATGGCAACGATCAGGCCAACCAATGCCTCTGCACCAGCCGGAAACCAGAATGAGGTAAACGCGGCATCTATATCAACGTAGTAGGGATTAGCATGACGAGCAATTTCCACCGCCATCGGAATATGATATGCGGTATCGTCAATAAAATGGCGCACATACGCGACACTATTGAGGCATACTGCAACGATGAGCGCTAGTACGACGCAACTTACTGAAACATACCAGATGAGCGCAGCAGCACGTTGGAGATTATGTGTGGCAGATATCCAATGGTGCTTCAGTTTTACCATTTGCCTAATCCAGTCACTTTCTACCGCGTAGCGCATCATTGAATTATATAGAGCCATAATATTATACAAACGACTCGTCCACTTGCACAGATCAACCCATCTCGCTATAATATGATGGCGACGCGGCACGGGGAGATGACGGAGTGGTTGAACGTGCCCGTCTCGAAAACGGGTAGGGCCTCATAAGCCCTCGTGAGTTCGAATCTCACTCTCCCCGCCAAACACATTGCGCCCGACCTGCGATCAGGTTGGGCGCGCCGATTCTTGAGGTAGCCTATGACGTCGGCAGAACAGCGATTGCGCGAACAGTTAGAGGAACAGTTGCGGCTTAATGAGTGGCTTTATGAACAGCTTGAGCGCCAGCGCGCTATGAACGCCGAGTTACGACGGGCAGTCGCCGATTTGGCCCGCGCCTTCCAAGAATCACTCGCCGCCGCAGTCGAAGCCGGTGAAGCCGGCGATCTCGCTGCCATTCGCCGCCTCACCCGCGCCAATCAACAACATTGGCAGCACTACCTGCAACAGATTGTCGCCGCTGCTGGCCGCCCTACCGGCACCGACACGCCACCCCCCACCCCCTAAGGACGCCGCATGCGTTGCCCTATGACCGCAGCCGGCCCTGCTCGACATCATACTTACCGGCCAAATCATCCTGCACCGTCTGCGGCGCACGCTTGACGCCGGTCAGGTAGGCAGCTCGATCCAGCATATGCGCCGCAACCGGCGCCGTCAACCAAAAGAAAGCGATCAGGGCAATCATCTTCGCTGCGGCAATCAGATCACCATGATGCACTGCCACGGCCAACAGCACCCCCATGATCCCCAACGTGCCTGTTTTGCCGCTCGCATGGATACGAGTATAGAGATCGGGCAATTTGACAATCCCGACCGATGAAATCAGTACAAATGCCACCCCAATCGTCGCCAATGTCAGGGTCACAATCTCTTTCAGATCCATCAACTCCGCCCCTCCTCAATATAGCGGGCCACCGCCACCGTACCCAAAAAGCCAAGCACAGCGACGATCAGAATCGCATCGACAAGCGCCAACTGATCGGTAATCACCACATAGAGCGCCACCAATGCCACCACGTGATTCATAATCGCGTCAAACGCCATCGCGCGATCAGGAATGCTCGGCCCAATCAGTAAACGCGCCATAGAGATCACCATCGAAATGGCGAGAATTCCCATCAACCCAGCGATCAGCATTTCAAACAACGTCATGGTGATTGACCCCTACGGTAACAGTTCCATCACCCGCCGCTCGAAGTTCTGCTTTATGTCATTACGCACCGCATCGGCGTCCTGTACATCAATACAGTGAATATAGATCGTGCGCCGATCGGTCGAAATATCGAGCGAGACGGTGCCCGGCGTCAGCGTTATCAGATTCGCCAAGACGGTAATCCCGGCATCGCTCTTAACATCGAGGGGAATGGCGATAATGCCGGGGCGAATATCGGCAACGCGCCGAAAGAGCACGATGCGCGCCATATCGATATTCGCCTTCAAGATGCTCCAAACCGCAAAACCGATAAACGCAATCCACTTGACCGTCAGGTGAGCATACTTGCGCGAATCCATACGCGGACGGCCCAACCCGCCGTTGACAAAGGGAATGCTCAAGAACCGACTCGCTAGCGCGACGATAGCATAACTGACCGCCAAGCCAACGATCAGGTCGGGAAGCGTAAAGCTGCTTTGCAGCGCCATCCACGTGAGGGTAAGAATGAGTATCAATACAATCATACACCCCCCTTTACTTCAGCGCCGCCCGATATACCGCTTCGCAACCATCGGCGCCACAGACCGCGGTAATGTAGACGTTGCGGTCAAACGCCTGTTGGCCGGCTATCGCGTTGTAGTCAACCAACGGTCCAGCCAATAAGCCGAGCGCCACGCTAAGGATAACCAGCGCCGCTCCCGGCGCCAACAGGCCAAACGGTACTCGCGGCAAGCGATTGACATCGTCGTAAGACTTCTTCCAGAAGACCTCATTCCAGATTTTGAGCATCGAGAAGAAGGTCAAAATACTGGTACCAGCAGCCACTGCGGTGATCAGATACGCTTGCTGACTGACGCCTACCTGTAAGAGGATCAGCTTGCCGATAAATCCGCTGAGCGGCGGGATACCGGCCAGCGACAGGATGCCAAGGAACCAAAACAAGGCCAACAGGGGTTCGCGACGGGCCAAACCTCCCATCTTCTTCAGATCGCCGGTGCCGTAAATCTGCTCGGCTGCACCACCAATAAAGAACAGCGCCATCTTGACGATCATCACATGCGCGGTAAAGACTAAACCGGCGGCCAAACCGGCGGCGCTCGCCAATCCCAATCCCATCACGCTATAGCCAATCTGGCTGATAATGTGAAAACTGAGGATACGGCGCACGTTCATCTGTGCCACCGCTCCCAACACCCCGATCACCATCGTCAAACCGGCGAGCAAGAGGATCCACGGCCCATACGTAGCCAATTCATTCTGAAACAGCAGCCCAAACGTCCGGTAAAGCGCGTACACCCCCACCTTCGTCATTAACCCGCTAAAGATAGCGGTGACGGCGACCGGTGGTGTGTGGTAGCTAGAAGGCAGCCAAAAGAAGAGCGGTACAATCGCGGCTTTACTGCCAAAGGCAAACAGCAGGATTCCGGCCAACACCGTCTGCAAGCCGGGATTCGCTAATGTTGCCATCCGCTCGGCGATATGAGCCATATTGAGCGTACCGGCAAACCCGTACACCAAGCCGCAGCCGGCGAGAAAAGCGGTGCTGCCAAGCAAATTGAGCACCACATATTTAAGGCCGCCTTCAAGCTGATCGCGGCTGCCGCCAAGCGTAATCAAGCCAAATGATGCCACCAGCAACACTTCAAACCAGACATACAAGTTGAAGAGATCACCGGTGAGAAAGGCACCGCTGACTCCAAGGAGCAAGAGCAGCAACAGCGGGTAATAAAAGTGATCTTCCCGTTGTTCGTCAATCGAATAGAAGCTATAGATAATCGTCGTCAGCATGAGCAAGGCTGCCAACATCACCATCAGCGCGCTCATACCATCGACCACCAGCGAGATACCGAACGGCGCAAACCAACCCGATGCTTGCGCTACTAACGGCCCGGTTGCCGGCACAACGCTCATCAACCACAGACCATACCCCAAATTGATCAGCACACTGATCAACGCAATTGCTCGCGCCACAAGACGCTGCTGGTTGAACAACACGGCTAATGCGCCCCCGATCATTGGCGTAATGATCGGAATAAAGAGATGAAAGACCATATCTATATTCCTATGCAAACGTTATAGCCGGTCGGTCGTCGAGAGATCATCCAGATCGTCGCTGCCTGCGGCCTGATTCGAGCGATAGGCCAGTGCCAACACAAACGCAGTAAACCCAAAGCTAATCACAATCGCCGTCAAGATCAACGCCTGCACTAACGGATCAGCAACACCGGCAGGTGGTTGGCCGCTCGCATCGATCAACGGCGGCGCGCCACGGCGCACACCATCACCCATAGTAAAAATGAGTAAGTTGACGCCATGGCTTAGCAAGATCAACCCGAGGATCAATTTCACTACCGAGCGACGCAACACCAGATAGGTCGCACCACCAAAGAGCGCGCCAATCGCAATTGCGAGCAGAATGATCATACGCCATCCTCCGTCTCTACCGGCGATGGTTTCATGGCCGGTAATGGGAAGAGGATCGGTTCCTCTACCAGTAACAGCGCGATTTTGGTCGTCACTCCAATGACGGTCAAGTAGACGCCGATATCAAACAATACTGGCGTGCCAAGTTTACCCACGCCGGGGATCGGTTCGGGCAGCCAGAAGGCTTGCATATACGGCAGGCCGGCAACCATTGCCGGCAGACCCCAGATCGCGCCGAAGAAAACGCCAAACGCTGCCAATAGCAGATAATTGACCGGCAAAATACGCCGGGCCGTTTTAGGGCCAAACGCGACCATTTGCAGAATGATCGCGCTTGCTGCCAGCAACCCACCGATAAATCCGCCACCGGGCAGATTGTGCCCGCGCAGCAGCATATAGATCGAGAGCAGCAACAGCAGCGGCATCATCAGCCGGCTGACGGTGCGCAGAATGAGCGAGTCGTACAGCGCGCTATCTCTTGGTGTCGACCGGCTCGGCAGCCGGTTCGGTGGTGGTAACTCGTTCCGGTGCAACATTGTCTTTCCCCTGTCGTAAACGGAGCAAGCCATAAATGCCTAGCAAAGCGATGAACAAAACTGTAATCTCGCCCAAGGTATCAAATCCGCGGAAGTCAACCAAAATGACGTTGACCACATTCGCGCCTTTACCCTTTTCAAGGCTATTTTCGAGGAAGAAGGGAGCCAAGGGCGCAAACGCATCATTCGTTGCGGTAGCCAACACGAGGCCGCCCATCAAGAACCCCATCGCCGTCGCAATGATCGCATCACGCCGTCGCACCCATGCAGCCGAGAAATTCTCAAAGCGCACCGGCAAGACCGAGAAGACGAGCAAGAGAAACACGGTTGACAGCACTTCGATCAGCAACTGCGTCAATGAAAGATCGGGCGCCGAGAAGAGCACGAACAGCAACGCCACCATTGCCCCAACCACGCTAACCGCAATAATTGCGCCTAATCGTGTGCGTGCGTTGATGGTTGCAATGACGCCAACCGGAATAAGTGCTGCGGCCAATATTTCGTAGAACTGCAACTGCGGATCGAGGTCAAATCGGATTGAACTAATCCCAAAGCCGACAAACGGCACTCCAACAAAAACCAGCAGTGCCAGTGCCGTCAGCAAAATGTACCGGCGTAACCGGCCTTCTTGGATCGTGCGGGTCAGGGTAGTCGCACCGGTCAGTGTGCGTTCGATCAAGCGGTCGAAGATCATATCGCCACGCATCCATGCCGGCCACCCGCGCAGATTGGCCAACTGCTCGCCAAAGCGAGCCAAGACTGCACCTGCCGCAATCGCGCCGAGACTCACGAGCAGCGCCGTATTGACTCCATGCCAGAGGGCCAATTTAACCTCAAGCGGCTTGCCATAGATCGCCGCGCTCGCTGGCCCGATCAAGCTGCTGATCGGCCCGAGGAAGGCCAACGGGATGATCAGCGACAGCACTGCCGGCACGCCGGGGCCGATCAGCATACCCGGCGTTGGGTCGGTAATATGCTGCTGCATCGCCGCCACACTACGCTGGCCAAGGAAGGTATTGCTGAATAACCGCCAACCAGTTATCAAATAGGCCCCTGCCGTGACAGCAATCGCAGCAACCGCCAGCGTGCTCAACATCGCACCAAGTTCCGTCTCTAATGCTGCTTCCAGCATCAGCTCCTTAGCCACAAAACCAAACATCACCGGAATGCCGCCAAATGAGAGCAGAGCGAGCGCGGTAATGACCATTGTCCGCGGCATATAGGCGCGCAACCCGCCCAACCGGCGCAGATCGCGGGTACCACACTCGTGATCGATCACGCCGGCCAACATAAACAGGGCCGACTTGTACAGCGCGTGCGCCAAAATGTTGGTCGCTACCCCTTCGGCGCCATACTTACCGCCCAGCCCAATCTGCATCGTCAGCGCGCCGAGCATACTGATGGTGGTGTAGGCTAGCATCGCCTTGAGATCAAATTGGCGCATAGCCACAATCGCGGCAAACGTCATCGTCGCACCGCCAACCACGGCCAGCGTCACATCCCACAGCGCCGTGCCGCCCAGCGCCGGGCTGAGCCGCGCCATCAGATAGACGCCGGCCTTGACCATTGTCGCCGAGTGCAGAAAGGCGCTAGCCGGGGTGGGAGCTTGCATCGCTCCCGGTAACCAAAAGTGGAACGGAATTTGAGCTGATTTGGTGAAACAACCGAGCAAAATTAAGACAACTGCCGCCGGGTATAGCGCATGCGCGCGTAAGACATCACCGGCAGCCAGAATATCGCTCAACTCGTAACTACCTGCTGCCTGCCCCAGTAGCAACAAGCCAACTAACAGCGCCAGCCCGCCACCTGCGGTTACGAGCAACGAATGCAATGCGCCACGCCGCGCATCGGCATAATCGTGCTTGTAGCCGATTAGCAAATACGACGTGACCGAGGTCAATTCCCAAAAGACGAACATGGTCAGCACGTTACCGGCCAGTACCAGACCGAGCATCGCGCCCATAAACAGCATCATGTAGGCCAGAAACCGGCCAAGACCGTTATCAGTGGCGAGATAGTGACCGGCATAACCGACAATCAACGTACCAATGCCGGTAATGATCAGTGCAAAGAGCAGGCTCAACCCATCGAGGGTAAAACTCAGATCAAGCCCAAGGGCCGGCACCCACGCAATCCGTTCAACAACTTGACCGCCTTCCCACACTGACCCGGCCTGCGCCAACGTCAAGCCAAAGATCGCCAACGGAATGAGGGCCAGCCCCCACGCAATCCGGTCACGACCGGCAAAGCGCGCCACCAACGCAAATGGCGCAGCCGCTAGCGCAATCAACACAAGTGGATAGAGCATGCTTCCCTCGATCAACAGCTAAACGTGCGTAGTAATAACTGACACTTGCAGATGAGACCTACCACTATCAGTACGGCGACAAAGCTATATAGCAAGCCAGCCTTATTATCTGATGATAGACAGGGTTGCGTGGCTTGCATTCACAGGTTTAACATTCCACAATACTCTGGGTTTGCTGCCATTGTACCCGAAAATAGAGAAGCTGTCACAATGCGCGACGACTGCCATCACTTAGCATATTTCTGGTACAGTGATAATGATGCAGTCGCTGTACTCTCTATCTGTAGTCACAAGCCTATGAATATGGTTACCCGACTTCTCGCTCATCGAATGTTGTTCGTTGTCGGAGCGATCCTCCTCGTACTAGCAATGCTCAGTGCCTGCGGTGAACCGCTGCGCGAGCGCTCAATTGAGATCATCGCCACTGAAATGCGCTTCGATCCCGATCGGGTAGAAGCTCACACTGGTGAACAGATTTTTCTGCGCCTACGCAATCGTGGTCAAGTTGCGCATAGCTTGACTATCGAATTACCTGCTGGTGACCGTACTGTTTCGGCTGATCCGGGAGTTGATGCGATTCTCGCCTTCCGCGCGCCGGCCCCGGGCGAATACCGGTTTTATTGCCGTATTCCCGGCCACGAAGCCCAACAGGGGGTATTGGTGGTATTACCGTAATGACGGATGTGACGCCACCCAATCGCGGCGGCGTACCGCGTTGACCATCAATACCAACAACGTCAGTGCAGTTATCGGCAACACGAACAGCGCCATCACGCTGCTAAAAGCTGGTAGGGCATCGTGGTGGGTCGCAGCCAAAATCAGATACGCAGTGTACGCTACGTAATACCCTAAGAAGAGCAACCCTTCCCAGCGATTGATGCTGAGTCTGCTCACAAAAATGGGGAGTGCGGCAAACGCAACCGCGATCATCACCGGTATATCAAAGGTACTCAGTGCAGGAACAACCGTTAATCCGTTAGGGGTGACCAAGGCTGCGATACCAAGAATGCCGAGAATGTTAAAGATATTGCTGCCGATAGCATTTCCGATGGCAATATCGCGCTCTTGCTTAAGCGTAGCAATGATCGAAGCCACTACTTCTGGCAACGACGTTCCAGCCGCTACGATGGTCAGACCAATAATGACATCGCTCACGCCAAAAGCACGTGCTAACACGACTGCCCCCTCAACTAACCAGTGTGAGCCGAGGGCCAACAAGCCTAAGCCGATCACAATGAAACCAATAGAACCAAACCAAACTTTTGTTCCACTCCGATTCGGTAGCATTGTTGGCCCAAACTCTTGCTCATATTCAGCCTGCACTTCAACTCCTTCTTTGCGACTAGCGTATATCGACCAAACAATATACCCTATCAGTAAACCAAACAAGAGTACTCCGTCCAGCCGGCCGATCCTCCCATCGAGTGCTAAACCGGCCAGCAACAGCGAGACGGCAATCATAAACGGCACTTCACGCCGGATGAGCTGCACCGCCACGATCAACGGGCTAATCACCGCACATGCGCCGAGAATGAAGAGAATGTTGAAAATGTTGCTGCCCACCACATTGCCGACCGCAATATCGCTCTTGCCGGCCAACCCGGCTTGAATGCTCACCGCCAGTTCAGGCGAACTAGTGCCAAACGACACGACTGTCAACCCAATCACCAGCGGTGAGATACGGGCCAACGCTGCCAACTGGCTTGATCCGCGCACCAATAACTCGCCGCCAACCGTGAGGAGCGTGAGACCGCCAACGAGCAACCCGATCGTGATCACATCCATACAGCATGTCCATTGTTCATTCCTAAAGCAATATACACAATTGTTTAGTATATCGGTAAAGAACGCGCTCGGCGAGGGCGGTTCTTCGCCATTATGGCTACCGCCTACCCGTAGCGTGGGCGGGAAATTTTCCCCTATCAGAAATGGCAAAAATACGCTATAGTGCGAACTGTTGGGGAGTAGCCGCCCGCATAGATGCGGGTCGATGCAATCGTCAAGACGGAATTCGGACATTCCCGGTTGCATCAAGTACTGGTTGACCAGACTGGCGAGACCGACGCAGTGGTGAGCTGCGATCGGCTCGCCTTTTTATTGTGATGAGCATATCACATTGTCGGGAGCAATCAGCCATGTTCGACGCACTGTGGGTCTGGATCGGGTTCAACCTCTTTGTATTGGCCCTGCTAGCAATTGATTTAGGCGTCTTTCACCGGGAAGCGCACGAAGTTTCACTGCGTGAAGCAGCTATCTGGAGCGTCGTTTGGATTTCATTGGCCTTGCTCTTTAATCTCGGCTTGTATCTCTTTTGGGATACGATTATGCCAAACAGCTCGCTCAGCGCGAGTGATGCCGGGCTTGCCTTCCTAACCGGTTATCTGATTGAAAAAGCGTTGAGCGTTGATAACATCTTTGTCTTCGTGCTAATCTTCTCATACTTTGCGGTACCAGCGAAATATCAGCACCGGGTGCTCTTCTGGGGCATTCTCGGCGCGCTGATCATGCGCGGCACGATGATTTTGGCCGGTGCGGCGCTGATCAAGCAATTCCACTGGATTATCTGGATCTTCGGTGCGTTCCTGATCTTTACCGGCATCCGTATGGCAACAGCCCAAGACGAACAGATCGAGCCAGAGAAAAACCCAGTCGTTCGGCTCTTCCGCCGCTTTATGCCAATTAGCGACCGTTACGATGGTCAGAAGTTTTTCACGCGCCAGAACGGTGTCCTGATGGCAACACCATTGTTACTCGTCCTCGTGATGGTGGAAACAACCGACCTCATCTTCGCCATCGACTCTATTCCAGCCATCTTTGCGGTGACGCAAGACCCGTTCATCGTCTATACATCGAACGTTTGCGCTATTCTAGGGTTGCGCGCGCTGTACTTTGTGTTGGCCGGCGTTGTCCATCTGTTCCATTACCTCAAACTGGGGCTGTCAGTTGTATTGGCTTTTGTGGGCATCAAGATGCTCTTGCCCGATCTTAGTGCAGCACTGATTGGGGTGAGCTGGAAGATTCCTACTGGGGTGTCACTCGGCGTTGTCGCAACCATTATAGTAGTATCTATTACCGCCTCGCTTGTGCGGGCACGTATGCTAGAGACCAGCGAACACCCCGCCTCCTCGTAGCGTTGCCTAGCCATCAGAATGTTCGTTGCGCCAATTAGGTTCACCATCGCGCCTAGCAGGAACGAGCTCGGCGATCAACTCACAAATGAGCGTGGGCTGTTCCTGCTGCGGCATATGACCACATCGCTCAAGATGAATGTATTGTCCTCGACCCTCCAGCACAACCGCCATTGCTTCGATGCTTTCGCCATCGACGATCAGATCGTGTTCACCGCTCATGAGAATAGTAGGCGTAGGACATTCGCTCACCAAATCGAGATATTGATGGGAGCGGAAGAGAGTATCAACTGCTAACCAGCGCAGCGCCGAGAGGGTTGCCCGGCGTTGGCGCTTTTGGTGCAGCCGTACCCACACCCGCTGGCGCAAAAATCGTCGCTCGCGCACTGGTAATTCGTACAAATGATAGTAAAACGGGCGCAAGCTTTGGAAGGCTAGCTCGCGCGAGCGTTGGAGGCCGGCCAACATCAACTCGCCCACCCCCGGTAGCAAGAGCGGCCACAGCCGGCGGGGCGGAAATTGGCGTTTGATTGGCAAACAGCCGCTGATCAGAATTTGTTGTTGGATGAGCCGAGGTAAGCCAATGCTCAGACGCTGGGCGATCATTGCCCCCAGTGAATGGCCGACGAGGGTTACCTGCTGTAAACCGAGCGTGGTGATAAATTCGGCCATGGCACGGGCAAAGAAAGTCAGACTGTAACCGCCCTTAGGACCGAAACTGCGGCCAAAACCGGGGAGATCGGGCGCAATCACCCGATAAGATTGGGCAAGCAACGGAATAACCGCACGCCACGTATCAGCTTCATCACCTAAACCGTGGATCAGGAAGAGGATCGGGTTTTCGGTAACGCCGGCATCGTAATAGAAGAGTTCCAGATCACGGAGCGCAATCCGACGAGCATACGGGACCAAAGCGGGGGGGATATCCATCGTGGAATGTCTCTGCATAGCATTGGCTCTATGGTCAAGCGATGTCACTACATTTTATGCCACCTCTTCTGGTACGTCAAACATTTAGAGAACTAGGCACTAAATAACTATAAAAATTGTTAACAATTTTTAAAGAATAAACAACCAAGCACTGTGAAAATCACCTCATTAGTTTGATTCATGAAAAGTTGTATGGACTTTAGAGACCAGCCCGATCACGCAAGTAACAAAAATAGCACCATGGAACAAATCATACACACTTATACCATATTTAAACATAGTATCATTATGGTTTAACCCTGCACTGTCACCAAACACTGTTCTGACCCTGCACTCGCTACCGCCCTCTTCACTATTCCGTGCTACAATCGGGCATGCCGGAATGACCGGCAATGAATGACTAGCAAGAGGAGCCGGCAATGCGCACAACCATTCGTGATATTCAGCAGATGCACGATCGCGGCGAGCGGATCCCGATGGTGACCGCGTATGACTATACTTCGGCGCAGATTGCCGATCGCGCTGGCATTCCTATGATTTTAGTCGGCGATTCGCTAGGGATGGTGGTACTAGGTCACGAATCGACGGTACCGGTAACACTCGATGAGATGCTGCATCACACCCGCGCCGTTGTGCGCGGTGCGCGCAAGGCGCTGGTGATCGGCGATCTCCCGTTTTTGACGTATGCATCGCCTGAACAGGCCGTAATCAGCGCCGGACGTATGTTGCAAGAGGCTGGCGCCCAAGCGGTGAAGCTTGAAGGTGGCATGCATATTGCACCAACGATCGCTCGACTTGTGCATTTAGGAATTCCAGTGATGGGGCACATTGGTTTTACCCCGCAAGCGGTCAACCAAATTGGGTTACGGGTGCAAGGCAAACGCGCCGCCGAAGCACAACAGTTGCTAGCCGACGCGCTCGCCGTGCAAGAAGCCGGCGCCTTTGCGATTGTACTCGAACTGGTGCCCGCCGAACTCGCGCAAGCAATCACTGAACGACTACGCATTCCCACTATCGGCATTGGTGCCGGCGCCGGTTGCAGTGGACAGGTGCAGGTCTGGCACGATATGCTTGGCTTGTACAGCGATTTTCTGCCGCGTCATGCCCGTCGTTACGCCGATCTAGCTACGATCATCGGCGAAGCGCTGGTGCAATACGCCAACGATGTGCGTAGCGGCACATTCCCCGGCCCAGAGCACAGCAGTCGGATGGACCCCAATGAATTAGCGGCAGCGCTGGCCAGTCTTAATCCTACTGAGCCATCAGAGTAACGAAAAGAGTTACGAGTTTTCCGATCAACGTTGATCGAGGTCACTGAGGAACAGGTATGAACGTTCTCGCTACAATTGCCGACGTTCGCCGCGCGCGCGCGGCCTTTGGCGAATTAGGCTTTGTCCCTACGATGGGCTATCTCCATCAAGGCCATCTTGCACTCGTCGAACGAGCGCGCGCCGAGTGCCCAGCGGTCGCGGTTAGCATTTTTGTCAACCCAACGCAATTTGGCCCTCACGAAGATTTTGCCCGTTACCCGCGCGATACCGAGCGCGATCTGGCAATGCTTGCCGAAGCTGGCGTTGATCTCGTCTTTATACCACCGGTCGAAGAGATGTATCCGCCCGACTTCGGCACCTATGTGATTCAACCAACAGCCGATGAGGTGTTGGAAGGCGCGGCTCGGCCCGGTCATTTTCGCGGCGTGGCCACCGTCGTGTGCAAGCTTTTCAATATCGTGCAGCCGACGAAGAGTTATTTTGGCCAAAAAGATGCCCAACAGACAGTTGTGATCCGCCGAATGGTGCGAGACCTCAATATTCCGGTTGAGATCGTGATCGTCCCGACAGTGCGTGAGCCGGATGGGTTGGCGCTGAGCAGCCGGAATGTGTACCTCAACCCTACGCAACGCGCTGCGGCGCCGGTGCTCTACCGCGCCTTACGGGCCGCTGCTGAACGGTATGAGGCTGGTGAACGCAGCGGTGAGGCGTTGCGCGCACTGATGCGCGAGGTGCTGGCGGCTGAACCATTGGCGAAGCCGGAGTATGTGAGTGTGGCGCACCCACTGACACTACGTGAGCTGGATCAGATTGGGCCGGAAGGGGCATTACTGTCACTAGCAGTACGGTTTGGCGAAGTACGGTTAATTGACAATTGGGTGATAGCGCCAGCGTAGAGGTCGGTGTCAATAACACACGGCTGCGCGTCACGAGGCCGCAGCCGTATACCGTGTGGCGTTCATTTACCGTGGAGAGTTACAGTGCTCTGCCCCAAGAGAAGGGCAGAGCGGCATCAATTATTGTTTGACTGTTGCTTCAATTGCATCAGCAATAATGGCAACGATCTGATCGATCTGCTCGTAGGTCGTGACCAATGGCGGAGCGAGACAAATAGTATCGCCCACCACGCGCGTAAAGAGGCCGCGCGCGGTCATCTCTTTCTGCACCCGCGCGCCGACGTTGGCGCTGGCCGGGAAGGGTTCTTTGGTGGCGGTATCGGCCACTAATTCAACACCAGCCATCATTCCCTTGCCGCGCACATTACCCACGTGCGGCAGTGCGTACAGCTCTTGCAGCCGACGCTGCATATAATCGCCTACTTCGGCGGCGCGCTGCACCAACCCTTCGCGCTCGATAATGGCGATATTGGCCAACGCCACTGCGCAGGCGGTCGGGTGCCCTGAATAGGTGAAGGCGTGCATCCAACGCTTCTCAGGCGGAACCGACTCGATGACTTCGTAGATCCGATCGCTGACGCCAATACCGCCGAGCGGGATATAGCCCGATGTAATCCCCTTGGCGAACTGGGCAATGTCAGGTTCGATGCCATAGTGCTCAAGCCCAAACCAACGCCCGGTACGACCAAAACCGGTAATCACCTCGTCGCTAATCAAGAGCACCTCGTAGTAATCACAAATCTCGCGAATCCGCTGGAAATAGTCGTCTTGGGGCGGAATAACGCCACCAGCGCCTTGCACCGGCTCGGCAATAAAGGCAGCGACCGTCTCTGGGCCTTCGCGCAGAATTGCCTCTTCGAGCAGATTAGCAGCAGCAACGCCATCGCTAAGATGCGGGGTTGGATTCACGAAACGGTACGGATACGGCGACTCGATATGAATGAAACCGGGCACGCGCGGCTCGAACATGGGCCAGTAGGCCGGCAAGCCGGTGGCACTCATAGCCGCCATTGTTACCCCGTGGTACCCCTTCATACGTGAAATGAACTTAACCTTTTCGGGCTTACCAACCGCTTTCCAGTAGAAGCGCGCCGTCTTAAACGAACTTTCGGTGCTCTCGGCGCCGCCAGAGGTAAAGAAAAAGTGATTGATGCTCGGATAGAAGAGTTGGCTCAGTTTCTGCCCCAACTGAATAGCGGGTAGATTGGTGGAACCGACATACGATGAGTAGTACGCCAACTGCTTCATCTGCGCACAGGCGGCTTCAGCCAGCTCTTCGCGCCCGTGGCCGACATTGACATTCCACAGCCCACTGAGACCATCGATGTATTCGCGTCCTTCGGCATCAATGATGATCGACCCGCGTCCGGCCACCCAGATTTTGGGGTTCTGGTGTGCAGTTGGATGGGCCAGCGGATGAATTAAGTAGTCGTGGTCGGCCTGAATCTGTTCTTGCAAGTTGTACACGCGCGCCTCCTCGTGGGAAATACTGGTGCTGATGGTTGGATTGTAGCGGAGAAGGGCAGAGACGGCAAGCGGAGAGTGAGCGAAGGGAAAGAACGCAGTACAATAGAGAACAATCATTCCGACGATGGAGAGCGTTATGCATTGGCGCACACAGATTGAATTGATCCGGCAGGCGCTGGCTGGGCCGCAGCCATCGCTCGAAGAGATGCTGGTATTGCGTCGGCTTGATGGCGCACCGTTGCGGCCATTTACGCCGCCACCGGGAGTCACGCCACGCCAATCGGCGGCGTTGCTGCTCCTCTTTCCACACGACGATCAATTGTACTTGCCGTTAACGGTGCGTTCGAGCCGCGTCACCACCCATCGCGGCGAGGTCTCGTTGCCGGGAGGCGGGATCGATCCCGGCGACGGCGGCGCTACCGGCGCGGCGCTGCGCGAGGCGCACGAAGAGATTGGGGTTGATCCGGGGCGGGTGGAAGTGCTTGGCGCGCTCACCACTTTCTACATCCCGCCGAGCAACAACTACCTGACGCCAATCGTGGGCGCGTACTCAACCTCGTTTGAGCCGAACCACGACCCGGAAGAGGTCGAGAGCGTGTTTACGGTACCGCTCGTTGCGCTGTTTGATCTGGCGACAGTACGTGAGGAGATTTGGGAACGGAGCGGTACCCGGATGCGGGTGCCGTTTTTTGCCCTCAACGGGTACAAGGTATGGGGAGCGACCGCCCTGCTGTTGAGCGAATTTGTTGCCCGGTTGCGGCGAGCGGGATGGGGGCAGTAAACCGGTTGCCATACCGATGCATGATAACCGGTGACGGCATTGGGTTGGAGCCGCACCGCCGGGCGGCTCCAAAAGGATTTTACCGCAGATTACTCGGTCGTTCGCCCAACGTTACCGTCACATTCTGTTCTTGGCCGTCGCGCAGGATGGTCAATTCGACCGTATCGCCGGGGCGATATTGCAGTAGCAATTGGCGCAGCGAGGTATTGGCATCGAGGCGTTGGCCGTTCACGGCAGTAATAATATCACCCTCGCGTAAGCCAGCTTGTGCAGCGGCCGTGTTGGGCAGTACAGCCGATTGACCATTGATTCCGGGATTGATAAATGCACCGTTCTGCACCGGCAAATTGTACTGCGCCGCCACTTCACCGTCAATCATCAGATAGGTAATGCCGAGGAACGGATAGCGCACTTGACCGGTACGGATGATCTGATCGGCCACATTCGAGAAGATGCTGCTCGGCACAGCAAAGCCTAAACCTTCTACCGGCGCACTTGTGCCGAAGCCAAAATCGTTGCGCACAACCAAGGTATTGATACCAACGACTTCACCCTTGAGATTAATAAGCGGGCCACCACTATTGCCACTATTGATAGCAGCGTCGGTCTGGATCAACCCCTCCATCCCACTACCGGGGACCGAACGGTTGAGCGCGCTGACCACGCCAGCAGTGACCGTATTGCGGAAATTACCGAGCGGGCTACCAATCGCTAGCACCGTCTCACCGGGTTGTAACGCTGCCGAATCGCCAATCACCGCCACACCGGGCACTTCACCGTCAACCTTCAGCACTGCAATGTCGTTGAGCGAGTCGGTGCCAACTAACGTAGCTTGCCGGCGCGTACCATCAGCAAAGAGAATAAAGTAGCGACGACCACCCTCGACGACGTGGTTGTTGGTAATGATGTACCCATCATTGCTAATGATTACGCCACTGCCACTCCCACGACCGGTACTACTCTCGACAGTCACCGTCACCACTGCTGGAGCGACCCGCTTCACCGCTTCAACCATTGCATCCGACAGACTGACGACCACTGTATCAGATACTGCCGGAGATTGGGTGGGCGCAGCGGCGCTGTTGGTTGTCGCCACGACCGGTTGATTCCGCAAAGAGGTCACCGTCGCCGAGACCTGCGCGACGGTTTGGCGCGAGACGAGGTATCCAACGACACCGCCAGCCGCGCCGCTACCGGCGACACCGATAAAGATGCCAAGCAAAAAGACAAAGATCAATGCCAACCGATTGACATTCATAATGAAACCTCCTCTGCTTCAGGCGACACCCATCGCCATCGCTGAGGGTATCATGGTGCGCCGATTTTAATCTTGGGTTAGAAGCATGTAAGAAGTTGATGAGATTCGATCGGGATGTCCGCTATAACGCACAGACACCCCTCGATTGTCTGTGCATTACAATCTCAATGCGGTATATTCAGCAGATCGCGCAAGGCCGGTTCGAGGGTAGGAAATTGGAACTGATAGCCAAGATCAAGCGCCTTGCGCGGCACAGCGTTTTGGCCATTGACCACCAGATCGGCCATCTCGCCGAGGGCGAGGCGCAGGCTAAACTCAGGCACCGGCAACCATGACGGCGAACCGAGCACTTTACCGAGCACGGCGGCAAAATCGCGATTGGCCAGCGCATTCGGCGCAGCAGCATTAAGCGGCCCGCGCACGCGCTCATTTTCAAGTGCAAAACGGATCAAGCCAACCTCGTCAGCCGGATGGATCCACGGATAGACCTGCGTGCCGGGCAAAATCGGGCCGCCAATGAGGAGCTTAAACGGGAGCATAATCTGCGGTAACGCACCTGAATTTGGATCTAGCACCAAACCGGTGCGGATCATAACGGTGCGCACTCCCAACGCCTCGGCCTTAGCCGCTTCGGCTTCCCACGCCACACACACCTGCGCCAGAAAATCACGCCCTGCTGGCGCACTCTCGTCGAGCGGGGTACTATCGCGATAAAAGCCGTAGTAGCCGACTGCCGAGGCACTGACAAACACGGTAGGACGCTGCTGCGCCGCGGCCATCGCATTGACGATCCCGCGTGTGCCGATCACACGACTATTGAGGATCTCGGCCTTGTACTGGGGTGTCCAACGCATACCGAGCAGACCCGACGAAATCGGCGCACCGGCCAAATGGATAACACCCCAAGCACCGTTGATGTTGGCAAACCACGGCCCCTGCTCAGCAGGTTGCCATGCCACGTATTCAGCAGCGCCGGGCAGTGCAGAACGGGCACGTGCCGGATCGCGGCTAAAGATGACCAGTTCGTAATCGTTGCGGAGTTCGGCGACCAATTTGCGACCGATTAAGCCAGTCGCTCCGGTAATGACAATGCGTTTAGTGCTCATACTAGCATCGTACCATGTTCAGCAAGCCTGTCAATGCTGGGTTATGAGTTATGCAGAGCAGCAGAGAGGGTGCATGCCCGCAACCTGTTGTTAGCGAGCCATAGCCTGCGCTCCGTTGAGAAGAGAACCCGACCCTGAACTTCCACGCCGAAGCCCGCTGCGCGGGCTGATGACCTACCCCCGGCCACCGCTCCCTCTTGACAGCGGGAGAGGGGGACTGCGTGGTGGGCAACCACGACATTGCTCAAGCGGAACGCAGCAGCGTCTCGTACCCGCCCCAGCGAGCGCGAAGACGAGGGTGAGGGTGAAAGGGTAGGGTTATGGCCCTCCCGGCCCCCCTGCTGCAAGCGTAAGAAACCGCGCTACGCACAAGTATGGAGTGTGGTAGTTAGACTGCCGTACTCCATAGCAGGGATTGCCACCGCTGAAGCAGAAGCGTGCTGTGAGAGATACGCCCCGCGCCTTTCCAAACCTGTACATCTGTCCTGATCAGTGGCGTCCGTGTCCCCTTTGCCCTGTGTCAGCCGATCGATCCCTCTGAAGCGGGAGATTGCTTCGAGCGCTCCGCGCTCGCGCAAAAGGATAGGTGAGGACGGCATTGCGAGCCGCCAGAGGCGGCGAAGCAATCCCCGGCGCGGATTGAACTCACCCGCTCAGCCAATCCTGTCGCGCGAGCAGGAGCTTGCTTCGGGCGCTCGGCGCTCGCGCAAGGACAAACGGACAAAATAGGTTTGGCAAATCACGGCTTCCCTCTTATGATGTAAAGACAACACAGATTGGACGTTCATCACAATAAAGAGCTGATTCGCACGTAGAAATTCCTCGCACCGGCATGGCACAAATCTTACGCCCGCAACATCGCTTCTGGACTGAGCTGGCAGAGCAGGCAACCGCTCAGATCAACCAGCGTGGCGTCCTCTACCAAAACCTGCAACGCCGGCTAGCTAATCAGCCGGACGGCGAAGGCGGCGTATGGAGTATGTTGCGCCAGCGCGCCGACCCGGCCCAATACCGGCCCCAGCGGATCGAGGGGGTGATCGAAGAGACGCTCAACGAAGGCGGCCAGCAAGTGACGGTGTTGCGCAGTCCGAGCGGGCATTACCTGCGCCTGAGCGCTGCCGAGCGCGAGATTTGGCAAGCGATGGACGGTAGCCGCACTATTGCCCAACTAGCGACGATGGGCTTTCTGCGTTTCAAGCAATTGCTGCCCATCGCCGGCTTGGTCGAGACGCTGCGCGCGCAGGGATTTCTAAGCGACACGCCAACCGGCATCTACCGGCGTCTGCGCACCCAACTCGAACAGCGGACAGCAGAGGGCTTGGGCCAACGCCTCCTTAGCCTTACTCATGGACGCAGTTTTTCATTTAGCGGCGCCGATACGCTGTTTGACACACTTTACCGCTGGGTTGGGCGCTGGCTCTTCAATCGCTTCTTTGCCGGGTTGCTCGGTATCATCACCGTGATCGGCGTGATCTGCTACTTTTTGCCGGGCGTGAGCGGCAGCGACCTCATCAGCGGCGAACAGTTTGCGCTCGACTTTCTGATGTTGGGCATCGCGCTGTTCATCACGCTCACCTTGCACGAAATCGCCCACGGCTTGGCGGTGAAACACTTTGGCCGGCATGTGCCGCGAGCAGGGATTATGCTCTATTTCGGCATGCCGGCGGCATTTGTCGATACGAGTGACATTTGGCTTGCGCCGCGCTATGCCCGCATTCTGGTATCGCTAGCTGGCCCGCTCTGCGATTTGTTGATCGGATCGATTGCCGCGATCATCGCATGGGCCGCGCCAGACACCATGGGCGGCCTGTGGATGCGCCGGATTGCCACGGCTTCGTATCTGACCGCACTATTTAACTTCAACCCGCTGCTCGAACTCGATGGCTATTTCATTCTGGTTGACGCCTTACGCTTGCCGAATCTACGCAACCGGGCGCTCGCCTTTATCGGCGGCCCATTTTGGCAAAAGCTGCGCGCCGGTACGACACTGAACCGTGAAGAGCGGATCTTTGCCGGATACGGTCTGTTGAGCGCGACCTATACCGGCATTGCAATTGTGATGGCAACACTCTTCTGGCAACGCCAATTTGCAAGTATGGCGAGCGAACTCTGGTCAGGCGGCTGGATTGGGCAACTGCTCGCTATTGGGCTCTTCGGACTGGTCATTGCCCCATTGATGATCGGGATAGCACTGGCCGGTTGGGGCCTAGTCAAAGCTACCGCGACGTGGTTAGCGCGACGGGGGTATGCACGGAATCCGGTAATTGTTGCTAGCGCATTCGGAATGTTGGCACTTGCCGTGAGTTTGTTGCCACTCCGCTTCGGCCTAAGCTTAGAAACCGGCGTATTGCTAACGGCGCTGTGGGTAGCAGCAGTGATTGCACAGTGGTACTTGCAACGCGATTATGAAGGCGCATGGATCGGGCGGGCATTAGCGAGCTTCTTGATCATCAGTGTCATCGAATTGATTGCACAAGCTGGGTATCTCATCGCACCCGATGCGGCACGCCTCTGGTCGGGCATAGAAATCGTTGGCTACGCACTGTTACTCTTCGCCGGTTTTGTTGCTCTGCTCGATGTTGATCTCCACCAACAGCGCAGCAGTGCATTGATCGCGAGCGCCCTCCTACTCACCCTTGCCTTTCCTGCTGGCGCCATTGCCGCCGAGATCATCCGCGTAGCGCACCCCGAATATAGCCCGTTGTGGGCCTTGATCGCCGCTGTCCCGATCTACAGCGGCGTGATCGGGCAGGCGTTGCTCTTGCCGCTGCTCATCAGTCTGCGCGATGCCCGGCTCTTTTGGAGCTGGTTATTGCTCTGGTTCGGCATTCTCGCCCAGATTAGCAGTTATTTGCTCGAACTGTTACCCACATGGCGCAACACGCCGCTCACGCTCACACTTCTCGTATTGGCAGCCGGACTATGGGCAGCAGCGTGGGCAACGCACCTTGTAACCTTGCGCGGAATCAGCCTCAGTGGGCTGAATTGGCCCTTGCAACCTGCCCTAGGTGAAACCGTGCGCTTACAGGATGCCTTTCGCCATATGTACATCGGGCTATATCGCTTATTACGCGGGAATTACGGCACCCAACGCACCAGAGCCCTCGATAATCGGATGGACGTGCTCGCAGCCACTGCCAACTGGGAAATTACCTTTGACCGCGATCAGGTACGGATCAGCCCGACCGTACTAGCGCTCCCGCTCAATGTTCAAGCAGCGCGTTACGCCGAAATCTTGCGCTACGCCGTGGCAACCCTTGAACAACTTGCCGGACGCACGTTTACCCAGCGTGCCTTGCTGGCAGCGTATGATGCACTGCCGTGGCCAGAGCGTGAAGCGCTCGATCGGCATTGTCTGGCACAAATGCCATGGGCACACGACATTTCGCGCGCGTTTGGTGATGCCCGTGAAGCCCGCGTGCGCTTGCTCCGCCAAATTGAGTTGTTTACCACCTGCGACGACCAAGAGTTGCACGAGCTAGCAGCGGCGTTTATACCACAACGAGTAGCTGCTGGTGAACTCTTGCTACGGGCCGGTGAACCGCCGCGTGGGATTTGGGTGATTGAAGCGGGTGAAATTCTCGAACGGAATGGAGAAGTGGTTCGTGAGCTTCACCGCGGCGATTACTTTGGTGAGCTGCAAGGGCAAGAGGTAACCGACTGCGAGTATCGCGCAAGCATTGAAAGCGATCTTCTATACTTACCATCGAATGAACTGCAGCGCATGCTGCGCGAAGCAGCGCCACACACTGCTGAAGGCGCTGAACTGCTCGCTCGGATGCGGCTGCTCGAACGGGTACCGCTGCTAGCCGACGTGCCGCGCGCCAGACTGCGCGAGCTGGCTCGTTCTGCCGAGCACATCACCGTTGCAGCACGGCAGGTTATCATCCGACAGGGACGCCCCGGCGGGAAACTTTACGTCATTGTCAACGGTCAAGCGGCAGTCCTACGCCAAGAAGAGAGCGAGCACGGGCCAAAAGGGCCAGCGCGATTAGTGGCTCGCTTAGGTCCGGCTGAATTTTTCGGCGAGATGGAGCTGCTGCGTGGCACCTTGCCAATCGCTAGCGTCGTCGCCATCACCCCGCTTGAGCTGATTGCGATTCCACATCAGGCACTGGTACAACTCATCCTAGGTGGCGACCGCCTCACCCGCAAGCTCGAACAGATTAGTAGCGGACGATTGTTGGAGTTGCGAGAGCGGGCAAAGGCGTGATGGGTGCATAGCCCGGCGTGCGACCGTTTTTCACCACAGAGGGTACCGGGCGTTTTACCGCAGAGGGCGCGAAGGACGCGGAGGGTAAACAGGGCACCCCACTCGCCCCTCCTCGTCCGTCCCCACCACGTGCTTTACGCCCTTTGCGGCGTTGCGTTGAGCATCCTACGACTTTGCCTCCTTCTGAGCATTGACGATGCCCCCAATCCCTCCCCCACTGGGGAAGGGCGCGGCGGTTTTTGACCGCAGAGGGCGCGGAGAACGAAAAGGTTTCTGACCACAGCGGGCGCTAAAGGCGCAGGAATGGCTCAGCCCAAATAGTTATTGACTCAGGCCCGATGATCAGTTATACTGGCGAGCAAACGATTGCGCAAACGATTGCGAAACAAATATGACCACAATCCGCGAAGTAGCGTTACGAGCCGGCGTCTCACCCTCAACGGTCTCGCACATCATCAACAACACCCGCTTTGTCGCACCAGAAACGCGCGAGCGGGTATTGGCAGCGATGGCCGAGTTGAATTACCGACCTAACGTGCTCGCTCGCTCGCTGCGGCGGGGGGAAACGCGCACCCTCGGCCTCATCTTGCCCGACAGCGCCAACCCTTTTTTTGCCGAAGTCGCGCGCGCGATTGAAGATGCCGCCTTTCGCGCCGGGTATAACGTCATTCTCGGCAATACCGAAAACGATCTCGCCCGCGAGCAAGTCTATGTTGATGTATTTGTCCAGAAGCAAGTTGATGGGCTAATCTTTGTTGCGACTGGCGATCAAAGCCCTTCACTAGAAGAGCTGTTGCGGTTAGAGCTGCCGGTAGTCGTGGTTGACCGGCAACTGCCCGGCCTTCAGGTTGACACGGTGCTAACTGACAATTTGCAAGGCGGATTGCTAGCCACCCGGTATCTCTTGAGTCGTGGTCATCGCCGGATTGGCTGCATTACCGGCCCATCGCACCTGACGCCCAGTGCAGAGCGGGTAGTCGGGTACCGGCAAGCGCTCCTCGCAGCAGGCCTAGAGCTTGACGAACAATTGATTCGGCGCGGTGATTTTCACCCGCACTCAGGGTACACGCTCGCATATGAACTGTTGCGCCTCAACCCACCGCCCACGGCGCTATTTGTTTGCAACGACATGATGGCGCTCGGCGCATTGCGCGCGCTAGCTGAAGCCGGTCTGCGCGTCCCGGCAGATTGCGCGGTAGTTGGGTTCGACGATATTGAGCTTGCCTCATACGCCAATCCGCCGCTCACCACCATTCGCCAAGACAAAACTGCACTGGCTGAAGCCGCGGTGCAATTTCTCCTTGAGCGGATCGCGGATCATCGCCTGCCAGCGCGCACCCATCTCGTCGCGACCAGCTTGGTCGAGCGCCAATCAGGAGGAGCATGCCAATGACCCCGACAATCATTGTGGTAGGTAGTCTGAATATGGATCTGGTCGTGCGCGCGCCGCGCCACCCGCAACCCGGTGAGACGCTGATTGGCAGCGATTTTCAAACCTTTCCGGGGGGCAAAGGGGCAAATCAAGCGGTTGCAGCGGCCCGACTCGGCGCACGAGTGCGCATGATCGGGCGGGTCGGGGTAGATGCGTTTGGCGAGGCGTTGCTCGCCGCCGCTCAGAATGACGGGGTTGACACGACCTTCATCCAGCGCGACCCGAACCACCCGACCGGCGTAGCACTGATCACGCTCGACGCACGCGGACAAAACACGATTGTGGTGGCGCCGGGGGCCAATATGCAGGTAAATGAAGCTGATGTGGAGCGAGCCGAAACCATCTTTGCCGGCGCGGATGCGCTGTTGATGCCGCTCGAATGCCCGTTGGAGGCGGTGATAGCAGCGGCGCGCCTCGCGCGCAAATATGGGGTGAAAGTCATTCTCAATCCGGCGCCGGCCCGCCCATTACCGGCTGAGCTGCTGGCCCAACTCGATTACCTTGCGCCCAACCAACCGGAATTGCACACACTGGCCGAAGGTGAAACTGATCTGGCGGCAGCGATCACGAAGCTACGCCAACAAGGGGTAAAGAATGTCGTAGTGACGCTGGGAGAAGCCGGCGCACTGCTAATGAGCGCCGATCAACTGGTGCAGCTACCAGCGTTTCAGGTGCCAGTGGTCGATACGGTAGCTGCCGGCGATGCGTTTGTGGCCGCGTTTTGCGTTGCGCTGGCCGAAGGCAAGCCACCTCGCGAAGCCGTGCGGTGGGGCAATGCCGCTGGCGCGCTAGCCGTGACCCGTGCCGGCGCGCAGCCTTCGTTGCCGTCACGGGTGGAAGTGGTGCG
>NZ_CALFBQ010000015.1 GCF_937951745.1 uncultured Chloroflexus sp.
CCAACCCTTGGCCGCCCGCTCGGTATGGCCTACGTACCCACCGATCTCAGCAGCGAAGGTAGTGAGTTTGATGTTATCGTGCGCGAGCGACCCGTTCGCGCGCGCGTCGTGAAGATGCCCTTCTATAAGCCGCGCTACAAGCGCTAGAGGAGTTCGACATGGCTTACAACACTCCGTCCGATCTGCGGTACAGCAAAACCCACGAGTGGGTGCGCTACGAAGGTGATGAGGTGGTGATCGGGATCACTGACTATGCCCAGCACGCGCTTGGCGATGTGGTCTACGTAGAATTGCCCGCCGTCGGCGCAACCGTCACTGCCGGCGAAAGCTTCGGCGTAGTCGAGTCGGTCAAGGCAAGCTCGGATCTCTATGCGCCGGTCAGTGGCGAGGTAGTGGCAGTTAATACAGATCTTGAGAGCGATCAGTCACCGATTAACAACGATCCCTACGGCAAAGGTTGGATGCTGCGGGTGCGACCAACCGGCGAGAGCGAGGAATTGCTCGATGCCGAGGCGTATGCTGCGTTGGTAGCCGAGATCGATCATTAGGCAGATGGCGAACGTCATTGCGCGGGTGCGCAGCGCCCCTGCTACAGCACTAAAACATTGCCGGGAGGGGCGCAACCGAACAACAACGCAACCGCTGGGATACCGATAGTCTAGATGGAACTACGCATGACTCACTATATTCCGATTACCGATGCCGACCGGCAAGAAATGCTCAAAGCAATTGGAGTTGAGCGCATTGAAGACCTGTTTGTTGATGTGCCGGCCAGCCATCGTTTCCCGCCGCTCGATCTGCCACCGCCATTGTCGGAACCGGAGCTGATGGCGGAGCTGAACCGGTTGAGCGAGTTGAACGCCCATGCCCGCCGGTATAGCATCTTTTTGGGTGCAGGCACGTACAACCATTTTGTACCGGCGGCAGTTGACCAGATTCTGCGCCGCGGCGAGTTTTACACTGCGTACACCCCATACCAGCCGGAAATCAGCCAAGGTACCTTGCAGGCCATTTTCGAGTATCAGAGTCTCATCTGCGCCCTGACCGGCATGGAGATCGCGAACGCTTCGCATTACGATGGCGCGACCGCGTTAGCCGAGGCGGCAATTATGGCGCTTAACGTTTTGCGCAACCGGCGCAAAATCGTGGTAGCGCGCGGCGTTCATCCCCAATATCGGGCTGTATTGCGCACCTACCTGCAAGGGCTCGATGTTGAGATTGTCGGTGACGAGACGCCGGGATCGTCGATTGCCGATGCGTTAGCACGCGTTGATGATCAGACCGCGCTGCTCATTGTGCAGAACCCTGATTTTCTGGGCCGGTTGCACGATTTACGTGGTCTCGGCGCACAGGTGCAGGCTCGCGGTGCGTTGCTCGCGGTTCATTTCGACCCAATCGCGCTCGGCTTGTTCCAAACCCCTGCCGAAGCTGGGGCCGACATCGCCACCGGCGAGGGGCAGTCGCTTGGCTTGGGCTTGGCCTTCGGTGGCCCGTACCTCGGCATCTTTACCACTCGCCAGAAGTATGTGCATAAGATCGCTGGGCGTATCGTCGGCGTGACGAAAGATATTGATGGCCGCATGGCCTATGTCCTTACCCTGCGCGCTCGCGAGCAAGACATTCGCCGCGAACGGGCGACGAGCAACATCTGCACCAATCAGGGCTTGATGGCGCTCGCGTCGGCAGTGTACATGTCGCTGATGGGCAAGCGCGGCATGCGGATGGTGGCTGAAGTTACCTACCAGCGCGCCCACTACGCCGCCAAGCGGATTAACGCTCTGCCCGGCTATCGCGTGCTCGCTGATCAGCCCTTCTTCCGCGAATTTGTGGTGCAGTGCCCGCGACCGGTGGCTGAAATCAATGCGGCATTGCGCGAGCAGGGTATCATCGGCGGCTACGACCTCAGCGCCGATGAGCCACAACTCGGTGACGCGATGCTGGTAGCCGTCACGGAAATGAATACGCCAGCCGAGATTAACCGGCTGGTGGAAGTATTAGCCGCTATATGACGAAGTGGGTCACAGGCCGCCCCCCTGTGAGGTGGGCTGGGAGGGGGCAACATCAATTCAGGTCAACCCGATGATCGAGGCAGTCTCACCCAATCAGATCGAGCGCATAGTCACCCGCATCCTACCGGGGGCGCGGGTGCGTGATGCTGCACCGCTTGGCGCGCGGAGCCTGCTGGTCACGCTCAACGACCGGCAGATTGTGCTCCGTCTGCCGGCTGGCGTCGATCGCTGGGCCGGCGAAGCGCTACGTACCGAGGCGCTCGCACTACGTGCGCTGCAAGCCGAGATCGATTTGCCGCTGCCGAGCGTGGTCGGTGAAGCTGCGGCCAGTGGCGATGACCCGCCGGCGCTGGCCTTGAGCTACCTTGCCGGCACGCCGCTGTCCGAGATCATCACTGCCATCGACGAAGAATCACGCTTTGCCATTGGGCAGGCACTGGCGCGCGTCATGGCGCGCGTGCATAGCTATCTGGCCTCGTATTACGGCCAGTTGCGCGCCGAAGCCTTGCCAACTCCTGCCGAACAACCGGCTATGCTTGCCGCTGATGTCGCCTACCTGCGCGAGCGGGTAGCAGCGGCAGCGGCTGACGCAGTAGCGCAAGGCAGCCTCACTGCCGAACAGAGCGAATGGCTGCAAGGCCGTCTCGCCAGTTGGATTACGACCACTGGCCGCCCGGCCTGCCTCGTCCACGGCGACTTACACCCGCGCCGGATTATCGTCCGCCGGCGGGAACGCGACTGGCGGCTGGTTGGTGTGGTCGGTTGGGGCTTTGCCCAAACATGGCGTCCGGCATGGGATCACGCCACCCTCCACCTCAACTTCGCCGATCCTGACTATTTTGGCCTACGCACCGGTTATGGCGTGGCCTACGACGAAACGACTGACCGTCGGTACGATCAGGTGCGCGAGTTTGCCCTCTTGACCTACCGGCTGGTCCTCTTGCTTGAACGCGAGCGGGCCGATCTCGCGCTTGCCATCGCCGATCAACTTGATCAGGTGCATACGCCGCCGGTGATTGCCACCCCTAATGAACCAATCCATGGAGTGCAGAGCAATGAATAACGAAGAACCGCCTATTTTTACCTACTCGCAACCGGGCAAAATCGGCGCTAATCTGCCGGCTGCCGGCGTTGAAACCACGCCGCTGCCCGCCGAGTTGTTGCGCCAAGATGACTTGGCCGGCTTTCCCGAATTGACCGAGCCGGAAGTCATTCGCCATTTTACCCGTATCAGCCAGCGCAACTACTCGATCGATACCGGCTTCTACCCGCTGGGGTCATGTACGATGAAGTATAATCCCAAGCTGCACGAAGAAGCCGCCCGCTTGCCCGGCTTTGCCGCCGCGCACCCGCTGCAAGATGAATCATTGAGCCAAGGCGCCCTGCAACTGATGTATGAATTGCAGACCTACCTTGGCGAGATCAGCGGCTTCGATGCGGTTAGCCTGCAACCCGCTGCCGGCGCGCAAGGCGAACTGACCGGTATTCTGGTCTTCCGCGCGTATCATCACGATCGCGGCGATACCCAGCGCACCGAAGTGTTGGTACCCGACTCGGCTCACGGCACCAACCCGGCGACAGCGGCAATGGTTGGCTTGAAGGTGATCGAACTAAAGAGCGATGCGCGCGGTAATGTTGACCTCGACGATCTCAAAGCCAAACTCTCACCGCGCACCGCCGGCATGATGCTCACGAACCCTAACACACTGGGGTTGTTTGAAGAGCACATTGTTGAAATCTGCCGCCTCGTTCACGAGGCCGGCGGCCTAATGTACGGCGACGGCGCCAATTTCAATGCCATCCTCGGCATCGCCAAGCCGGGTGAGTTGGGGTTTGACTTCATGCACTACAACCTGCACAAGACCTTCACCACCCCGCACGGCGGCGGTGGCCCCGGTTCGGGTGCAGTTGGTTGCACTGCCGAGCTTGCGCCATACCTGCCCGGCCCGCGTGTGCGCCGGCGCGACGATGGCAAATACGAGTTCTTCACCCCCGAGAAGAGCATTGGCCGTATGAAGTCTTTCCACGGCAACTTCGGTATGCTGGTGCGGGCATGGACCTACATCCGCTCGATGGGAGCCGCTGGGTTGCGCGCCGTCAGCGAAGCTGCGGTGCTGAATGCCAACTATGTGCGGGTTATGCTGAAGGATATCTATCCGCAGGCGATCGATCGTATCTGCATGCACGAAGTCGTATTACGCGGCCAAATTGCCGGCGCACCCAAAGATGTGCGCACGCTTGATATTGCCAAGCGGCTGATCGACTATGGCTTCCACCCGCCAACGATCTACTTCCCGCTGATCGTGCCGGAAGCGTTGATGATCGAGCCAACCGAAACTGAGAGTAAGCAGACGCTCGATCGCTTCATCGCCACGATGCGCCAGATCGCCGGCGAAGCGGTTGAGACGCCAGAGGTGCTGCACACTGCACCGACCAAAGCGCCGGTGCGACGGTTGGATGAAGTGCGTGCCGCTCGCCAGCCGATTTTACGGTACGATGCTAAGGCGATCGAACAGTTACAAACGGCTTCGTAGGGCAGTGGGCACCTGTCTTGGGCAAGCATACCGTAGCGCCGTATCCCGTGCGGCGCTACGGTCAAACGGTTTCGGATCCAACTATTGATGAAAAGGAAGCCATCCCCTCCCCAAGCGAGGCGCAGCACAGTATAATACCGCATAGATGAAGAGTCACCGATTTTATTGCAGCATATCTCGCCGCTTTGCTATTCTGGCGGGTGTCATAATCGTAGGGAAAAAGTTATGAGTCTCTACCGCAGCCGCCACGTTGCGGCCCGTTTCGTGCCGGCCCTGTTTCGGATCTTTGTCCGGCTTTATGTACGGCCGCGAGTTGAAGGGATTGAACACATTCCCCATGAGGGTGCCTTCATTATTGCTTCAAATCATGCCAGCCATGCTGACACAGCCGTCATTTATACCGTCTTGCCGCGTGAAGTACGCCCTCGCTTCGTCGCTGCCGCCGCGCAAGATTATTTCTTTCAAGGCGGGGTCATGCAATTCCTCTCGCGCATTTTGTTCAATGCCATTCCGATCGCCCGCGACCGGCGCGGCGGCCAAGATCCGCTCCGCCACGCTGCGCGCGCTCTGCGCGAGGGCTATGCCCTCTTGCTCTTCCCCGAAGGCACGCGCAGCAAGACCGGTGAAATTGGCCCCTTCCGCAGCGGTGTGGGCCGCCTAATCGCCGAATTTCCCGGCACGCCGGTCATTCCGACCTATGTCGGCGGTACCAATCGTGTCATGCCAAAGGGTAAGGTCATTCCACGCCCCTACAAAGTCACCGTGCGTTTTGGCGAACCGCTGTATCTGAAAGCGCATCCGAAACTGCGCGCGACATGGCAAACCGCCGCCGATGAGGTGCGCGAGGCGATCATCCAGCTCAGCGGGACGGCGTTGGCCCATAGCCTTGGCACGTCATCCGATCAGGATACGTAATGACTGGGATGTAGTATGGATGGATCGGCGACGATCAGCGCGAATCTCATCTAACGATAGGTTCGAATCGGGAGCAAACGATGGCTGCTTTCACCGATCCATCCTCCCCAAGCACTGAGCGGGTACGGCAACACACCGCGAAATTACTGCGCTTCCTAATCTGGCTCTCCCTCCTTTCCGTCATAGGCTATACTGTCTTTAGCCCGATTGACCCATCGCTCATGCCGCAGCGCCTGATTATTGTCGTGCCTCTGATAGCGGCGCTCCTTGCGGCATTCTGGCTCTTGCGCCAGCAACGGGTTGAGCAAGCAAGTCTGCTCGTCATTAGTTCATTGTGGTTGATATTAATCGGTTCAGCGACGATCAGCGGCGGTATTCTTGCGCCAGCTTTCGCAGCGTTACCCACCGTCGTCGTGATGGCCGGCATGCTATTCGGGCAACGAGGTGCATGGATCGTCGCGATTCTTTCAATTGCTACCGGCGTCATCTTTACTTTACTTGCCGATTGGTTACCCCAGCTGCCGATCCCTCACTCGCGACTGTCGTGGTCTGTCACCTATACGTTGTATCTTTTACTCTCGGCGTACATCATCGATCAGCTCATCAGTCATTTTCGCCAGTCATTACGCGAAACCGATAAAGAACTTCATGAACGACGCACTGTTGAAAAGCAACTCCGCGATTCGGAAGAGAAACTAGCCCGGCTTTTCGACTCGGCGCCGTTTGCGATGTTAATCGTGCGGATCAACGATGAACTCATCCTGAATGCAAATGCGGCCTGCCGCGAGTTTTTTGAGTTGAGCAGCGAACAGATTATTAAGCAACCGATTCGTAAGCTTAGCCGGTCGCAGTTGCCAGAGCGCTGGCCGGCTATCACTGAAGCGTTAGAACAGCAGGGAACGATCAGCGGTGTCGAGTTTAGTTTTCAGCGGAATGATCGCACTTCCGGCTTTGCCCAACTGGCGGCTGAGCTCATTGAGCTGCCTGAAGGTCTCTGCGCCGTCGTCGCGTTTCAAGATGTGACGCCATTGCGCCATGCCAACGAGCGTCTTGCCGAACTCGCTGCGCGACAAGAACAGTTGGCAACCTTAGCTCGCGAAGCGCTAGCGAATACTGACCTTAACACCCTGTTTGCCGCCGCTGTGGCACAAACGGCGCAAACCCTTCGCCTCAGCGGGACTGAGCTGGTTGAACTCGATCTCGATCATCAACCGTATGTACGCGCAAAGTGGGGCAATGTGCCTGAGAAGCTGTTGCCATCTGAGGTGTTCCGCGATCTGCCCAATGATCATCCCGGCTGGAACCAGTTGCCGCCAATCTTAGCTGAACGTATCGGCGATGTGGCAATGTATGGCGCCGGTATGCCTATTCGTGGGAAAGAGCGACTGTTCGGCGCGCTGTTGGCTTACGCGCAGCATCCGTTGGATACCGAGGCCATCTTCTTTCTGCACAGTGTCGCCAATGTGCTCGCAGTAGCGATTGAACGCTTTAACGCTGAACAAGAACGGCGTCGGATCGAGACCCAGATGCTGCAAACGCAAAAACTCGAAAGTCTTGGCTTGCTGGCCGGCGGTATTGCCCACGATTTTAACAATCTGCTGACCAGTATTATGGGCCATACCAGCCTTGCTTTGCTTGATCTGCCGTCGAACCACGCATTGCAGCCCCACCTCGCAGCTATCGATCAGGCTTCCCAACGAGCCGCTGAATTGTGTAGTCAATTGCTCGCATGCGCTGGCCGCGGCCAACGTTCGCTCGAATCCGTTGACCTCTCGGCGCTGGTGCGCGAAATGGGTAATCTCTTGCGCTTGCCGGCCAGTCGCAGCAGCCAAGTAACGATTACCTACGATCTAGCGCCTGATTTGCCAGCGATTGTAGTCGAAGCCAGCCAGATCCGACAAGTCGTGCTCAATCTGCTTACCAATGCGATTGAAGCTATTGGTGAGCGCAGCGGCACGGTTACCATTAGCACCAACGTGACTACACTTACCGCGACCGATCTGCGTCGCTTAAACTTGACACCAAGCATTGCGGCGGGCAAATACGTCACCCTCACCGTCAGCGATACCGGAATCGGGATGGACGAAGCGACGCAGCGCCGTATCTTCGACCCCTTCTTCAGCACTAAACCGAAAGGTCACGGGCTAGGACTGGCTGCTGTGCAAGACATTGTGCGCCGCCATTACGGCGCTATCCGGGTCGAGAGCACGCCGGGGCTAGGATCGACGTTTACCGTGTATCTGCCGGCCGCGAATACAACAACTCCGACGATGACTGCGGTGGCGACAACGCCTATCATCCTTACCGGCACTGCATTGATTGTCGATGACGATGCGGCAGTGCGTGGAACCATCAGCCGCATCCTCGAACGAGCCGGTATGGTGACACTCGAAGCGGTTGACGGGCGCACCGCTTTTACCCTATTGAGCGAATCAGCGATAAGTATTGATATCGCCTTGATAGATCTGGCAATGCCCGGCATGAATGGGTTAGAACTCCTTGAAGCCATTCGCCGCCACTCACCGCGCCTGCCGGTGTTGCTGATGAGCGGCAATGCCGAACAGATTACCAGCCAACCGCTGCCGATCAACCAATATACTGACTTCCTACCCAAACCGTACCGTTCACGCGATTTGCTCGAAAAGATTAGCCTCCTCATACAGAGGGCGACGTCCGTTAAAGCGAATAACAGCTCGCAATGACCCATAGGGCGTGGCGCTTCCCTCCACCTCTTGACGCCTTTGCGTGAAGCGCCTCTGTATCTTTGCTTACGTTGCGCCTTGGCGATTGCTTCACCCCCCGGCCCTTTCGCTCACCTGACGGCGGGAGAGGGGGAGCCGCGTGGATTGAGGGACAGGCATCGGAACGCGGGAGACCGTAGCGCCCCTCTCCCGCACCAGTGGGAGAGGGGCTGGGAGGGAGGGGACACCAGTATCGCAAAGCCATACCCTACATCTGCATCGATCATCCGCTCCCGCGATTGACCGTCTCAGCCAATGCGCGCGCCAGATCGACAAAAAACTGGAGCGATTCAGGGTTGCGTAGCGAATCGGGATTGGCTGCCCGCTCAACCGGCACACCCATCAGAATCTTTTTGACCGGCACCTCCAGCTTCTTGCCACTAAGTGTTAGCGGTACCGACGGAATCTGGAAGATGTCGTCGGGCACATGGCGCGGCGAGAGCGCGTTGCGGATCGCCTGCTTGATCCGTTGCCGCAGTGCATCGTCGAGGGTTGCCCCCTCGCGCAAGACAACAAATAGCGGCATATACGAACGCCCGCCGAGACCTTCCAGATCGATTACCAGACTATCAAGCACTTCGGGGATGGTCTCGACAGCGCGGTAAATCTCGCTGGTGCCCATGCGAATGCCTTGCCGGTTGATCGTGCTATCCGAACGGCCATAGATCACGATCCCGCCCCGCTCGTTGATCACGATCCAGTCACCGTGCCGCCAGACGCCGGGGTACTGCTCGAAGTAACTGGCCTTGTAGCGAACGTTATCGGGATCGTTCCAGAAATAGATCGGCATCGAGGGCATTGGCGCGGTAATCACCAATTCACCCATCACCCCAATCACACTGTGCCCGTCGGTATCGTAGGCCTCGGCCTTGCAACCGAGAATGCGGCACTGAATTTCACCGCTATACACCGGCAAGAGCGGACAGCCGCCAACGAAGCCGCTGCACACGTCGGTGCCGCCGCTGTAGGATACCAACCACACATCGCGCTTGATATGGTCGTAGACCCACTCAAACCCTTCCGGCGGCAATGGCGAACCGGTTGAACCGATTGATTTGATCGCGCTGAGATCAAACTGCGCTCCCGGCTCAATCCCACTCTTCATCAACGCAGTAATGTAACCGGCGCTGGTGCCAAAATAGCGCATCTTGGTCTGCTCGGCTAGCCGCCACAATACGCCCATATCAGGGTAAGCCGGGCTGCCATCGTACAAAATCGGAATAGCGCCGACCAACAAGCCGCCGATCAAGAAGTTCCACATCATCCAGCCGGTCGTGGTGTACCAAAAGAAGGTATCACCCGGCCGCATGTCGAAATGGAGGTCGAGCGACTTGATGTGTTCGAGCAGAATCCCGCCTTGACTATGCACAATCGGCTTGGGTAAACCGGTGGTGCCGGAAGAATAGAGCACCCACAGCGGCGCATTAAACTCAACCGGCGTAAACACCAACTCAGTCGGTGTTTGCACCGCCTCTTCCCAACGCAGCAGCGGGCCACGCAACCCATCTGGCTCAGCCGCCGGATCGAGGTACGAAATAAAGATGGTCAGCTCGACACTGGGCAACGCGGTCTGAATCGCCGCCACTTCGGCCCGGCGGTCAAATGGCTTACCGCCGTACTGGTAGCCATCAACCGCAATCAACACCTTTGGTGCAATTTGACTGAAGCGATCGATCACGCTAGGGCTGCCAAAATCAGGCGAGCAGCTTGACCAGATCGCACCAAGGCTCGCTGTCGCCAAACATCCAATCAGGGCGTGAGGCGTATTAGGGACATACGCCACCACCCGATCACCCGGCCCCACCCCGGCATTGCGTAGAGTCTGCGCAAGCGCCGCTGTCTGCGCGCGCAGCGTTTCCCAACTCAGCGGCGTGGGCGCTTGCCGCTCCGAGGCGACAATCACTGCCGGGCGGTCAGGTGTGGCATGGCGAAAGGCGTGCTCTGCGTAGTTGAGCTGCGCGCCAGTAAACCAACGCGCCCCCGGCATTTCGCGACTCGACAACACAGTGGTGTAAGGAGCGTGTGCCTTAATCTGGTAATACTCCCACAACGCTCCCCAAAACGCCTCCAATTCATCAACCGACCAGCGGTAGAGACTATCGTAATCGGTGAAGTGCAATCCATACCGTTGCTCAAGCCAGCGCATAAACGCGCGCATCGTGCAGTTTTCGCGCAATTCTGCCGGCGGTTCCCACAACAAACGTGGCGCGGTGGTCATCATTGGCCTCCGTCTGACCTAACCTTTGGCGTATTTGTACGTTGAATTGTAGCTGAAAGAGGGGAATACGGTCAACAAAGATCGAGTCTTGTAGAGATACCCAGCAGTGCGTCCCGCCCAGACGTGTACCTACCGACAACGCCCTCATAAGATGATATGCATACCGCCCCGTTCCACCACCGCACGCGGCTGATGGAGGAGCAGCAGGGTTTGTCCCTCCGCAATGATGGGCATTCCCGCACCCCAGCCCTCTCCCCAAGAGGAGGGGGAACAGGGGCATTCCCGCACCCCAGCCCTCATCCGGTAGGGAGTGGCGGAAACAACGAGTCCACTCTTTCTTAACCCGGCACCTCAAGCTGACAACCGCAGGCCAGCACAACCGTAGCCGGCCCTTGCCACGTCACCGGCGCCGATCCGGCTTGAAAATGGACAGCCGTTTTCCGCCTCGGATCGAAGACAACAACATCGCGAACACCATACGTAAGGTAGAAAGGCGCCCCATCAGGGCCGAGATCCTTATCTTCATAGCCGGGACTGAGCACCTCGACCACCGCTGCCGGAGTCATGTCAATCGCCTCATCGCTGTCCGGCGGTTCCGTGCAAAAGATAGCTAAATCTGGACGCTTGAGTGATCGATCAGGATCGGGGAATCGGATTAATACGTCCGCCAGCGTAAAACAAGCACAACCCATCAGATGAGCATCTACCGGTCGTACCGAGCGCTCGATGTACCGCAACGCTTTCTGATGCCGGCTTGAAGGCAACGCTTCCCAGCGCGGATGCCCCCGCACATACTCTAAACGCACCGGAGCGCCACTCGCATCAGTTTGTAAAATCAACTCTTCTATTGACAAGAAGCGTGACATAGACACTTTTGCTCACCGCTGGCCCTCGTTGCAGCTTACTCAGCCACTGCACGCTCGATGGAACACCACTAATCTGTTGCTGACTGCAACCTGCAGCTCTCCATCTCTCTTCGCAGGAGAACTGGAAAAGCACCGCTACGGATGCCGCACATAATCAACGAGCGCCAACACCTCTGGATCGGGCGGCGGCCCACACCGACTAACCAGCCACGTCACCAAAAAATTGACCGGCAGACCAAAAATGCCTGCTGCCGAACTGGAGATACCAAAGACAGCCCAATCAGGCGTAACATAGGTGAGCGCCATGTAGCCAGCCGTCACAAGAAAACCGCTCAGCATCCCGGCTACCGCGCCGCGGCTATTCGCTCGCCGCCAGAAAACGCCTAAGACCAACACCGGAAAGATCGTCGCAGCGGCAAACGAGAAGGCCCATGCCACTAATTGAACAATGATCGCCAACCGTTGCAGCGCTGTCAAAGCCGCCAAAATGGCCACAGCCAGAATCGCCAAGCGGCCTAAGAGTAGCCGCTCTCGCGAACTAGCTCGCGGGTTGAGCGTGCGATGGTAAATATCGTGAGCCACCGCCGAAGCAATCACCATCAGCAGGCCATCGGCGGTACTTAAGGCCGCCGCCATACCGCCTGCCGCAACCAGCGCCACCACCGTGGCCGGCAACTCAGCAATTTCCGGTGTCGCCAAGACCACCAAATCTTGGTCAATCTGTAGCTCCTGATACTGCAACACGCCATCGCCATTCCCACCCATATCGGGATCATCGGCGATCGTCAGCAAGCCGGTACTCGCCCATCGGTTCGTCCATTCTGGCAATTCGGCCACCGGTTGGCCAACCACCGAACCAAGAATCTCCCAGCGTGAAAACGCCGCATACGCTGGCGCAGTCAAATAGAGCACACAGATCCACAACAACGCCCATGCTACGCTGCTCCGGCTATCACGCACGGTCGGCACCGTGTAAAAACGCACCAGAATATGGGGCATGCCGGCAGTACCCAGCATCAGACAGAGACTCAGGGCCAGATAATTCCAGATCGACCAATCATTAAACGGCGCGACATAGCTAGGCAAGCCCTGCACCTCTTCCAGTTGCGCAATATTGCTCAGCGCCTCGCCATACATCACCTGCGGCAGCGCCACACCGGTCAGCTTATAGGCTAGCCACGTCACCGGTACAAGGTAGGCGAAGACGAGGATTATCCCCTGTACGCCTTGCGTCCACGTAATCGCCTTCATGCCGCCGAGGTACGAGCAGAGCAACACCGCCGCCAAGCCGACAATCACCCCCACCATATAGTTCAGACCGAGAAACCGGCTCATAATGATGCCAATCCCGGTCACTTGAGCAGTCACATAGGTAAAACAGATGATAATGCTGAACACAGCCGCAATTACGCGCGCGCCAGCGCCGGGATAGCGCGCGCCGATAAAATCGACCAGCGTATATTGGCCAAATTTGCGCAAGTAAGGCGCGAGCAGCAGCACTAACAATACATACCCGCCCGTCCAACCGGTGATGTAGGCGAGACCCTCGAAGCCAAGCAAATAGAGTGCGCCGGCCATGCTGATGAACGAAGCGGCGCTCATCCAATCTGAGCCAGTGGCTAAGCCATTGAGGATTCCCGGCACTTTGCGGTCAGCGACGTAATAGGCATCGAGCGTATCGGCGCGAGAGCGAATACCGATCACAGCATAGAGACCAATCGCCAACGCGAGGAAGCTCCAGTCGATCAGGTGCGCCGGTAGGCCAAACCACGTCTCGAGGGCAATACAGACCCCCATTAGTGCCAACAAACCGGCTGCAAATGCTAGATAGCGCATTGAATAGCGCCGGCGAATGAGTCGTTCCTCGGCAGACTCAGCCGGATCAATGCCAAAGCGCCGGTCGAGCAACCGCATTCGCCAGTTATAGGCAAAGGTCAGGATCACAAAACAGATCAGCGTCCCCTGCGCACCCATATAGTAACCGAGCGGAAATCCGGTTAAGACGCTGATCCGGTTCAGCGGCTCGGCCAAGACGACTGGCAATACTACGCTCAAGAGCCAGATTATCAGCAGCGGGCCGACCAAGCGCAGATTTTCCTGCCAGTATTGCGACAACCATGCCGGTGCCAGCGGCCATTGCAGCGGTGGCGGCGTCACTGTTGCCGTGCGAGTGACCGGGGTTGGCCGGGGAGTGTACGACTCCACTGATCCTTGCACCTGACGCACCGGTGGGAACAGGCGGTCGATAATGAACAGCGACACTGCCAATGCGCCGCCAACCACCAGAAAAAGCTGAAAGAGGCCAATCCAGAAACTTGCGCTCATGCCCCATCAACCGTTGTCACCGATTCCACTCGCACAACCGCCATCTGCGGAGCGAGCGGCAGGGTAAAGATAAACCGTGCCCCCTTACCGATACCATCGCTCTCGGCCCAAATCTCGCCCCCTTGGGCATAAATCAGGTGGCGCGCGATTGCCAACCCAATCCCGCTACCGCCGCTATTGCGCGCGCGCGATTTATCAACCCGGTAAAAACGCTCAAAGAGATGCGGCAAATGTTCGGCGGCAATTCCAATTCCGGTATCAATCACTGCCACCCGCACTTCATGATCATCAGCGCACGCCTGCACCGTAACCGTCCCGCCTGATGGCGTATAGCGATAGGCGTTAGCAAGGATATTAATCACCACCTGCGCCACCCGATCGGGGTCGGCCCAAACCTGCGGTAAGTATTCAGGCACATCGAGGCACAAATGAACCTGATTACTGCTAAACAACGGCTCAAATTGCGCAATCTGCGCTTCTAGCACCGAACGCAGATCGATAGCGCGGGCCACCACCGGCAACTGACCGGCTTCTACTCGCGATAACAGCTCGAGGTCTTCGATCAACCGTTGCAAGCGGCGGGTCTCGCGTAAAATCAGGTTGAACGTCGCCGGATTCGCCGAAACCACCCCATCAACCAAGCCTTCCATATACCCACCGATAGTTGCCAACGGCGTGCGCAACTCGTGAGTGACGTCGGCCAGCAACGCCAAACGCCGGCGCTCGGTTTGATCAAGCGCATCAGCCAACTGATTGACGCTTTGGGCCAATTGGGCAATTTCATCATCGGCTTGAATGCTCGTGCGCTCGCGATAAAACCCCTGCGCCAAACGACGACTGACGTGCGAGAGGGTTTGAATCGGCTCAACAATCCGGCGCGAGACAAACAGGCTTACCACGACCGCGGCAGCTAGCGCGCCAAACCCGCTGATCAGCAATGCTTGCTGGATCACCGACTGCACCTGCTCTTGCAACTCAAGCGCCGCGTTGGTGGTGCCGGCACCTAATTGTCCGGTTTCTGCCGCCGCCGAACCTAGCGTCAACGGCGCAAAACCGGTCAACCCGAGGCTTGCCAGCACATTCGATGCTGCCAACAGCACCACATACGCCATCAAGACAATAATCAGATGGGAGATAAACAGTTTCCAGCGAAGTTGATGCAACCACTTCTTCATCGCGCGCCGCCGACAAACTTATACCCTACGCCGCGCACCGTCTGCACCAACGGCGTCCCGTGCTGATCGTCATCGAGCTTTCGGCGCAACGTGCCGATATGCACATCGACCACCCGATCAATCCCAGCAAAATCGGGGCCCCATACCCGTTGCAGCAACTCTTCGCGCGTAAACACCCGCCCCGGATAACTGGCCAGCGCGTAGAGCAGATCAAACTCGCGTGGCGTCAGATCAACCCGCACGCCATTGCGCTCGACCTCACGCCGTTCGGGATCGATCAGCAACCCTTCAAATTGCAACACCGGACGCTGGCTCGTCTCGGTCGAACGCAACACCCGATTGCGCCGCAAAATTGCTTTCACCCGCGCCACCAGCTCGCGTGGGCTAAATGGCTTGGTCAGATAATCATCAGCCCCTACCGACAAGCCGATCAACTTATCGATCTCATCGGCACGGGCCGTCAACATCAACACGTACACCGAAGTGTCACGGTGCAACTGCCGGCACACTTCGATCCCGTCAAGACCGGGCAGCATCACATCCAGCACGACCAGATCGGGTTTCACGTTACGAGCAAGGGCCAGCGCGCTCGGCCCGTCGAAGGCCCGATGGACGACAAAGCCCTCATTGCTTAGATAACTGCTCACCAGATCGACAATTGGTTGCTCGTCATCAACCACCAGAATTGTAGCTGCTTCCATTGCAGCGCTCCCTGCTTCCTTCAATGGCGGCAGTATGTTGTAGAGATGCAGGCAACTGTTCTTATGCCAGATGAGCCGTTTCCCGGACGGGAAGCGGGCGAGTCACACGATAACGGCAGCGTCACCGCACGCTAGCAAATAAGAGACAATCCAAATACGGGGAAGAAATACTCGTTTTTGGCTGACTGCGCTACCCTGCGCCAGCAGAGCATGATGTACAGCTCTGCATACTGGCGTTCACGCCGAACCGGCAATCAGGATAAGCACATTCCCATTCGTGCTGTGAAGTATACCACAACTTACCGGATGCCATTATACGTTCGCCGGCTCGGCCATCGTCAGCAGCCGTTCCCATTGGGGCGCCGTCACCGGCACCACCGACAGCCGGCCTTGCCGCACCAGCGCAAAATCGGCAAAGAAGGGATCGGTCTTGATTGCCGCTAGGGTCACCGGGCGTGCCAGCGACCTGATCGGCACCACATCAACAACGATTAGACGCGGATCGTTCTGTTTGGGGTCGGGGTAAGGATCACTAACCACTCGCGCCAAGCCAACCGCTTGCCGCTCATCGCCGGTATGGTAAATCAACGCCTCATCACCGCTACGCATATCGCGCATGTGCTTGAGGGCCACATTGTTTTCTACGCCATCCCATACTGTGCGCCCTTCCCGCACCAAATCGGCGAAACTGTAGACAGAGGGTTCGGTCTTGAGCAACCAATACTTTGGCATAGGGTCATCCTTAATGATTGCAATGAGCGAACACATCGCATAATACCATTAGTCATGGTACCATCAACAATTGCGCAATGACAGTGTACATCTGCCACCACATAAACTAGCGGCATGCTATAATGCCCGGCGCGAAAGGGGGTTGCGTGAACGACGATTTTGAACAACTTGACGACTACGCCATCCTCGGCATCCGGCCCGGCGCGTCATTTGCCGACATCAAACAGGCGTACCTCAAACAGATCAGCCTCTACCATCCTGACCGGTATGCCGGCGCCTCAGCCGCTGAGCAAGAGTATGCAGCCCGCCGCGCGCGCCGGATCAATCAGGCGTATCAGAATCTCCGTCGGCGGCGATCGTCAATGGCGCCAGCCACGCCGGTACAACGTGATTACCAAGCCGAGTTATACGCGCAAGCGCAAGTGCATCTCGCCGCCGGCAGGCGATTGCAAGCGTTGGCCACCCTACGCGAACTGCAACGCATCAACCCGTGGTACCGCGATTGCGCGGCCTTGATTGCCGAGCTGGAGGCAGAATACCAAACCCCAGCCACTGCCGCCGAGCCAACCATCTCGCGTCGCACCTTGTTAACGGCAGCGGTAGGCGGCCTGACGCTGACCTTTCTCGGCTGGTACGGCTGGCGCCAACTTCAGGGCGCAATGACGGTGCAAGAGATCGATAACCGCCCCCCCACCGCGCCTCCCACTGCACCTACGCCTCCCACTGCGCCGTCACCCACGACCGCACCTACGCCTCCCGCTGTGCCGTCACCCACGACCGCACCTACGCCTCCCGCTGCGCCGTCACCCACGACCGCACCTACGCCTCCCGCTGCGCCGTCACCCACGACCGCACCTACCCCTCCCGCTGCGCCGTCACCCACGACAATCACTGCCAGCGGACCGATCATCTATCAGGCCGACTTTGGCCCCAACAGCGACTGGCCCACGACCAGCGGCAACGGCTGGAGCGTTAGTGCAAGCAATGGCGCCTATCGCATTCAAGCCAACGCCGGCATCGGCGACATTTGGGCTTTCCGCACCTCACCGATCGGGGCCGATATGATGATCGAAGTAGAAGCAAGCGTTATCGGGGATTGGGGCGGATTAATGCTGCGTTTCAACGGCCCGCAGCGCTACGTCAGCTTCGTCATCAATCCGGCCAGCGGCCAATTCCGTTGCGATGAACGCAACGGCGAGCAACGCACCCTCCTCGCCGAAGGAGCGATCATCCTCGCCGAACGCACCCGTCTCAGCGCGCGGCTCGAAGGCCAGAGCATCGAATTGCGGATTAACGATCAAGTAGTAAGCATCGTCACCAGCGCCACCCCACCGCCCGACGCGCGTTACGGTCTGCTGGCCCGCGCCGGACAGAACGCCACCACGGCAACGTTCAGCAATCTCGTAATTCGCGCCCTGCGTTAGCCGAGAGGAGGGAATGTTCCTTCTATTCCCTCCTCCCCATTCCCTATCTCTCCGGTGGCAACCACATCGCCAACACGCCATCGCTTCGCCGGCTGGCGATCCCGCGCCCAATATCCAGCACATACACCCCATCACGCGCGCCATAGACCAAGGCCCGGCCATCGCTCGACCAGAGATCGAACGAGAGCGCATAGGCATCAAAAAAATTAATTTGGGCCAAAAACTCCTGTGAAGGCACGAAGGTCGTCAACGTCCGCGACGTACCGCCGGTGCGGTTAACCAACTGCCAGCGCAACTGCACCAAACCATTTGATGTCCGCCCGGCAGGCGTCAGATACGCAAGCTGCTCGCCGTTCGGCGACCAAAAGAACGCCACCACGTTATCATCCGGTGCCGACAAGGTATCCACCTTACCGTCGAGACCAACCAGCTTCAGCGGGCCAAACCCATTGGGGCCGACCGTCGTATACGCAATCTCATCACTGCGCGGCGAGCGGCCAAAGATAATCGCCGCCTGCGGCTCACGGGCCAACGCCTGCGGCTGGGTTTCACCCACCTTCACCCGCGTCAACACACTCTCAACCTTTTCCACTGCCGGCGGGCCATCGATTGGCGGCTGCGCAACGTAAAAGAAGCTCTGCCCATCAACACTCCACGCCGGCGTCTGGAAAAAGCCGGGGTCGTTCACTTCGTACAGCGGCTGCGCGCGGCCGGGCTGTACCGTCACCACGCGCCCATCCTCGAAGATTGAACCGCCGATATGCACCAACAAAGACGAACTATCGGGCTGCCACGCCAAATAGAGCGACGTCGGCGACACACTGACCAACTCAGCCGGACGCGACCCATCCGCCAGTACGACATGCATTCCTAACCCAGCCGTACCGCGATTGGAGAGAAAGGAGAGGTAGCGACCGTCAGGCGACCAAACCATATAGAGCGGCGGATTCGTCGTCGAACGGTAGAGTTCAGCACGAGCGCCATTCCGCAAATCAATCACGCGCAATACACTGACGTTACCGTTTTGGCTAATGTATGCAATCCGGCTACCATCAGGCGCCAACGCTGGATAACGGAACAGTTCGGGGCTCACATCATCGGCCAGCACCTGTGCCGCACCACTTCGATCAACGAGGGCTAGTCGTCGGGCTGGCCCAACCACGAGTAATTTCTGATCGACCGGTCGATGAGTAATCAACAAGATGGTTAACACACCGGCACTGATGCTGCCGATCAGAATCATCACGCTCAACAGGCCAATCAGCGTCAGTAGAATCCGGCGCGCCGCCATGCTTCGCTCCTTTCCGGGGGACGGTACGGTGTATTAGGTAGTATACCAAGATTTGGGGTG
>NZ_CALFBQ010000016.1 GCF_937951745.1 uncultured Chloroflexus sp.
AAAATTTTTGTATCGATTCAATGCATCATTTATAAGCAATGGGTTAAGATTATGTATGTGATTTGTATAAGTTAAACTTCTTATTTGAGTTCTAATTTTCACATTTTACAATTCATTAACCATTAAAAACATTGTTGTCAAACTTTCAATATGATTTGACAATTTTTTATTATCAATACAAATTTTTATGACAAAATAAGGCTAATATTTAACTTGTCCATTAACACTATCTATGATGCCCTCTCTTCACGAGACCGCGCCTCGCCGGCTTGCCGGTTGCTAACGCGCTTCCAGCATCTCCCCTCGCTGGCCAATCCTTATAGCGCATAGAGTACCGTATCGCTACCAAACCGCATTGCCTCACTCTTTCCCAAGGCGTCAAGCAGGATCCCCTTTTCGCCCCATTATCACAAGGAGCACTGCCATGTTTAGCCCCTCTCTACAACGGCTTTGGCGCGGGATCATCTGTTTGTGGCTCGTGATCGGCCTGTCAGCCGGGATTGCAACGGCGCAACCGGTGCCGGACTATCAAGCAGGCAGCGCACTGCGAGTATTAATCGATATACCGCCGGCAACTCTCGCCAATAGCTACAACATTACCACTGACACCACATGGACGTTGGCCAACAGTCCGTATTATGTCGCCTCACTGAGCATTGATAACAACGCTACTCTAACCATAGAACCGGGGGTGCGGGTAGTGTTCTCCCAAAATGGCAGTGTCAGTGTTTGGCAAGGCACCTTGCGCGCGATCGGTACCGCTGCCCAACCCATCACCTTTACCGGCAGCACCGCTGAAGCCGGCTGGTGGCGCGAGTTGGACGTGAGCGGCACTGGCACGGCCGAGATCGAGCAGGCTGTGATTGAATACGGCGGCGGTTACGGCAGCGTCTATGCCGATGGCGCCGCTAATCTGACTCTGCGCAATGTGACAATTCGCCAATCATCCGGCGAAGGACTACGCCTCTTCAACCGAACCGGTACGACTGTGCTTGAACAAGTAACCTTCGCGAACAATCGCTGGGGTCTTGCGGTTTACAATGTGGGCAACACAAGCCCAATCGGTGCCATCACGCTGACCGGTTGTACGTTTCAGAACAACACAGAATATGGCATCTACCAAGATACCATCAATATGCCGCTTACTTACACGAGTCATACTTTCACCGGCAATGGGTTGGCCGATATTGGCATCAACGGCGGTGATTTGAGCCGTACCCTCACGCTGGGGCCAACCGGCGCCAAGGTGCGTGTCTTGAATTCTTTTACAGTGCTAGCCGGCGCAACCTTGACCATTTCGCCGGGAACACGCTTGGAGTTTGCCGACTACAAGAAGATGTTTGTTGAAGGTGCGCTCAACGCTGCCGGCACTGCGACGCAGCCGATTGTGTTCACCGGCGTCAATAGGGAGGCTGGGGCTTGGCAGGGCATTCAGGTGCAACAAGCTGGTTCGGCAATCCTTGAGTACGCTACCATCGAATATGCAGGTGATTTTTACAATGCTGGTCTGAGCAAATTAGGTAGCGGTAATCTTACCTTGCGCAATTCGACCATCAGCGCCTACCGTTTTGGCCTGTACATCACGAACAGCACTGGCCGGCACGAGATTAGCCGTAATCTCTTTACTGGCAATCGGGTCGGCGTAATGGTGCAAAACCAACCGAGTACGATTGTTTTGACTAACAATTTGATCGAAAACAGTAGCGAATATGGTGTGCTGAATCAAGACTCCGCAACGGTGTTGGCCCGCTATAACTGGTGGGGGCACGCCAGCGGCCCACGCCATACCACCATCAATCCTAGCGGTCAAGGCAATCTGGTCAGCGATGGCGTCCTTTTTTACCCGTGGAATGATACCCGCACGGTCGAGCAAACAATTCCTACTCCCACCTACGTGATACTCAACACCAGTGGCCCCACCACTGTCAGCTCTGGCGAGCAGGTTGACTACCGGGTGACGCACGAAAATGGCACAAACTTGACCGTGCAAAACGCAGTGTTGCTAGTGCGCCTGCCGTACCTCGCCACATATGTCGAGAGCAGCGCCGGCGGCATCTATTGGCCGGAACGCCAGCAAGTCTTTTGGAAACTCGGCGATCTTGCCCCCGGCACGCAAGGCGAGCACTGGGTGCGCGTGCAGTACGATTGGGGCATCCCCAATATGCAAGCTGATAATACGGCAACATTTCTGATCGGCACGAATTACCTCAACGATAAGCTTGATCCGGCCCCTTATCTCTCATACGTCCCGAGGATCGTCACTGCGCAGCAATCGCTCACCCGCAGCCAATGGGACAGTGTCGTCGCCAGCGTTAGCCAGCTCAATAACTTATTCACCGCCGCCACTGCTGACAGCTTCCGCTGGATACGAGCTGATCGCGTTACACTCAACAATGGCAAAACCTATACCCAAGCCATCTTGCTCGACGGTTCCAGCCGGCGCATCCAATTACTCTCCTACGACGGTAGCAAGGCAGTCGCCAGTACCTTCGCCCCCGGTCGCTTTACAGTCACCGATGGTGCCGGCGGGTACGAATGGTATCGCGCTACCGATGAACAATGGATGTGGGGAAGTTGGGATAGCGCAAACCACGCCCCCCAACCGGGAACCTTGATAAGTCCGTGCGGCCTTGGTTGTTGCGCGAATAATTGCCTTACCCAAGCGGTTGTCAAGAATCTGATCGGGAAGGTGTCAACGATCATCGAGGCAGGTTTCACGGCGGTTAGTTGCTACAAAGCTTTCGAAACGGGCGCCGTCGATGATACAGCAAACTGTGCCGCAAATATTCTCAGCGAAATAAAAAAGGTAGAGAAGATCTACCCCATCCTTAGTGAAATGATGGACGTCGTCGAGTGCGCCAGCAAATGCGCCGGCGGTTCAACCGAATACGATTGCGAGCAGGATCAGATCACCTGTGACGCTGCATGGTACAACATCTATGCTTGGCTCGACGTGCCAAGCTATACCGTATGGCGCTGCTACAATGGCTGTTACAGCAACGTGCCGCAATTCGTTACCTGCGCGTTCGACCAGTGCTGCATTCCCGGCGTCGGTTGCGGCAATGTCGCCAACGGCGGGCACTGCCGGCCAGAATTGATCGGCCAAGCCCACGACCCGAACGAGATCCGCGGTCTTGCCGGCGATGTTGTGCCCGGCCAGTGGATGAGCTACACGATTGACTATGAGAATATGGGTAGCGGGCGCGCGTATGGCGTCTTTGTCAGCGCGCAGCTCGCACCGGTCTTCGATCCGGCAACGCTGCAACTTGGCAGCAATGCAACCTTTTACCCCGACCAACGGCTGATGGTGTGGGACATCGGCGAACTAGCACCAAACGGCCAAATCGGTTCGACCGGTTCGGTAACGATGACGGTGCGGCTGCGCAGCGATCTGACCACCGGAACAGTGGTTGTCCAGCAGGCAACGGTCTATTTCCCCAGTGCACGCGAAGAGACACCCACCAACACGTGGATCAATATCGTGAATCCCTTGGTCGCCGTGCCACAAGCCGTGACCACCAACTACCAAACGGCACGGACGATCACGCTCAGCGGCTTCGGCGCGAGCGGGTTGATCTACGAGATCGTCGATCAGCCAAGCCACGGCACCCTCACCGGCGCCCCGCCGAACCTCACCTACACGCCGGGAGCAAACGTAGCTGGCGCCGATGCCTTTACCTTCCGGGTACGCAGCGGCAGCGTGGCTAGCCGCGTCGCGCAAGTCACGATCACCATCAACGCTAGCGGCGACACTACCCGGCCCACCATCCTCTGGAGCAGTCCAGCCAACAATGCGAGCGGATTGGTTGCCGGCACGACGCCGGTCTATACCGATACCGTTGGCCCCGTCTTCGCGCCGGCCATTATGCTCGGCGCATCAGAGGCGCTCGATGGCACGACGGTGACGACCGGCACAGTGAAGCTCTTGCGCGCCAATGGCACCGAAGTACCGATCAGGGTTTCGTATACGCCATCCAGCAACCAGATCACTATTATGCCGCGCGAAACCTTGAGCAATGGCACTTATCGCGTGACAGTCACCACCGGGGTGAAGGATATAGCCAACAATACGCTGGCAGCGCCGTACACCACCAGCCTTACCATTGGCGTTCCGCCACGACAGGTCTTTGTACCGATGATCCAACGGTAATCTTGGTGGAGCGGGGGGCACGCCTTCGGTTTGCCCCCCGTTACCGGTTGACAAGAGAGTAGCTTCACCGCAAGATTGTCAACGGCAGCGGCACCGGTTGCGCGGTTACAACCTCACCGTTGCACACCTGAAATTGAGCAATTGGAATACCATCAGTGTCAGGACTGAGCATCACGTAAGCGATCTACCGGCCATCCACCGCAGCCCGTGATTGGCTCAGCCACGCCGCCTACGGCTGGCGCGTGGCGATCGTTACGTCCACCGCTCCCGCCGCAGATACCGGTAATGTCCCGCGCGCCAGCATCACCGGCCGCTCGGTGCCCGCTTCTGCGCCGAGAATTTCAAAGAGATCGGCGCATCCCAGATGCGCGCCGGATGGTGCAACAGTGCGTGGCTATCCCACGCCAGAATCCACGTCTGCAACAATGGATCAGCCCGGCTGCCGAGCAAGACGGTTGTCATCCGCATCGCCAACGGCCACGTCCAGAGAATGGTCAAAGCCAAAAACCAGCAGAAGGGCCAACTAATATGCCACCAGTACCGCCATCGCAGCCTCTTCTTTGTTGTCATCAGTCCTGCCGTCTCACTGCAACACCTATTCGGACACACTTACCCCATCGTAGCACACGTACCGCTACTTCCTACTCACCCTCTCCCGCCGGCCAAGCGCGCCGCTGCCGGCGAGCGCCTGAGGGTCGCCATCGCCCAGATCCCAATCGCCGGACCAATTGCCAACCCGGCAAACGCCCACCGCCAACCTACCAGCGCCACCATTGGCGGCACCAGCCAGATCGGGATCAGGGTCAGCAGAAAACCCAAACTGGTTTGCAAGGTCAAAGCAGTACCGGTGCGTCCGGCGGGTGAGAGTTCGCTCACCGCCGCCGAGAATTGGGCCGAATCAGCAACGACGGTCAAGCCCCAGAGCAGGGCAATGGCAGTAACTAGCCACGGATTGCCACCAAACGCCAAGCCAATCACCAGCGCGCATCCGCCACTGATGACCATCGCCGCAATCGTTATCGTGGTGCGCCCCAGCCGGTCGGCGAGCGCGCCGGCCAGCACACTACCGAGACCGCCCATAGCAATTGCGGCAAAGGCTGCAAAGCCAGCCCAATGCGCCGCCACGCCACTTACCTCGAAGCTGGCCAACAGGAAGAGCGGCAACCATGCCCACACCGCATACAATTCCCACATGTGGCCGAGATAACCGAGATTCGCTAACAACACGGGCCGCTCGCGCACCACGTCAACCACCTGAGACCAGCTAAAGCGCGGCGCAGCCACCCGCAATGGCCCTTCCCGCACCACCGCCGCCACCATCACACCGCCCAATGCTGCTAATCCGGCGGCCAACAGCAGCGTGCGCCGCCAATCGCCAACTCCGCCTAACACATTGAGCAAGTGCGGCGAAGCCGAACCGATCGTTAGCGCGCCGACTAACACCCCAATCGCTAACCCCCGCCCGCGCTGTGTCCACGTTGCCATGATCTTCATGCCGACCGGATACACCCCCGCTAGCGCTACGCCGGTCAGAAACCGCAACGGCAACGCCAGCGCCGGCCCCTCGGCAAACAACGCAATCAACGCTGTGCAGAGGGCCGCGAGTGCCGTCGCCCCGGCAAAAAACCAATGGGTGGGCCAGCGATCGGCTAACCCCAGCATCGCTGAAGCACATGCGCCCACTGCAAAGCCCAATTGAACCGACATCGTCAACCACGCCCGCCCCGTATCGTCTAACCTCCATTCGGCGGTTAATACCGGCATTACTGCTGAAGCGGAAAACCATGTGCCTTTTGCCAACAACACTGCTAGCGCCAGCCAAAGGATGACCGGCCACGGACGAGCCGGTTGAGTGGGGATGGTTGTCATGCGTTTACTCCGTAAACCAAACGACAATGTACGGTTGCAAAAGAATGACCCTATTTTACTGCACGCAACTATTGCACGTGCTATACTAACATCTGTCAATACCCGAAACGATCTATCAATCGATCCACCCACTACCCACAACGCCGCTCTGCGTGTGATGATACCGCGAGCGAGCACGACCGTTCATTCACAGGGAGGGACGACTATGGCTCAGCGCGATACGGAATCATCCGCTACCGCCCCGTTAACCATACGCGCCCGGATCGAGGCTCTCCGCCAGCAGCGCCACCGGCTCGAACAGGGCGGCGGCCCCGACCGGATCGCTCGCCAGCATCAGGCAGGCAAACTGACTGCCCGCGAACGAGTTCACCTGCTGATTGACCCCGATACATTTCAGGAACTTTACCTCTTTGCCCGTCATCGCTGCACTGCCTTCGGCATGGCCGACAAAGAGATGCCCGGTGAAGGTGTCGTTACCGGCTGTGGCACTGTTGATGGCCGGCAAGTGTTTGTGGCGGCACAGGATTTTACCGTTGCCGGTGGATCGGTTGGCGAGATGCATGCCGATAAGATTTGCCAAACGATGGATCTCGCGCTGAAGTGTGGTTCGCCGTTCATTACCATCAATGACAGTGGCGGCGCCCGCATTCAAGAGGGTATTGACGCACTGAGCGGCTATGGGCGCATCTTTTATCGCAACGTTTTGCTGTCAGGCGTGGTGCCACAAATCGCGATTATCGCCGGCCCCTGCGCTGGCGGCGCTGCTTATTCACCAGCCCTGATGGATTTCATCATTATGGTGCGCGGCAGCGAGATGTTCATCACCGGCCCTGAGGTGCTCAAACAAGTGACCGGCGAGCACGTGACCGGTGAAGAGCTGGGCGGGCCGGAAGCGCAAGTGCGCAGCGGCGTTGCGCATTTTATCGCCGAGAATGATCAAGAAGCGATCGCTATCTGCAAGCGGTTGCTCAGCTTCTTGCCGTCGAATAATCTCGAAGATCCGCCGGAACGCGGTGATGGTGAATTGCGCTTTTTTTCCGATCCGGCGCTCGATACCATCATTCCCGATGACCCGCGTGAACCATACGATGTTATTCCGATCATTAAGCGGCTGGTCGATGACGGTGATTTTCTTGAAATTCAGCACGGCTTCGCTGATAACGCCGTGATCGGCTTTGCCCGCATTGACGGCAACACCGTAGGGATTGTCGCCAACCAACCGATGGTGATGGCCGGCGTCCTCGATATTGACGCTTCTGACAAGATTGCGCGCTTTGTACGGTTTTGCAATGCCTTCAATATTCCCTTGATCACGTTCGTTGATGTCCCCGGCTTCTTGCCCGGCGTCGCCCAAGAACGCGGCGGCATTATCCGTCACGGCGCGAAGATGCTGTTTGCCTATTCGGCGACTACTTCACCAAAGATCACGATCATCTTGCGTAAAGCCTACGGCGGCGCGTATCTGGCGATGTGCGGCAAAGACCTCGGCGCTGATCGCGTGGCAGCGTGGCCGAGCAGCGAGATCGCGGTGATGGGGCCGGAAGGCGCGGTCAATATTATCTTCCGTGAGCAGATTAAGCAAGCGGAAGACCCGGCTGCCGCCCGCGCCGAATTTTTGCGTCTCTATCGGGCTGAATTCGCGTCACCCTACGTTGGCGCGTCCCGCAACCTGATCGATAGCATCATTGCGCCGAGCGAAACTCGGCGCTACCTCAGCCTCGCACTTGCATCCCTTCGTACCAAGCGCGAGTTCCGCCCACAGAAGAAGCATGGATTGGTGCCAATGTAAGGAGTAGCGATGTAGGGAGGCTGCATGATTGATCCGACTGCCGATCCATTCATTGTCGGTCTGCAAATTACAATCACAGGGGTGAGTATTGTCTTTATCGTACTGGCGATCGTCGCTATGGCGCTTGGCGCGCTGAGCGCCAGCCAACGTCTGTTCCAGTCTAAGACGGTTGCGCCGCCAACATCGGTGCCGGCCACCTCAACTTCACAACCGGCGACCGCCGATCACCTTGACCCCCAACTGGTTGCTGTGTTGACGGCAGCCGCTGTCGCAACGTTGCACAAACCGGTGCGGGTGCTGCGCGTGCGCTACTATCGCCAACCTTCAACAATGTGGACGCGACTAGGCCGGGTGAGCATTATGGCTTCCCACCAACTGCGCCGCTAACCCGTCACCACGCAACGGCCCGTCGTCTCCGTAACCGATAGGGGCGCTGCGGCACAGCGTCCCCAGCATCAACAAACCGGAGTCGCTATGAAACGCCTGCGTATTACTGTCAATGGTGTCAGTTACGAAGTCGAAGTCGAGGTCTTAGCCGACGATGACGATCCCATGCTCAACGCGCCAACCAGTATCAATGCCTTACCGCCGCCGAGAGCATCGACGCCGCCGAGTTCAGCACCGGCCCCCACTCCAGCCGCCTCGTCCCCGAACGCTCACCCAACCGGGCCGGGCGTACTGGTGTCGCCTATCGCCGGAATTGTGGCTGAAATCAAGGTCAACGTTGGCGATCACGTTAAAGAGAACGATCCGCTGGTCGTGATCGAAGCGATGAAGATGAACTCGAATGTCAGTTCGCCGGTAGCCGGCACGATTCGCGCGATCAACGTTAAGGTCGGCGATTCGGTGCGGCAAGGCCAACCATTACTGGAGTTTGCCTGATGGAATGGCTGATCGGCTTCTTTGAAGCGAGCGGGTTGGCCCATCTGGCATGGGGCAACGTGCTCATGATCATCGTCGGATGTGTGTTCGTTTATCTTGCAATCGCTCGCGGCTTCGAGCCATTGCTGCTCGTCCCGATTGGATTTGGCATCATCCTCGGGAATATGCCGTTCGAGCCGGGCATGGGGCAAGGCGTTTACGATCAGGGGAGCGTGCTTAATTATATCTACTTTGGCGTGGTAGCCGGTATTTTTCCACCGCTGATCTTCCTCGGTATCGGTGCAATGACCGACTTTTCGGCATTAATCGCGCAGCCGCGTCTGATCTTGCTCGGTGCAGCGGCTCAAGTCGGTATCTTTTTCACGCTGCTTGCAGCGATCTTTTTTGGTGCAAGATTACCGTTTCTTGATCTGGCTAGCGCCGATGACCCACTCCGTTTGTTGCGTGCAGCAGCCTCAATTGGTATCATCGGCGGCGCCGACGGCCCAACCGCCATCTTTATCACGTCACGGTTAGCACCCGATCTACTCGGTGCCGTGGCTGTGTCAGCTTACTCGTACATGGCATTGGTGCCGGTGATTCAACCGCCAATCATGCGCTTACTCACCACCCGCGAAGAGCGCCTCATTCGGATGCCACCACCCGCCGAGATCAACCGCACGCAGCGCATTCTCTTCCCGATTATCGGTCTGATTGTCTGTGTTCTGATCGTACCCGATACCTTGCCGCTGCTTGGCATGCTCTTCTTCGGCAACCTGCTTAAAGAGAGCGGCGTTACCGAGCGATTGGCGAAAACTGCCCGCAGCGCCTTGATCGATAGCGTGACGATTATGCTTGGCCTGACGGTTGGTGCGAGCACACAAGCCAGCAACTTCCTCACCCCACGCTCGATTGCTATTTTCGCGCTTGGTGCATTAGCCTTTGCAATCTCAACAGCCGGTGGCGTCTTGTTTGCCAAGTTCTATAATCTTTTTACCAAAAACAAGATCAATCCGCTGATCGGCGCGGCTGGCGTATCGGCCGTGCCAATGGCAGCCCGCGTTGCCCATTCGATCGCCCAAGAGGAAGATAATCAGAACTTTTTGATCTGGCAAGCGATGTGCCCGAATGTGGCCGGCGTGATCGGCTCCGCCGTCGCTGCTGGCGTCCTGTTGGTCATTCTACGCTAACCGGAAAGAGAATCCGGCGCGCTATCTGTGGCCATTCCGGCATCACCCGTAACGCGGTGCAGAGCATCACCAGATCGATGCTCCCATCTTGAATGACTGCATCGGCTAGCAGCGGATCGCTGAGTTGGCCGGAACCGATCACCACCGCCTCGCTGGCGATCCGGCGAATGCCCGCAATCAATGGGATTGTCCACCCCGGAAACCGGGCCACATCAGGTGTGTAACGAGTGACCGTCAAATCGAGGATCTGCGATCCGGCGGCGACGGCCCGCCGCGCAATCAGGCGCGCGTCTTGATGGCTCAACCCGCCGGGGATCAATTCAGCCGCCGGCATGCGCAGACCAACCCACAGCCGCCGGCCAAAGCGCTGGCGTATGTGCTCAATAATGGCGAGTACCGGTTGGATCCGATCGCTGGCAGCGCCGCCATTGCTCAACGTATGGAGCGGCGAGACGAGTTGCGCCAGCCCGCCATCGTCGGCAATCGAGAGGAAGACCCCATCAGCGCCGGCAGCTAATGCGCGCCATGTCGCTTGAAGGTACAGCTCAACCAAACTTGCTGCCGGCACGCCAACCGCCGGCACTTCCAGTAAAAAGACGATCCGGCTGCCAAAGGCATGCGCCGCCGCCGAGAGTCGGCGTAAACCGGGTAAAAAGCCATCGTGCCAAATGCCGAGGTGCGCTGCCGCTTCACCCGGTTCACAGATAAATAGCGGCTCAGTGACGATGAGACCAACCCCGGCCCGCGCCCGTCGCTCGTAATAGCTCACGAGCGCAGCATGACAGAATCCATCGCGCCCGGCTAGCCCACTCGGTGCCGGCGCCATCACAATCCGATTTGCCAGTCGCCGGCCGGCCACTTGTAGCGGTGTAAAGAGATCTGCCATACCACGCTCGCATTGCAACCTTACTTACCGTAGTATAGCCAGAGAGTTCACTCTTCTGCAAGGCGCTGCGCAAAGCGGAATCTTGACGGCGTTTGCTATAATGACGGTATCATGCGCCTATGCATTATGTCGCTGCCTAGTTCTTGAGACCTGTATGTCACCCATCGATGATTTGCCATCCGCTCGTCTGCGCTATGTGCTCTTGATGCTGGGCAGCGGACTCTTATTGTTCGGTACGTGGCTCTACTGGAATACCACGGCGGCGGCTCGCCCTATTGCCCAGTTCAACCGGTTGCCGATCGTGCGCACCGTCTACTTCCCGGCCACCGGCCATCACCTCTCCAATCGGGTTGGTTTTCTCGATTTCTGGCGCGCCAACGGCCAACTGCACACCTTTGGCATGCCAATCAGCGAAGAATTGGTGATCGATGGCCGGATCGTGCAATATTTCGAGCGCGCTCGCTTTGAGTATCATCCCGAATATGCCGGCACACCGCTGCAAGTCCAACTCGGTCTGATCGGGCAAGAATGGCTTGAACGCCAACCAATCGCACTGCCACCGGAACCCGCTGGCGTAGCCGGTGCTTTCTTCCCTGAAACCGGTTATACCCTGAGCGGCGAGTTTCTTGAGTTTTGGGAACGGTGGGGCGGGTTGCCGATCTTTGGCTTCCCGATCAGTGCCGAACACACTAGCGATGGCAGCGTTATCCAATATTTCGAGCGCGCTCGCTTGCGTTACCGGCCCGATGCCCTCTCGTCCTTTCTCCGCCAGCAACAGGCTATTTATGGTTTCGATCTCGATGCGCTGCACGAAGTGGCGATCGACGACGTAGGCCGCCAATTGGCCAACCTGCTCGGCATCAATACCGCGCCCGTTGCGCGCCTGCCCGGAGCAGTTGATTGGAGTCCGGCGCTATGGGAGCGCCGGATCGAAGTCGATCTGGCCCGCCAGCAACTCTTGGCCTACGAAGACCGGTTACTCGTTTTCACGGCACCGGTCGCAACCGGACGTGATGGCTTTAACACGCCGCGCGGCGCTTTCGCAATCTACTACCGCTTACCCGAACAGACGATGACCGGTTGCCTCGGCAGCGAGTGCTGGTATGTTCCGAACGTTCCATGGGTGCAATACGTGGTCGGCGGTGTCGCTTTACACGGCACCTATTGGCACAATGCCCACGGCAGCGGAGCGCGTATGTCGCATGGGTGCATTAATTTGCGGATTGATGACGCCCAATGGTTGTATGAATGGGCCGATCTCGGCGTACCGGTACAGATTTATTGAGCAGTGGAAGTCACTCCACGACATCCCCGTTTCGACAGCGCAGCGCAACTCTTCTCGCTGCGCCCGCCGCGCTCTCGCTGGCGCATCCGCATCGCAATGAGGCAAAGCTCACCGGCGAGACAACAGTCTCGAATTATTCCGTGCTATAATGGTGCAATGAATACCGTCACGCACAGGCACATCCACTATGCTGTACGTACCCGATGGCGTTCCTCCACTCATCAAAAGCGCGCTGGCCCGCGTCGAACGCACCCTACCGCAACCCGGCGAGATACAAGTCAGGCAAGGCGGGCGCGTCGAGCCAGATGATGTTATTGCGCGCGGAGTAGTGGTCAGTGCGCCGCACATCATCAATCTCGCCCGCGCGCTCAACCTGCCGCCAGCGCAGGCGACGCGAGCGGTTGTAGCGCCGATCGGCCAACCGATCAATGCCGGCGCCGTGCTGGCCCGGCGCGGCGGCCTGTTTGGCCGCCGCGTGCTAAGCCCGGTCAATGGCACATTACGCGCAGTTGATCCGGCCACTGGCTATGCGTTTATTGTACCTGAACCGCGCCAGATAACACTTACCGCCGGCATCCGCGGCATTGTGATGGAGATTATTGACAATCGGCGGATTGTGATTGAAACGCCTGCTGCGCAACTGTACGGCGCCGGCGGATTTGGCAGCGATTGCAACGGCGTCACCCGCTTGCTCACGCTCGATCCGAGCGAACCGATCACTGAGCAGATGATTGACGCCCAGAGCATGTTCGCCATCATTATCGGCGGCAGCGGGATCAGCGCGGCTGCACTCAGAAAAGCGGTTGAGCATCAGGTGCGCGGGATTGTCATCGGCAGCATTGCCGAACGCGAACTGCGTGCGTTCTTTCAGTGGGCCAAACGTGTACCATGGCCTATCGGCGTGCGCAATTGGCAATGGTTAGGCAACATTGCCGCACCGCTGACCATCGTGCTGACGGAAGGCATCGGCAATGCGCCTATGGCAGCGCCGCTGTTTGAATTGCTCGCCAACAACGACCGCCGTGAAGTCTTTATCGAGAGCAACACCAGCCTGCGCCAACCCCATCGCCGCCCGCGAGTGATCATCCCGCTATCACGCAGTAGTGCAGCATCGCTTGAACCGCCACGACCGCCGCTACGCATCGGCGCGCTTGTGCGCCTGCTCGATCATGACCATCTCGGCCAAACCGGCGTTGTGCGCAGTTTGCCGGCCTTGCCCCAACGCTTGCCTTCGGGAGTGCGTACTGCAGCAGCCGAAGTACTGCTGAACAGCGGCGAAGCGATTTGGCTGCCGCGCAGTTGTGTTGAAGTAATAGCCTGACTACGTTCCTACCTAAAATTTTTACTTCAAGTCGTAGCTATTTCGGGTATACTTATGGGCAGTGGTAGACGGTTACCCGATAAGCGATACCGCGAGAGAATTCAATGACCTATCGTATTGTTGTGGTCGCCCGCGCTAATCCTATCTTGCGAAGCTTACCAGCAGCCATGGCCGGCGATGCAACGGTGCAAATCTTCGACTCAGCCAATGACGCGCTCTGGGCCATTAGCACCGAGCCGCCCGATCTGGTGTTGAGCGAACTCGAACTCGACGAGATGAGCGGCCTCGATCTCGCCGAGATTGTGCCGAATTTTGACCCGCATACCCGGGTAGTATTGTGGGGCGCTGGCCTAAGCAATGCTGACCGCGAGCGGGCTAAGGCAGCCGGCGTGAGCACGGTGCTAAGCGGCGAGGTGAGTCTGGATGCGGTGCGTGCAGCCGTTAGCAGCGCGCTCGACATGCCGCGCGCTGCGCCGGCACCGCCCCCACCACCGCCGGCACCGGCAACAACGCGCACCACCACTGAGACGCCACGTAGCGAACCGCCCGCCCCGGTCGCGAAGGAAGAGCCGCCAGCACCGCCGGCTACCTCCCTGCCGCAGCGCCCCTTTACCCCGGCACGAGTGGTGCTGCCATCGCGGGCTGAACGCGAAGCGGCCGAACGCGCTGCACGCGAGGCGGCTGAGCGAGAAGCAGTTGAGCGTGCCGCACGCGAGGCGGCTGCCCGTGAAACGCCGCCGTATAAAGGCGGCTTGGCTGCCCGTTCGCGTGCAGCTGCCGAGCGACGAGCCAGTACACCAGCTTCCCCGGCAGCCACCCCTGCTGCGGCTGAGCCGCCGCTAACTTGGCGCAGCGATGGTCGGAACCTGATTGTCACCGAGCAAAATATTGCGGCGATCCGCAGCATCATGAGCCAATTAGGCCAAGATCTCGGCACGCAGAGCATTATGCTCACCGACCGGGCCGGGATGATACTCGTCGAGACCGGCGACAAAAGCAACTTACCGCTGATGATTGTCTTGCCGCTGCTCTCAACCGGGTTCTCGACGACTGGCGAAGTGGCACGCCAATTGCGTGAGGAAGATGCAACCAGCGTCTATATCCACGAAGGCGTCAACATTGACCTCTACTGCTTCGATGTGGCACAGCGGTTTTTGCTGGTCTTGATCTTCAACAAGCGGGTTGCAAGCTCGAAGATCGGCGCGGTGTGGGTGAATGCCAAACGCGCCATTCGCGAATTGCGTGATGTATTGGCGCGGTCGTCATAGGGTCGGTAGGGGCATAGCGTCGCTATGCCCCTACCGACCCTATGACGACCGTATGCCGGTCCTGTTCCCCTTCTCGCCCCGTCGTTTGCCCGTACCGCATAGCTATGGTATACTCGCGACGGCTTCGCAAAACCGTAACAATCTCTATCACCAAGCGGGTTGTTTGCGAAATTTTGCGAGGTGCGCTATACTGCTTGTGAAAGACGGAACAAAAAAGTGGTCGTTCGCGCTCCGGGCTGCAGCGCGCACAGGATATGGCGCTGAGCAATGCCCGACGTTGTCGAGCAGGAGGTAGGCGTTGTCAACGCGGACTCGAAACATTCTGATCATTGTAGGGGCGCTCATCATTTCGATTGCTAGCCGCTTTTTCCTGTACACAGGCCCGCCACACGTCGAAGTCGCCGCCGAAGTCATCTTTGACGGCATCCCCGGTTTTCCCATCACCAACTCGTTTGTCGTCACCATCATTATTGACATCTTAGTGATTGCGCTGGCGTTTGCTGCCACTCGCAATCTGCAGATGGTGCCACGCGGGTTGCAGAATGTGATGGAATTTATCCTCGAAACGTTGTACAATCTCTTCCGCAACATCAACGCGAAGTATGTCGCAACCGCTTTCCCATTGGTAGCGACGATCTTTCTCTTCGTACTGTTTGGCAACTGGTTTGGCTTGTTACCGGGGGTTGGCTCGATCGGCGTCTGCCACGAGAAAAAAGAGAAGCATGGCGTAGTCACCGAGGAGCGGTTAGCAATCGCCGGGCCGGCTAGCGTACTGGCAGCCGAGAGCGAAGAGATGTATGACACCTGCGCTTGGCAGGGCAAGAAGCTGATCCCGCTCTTCCGCGCGCCAGCAGCTGATCTCAACTTCACCTTTGCCATTGCGATCATCTCGTTCGTTTTCATCGAGTACTGGGGCTTCCGCGCCCTCGGGCCGGGCTATTTGAAGAAGTTCTTCAACCTGAACGGTATTATGTCGTTCGTCGGTATCATCGAGTTTATCTCTGAGCTAGTGAAGCCCTTCGCGCTGGCCTTCCGTCTTTTCGGCAATATCTTCGCCGGCGAAGTGCTGCTGGTGGTAATGGCCTTCCTCGTGCCGTTATTGCTCCCACTTCCCTTTTATGGCTTCGAGGTGTTCGTTGGGTTTATCCAGGCGTTGATCTTCGCGCTGCTAACCTACGCCTTCCTCAACATTGCCGTAACCGGCCACGATGAGGAGCATGCGCATTGACGCGGGTTCGCGCGGAATACTCCGCGATTGTTCGATAATGCTGGGATCGTTGCAGAGTCTGCTTTAAGGAGGCATCTCAATCATGGAGGGTCTGAATCTCGTCGCAACCGCGCTCGCCGTTGGTCTGGGCGCTATTGGGCCGGGTGTTGGCATTGGCATCATCGTGTCGGGTGCGGTGCAGGCGATCGGTCGCAATCCTGAAATCGAGAACCGGGTCGTCACCTACATGTTTATCGGTATCGCCTTTACCGAAGCGCTTGCCATCTTCGGTCTGGTGATTGCATTCTTGATCGGTTTCGGCGTGTTGCAGTAAAGTATTGCGCGTTTACGGGAGGTTTGCAGGGTGGAAGCACTAGGTATTAATCCGACCCTATTGATCGCGCAACTGATCAACTTTCTGTTGCTGATCTTCATTCTGCGCGCGCTGCTGTACCGGCCGGTAATGAACCTGCTGAATGAGCGCACCAAGCGGATCGAAGAGAGCGTCCGCGACGCTGAGAAGGTGCGCGAGCAGTTGGCGAACGCCAAGCGCGATTATGAGGCGGAAATCGCCAAGGCGCGGCAAGAGGCGGCCAAGATCGTGGCGCAGGCGCAAGAGCGGGCCAAGCAGCAGGAGGCTGAGATCATTGCCCAAGCGCGCCGCGAAGCCGAGCGCATAAAGGAAGAGGCCCGCGCGCAGGCTGAACAAGAGCGGGCGCGGATGATGAGCGAAGCCAAGACTCAGATCGCCGATCTGGTCACATTGACGGCGAGCCTCGTGCTCGGTGCCGAATTGCAGGCCCGCGGCCACGATGCGTTGATTGCCGAGTCATTGAAGGCGCTTGATCGCCGCAACTAACGTCGCAGACCGGCGCTACTAGTCTGCCAGAGGAAACAGAACGTATGGCAACGACCATTGATGCACGGGAGCTGGCCAGCCCGCTGGTAGAAGCGCTGCTTACCACTGCCGCTGAGCAGATTCGGGCCGCGGCGCCACGGATCGCCGGCCGTGCGCCGAGCGATGCTGCAGCAGCCCTACCAGACGATCTGCTGCCCCAAGTGCGTAATTTCTTGCTCGCAATGGCCAAAGAGGGGCTGACCGGCGAGTTGGGCGCCGTGGCAACCGCCTTGCAGAGCTATCTCGAGAGCGGCAGCCGTGTAATCGACGCGAGTGTGACCAGCGCGATCGAGCTGAGCAGTGAGCAGAAAGAGCACATTGCGAGCGAATTGCGCCAGCGCTACGGTGACGTCCACGTGACGTATTATGTTGATCCAACGCTGATTGGTGGGTTGATTATTCGGGTTGGCGATCAGGTGCTTGATAATAGCCTGCGCGCCCGCCTCAGCGCCATTCAGCGTGTATTGCAGGCAAGTTAGAGTAGCACTCAGCTCGCTGGCCCGGTGTCGCCGACCGCCAGCGCGACGGAGTAGAGCATGACGACGATTACTGAAGAATTGATCGCCCGGCTGAAGCAGGGGATCACCAGCGGCGTCGACCTTCAGCCGCGTCAGGTCAATGTCGGAACGGTGATTGCCGTCGGTGACGGCGTCGCGCGGCTGTCCGGCCTTGATCAGGTCGTCGCCTCTGAGATTGTCGAGTTCCCGCCCAAGGCCGGCCGGAATGAATCGATTTATGGCATTGCCCTTAACCTCGAACAAGATAGCGTCGCGGCGATTATTCTCGGCGATGACGAGACGATCGAGGAAGGGGATATGGTGACCTCGACCGGGCGCGTGATTTCAGTCCCGGTCGGGCAGGGTCTGTTGGGCCGTGTGGTTAACCCGCTCGGCCAGCCGATCGATGGCAAAGGGCCGATCCCGTATGACAAGACGCGCCCGATTGAGCGCATCGCCCCCGGTGTGATCACCCGCAAATCAGTTGATACGCCGGTGCAAACCGGGATTATCGCGATTGACGCACTGATTCCGATTGGGCGTGGCCAGCGCGAGTTGATCATCGGCGACCGCCAGACCGGTAAGACGGCTGTCGCAATTGACACCATCCTCAACCAGAAGGGCCAAGGGATGGTGTGTATCTACGTTGCGATCGGTCAGCGCCGCGCACAGGTAGCGCAGGTGGTCGGCACCCTCGAGAAGTTCGGCGCGATGGAGTATACGATTGTGGTGTCGGCGACCGCCTCGGAAAGCGCCGCCCTCCAGTACATTGCGCCCTATGCCGGCTGTGCGATGGGTGAAGAGATTATGGAGAATGGCGTGATGCTCAATGGGCAATTGGTGCGAGACGCCCTAATCGTCTATGACGACTTGAGCAAGCACGCCGTTGCTTACCGGCAGGTGTCGCTCTTGCTGCGCCGCCCGCCGGGCCGCGAAGCGTACCCCGGCGACGTGTTCTACCTGCACTCGCGCTTGCTCGAGCGCGCTGCCCGCCTCAGCGAGGAATACGGCGGCGGTTCGCTGACCGCGCTGCCGGTAATCGAGACGCAGGCGAACGACGTATCGGCTTACATCCCGACCAACGTCATTTCAATTACTGACGGCCAGATCTACCTTGAGTCCGACTTGTTCAACGCCGGCCAGCGCCCGGCGCTCAACGTCGGTATTTCGGTGTCGCGCGTGGGTGGCGCGGCGCAGACGCGGGCTATGCGCGCGGTGGCCGGTAAGCTGAAAGGCGAGTTGGCCCAGTTCCGTGATCTAGCCGCCTTTGCCCAGTTTGCCAGCGACCTCGATGCGACCACTAAGGCGCAGATCGAGCGTGGTCAGCGCCTGCAAGAGCTGTTAAAGCAGCCGCAGTATCAACCGTTGGCAGTCGAGGATCAGGTCGCTGTGCTCTATGCGGCCACCAACAACTACCTCGACGATGTGCCGGTGCCGATGATCACCAAGTGGCGCGACGATTTTCTGGCCTTCCTGCGCACCGCTCATCCAGAGGTGCGGAAGCTGATCTACGACAATCGCCTTGATCGCAAGTTCCCCACGCCGGAAGTGAAAGAGGCGCTGGAGTCGGCGATTAAGGAGTTTAAGGCAACCAGCAATTATAGCTAGCAGGCTCCACCGGCGGGCGGGCGCAGGCCCGCTCGCCGGTCGCATGACTGCAAAGGGTTCGATATGCCGAGTAGTCGCGAGATTAAGCGCCGCATCCGATCCGTGAAGAACGTCGCCCAAATCACGCGGGCGATGGAGATGGTATCGGCCTCGAAGATGCGGCGCGCCCAACGGAATGTGTTAGCTACCCGCCCGTATGCTGACCGCATGCGGGAGGTGATGGCCAATTTGACGGCGCGGGTGGTAGGAGCAGCGCGCCGCGGCACTCTGCTCGAAAAGCGCGAAACGGTCAAGAGTGTGGCGTTGTTGGTGGTGACACCCGATCGCGGTCTCTGCGGCAGCCTTGTCGCCAATGTCTTGCGCCGCGCTGGGCGCTTTATCACTGAGCAGCGCGCCATGGGCCGCACGGTCGATATTTACACCTTTGGCCGCAAAGGGCGCGATTTCTTCCTGCGCACCGGCTTTGCGCCCGCTGGCGAAGCCACACGTCTCGGCGATGCGCCAAAGCTTGAGGCGATCCTCGGCGTGGCGATCAGCGCAATTAGCGGATTCCAAGCAGGCAAGTACGACGAACTCTACATCATTTACAGTGAGTTCATTAATACGCTGGTGCAGCGACCGGCGATTAAGCAGTTGTTGCCGGTAGAAAGCCCCGATATCTCAACGACCACCAACGTCGATTATACCTACGAGCCGGGTGAAGAAGAGGTATTGAATAGCATTCTGCCGCGGTATGTCGAGACCCAGATCTATCAGGCGGTGCTTGAGAGCATCGCCAGCGAGCATAGCGCGCGGATGGTGGCAATGCGCAACGCTACCAATAACGCGAAGGATCTGGTGCGCGACCTGACGCTTTCATTCAACAAGGCGCGGCAAGCCGCTATTACGAAAGAGGTCAGCGAGATCGCTTCGGGCGCCGCTGCCCTCGCCAGTTAATGCTGAGAGGAGGAGCCGATGCCGGCAAAGGGGGTTATTCAAGAGATTATCGGCGTCGTCATCCGGGCCAAGTTCCCGGAAAATCAGGTGCCGGAAATCTATAACGCAATTGAGATTCCGCTGGAAAACGGCGGCCGCCTCGTCTGCGAGGTGCAGCAGCAGCTCGGCAATGGCGTGGTGAAGGCGGTCGCGATGGGTTCGACCGATGGCCTGCGACGCGGGCTCGAGATTATCGATACCGGTCGCCCGATTGCGGTGCCGGTTGGCCCGGCAACGTTGGGCCGTGTGTTTAACGTGCTGGGTGATCCGATCGATGGTCAGGCGCCGATTGGTCCAGAGGTGGAGCGTCGCCCGATCCACCGCGATCCGCCTAGCTTTGAAGAGCAGAATACTCAAGCGCAAATCTTCGAGACAGGGATTAAGGTAATTGACTTGATCGCACCGTTTACCCGCGGTGGCAAGACGGCCATCTTCGGCGGCGCCGGCGTGGGCAAGACGGTGGTGATCCAAGAGCTGATTGCGAATATCGCCAAAGAGCAGTCGGGCTTCTCAGTCTTCGCCGGTGTGGGTGAGCGCTCGCGTGAAGGAAATGACCTCATTCACGAAATGCGCGAGGCCCGTATTGACGAGAACACCACCGTGTTTGACAAGACGGTGATGGTCTTCGGCCAGATGAACGAGCCACCGGGAGCGCGTCTGCGCGTCGGCTTGACTGCGCTGACGATGGCTGAATACTTCCGCGATGAGGGGCGTGACATTCTGCTCTTTATCGACAATATCTTCCGCTTCGTGCAGGCCGGTTCCGAGGTGTCATCGCTGCTCGGGCGTATGCCATCACAGGTGGGATACCAGCCGACGCTCGGTACCGAGATGGGCGAACTGCAAGAGCGGATCACCTCGACCAAGCGCGGTTCGATTACTTCGATGCAAGCGGTGTACGTGCCGGCAGACGACTACACTGACCCGGCGCCGGCAACCGTGTTTAGCCACCTCGACGCGACGATCTCGCTCGAACGCAGCATCGCCGAGCGCGCGATCTTCCCGGCGGTCGATCCGCTAGCATCAACCTCGCGCATTCTCGATCCGAACATCGTCGGCGAGGAGCATTACCGGGTGGCGCAAGAGGTGAAGCGCGTGTTGCAGCGCTATAAAGACCTTAAAGACATCATTGCCATTCTCGGCATGGAAGAGCTGAGCGACGAGGACAAGCTGACCGTGCAGCGCGCACGCAAGATTGAGCTGTTCTTCTCGCAGCCATTCACGGTGGCACAACAGTTCACTGGCCGACCCGGCAAGTATGTGCCGGTGAAGAAGACGGTTGAGAGCTTTGCCCGTCTGCTCAACGGCGAAGGCGATCACATTCCTGAGTCGTTCTTCTACATGCAGGGCGATTTCGACGACGTGCTGGCCGCATATCAGGCCAGCCAGAAGTAGGCATAGACCGGCGGTAACGGCCGTTCGTCACCGCCGGCTTCGATGAACGGCAGGGGAAGGAGCAGGCTATGCCCATCCATCTAGAGATTGTCACTGCCGAACGCGTGATCTTGTCGGATGACGTTGACATGATTAGCGCACCGACCAAAGACGGCCGGGTTGGTATTCTGCCCCGCCACGCGCCGCTGATGACGATCCTCGAACCGGGTGAGCTTGATATTATCAAGAATGGAGAGCGCACGCCGTTTGCCGTGTCAGGCGGGTTTATGGAGGTGTTGCCGCACCGGGTGACCATTCTCGCCGATACGGTCGAACGGGCCGATGAGATCGACGAAGCGCGGGCCGAGCAGGCGCGAGCCGAAGCTGAAGCGCGCCGGCGCGAAGCGCAGAGTGAGCGCGATATGGCGCTGGCCGAAGCTAAACTGCGCAAAGAGATGGTGCGCCTGCGCGTGGCCCAACTCAATAAACTTAAACGACGCCAATCGTAATCACTTAACGGTGCATGGCGCGGAACGCAAAGACGGTAACTGGGCAGGGACACAGCAGGGCTGTGTCCCTATTGTCAATTGCCAGTATCCCTCATCATTTGTTATAATACGCCGCGATTATGCTGAAGCGGCTTTTTTGCCAATAGGATCCGACAATGCTGCGCTCAGCAGAGCTGAATGCGGGTGCAGAGCTCCCGCGCAATGGCATGCTAAACTCTGATGCATCACGACTATCTTGAAATAGCAGCACACGCTGCCGTTTCCAACATTCATCAATAGGAACATCTATGGCCCGCAAAATCGGGATTGATCTTGGCACTGCCAATGTGTTAGTGTACGTCAAAGGCAAAGGCATCGTCCTTTCCGAACCGTCAGCGGTGGCGTTGAGCACCCGCGACGGGCGCGTGCGCGCCGTCGGCGCCGAAGCGATGGCAATGTTAGGCCGCGAACCAGAGAGTATCGAGGTCGTGCGCCCGATGCGCAACGGCGTGATCGCCGATTATGTGGTGACGGAAGAGATGCTCCGCCACTTTATTGGGCGCGCGGCTGGACGATTTCGCTTCTCGCGGCCTGAAGTGATGATCTGTATTCCCGCTGGCGTCACCAGCGTCGAGATGAGGGCCGTGCGCTACGCGGCCCTTGAGGCGGGGGCTGGCAAGGCCTACCTAATCCGCGAGCCGCTAGCTGCCGCGATTGGAGCCAACATCCCGATTGCACAACCATCGGGCAATCTCATCATCGATATCGGCGGCGGCACGACTGAAGTGGCCGTAATCTCTCTCAACGACATTGTGGTGAGCACCTCGGTGCGGGTCGGCGGCAACCGGTTCGATGAGGCAATTGCCTCGTACATCAAGCGGAAATACAACGTGCTCATCGGCGAACGTACCGCCGAAGCGGTGAAGATCGAGATTGGCTCAGCATTGCCGCTCGATAAGCCACTGGTAACACAGGTGCGCGGGCGCGATCAAGTCACCGGTTTGCCGCGCACGATCCAAGTTGACAGCAACGAGATTACCGAGGCGATCCAAGAGCCGCTGGAGGCGATTGTCAATGCGGTGCGTGCGGTGCTGGTTGAAACACCGCCAGAACTCAGCTCAGACATTATCGATAAGGGGATGGTGATGACCGGCGGCGGTTCAATGTTGCGCCGGATCAATGATCTGTTGACTGAGGTGACTGGGGTGCCCTGCTATGTGGCCGATCAGCCGGCATCGTGCGTGGCAATCGGCACCGGTTTGGCGTTGGAAAACCTTGATGTGCTGTACGACAGTCTGAGCGGGTTAGATCTGACGTGATGATCCATGGCGTGCGGCTTCTGGAGCCGCACGCCGTACAGCGACTACGGGTGTAATAGTTCTTGCACAATGTCGATAGAACGGTTATGCCCGTACAATATGTTATGGCGCATTTGGGCTAATTCAATCAAATGTCCCTGCTCGTGCGCAATGACCCAATTCCCCTGATGCAAGAGCGGTACCGGCCCGTAAATCTCGTGATGGCCGATCCGCTGCCATGCTGCTTGAGTTAGGCCGCGCAGCAACCCTAACGTCTGCTGGCGGCTCGTGGTATATTGCTCGAGCAACTCGTCAATTGGTACGGTACGATATTTCACCGCGTTTCGCAGCGTCGGCGGATGTGCTATCGACAACTTAGGTTGGTTTGTCTCTAAGATCATCCATGCGCGCTCGCGGAAGACAATATCCATGTCGGTGAGATGACCGATCAAATCCTTGAAAGCCGGGAACCCGTTGACCGGCGTGGCCAATTGTTCTTCACTGAGACCGGACACCAGCGCTGGCACGGTTTTCAAACCTTGCTCAAGCCGGCGCACGATAGCGTGCGGCCCCAGCGTGCCCATGCCATCAACAATCCGAAATTCGAGAAAGCCCTCGCGCACGGTGCCGCATTCAGGGCAGAATGCCGGCGGATCGCCTTCCATCAGCCGGCCGCACGTGCTACATACAAAGAGGTCACCCAGCTCGGTATAGGTGAGATCACGGCCAGCGGCCAACGCAAGGGCGGCCCGTTCGAGGTATTCACGCTGAAAGGCGCTGGTGCCAGTCACTGGGCCGGTCGCTATCGCTTCCGGTTCAAGGCCGGCCAGCGCATGATTGATATTGGTCAGCGTCTGCGCCACTTCACCCAATCGACGCATCGCCTGTTCGGCGCGCACCCGTTTGACCGCCGCCGATGCTTCGAGCAGACGGGCAATGTTGAAGAAGCGCTCACGCCGCGCCTGTTTGGCCCACACCGCATAGGCCGTCTGGCCAACGCTCATACTCACCAACAGGCGGCGATCATCTGCGTCGTTGGTTGTCATACGTTCTGCTCCGCATGAAAAAATTAGCCTCCTCCAACCTGTTTGCAGTATGTCTATGCATACTACTGACCAGCAACAGGCGCCCGTCAAGCGGTAGAAGCTTGCTTTGCCATCTTACATTCAAGCCACAATGGCCTAAACTATGCATGATGGGATGAGCGATGCTGAACCAATTCAACCAGCACCCCCTGCCCGCCAGCCTTGGGATGGACAAAAGCCACGAGCGTATCGTGAATACCGAGACGCGGCTCGCGGTCGATCAATGGAATGCCCCGCGCTTGAAGTGTGGCCAACGCGGCATTGATATCATCGACGCGATAAGCAATATGGTGCATCCCCGGCCCCTTCTCGCGCAAGAAGCGGGCAAAACTGGCTTGATCACTGGTCGGCGCAATCAACTCGATCAACACATCGCCAAACCGGGCCACCCCAATCGCAGCGTGGCGCTCGGGCAGCTCGATCCGCTCCCATTCCGTTATATCGAAGGCAGTGCGGTAAAAATCGATCGCTGCATCGAGATCAGCTACTACGAGGCCAATGTGATCGACCGCAGTAAACATGGCATACTCCTTCACTTCCACCGGTACACCGATGGATATAGCATATCATAGCACAAGCGTAGCACAAGATCATTGACAGCCACTCGGGGTTGATTACAATGAACAATAATGACACACGAAACAGATGATCCGACAACGAGTATGCTGTTCGTGGTCGCGGCAGCCTCCCGCATCTTGCAGGAAGAGCAGCCGCTGGTGCAGCGTATTCACCGTCTCTTTGGCTTGTTGCGCTTCGCCACCCGTTACCGTGACGGCCGGTTGACGTGTTGGCTGCAATCGGCCCGGCCGGGGGCAACCCGCCAGCAAATCTACTCGCCAGAGTCATGGGCCTACCCTTGGGACGACAGCCTGACGCGGGCCGTGGCGCTCGGCGGCAAGACTGTTACCAAAACGATTGCACTAGGCAACGGCCGCCAAACTGAGAGTTTGCCGGTTATTTCGGCAGGGTATCTAGGGGCGCCAATTTTTTGGGGTGGGCGACTCTGGGGCATTCTTGAACTACGCAGCGACGATCAGCGCCGGCTAGACGGCCGGATTAGCGAAGTGATCGAGTCGCTCAAGCCGCAACTAGCAGCAGCCATTGCGCAAGAAGGAGCACGGTTGCCACGTCTGCCCACGCCGCGCTTTGCCGGCGAGACGCCGCTTGGCCTTACGCTTGCTCCTTCGCTGCGCCAGAAGATCATCGCCCTCAATGAACAGCTTGACCGCACGCTCGACTTGCACGAGTTGTTAGGAATCATCTTACGGCGGGCATTAGAAGGCAGCGGCGCGGAAGCCGGCGCAATCACGCTGGTCGATTCCGATCGGCACGAACTCGTGCTTCATCTCTACGAAGGGTATGAAGCCGAACGCACTGGCGCAGCATTGGCGGTTATGCCGCGCCAGCGCTGGAGCTGGGATATTGGGTTGGCCGGACAGGCCGTCAAGACGCAGCGCCCGCTCTTGGTACGCGACGCCGGGCGCGAGCCGGGTTTGCCGCACAGCATGCCGTTGCGAGCCGAGCTGGCAGCGCCTATCATTGCGGATGATCAGGTGCTGGCGGTCTTGATCCTGCACAGCCAGCGAGCCAATACCTTCAACGAAGAGGTGCTCGCGTTTATTGATGCGCTCCGCGAGCGAGCGGGGAGACCGCTGGCCCGCGCCGCGGCGTACCAAGTCGCGTATGAAACGTCATACCATCTTGGTCAAGTGTTTAGCAGCTTGCCCATCGGATTAGCGCTGATTGACCTGAAAGGTCGCGTCATTCGCGCCAACCCAGCGTGGTATCAGGTCTGGCGCTTGCCGGAACAATCGCAACAACCTTTCTTTTACGTTGGGATTGATTTGGTTGATCATTTGCTGGCCCGGCTGGAAGATCCGTTGCGCTTGAGCGAGTTCTGCAATCTTGGCCAGCGCGCCCCCGATCAAGTCTTTGAAACGAGTCTGCAACTCCGCCAGCCCTACCAAGCATTACACGTGCTTTCGGTGCCGACCCGCGACAGCCAGCAGCAATTGACGGGCCGGTTGTGGGTGGTGAGTGATCGCACGCGCGAACACGAGTCAGACCGGCTGAAGAATGAGTTTATCGGTATTGTGTCGCATGAGTTGCGCACGCCGTTGACATCGATCCTTGGCTACACCGAAATTTTGTTGAACCGACAAGATCTTGATGAAACCAGCCAGCGCGAGTTTTTGACCACCGTCTCGAACGAAGCCGAGCGGCTGCACAAGTTAGTGAAGGATCTGCTCGATGTTTCACGGCTTGAAGCCGGGGTGGTGAAGCTGAACCGGTGGGCGGTTCGGCTAGGCAACATTATCGAGGAGTTGACTCTTCAGCTTCACACCCAACTCGTGCAGCACAAGCTCCTGATTGATATGCGCTCCCCATTGCCGCCGGTATCCGCCGACCGCGACAAGGTGAAGCAAATTATCTTCAACTTGCTGAGCAATGCCATCAAGTATAGTCCGGAAGGCACCGAAATTCAATTGACGGTGCGTTGCGCAGAAATGAGTGATTTGCCGGCTAACCATCCACCCGGCCAGTGGATGTTGATTGTCGTGAGTGATCAGGGCATTGGGATTGCCCCTGAAAACCAAGCCAAGCTATTCGAGCGGTTTCAGCGGGTCGATAACAGCAATACGCGCCAGAAGAGCGGTGTTGGGCTAGGATTGTACATTACGCGCTTGCTGGTTGAGTTGCATGGAGGCCGGATTTGGGTGCAGAGTGCGGTAGGAAAGGGGAGTAGCTTCTCGTTTACCCTGCCAATTTGGTCGGCGCCACGCGGCGAGCTTGCCGGCGATGAGGGGGGAGATAGGGAGTAGCGAGGAGAAAGCGCAGGCTGTTGGCCCCCAACCCCCGGCCCTCGCTCCTACCTTGCCGCGGGAGCGGGTGTTACCGCAGAGGGCGCTACAAACGCAGAGGGTGAAGAGGCTGGGGGTAAGGGCGAACCGGTGCGTAGAGGATCGCGTGCCCTCACCCCCGGCCCCCAATCTTACCGAACGGCAGAAGGGGGAGCTGCATTCTATTCGGTTAACGGTGGTGTGGGTGGGGAACGCGGCAGCGCCCCACTCCCGATGGGACGCCCCTACCCCCGCTAAGGGAGGGGAGATAGGAAGGGTACGCTGCCTTTCGCTCTTCGGGGGGAAGGTTGAGGTGGGGAACAATATTCACCCACCCTCACAGCCGGCATTACCCCTGCGCCCCGACATAGCCTTGCAACCACTCAACCAGCAACCGCACGCCAATGCCGGTAGCGCCACGCGATTGATATGCGCGCGCCGGCTTTTCCACCCATGCCGTGCCGGCAATATCGAGATGCGCCCACGGATAATCGCCGACAAAGGCGGCGAGGAAAGCGGCGGCGGTAATTGCCCCACCATAGCGGCCACCAGTATTCTTCAGATCGGCAATCTCGCTCTTCATCGCGTCGCGGTACTCATCCCACAACGGCAACTGCCAGACCCGCTCGGCAGTGGTTTCGCCGGCAGCGATAAGACGGTTGGCTAGCTCTTGGTTGTTCCCCATCAAACCAACCGCGTGCGGGCCAAGCGCAACCATGATGGCACCGGTCAGGGTGGCTAGATCAACAATCGCGGCAGGTTGGTAGCGCTGCGCGTAATAGAGACCATCGGCGAGCACGATCCGGCCCTCGGCGTCGGTATTGAGCACCTCGACCGTCTTACCGCTCAGCGTGCGGATAATATCGCCGGGCCGATATGCGGTGCCGCTCGGCATATTTTCGGCGGCGCAGACAATACCGACGACGTGGAGCGGCACCTGCAACTCAGCCACAGCTTGCATCGCGCCAAACACCGCTGCGGCGCCGCTCATATCCATCTTCATATCGTCCATCTTCTCGGCAGGTTTGATGCTGATCCCGCCGGTGTCGAAGGTAATCCCTTTCCCGACCAGACAGATGGTGGGGCCATTGCCGGCAACACCGTGCTCCATAACGATAAAGCGCGGCTCATTGGCCGAACCTTGGCCGACAGCGAGAATACCGCCAAAACCCTGTTCGACAAGTTGCGGCTTATCGAGCACCGTCACCTTAAGGCCAAGGCGTTCACCCAACTCAAGCGCGGTCTGGCCGAGGAAGGCCGGTGTAACCTCATTGCCGGGGCCATTGGCGAGATCGCGGGCAAACGCGGTGGCACGGGCAATGATTTGACCTCGCCGGACGCCGGCAACGGCAGCTTCGGCATCAGCGCCAGCCTGCAAAATAGGAGTCAATGACGGCGGCTCTTCGCGATCGCTCTTGTAGCGGAGATAGCGGTACGAGCCGAGCACACTGCCTTCGGCAAACGCTTGGCCGAACACAGCCGGCGCTAACGGCAGATTGCCATTGTAACCAAGGTGGTAGGTCGTAACCTTCAGCTCTTGCGCCCGCTGCGCTGCCAGCGCCGCTGCTTGGCGAACGGTATCGGCGGTTATCGCCGAACGCTTGCCCATACCGAGGAGCAGCAGGCGGCGGGCCGGCAGCGTGCCGCGCGGATAGAGCAGCGTTTGCTGCTTCCAGCGTCCGGTTGTATCACCCGCCTCACATAGTTCGGCGACCGGCGCGGGGATCGACTCGTCTTCAGCGTACAGCAAAACGGCAAGATCGGCTGCGGCTTCGAATAGGCTGCCGCTCTGAACTTCACATTGCATAGTGCCCTCGAAAAAGATGACAAGTCATTCATTTCAGAATGGTATTGTACGGTGGAGCGGGCCGAGCGTCAAATGACGGCAGAAACCGAGAAGAGGGCCGTGATACGCCACCCAAAGCCTATGGTAGAATAGGCAAACACATACAGGCAGTGCAGAGGGGCAACTATGACACCCATCATTCAACTCGGTCTCGGCGGCGTAGGGCGCGCGCTAGCACGCCAGATCCTCGCTGTAGCGCCTGCCATTCGCCGTCGGTACGGGATTGATCTTCGTTATGTGGCTGTGGTAGACAGTCGCGGCGCAATAGCCGGCGATCCGGCCTTAAGTGAAGAGCAGGTGCGCCAAATTCTCGCCGTGAAAGAGGCCGGCAACGGGATTGATAGCCTTGCCGGCGCCATCGTTGACCGGCACTGGATCGAGCTACTCCCCGCCGCGATGGCGGTTGTCGTAGATGTGACGGCAGCTAGTGGCCATGCTGCACCATTGGCGGCAGCCATCTCGGCTGGGCATCGGGTGGTGTTGGCGAACAAACGGCCACTGTGCGAAGGATATGATCTCTTTGCCGCCTTGACCGAGCGAGGCGCAACCCGCTACGAAGCAACTGTTGGCGCCGGGTTGCCGGTGATAAGCACGTTGCAAAGCCTGCTCGATAGCGGCGATGAAGTGGTCTGCATTGAGGCGGCACTGAGCGGTACGCTCGGCTTTCTAATGAGCGAGCTGGAAGCGGGAAGCAGCTTTGCCGACGCGGTGCGCACGGCGTACCGCTTGGGCTATACCGAGCCGGATCCGCGCGATGACCTGAGCGGCGCTGATGTAGCGCGCAAAGCGTTGATTCTGGCCCGCACCTGTGGGAACCATCTGCCGGCTGAGGCGGTGATCGCTGAACCGCTCTTCCCGCCCCATCTGGCTAACGTGAGTGTCGCCGAGTTCCTCCAGCGCCTCAGCGAGGCGGAAGAGGAGATGATGAGTCGATTGGCTGCAGCGCGCGCCAACGGCAACGTCTTGCGGTACATCACGCGGATTACGCCAGAGAGCGTCGAAGTCGGGTTGCGCGAAATCGCCGCCAACCATCCGTTGGCCAGCTTGAGCGGCCCAGATAATCTGATCAGCTTTACCACCCGCCGCTATCACGACCGGCCACTGGTCGTGCGCGGGCCGGGGGCCGGCGTCGAAGTCACGGCAGCCGGCGTGTTGAGTGACATTATTGCTACTGCGCGAGAATTATGAATTCGCTTGCCGAAACTGCCACTAGCCCACAACCGATTGCCCGCGATCTGCCGTTGATCGACCTGCATCGCCATCTCGATGGCAATGTCCGGCTGACGACGATCCTTGATCTAGCCGGCGCCTATAGCATTCACCTGCCGGCAGATACAGTCGAAGGGTTGCGTCCGTATGCGCACATCCAAGGCGTCGCCGCTTCGGTGATGGACTTTATCGCCCGCTTTGAGTTGCTCAAGCTGATCTGCGTTGACGAAGATACCGTTGCTCGGATTAGGGTGCCCGACCAGTAATGTGCAAACCCCAACCGTCAGCAGGTACGATACACACCCGTTACCGCAACTGTTGCGCGCCGGTCTGCACATCACCCTTAACAGCGATGATCCCGGCATCAGCGCAATCGATGTGCCGCACGAATATCGAGTAGCTCGTGACCGGCTCGGCCTGAGCACCGCCGAATTACACACCGTGCAAGCCAACGCACTTGCGGCAGCTTTCATTAACGATGAGCACTGGGCAGCATTGCCGGCCAACGCGCAGCACCGCGGATGAATACGCACTACCGGCTTATGGTTCAGGTTCACGCACCAAGCTGTCATTGCAAGGGAGCGGCGGCACCCAGCGCGTCTAGGTATCGCCCGACCGACGCAATCTCCCGTTTTAGCGGAATGAATGCCTGAGCGGTGTAGTTCTGCTCGCACGGAGGATCGCTGCGCCGCGCGCGGACAGAGCAGCGATCTGCCCCTCTGGGCAGCGCACAATGACAGGCAGGGGGTGGCGCGTATCATCAAGCATGCTCTCACGGCAGAGTTGGCCTAACCCTACTTGAGTTTTATGACGCGGCGTGTTACACTGTGACGCACAGCGGCATCTTTTTTCACTCCCGCCAGACAGGAGTCTTGCAATGAGGCACGAACACTCCCCGGAAGGGTTACCCCACTATGACCAGTACATCGACGGCGACTGGCAGCCGGCGAGCAACGGTCAGACTTTCACCGTCTTTGATCCGGCAAACGGCCAGCCGCTGGCCATCTGCGCCAGCGCGACTCATGCCGATGTGGATCGAGCGATTGCCGCCGCTCGCGCCGCGTTTGATCAGGGTCCGTGGCCACATACCAGCCCGGCGCGCCGGGCCGACATTTTACATGCGATTGCCGATGCACTCGAAGCGCGCAATTTTGAGCTAGCCGAGATCGAATCACGCGATGCCGGCGTACCGCTGCGCAAAACGACTTACAACGACATTACCCTCGGCCTTGAAATCTTGCGCGGTTGCGCCGAGATGGCGCGCAAGCACCCGTATGAACCACTGCCATGGACTGATTTACCCACGGTGTCGTGGAATTTTGTCTGGCGCGAACCGATCGGCGTCTGCGCCCAGATCATTCCGTGGAACTATGCCTTCTGCATGGCGGCGTGGAAGCTCGGCCCGGCGCTGGCCACCGGCAATACCGTCGTCTTTAAGCCCTCGTCGCTAGCCCCGCTCAGTACCATCGCCATCTTCCAGACCATTCACGAACTGAACCTACTGCCGAAAGGGGTCGTCAATCTCGTACTCGGCCCCGGCAGCGAAGTTGGCGAGTACTTGGCCGCCCATCCAGCGGTTGACAAAGTCGCCTTCACTGGTAGCACCGAAGTCGGGCGCAAGATTATGGCGCTGGCAGCGCCGCAGATCAAACGGGTGACGCTCGAATTGGGCGGCAAGAACGCGATGATTGTGCTGCCCGACGCTGACCTCGATCTAGTAGTTGATGGCGTGTTGTGGGGTGCGTTTTACCATTCTGGCCAATTGTGCGAAGCCGGTTCACGCCTGCTTTTGCCGCGCAGCCTGCACGACACGGTGGTCGAACGGTTGGTTGAGCGGGTGCGGGGGATGAAGATTGGTGATCCGATGGATTTGGAGACCGACATTGGCCCGCTGATCAGCGAACGGCAACGTGAGAAGGTTGAGCGCTACATCGCGATTGGCCGCGAAGAGGGGGCGACGGTCGCGATCGGCGGTGGTAGACCGTTGGGTGAAGTGTTTGTCAACGGTTATTATGTCGAACCGACCATCTTCACCGGCGTGCAGCCCGAGATGCGTATTGCCCGCGAAGAGATTTTTGGGCCGGTGCTAGCCGTGCTCGCCTACGACGAGATCGGCGAGGCGATCCGGATCGCGAATGACAGTATCTACGGCCTTGCCGCCTCGGTATGGTCACGTGATCTGCAACAGGCGCTAGCCGTCGCCCAACGCATCCGCGCCGGCACCGTCTGGATCAACGAGCACCACGTGCTCAACCCGCGTGCGCCGTTCGGCGGTTATCGCCAGAGCGGGTTTGGTCGCGAAATGGGCCAATACGGTCTCGATGAGTATACTGAAGTGAAGCATATTCACGTCGATCTGATGCAACGGCGGCAAGGCCGGCTATGGTGGGATACGTTGTTGCCCGAATGACCGCGACGGTCACGCTCAATTGAGGTAATCATATCACCATGACAACGGGTATCACCCTCAACTTGCAACGCCATTATCTCACCATCGCCGAGCACATGCGCACGATTATCTCATTCGATGGCGAGGGCCGCCCGATCGTGGCGTTTCGCCACGGCGCCAACTACATGCGCGGTCTCAGCGGCGAGGTCTTGCGCAAGCGGGTGCTCGCCCCCGGCCAAAAAGAACGGCGCAAGCTCGACGACGCCGAGCGACGCACGATCTTGGCTGAACTGCTGGCTGAGACCGAACGGATGATCGAGCAGATCGAAACCACAGCGCCGCTGGAGGCGTGCAACTGGCTTGAGCGGATCCGGCGCTGGGATGTTGAGCGGCTCGAAGCTGAGCGCGAGCGGTTTCGCTCCGTCTACAAGCCAATCAGTATCTTGCCGCCGGATCAGTATCGCGCACTGGTGTTGCAAGCGACTGAGGGTTGTAGCTGGAACCGCTGCCATTTTTGCACGTTTTACCGCGATCGCGCCTTTCGCATTCATGCACCGGCCTCGTTTCGCGACCATATTCAGCGGGTGAAAGAGTTTGTCGGGGCCGGTTTAGGGTTACGGATGGCGATCTTTCTCGGTGATGCCAATGCGTTGATTATCCCGCAGCCGCGCCTGCGCGAGCTGTTGCAGGTCGTGCATGAGGAATTTACCATCGGCCCTGAGGCTAACTTCAAAGGCATTTACGCCTTTCTCGACATTTTTGGCGCAGAACGCAAAATGCTGGCCGAATACCGCGAACTGGCCGCCGCTGGCGTGCGCCGGATCTACCTTGGGCTAGAGAGCGGTGACGAGACGGTCTTTCGCCTCTTGAACAAACCGGGCTCACCGGCGGAAGCGATCGAAGCGGTGCGCACGATCAAAGCTGCCGGGATTGCGGTCGGCATAATCTTGCTGGTCGGGGCCGGCGGCGAACGATTTGCCGCCGAACACGTGCAGCATTCGCTAGCGGTACTAGCAGCGATGCCGCTCGGCCCGGATGATATCGTCTATCTTTCACCCCTGATCGTCCCGCCTGACAGCCCGTACCTTGCCCAACTACAGGCGTATGGCAGCTCCCCGTTGCCCGAAACCGCCATCAACCGCCAACTCGAAGAACTCAAACGCGGCGCGCGCGCGGTGGTCAGCCCCGGCACAAAAGTAGTGATTTACCATATCGAAGAATTTGTGTATTGACAAGCATCGGCGTATTACTGCAACTCACCAATTGGGCTGCCAATCCCGGCTTGCCTCTGCTATAATGAAAGCGATACGCAGTAATGATCGCTTGCTAACTAAGCTATCCATACACAGGATCGGCCTGCCGATGTCTGAGCACCGATTCATCCAGATCGATCGCAACCGCATTGCCCGCTACCTCGGCGCTGCGCAGGCACAGGCGCTGCTCGATGGCAACATGCGGCCCCACGAACTGTATGCCGCTTGCGCCTACCTTGCTAATGTCCAATACGCTCTGACGACCTACCTCCCGCGCCGGTTAGTTGCGTATCGGTTAGCCACGACTGATGACCAACCGTGGGTAGAATGGGTTGACGGCTCGCTGCTCTTCGCTGATGTGAGCGGTTCCACCGCCTTGGCCGAACGACTGAGCAGCCTTGGCCGCGAAGGGGCCGAGATTGTCACCGACACGCTCAACACCTACTTCGGGGCCTTGATTCGCCGCATCCAACAGGCCGGCGGCGATCTGATCACGTTTGGCGGCGATGCGCTGCTCGTGCTCTTTACCGGCCCCGATCACGCCAACACGGCAACGGTGGTAGCCCGTGACATGCTAGAGGCGCAAGCCGGCTTCGTGCGCGAAGTGCCGGGAATCGGATCGTTTCCGTTCACGATGCACATCGGGGTCGAGAGTAGCCGGGTGGCGCTCGTCAGCGCCGGACGGCCAGAGTCGCTGCGCTATAGCGCGATGGGAGCCTGCGTTGAGCGAGTTGCTCGCGCTGAGGAGTTAGGTGGACGCGGTGAGATTGTGCTCGGCCCGCAGGCATGGGCGATGATTGAGGGGCGCGCCCAAGGTGAGATGCTTACCGACGGTTATGCAAAATTGCATGCGATTAGTGGCGATACACCCCACACACCGCCGCCTTCCCATGCCAATCCGCCGCCGCCGAGCCGTGATACCGCCCTTCATTTGATCTGGACGCTGGAACGGCCCAGTCCATACTTACCGCCGACTCTGGTTGACCGGATCATGATAGAACCACGGCGGCCTCAACTGGAAGCCGATCTGCGTCCAGTCTCAATCTTGTTTGCGCAGATTGAAGGCTTAGCGCCACTGGTCGAGTCGTTGCCGCCCGCCACCATGGCGCAGGTCATCGACGCCGTTTGGCGCGTCTGTTTCACGGCGATCGAACATTACGGCGGTTCTGTCAATAAAATTGACTTAGCGACCGAAGGCAGCAAGCTGCTGGCTACCTTTGGCGCGCCAGTTGCCCAAGAAGATCATCACGAACGCGCGGCGCGGGCTGCGCTCGATTTGCAGCGCGCCTTCCATACCCTGACCACCGCCCAACCGGCCGGCATCGCGCTCAATCGCTTGCGCCTACGGATCGGCTTGAATAGTGGAACCGTTTTTGCCGGCAATGTTGGCGATGTTGAGCGCAAAGAATACACCGTCATGGGTGACGCGGTGAATGTCGCGGCGCGGGTGATGGCACATAGCAATTGGGGTGAAATCCGAGCGACAACTCCATTTGCGGTTAGCATCGGCACCACGATGGTCTTTGCCGACTCACGTTCGGTCAGCGCGCGCGGCAAACGCGAACCGCTCGAACTATTGCGCTTGATCGGCGAACGTGAAGCGCCTACGCCGCAATTCCACCATGCGATTGTTGGCCGGCGGCACGAACTGGTGTGGCTGCGCGAACGTCTAGAACTGGCGTTAACCGGTTACGGCCGTGTCGTGCGTATCAGCGGCGAAGCAGGCATTGGCAAAACGCGACTTGCCGCCGAGCTATTGGTGACAGGGGCACCCCGCACGGCCAAGATCGTGACGGTACGTTGCTTATCATACCAGCAAAGCACACCATACGCGCCATGGAGCGATGCGATGCAGGCGCTGTGCTCGATCCCCGCCGGCGCCGATCAGGCAACGCGGGCCGCCCAGTTGCGACAGGCCCTCGCCGCCGCTGCAATCGCCGATGATTGGATGCCGATTGTAGCCGATTTGGTCAAGCTGGATATTGATGACAACCCGTTAACGCGCACGCTTGACCCAAAACAACGGCAGGAACGCCGATTTGAGATTATCCGTTCCATCATCCTCGCTATGGCTGCTACACGCGGCCTGATCCTCGTGTTTGACAATTTGCAATGGGCCGACCGGATCTCACTTGATCTCTGGCGCTATATCGCAAGTGCGGTAGCGCAAGCGCCGATCTTCTTGTTCGGCTTACACCGCGACACCTTGTACTGGGATAACGATCCGCTAGCCGACAAAGCCGAGGTGCTCACGCTGACCGAACTGCCGGCCAGCAATAGCGCAGCGCTGATTGCCGCTATTCCCGCCGGCGCTCAGATCGATCCGCAGGTGCAAGCGCAGATCATCGCCCGCGCCGCCGGCAATCCGCTCTTCATCGAAGAATTGGTGCGGGCCGTGCAACACGGTAACACAGCGCTCGACGAGCTGCCCGACAGCTTGAGCGGCTTGCTATTAGCTCGCATCGACCAGCTTGACGAACGTTCACGGGTATTGCTGCGGGTGGCCGCCGTGGTCGGCCAGCGCTTTCCACTGCCGGTACTGCAATCGGTTTATGGCGAAGACACGCGCTGGCTGATCGAACATGTCAGCCAGCTCGACGCGCAAGAATTGACCCTGCTCGAACGCGAAGCTCCTGAACGGGTTCACACCTTCCGCCATGCGTTGCTGCACGAAGTCACCTATCAAAGTATGCTCTTCGCTCGCCGGCGTGAACTGCACCGGCGAATCGGCGAATATCTTGAACAACGGTATGCACGTGAGCTGAACCAGCTCCGGCACGATGTGAGCAACGCGCGCCAGTTCCAGTATGTGCAGATCGGGCGCAACGGACCGATGGCGACCCGCGCCGTCCGCGCTATTGCGAGCCCGATCTTCCTGTTGGCACATCACTACCGGTTGAGCGACGCCCCGGAACGGGCGATTCAATACCTCTTGCTAGCCGGTCATTTGGCCCGCGACGAATACGCCAACGAACAAGCAATCACCTATTATCGCTGGGCGCTTGACATTATTGGTGAACGGGGCGACGATCCGCGGCTGTGGGAAGCGATGGAGGCGCTCGGCGACACCTTGGCGGCGATTGGCCAGTACGATGAAGCACAGCAGACGTACCAACGTTTACTAGCGTTAGGCAACGATCGCTTGCCGCCAGTCGTACAGGCTGAGACGTTGCGTTCGTGGGGAGCGGCGCTCGAAAAGCAAGGACATTATCAAGAGGCGCTGGAGCGTTTGCGTAGCGCAGAAGCGATCGCTAGCGCGGCGATCAACCACACGCCGCCGTTGTTGCTAGCGGCGATTGCCGCCGATCTGGCCCAGACCCTCACCCGGCTGTCAGCATTTGACGAAGCGCTGGCGATGTGCGAAGCCGGTTTGGCCCGTATCCGCAACGATCAACGCAGCATCGAGGATGAACGGATCGAGGCGGAACTTCAGCAGCAATTGGGTGTGATTTATGGCATGCGCGGACGCTACGATCTGGCCCGCTACCACTTTTTGAATGCGTTAAGCGTGCAAGAAGCGATTGACGACATCTACGGCTGCGCTCGCACCTACAACAATCTCGGCTACTTAGAGCAGTTGCAGAGCAACTATGCGGCAGCGGTCGAACTCTATGCCCACGCTGAAGAGCTGGCACGCAAGGTCAGCGCGAAATACGCCCTTTCCAGCGCGTTATTAAATGTGGCTTACGCTCATTACCGGCTGGCCAACTACGATGCCGCCGAAGCAGCGTGCCACGACGCGCTAGCGCTGTGCGAAGAGATGGGTGATCAGCTAGGGATGGCCCAAGCCGATGATACGCTCGGCATTATTGCCTATGCGCGCGGCGATTATCAGCGCGCGCTACAGGTTTATCAGCAAGCATTACCCATCTATGCCAAACAGGACAACCAGTACCAATACGGGAATACGCTCGCAATGGCGGCGCTGGCCGCCATTGCCAACGGCGATCCCGCAACCGGTCTTACTTACGCCAATCAGGCTTACCACATCGGCAATCAGATTCAAGTGCCGCAGTTAACGGTCGAAGCCCTCTGCGCAACGGGGGAAGCGCTCTTGGCCCAAGCCTGCCAAGCTGGGCAGAGCGATGAACGCGAGCAATTGCTGCAAACCGCCGCCGATCATGCGGCACGTGCAGCGGCACTCGCCGAACAGATTGGTAGCCGGTTTGATCATGCGGTAGCTTTGCGCCTGAGCGGTGAAATTGCCGCTGAACGCAATGAACCATTTAGCGACTACTTCACGCGCGCGATGGATATCTTTGCGACGATTAATTGTCGCTTTGAACACGCCTGCGCTGCGGCCCGCTTTGGCAATGCCTTGCAACGTCGCAACCTTCCAGCAGCTCATCCGTATCTAGAATTGGCCCGAAATGAATTGACCACAATTGGCGCCAACGGTGAACTTCGCCGGCTGGCCAAACAAGCAGGGGAGGTGTAACATGTCACAGTCAGCCGTTGAGCAGGTAATTGGTCGCGCTGTCATTGATGCTGAGTTTCGTGCCCAACTGATCGCTGATGCCCGTGTAGCCTGCGCCGGCTATGATCTCACGGAAGAAGAGTTGGAAGCGCTGGAACGGCTTGATGCCGAGAGCTTGCAAGCCTTTGCCGGTAAACTTGACCCGCGCCTGTCGAAGAGCGCCGGTCGCGGCTTTTTCTAAACAATCCAAGGTGAGTGCCACTGTCAAGGAATGACGATATGCACGAGCGGAGCGCCGAACGTCCTGAACTCCATTTTGTGCCGCGCGCGCTCCGTGAATTATTTTTACCGCGCCGGATGCCGCGTAACATACGCGCAGCCGTCGAACATTGGCTCAAGGGCGAACCATTGGCGCAATTGCTGCCGGCAGCGTTGGAGGCACCATTCAGACTCGATCTCGATCTAGCTACTATCTTTGCTGAGCCAAACCAGCTCGCGATCGTCGGGCCGCCGGCCAGCGGGCGCAGCCTTGTCCTTGCGCAAATTGCCCAGCGTTGGCTCAACGATCAGCCAAGCGTACCGCTCGTGCGATTATTGCTCGCTGCGCTTGACACACCGAGCTTGACGCCGCGCGCGATTACGGTGCGCGCGTTGACCAAGCTGAATCTGGCGCCGAATCCACTCGAACACAACCTACCTTGTCTGCTGCTGATCGATGATTGGGAAGATTTGCCGCCTGCTCGGCGCGGAATCTGGCAACGTTTCTTGACCGGCCTCGCCGAACGTTGGCCGCAAGCACGAGTGGTCATTGCGTTGCCGCCGGGCGAATTGTGGCCGGGATTTCGCCATCACGCCATCGCACCATTGCCCGCTGAGCGATTGATTGGGTGGATCCGGCACCTCTTTCCCCATAGCGATCCACAAGCCATCCTGCCCTTGTTTGATCGCGATCCGCTGATCTTGCTGCGTGAGCGTCCGGCTGAATTGCTGTTGTTGGCGCTGACTCAGCCGCTCAGTGGTTGGCCCGTCTCGCGCGCTGCGCTGTATGAACGAGCGGCAACCTTTGCCGCGCCATTGTTGGCTACCCTCCCCGATCAGGAGAGCTGGCGCATTGGGCGCACCGCCTATCAGCATTACCAACAGGCGATCGAACTAGCGGCCCGACCGCGCCTCGACCCCACCCCCCTCTCCGATGCCGGCCCGCACCAGCACGCGCTGGTTGTGCCATTAGCATTTGGCGCCGCGCCGGATCCGCGCCCCCTAATCACCAGCCTCTATAACAGCGATCTGGCGCCAGCAGAACGGTTGTTGTTATTGGCCCGCTCCCTCCGTGAACGGCCACGGCTCGATCCAACCCTGAGCCGGCCCTTGATCGACGAGATCTGCCAGCACGGCGGGGAGGCATTGAACATGCTTGCGCCAGCATTGCCGGTGATCCTGATAGATATTAGCCGCACCCAACCAGATCAGCGTAACGCATTATTGGAACGGATCGTAAGCCAGCTCGCGCCGGCGAATAGCATAGCGTTGCTGATTACTCTGCTCGACACTAGTGATGCCCCGCCGACCTTGCGCTGGCACGCGATCGATCTACTCTGCCGGCAACAGATTTTACCACCGCCCCTGCCCGCCTATGCCGATCTGATCAGCCAAGCCGGTCGCTGCCTCCTCGCTGTGAGTCGCGCCAGCACCATTGATCAGTTAGCCGATCCGGCAGTGCATCTTGGCCTGCGCTTGCTCCTCAGCGGCGCAGCCGGTGAGGAGCGGCAACAGCTCATTGCGCACTATGTGCTGCGGCAAACAACCCTGCCAGCCAGCCTGCGCGCACTTGCGCCAGCAGCGCTACCCCTCGCCGAATTGCCACAGGCCGCCATTGATCAAACCGCCGAGGTGCGACAAGCGGCCCGCGCAGTCTGGTTGCGCACCGGCCATCTTGATCAACTAGCCCGCTTTGTCATTCAACCGAATCATCCGTGGCTGGCCCGTGATGAAGCGCTCGCCGATCTGGCTGCAACCCCTGCCGGCCATCCACTTCTAGCTGGGTTCGCATTGAGCAGCCGTTTGCCGGTTGATCTGCGCTTGCGCGCTATTAGCCGGCTGCATCGCTTGCCACACGGTGTTGACCTGCTCACCCGCTTGTTGCACGCAGTCGATGAACCGGCAATTATCCGGGCTGCTGCGGCTCGCCAATTGGCTCACTATCCACATGCCGTTGGGCTGATCAGCCCATTCTTAGGCCAGCAACACCCACCGCTGGTGCGCCGGGCAGTCGCCCACACGCTGAGCGCATTGGCTACACATAACCATCCATCAGTGCTAGCCGCGCGCACCACCCTCCTCGCTGCGCTCGATCGACCCGATCTTGACGCCACGTTAACCACGACCATCATCATGGCGCTTGGCCAACACGGTGGCAAGCATGCGTTGGCCGCACTGGGTCGCTTGCTCGCGCCCACGTATGGCGTCGACTTGTTGGAAACGTGGATCACCGCGTTACCGGCGCTGATCGGGCCAGCCGATCAATGGCTGCCCCAAGCTGAAGAGCCGGCCACGCGCGCCCTCTTGGCCGATGTGATAGTGACAACCGACACCTTAGCCGGTGCAATGGCAATCCCGCTCGACCGGCCTTCGGCCCTAATCACCCGCCACGTGTTACGAATTACCAGCGCAGCAGCACACGCTATCGGGATGATCGGACGCAATCAACCCACACTGGCCCCAGCCATCAACGCTTTGATCAGCGTCGCTTTACACGACACCAGCGCGCCGCGCCCGCTGGGTGAGCTATTGGCTGCCGATCCATCCACTGATCTAACCGCCATTGCGCGTAACGCCCAGTACGATACCCCCTTGCGCGCTGCGGCGCTGCAAGCGATTGCCGAATGGCCTGATGGTGCAGCTCTGTTGCTACGCCTCGCAGAAGAAACTGAGGCAGACCTTGCCTGTGCCGCGCTTGACCGCATTGGGCCGCCATGCTCCGCACCGATGATCGAGAGGCTGTTGTGCCTTGCCGGCGCAGACAGCACCGAACCGGTGCGGCTGGCAGCGTTGCAAGCGTTGGGCCGCAGCGCCGACCCCGCTGCAACGCCGGCGCTGATGGCCATCGCCACCAACGAACAGGAGCCGCCAGCCATCCGTGCCGCGGCGTTCGATGCTGCAGTCGCCCCACCGGTAGAACAGATCATCGAATGTATTACCATGCAACCCGACCCCATTCGCAGCGCGGCGCTGCGCGCGCTTAGCCGGAGCGATCGCCCAGTTCCAGCCAACATGCTGCACCGGCTAGCATTTGACGCTGATCGGGTTTGTGCGCTCGCTGCCGTCAACGCGCTCGCCAGCCAAGCCGAAACTACAACGCCCATTTTAGCCCGCGTTATGCGGAGTCATCCCGATCTGGCTGTGCGCCTCGCCGCTGCCGCTGCACTCAACCCAACCGCCGTCAATGACACGATACCGGTCTTGGTCGAAGCATTGCTCACGCCATACCCCGCCCTGCAAACGCAAGCGTTCACGCTGCTCGCCGCCGCCGATCCGTACCACCCGACGCTCCGGCAACTACTCATCGATCCGCATGCCCCTGATGTATTGAAATTGCTCGCTCTGAACCATCTCAGAAGCGTGGCGCCGGCCGATCCGCTTATTCGCGCGGTGGCAATCGATCCAAACGCCGCAGAACCACTCCGTTGCCACGCGATTGTCGCGCTGAGCCAGCACACCGATCACGATGTCATCGAGTGCTTGGCCCATTTGGCTGTGGCCAGCGGCCAACCGCTTAAGGTGCGCCACGTCGCGGTGACGGCGCTCGACCAGCACTGCGCAGAGTTGACCAACGTCGCTGCATTGCAGGCACTAGCAGCACTGGCTACTGCGCCTAACCCGGAGGTGGCGCTATGGGCGGGCGAAGCACTGCTGGATCGGTTAGCAAGCGCGAGTTTGTAAACGTAACGACATAAAAGCATGCTGAGCGGGCAGCGGTATAATGGCGACCAAGCCTGCCATCATACCTTTGCGATGGATCCCGCCGCACCAATGCCGTTGCAATGAGAGGAGAACGGGATGTCCCACACCGATTTCATCACCACTAGCCGCGGCTTGCGCCGCAATAGCCCGCCGATGCGCCTGTTTGAGAAGGCCAAACAGTTTGGCATCTGGAACCCCTCGCTCATCGATCTCAGCCGCGATCGCCACGACTGGGAGCAATTGCGCGACGAAGAGCGCGACCTGCTGCTGCGCTTGACCGCACTCTTCCAAGCGGGTGAAGAGGCCGTCACCCTCGACTTGCTGCCGCTGATCAGCGCTGTCGCCCGCGATGGCCGGTTGGAAGAGGAGTTATACCTCACGACATTTCTGTTTGAAGAGGCGAAGCATACCGATTTCTTCGCCCGCTTTATCGACGAAGTGGCGCGCGCCAACCCCGATCTCAGCCGCTACCACACGCCAAGCTACCGCGCCTTAATCTACGAGGCGCTGCCGACAGCGATGCACCGGCTTGAGCGAGACCCTTCGCCCTTCAACCTCGCCGAAGCGTCGCTGACCTACAACATGATCGTCGAAGGAGTGCTGGCCGAGACCGGCTACCACGGCTACTTTACCATTCTCGACACCCACAACCTCATGCCCGGCATACGCGAGGGCATTCGCCTGCTCAAGCAAGACGAATCACGCCATATCGCCTACGGCATCTATCTCCTTTCGCGCCTGATCGCAACCGATCAACGGATTTGGGATCACATTGTCGAACGGATGAACGAGCTGCTTTTGCATGCGATGGGTGTGATCGACGAAATCTTTGCCAGTTACAACGAGATGCCATTCGGCTTGCAAGTAGAAATGTTCAGCAATTTCGCCCTCAACCAATTCCAGCGCCGTTTGAACCGGCTTGAGATGGCGTGTCAGCAGAGCCTCGCTGAGATTGAAGGGCTGGCGACTGACGACGAGGATGCCGTATGAGTGCATTTGCCCGGCGGGTTGTGTTACTGACCGGTGCCGGCGGCGGGTTAGGGCGCGAGTTTGCCCACCAGTTGCTGGCCGCCGGCGCTGAACTCATTTTGAGCAGCCATAGCCCACAGCGTTTGGCTGCTGCGGCTGAGTTTGCCGCTCACGGCCAATCTAGCGGGAAGGCCGGCCGCATCCGCGCGCTGTTGCCCGCCGATCTGAGCGATCCGGCAAGTTGCGACCGGCTGGCCCAACAGGTTATACAAGTCGCTCCCGATCTTGATCTAATCATTCACAACGCCGGCATCGGCCTCTACGGGCCGCTCAACACCATACCGGCTGACGCCGCCGACCGGCTGCTGCGTATCAATCTGCATGCCCCAATCCGGTTAACAGCAGCGCTCTTGCCCGTCTTGCGCAACCGGCCCAACGGCCAAATCGTCTTCATCTCGTCGATCCTTGGCCGGGCCGCGCTCCCTAACATTAGCGTCTACAGTGCGGCCAAATTCGGTTTGCGCGGTTTTGCCAGCGGCCTCACCGCCGAGGGGTATAGTGTTAGTACCGTCTACCCCTTCTTCACCCAAACCGATATTCTCGATGCACCCCAGTACGGTGGCGGGCCAAAGCGGCGCGTGCCGGGATGGTTGGTCGATCAGCCGCCGCCAGTAGTACGGGCTAGCCTCGCCGGTATCGCTGCCCGCCGCCGCCAAATCTACCCCAGTTGGAAAGCGCGACTCTACGCAGTGGTCGCGGCCATCGCGCCTGATATCTTACCGCCCTTCAGCCGGTTGGTCGCAGGATGAAGCAGATACAATGCGCAACCGATGTTGGCGTGCGGTAGTTAAACTGCCGCACGCCATACGTTCCGCAGTGATTACGAGAGAGCGCAGTCTCCACCCAGACCCCCGCTAGGGGCGGTGACGGAGGGTAGGACTATTCCCTAGCAGCGAGCGACCAAAGCCCCTGAGCAGGCTCCACCCGTGCTCGCCATGACAAGCGGAAATCACTCGCATTGTTGCCGGCAAAACATCTTAACAGCACCGTATTGCGCTGTGTCTGTGGTACACTAGGGAGAGTACCAAGACGTACTAGCGCGCAGACGCCCCAACGCTTGGGTACGTAGTGTCTGCGCGCTCCTCATCATCAGGATTGAGTGTATGAGCGAGCTTGCCGAAGAACTCACCCGCCTGACATGCGACCTGATCCGGTTTGAGACCATCGCCGGACGGCCTGATCAGTTGCAGGCAGCGATTAACTACGTTGCTAACTATTTGGCCAATGTGCCGGGCATTTATCTCGAACAAAGCAGCGCCGAAGGCAAACCGGCGTTAGTGGTCACGTTGCAGCCAACCCGCACGCCGCGCCTGATGCTGAACGGCCATTTGGACGTGGTGGTTGGTCAGCCGCACCAATTCGCGCCGGAGGTGCGCGATGGCCGGATCTATGGACGCGGCAGCCAAGATATGAAAGGGAGCGTGGCGGTGATGATGCGCCTGATCCGCGATTTGGCCACCCGCCCTAACCCGCCCGACGTTGGTTTTCAATTCGTGACTGATGAAGAGATTGGTGGACGCAACGGCACTGGCCGGCTGCGCGATGAAGGCTGGCAGTGCGCGTTTATGCTCTGTCTTGAACCGACCGATCTCGGTATCTTATTCGAGCACAAAGGCGGCATGTGGGCCCAGTTGCGCCTCCCCGGTCGCGCCGCCCACGGTTCGCGGCCATGGGAAGGCGATAACCCGATCTACCGCCTGACCCAAGGTATTACCGCCATCACCGAACGTTATCCGCCGCCAACCGGCCCGCACGATTGGCGCACCTCAGTCACGCCGACCGAAATTCGGGTTGGGGCTGGTTCACGTAATCAGGTGCCGGCTGAAGCGCTGGTGACGTTTGATATCCGCTGGACTGCTGATACGACGCCGGAGGCGATTCAAGCCGATCTGCAAGCTGCCTTCCCTACCGCCGAATTGGTCAGCGTGATGGCCAGCGCCGGTCTCCGCACTGACCCCGAACACCACGAGGTCAGTCAGATCGCCGAGTTGATCGAGCGCTACACCGGCCAGCCGCCGCGCTTCTACCGCGAACATTTCGCTACCGATGCGCGCTACTATTCGCATATCGGCGTGCCCGCCATTTGCCTCGGCCCAGTGGGGAAAGGGTTGCATTCAGCAGAAGAATGGGTCGAAATCGCGAGTCTGGTGACCCTCTATCAGATCATTACCGGCTATATTGACACTCTGCACGAGCGGTAAACGCACAATGCCTTCCCACCGGCTCGCGCTGCCACAGAGAGCGAATTCACAACGTATCGAATCAGAAGTTCACACCAGCTATGCTTTACCTATTACAAACCCTACCCGGCCTTGCCGCGCTCACGTGGCGCGAAGTTGAACAAAAGATCCGGCCTGACTCTGATCGACCAGCGCCGCGCCAAGTCGGCATCCGTGGCGTACCGGCTCGCAACGACCTCATCTTGCTCGACCATCAAGGTTCACCGCGCCCGCTGTTGGCGTTGCGCACGATCGAGGATGTCTTTGTCGTTGCCACCCGCGGCTTTAAAATCGCGCCCGATGATCGCGGCCTGCGCCAGATCTATGCTGCCACCCGTAATGAAGAGGCGGTTAAACCAGCGCTCGACGTTTGGCGGCGGTTGAATGGCGGCAAACGCAACGGCACCTTTCGCGTCGTAACGCGCATCGTTGGCAAGCACAGCTTTCAGCGCCGCGAGTTGGGCCGCGCCGTCGCCGACGCAATGCGCGATGGCTGGCCGGGACGCTGGCAGCCCATCGAGGAGGAGGCCGATCTGGAAGTGTGGGCAACGTTGCTCGAACAAGAACTGATCGTAGCGATCCGGCTCTCTGACGCCTCGTTGCGCCTACGCGGCAAGATTGCCCACCTGCCGGCCTCGCTGCGCCCAGCCCTAGCGGCAGCGATGGTGATGTTGACCCATCCGGCTGAAGATGACATCTTTCTCGACCCGATGGCCGGCGTTGGCACCTTGTTGCTCGAACGAGCGGCAGCGGGACCGTTTACCGCGCTGTACGGCGGTGACATCAGCCCGGCGGCAGTGACGGCGATGCAGGCCAATTTGCGCAGCGTGCGGGGCCAGATCGAAGTACGGCGCTGGAATGCGACGAAGTTACCATTGCCTGACGCAAGCGTAACCAAGGTGGCGGTGAATCTGCCCTTCGGCACCCAGATCGGCGAGGGCGAAGACCTTGAAGATCTGTACCGTGATGTACTGTATCAGATTGCCCGCGTGCTCAAGCCGGGAGGAAGACTGGTGACGCTCGTCGCCGATCAACAACTGCTCGATCGCGCTCGCGCTCAGGCAGCACCGGTCTTGCGCGCTATCGCCCGCCACCGGGTGCTGGTGCTCGGCCACCGCGCGACCATCTGCGAACATATTCGCGTGGCCGGTACGGCAACTCCGCCGCCACCACTGCTGTCCCCTGAAGATGACGACTGGGAGTAACACATGACGCGCCGAATCCGTTCGCTGACCAGCACGTTGATCATTGTGTTCGTCTTTTGGTTGATCTGGTCGCGGCTGCACATTGTGATCTGGGTGCAAATGCCGTGGTGGGGATTATTGCTGTTGGCAATCGGGATCTATTTGGTGATCGATTACGGGATCGATCAGGTGTTTGGCCGACGGCGGTAAAGGCAAGGTAGAGCATAGCGACGCTATGACCCTACCGCCGCTCTTTACCGTGGCAATCCCAACGTCGCCATCACCGCCTCTTCGCGGGCGCGCATAGCGGCCTCGTCAGCGGGGCCGCGCTCGTGGTCATAGCCGAGCAGGTGCAACACGCCATGCACAGTCAGGTAGGCCAATTCACGGGCTGGACTGTGACCATACTCTGCGGCTTGCGCCAACACGCGCTGGTATGAGATCGCAATATCGCCGAGATAGCGCGGCTGATCGGGCGCAACCACAAACGGCCCCCGATCACCGTCATCGGCGAAGGAGAGAACATCGGTTGGCGCGTCAACCCCGCGAAAATCACGGTTGAGCCGGTGCAATTCGGCATCGGTGGTAATGCGAATGCCAAGCTCGCACCCGGCAGGCGCTTGTTCATTGGCCAGCGCCGTGTGCGCAGCCCGTTCGACCAACGTCGCATCAACCTCGATCCCCTCATCAATCAGCACTTCAATGGTATAGCTCATAGCCCGCGCGTCCCTCGCAAAAAAAACGACACAGAGGATCGCGCTATTGACGGCTGCGACCCTCTGCCGTCTAAGCCAGCTTACGGTTTTGATTCATCGGCAGCGTGCTGTAATGCCTGCTGCGCCAGCAAAAGCACGTCGCGCTCGCGCTCGAACGAAACGCGGCGCAGCGCTTCGTCAAGCGGAAACCAACGGGCATCATCAACCTCTCCCGCTTGTGGCCGCACCTCGCCCCGTTCGTAGCGCAGCAGAAAGAGATCGACGTATTTATGCACCCGGCCCGCGCCCGACCGAAACCAATACTCGATTGTCGCCAGATGCCGCTCAACTACACCCTCCAAACCGGTCTCTTCGGCAACTTCACGCACGGCGGCGGCCTCAGCGGTCTCACCGCGATTGACGTGCCCTTTGGGCAGCCCCCAGCGTTCGCCGCGATCGGTGGCAATCAGCGCCACTTCGATCTGCGCGGCGACGATCCGGTAAATAACACCGCCAGCCGAATAAGCTGTGCGATGTGACAAAGAACGGCGTGAAGTCATGGATGTCCGAGTCAGGCACGCTTAAGCACACGACCGGCCCGCATATCCCAATAGCGATCGATCGAGTACTGAATCCGCTCGCGAGCGACATCCGCCGACTCCCAGCCGACCGGCTCGACCCGTGAGCCTTCAAGGTCTTTGTACACGGTAAAGAAGTGTTCGACTTCGCGCAAGTAGTGCGCCGGCAAGGCGGTGTAGTTGTGGTAATCGGCGAAGAAGGGATCGTACTGCAACACTGCCAGCACCTTATCATCCGGCTCACCCTTATCGAGCATGCGGAACAGACCTAGCGGGCGCGCTTCGACAATGCAGCCGGGGAAGGTCGGCAGGTTGGTCATCACCAACACATCAAGCGGATCGCCGTCGTCGTAGTAGGTCTGCGGCATAAAGCCATAATCACCGGGGTATTGCACCGCCGAATAGAGCACCCGGTCGAGGCGAAACGCGCCGATCCGCTTGTCGAACTCATACTTATTGCGCGATCCCTTTGGAATTTCAACCACGACGTGAATCACATTCGGAACGTCTGGGCCGGGCTCCAGATCGTGCCACAGGTTCTGCATTGGTAGCCTCACTCGTATAACGTAACTTGACCCATTACCGCAAGATTATAACACGTCATGGCAGCAAAGAATCGGAGAGACGCCGGCTCCACAACGTCTCTCCGCTGTGCTCATTCCCTTATCGAGCAGCCAGCGCCAGCGCAATCCCGCTGGCCCGATAGCGCGGCCATTCGGCTTGTGACGCGTAGCTGATGATAACCGCGTTTGCCGCCAACCGCGCGACCCCGGCGATGGCGCTGCCGTTGGCCGCTTGACCAGTGAAGGTGATCAGGCGGCTACCGTCAGGGAGCTGGTACGGCGCTTCAGCTTGGGCAACCGTGACCCAATCAGCGACCGCTTGCGACCATCCCGCCTCGCTTAGCACTGCCGGATCGGCCACCGCGCGCCGGCCCACCAACCGGCCATTGCCGGTCGCCGCCAACTCGCCGGGTTGCGCGACCGGTAGCACTTCCCATTCCGCCGGAACCATGATTGCGCCGGTATCGATCTGGGCCGTTGCCAACCCAACTGGCGCCCAGATCAGCGGGCTGGCGTAATCAACGATTGTCGTCAACCGCCGTTGCGGTTCGCCAGTGGGCGAGAGTTGCCACAACTCACCGGCAGTCGCCTCAGCATAGAGTGGCTGATTGCGATCAGCGGTTGGGTTCCAGCCAGAGGGTACCAGCACCGCCAACGTATTGCCGTCAGGCGACCATGCCGCCGCCGCCACGCGCGGAATACGGGCCACGAACTGGCCGCGCAGCGTCAGATCACCACCCGGCAATGTCTCGCGCCGCTCACCGCGCAGCTCGACCAGCGCCAGCCCCCAGATATCGTAACCGGTGAAACCACGGGCATCGCTAAAGTTATACTCCACCAGCGCCAAGCGCTGACCATCGGGGGCAAACACAGGCGGACGGTGCCAACCCGCGCCAGCCAGTGTGGGCATGCCGCCACCCTCGCTGCTGCCGGCAATCATCGTCAGATTAATATCAACCAGTGCCTGATAGCCGAGAAACCGTTGATAGGCCACCTCACGCGCATCGGGCGACCACGCCGGCCCATAGACGAGATAGCCCGCCTCAACCGAGCCATCGGCACTGGCGAAGTCCCACGCATTGGCGCCAGCCCGATTCACTAGCCGGATCGTGTTGGTTTGGCCGGGGAAAGGCAAAAAGTCAGGTTGCGCAGTTGGCGGCGTCGTATATGCCAACCGACGGCCATCAGAGGCGAACACCGGATCGCAACCGGGGCCGATGGCGCGTTCAGTAAAGGTGGGCAGATCGACAATAGTGACCGTCGCCGCTGCACACCAGCGACTCCAGCGCTCCCAATCGAACGGCAAAACCGGCGATTCGGCGGCAGCAGCATAGGCGAGCGACAAGCCATCAGGCGTCCAACTTAGACCATACGCCGCGCGACCCCGCACCAGCACCTGCGCCTCACCGCTTTGGCGATCGATCACACTAATAGTTTGGCCATGCGCAATTGCAATCTGCCGGCCAGCAGCATCAACGGCGACATCGCGCACCTCAGCGGCCAGCACCCGCTCACGCCCGCTCACCGGATCGAGCGCCACCAGTGACCCATTCCGCAAAAAGAGAATCTCAGCCGGATAGGCCGGCGCCACAACGTGCGTTTGAGGCAACGGCGTGGGCGAAACCGGCGCTGGCGTAGCTGAAATGGTCGGCGTCAAGGTTGGCACAGCCGTCGGCAACGTGACCGTTGCGGTCGCCGGCACAGCGGTGGGTGAAGCAATCGGCGAAGTCGGCGCTGGTGTTGGCGGCAGCGACGCTGCGCCGCACCCGGTAAGAACGAGCAGCCAGAGCAGCCAGAGACGGTGCAACATCGGGATCACGTCCTTCCTGCAAGCAGACACATCCTCATCTTGGAGAGTTGCGGCAACCACCGAACGCACGCAACAATCCCTTTTACTATAAAGATGAACGTGATCGATCGTTAGTTCCCGCGGTAGCGGCAGGGACAGAGCGTTGCTCTGTCCCTACTACCGGTTACGGCTGCGTTAACGTTGTTAGATCAACCAGAATTTCAATTTTGCCGGCTGACTGGGCTGCGCTGCGCAACTCGGTCACCCACGGCAAGAAGGTAGTGCTAAACGCCTCTTGGCCGGCAGGCGTATCGAGCAGCATCCGGTCATCAAACGAACGCACCTCTGGCCCGCCGGTCACTTCGATAATGTGCCAGCCATAATCGGTCTGCACCAAGCGCAGCTCACCCGGCTTCATACTGAACACCGCCTCTTCAAACGGTGCGACGTACAAACCACGCGGCGCCCAACCCAAATCGCCACCTTGGGCTGCCGACCCCGGATCATCCGAGCGCGTACGGGCCAGTGCAGCGAAATCACCACCATTTTGCAATTCAGCCAGAATCGCTTCAGCCGTAGCTTTTCGGCTCTCAGCTTCTTCGGGCGTGGCCGACACCAAAATGTGGCGCGCACGCACCTGCTCGGCCGTCGTATGCTTGAGCAACATCTGCTCGATCAAGGCATCACGCCGTAGCAACCGGCGCAACTCTGCCTCATCGGCAATGTTGTTGCTTTGCAGAAACGCTATAAATTGCGCCTCATCGCCACCAGCTTGCGCCAGCCGCAACTGGGTCACTTGCTCGTCGATTTTGGTCTCATCGACGGTAGCGCCCTCTTGCATAGCGGCCTGCACGACTAACTCAACATCGATCATCTGATCAAGCAATGTTTTTGGATCAGCTCCCGGTAAATAAAAACGATCAAAATCTCGCCGCAAGATAAATCCGTCGCCAACTCGCGCAATCACCCCTTCCGGCGCTGAAGTAGTTGCAGCGGTTGGCGCCGGTGGCGCACTGGTCGTTGGCGAACCGGCCACCGTCGGCCCCGACGACCCACCACAGGCGGTTAGCAAAAGGCTCGCGGCCAAGACCAGCCACGCAGCGCGACGAACAAACCAATCTAGCCTCACAAATAGACTCCTCTCCAAAACCACGTCGTGGACGTATCACAAGCAATACGCCGCAGTGTGCTCTCATCCTACCACATATTGCAGACCAAAACGAACAAGGATGCTATTTCATGCAGAACGACAACGCGCCCCGGCGATCATACGCAACAAAACCTTTGCATCAAAGTGTGGTAAGATGGCGCGCTAGTGAGGCGAAACAACGTTTGCCTAGATTACAAGCTGCGCTACACCAACTGATGAGATGGAGGAACAATCTATGGGCCTTATGGAAGGCAAGAAGGGCCTGATTCTCGGCGTGGCCAACGACCGCTCGATCGCGTGGGGCATCGCACAGGCCCTGCATCGCGAAGGGGCGACGATTGGCTTTACCTACCTTGGCGAAGCGCTTGAGCGGCGCGTGCGCCCGTTGGCCGAGAGTCTCAACGCGCCCTTGATCGAGCCGTGCGATGTATCAAAAGATGAAGACATCGCCGCATTGATGGAACGCGCCCACGAGACGTTTGGTCAGATCGATTTTCTCGTCCATGCGATCGCCTTCGCCAACAAAGAGGAATTGAGTGGCACGATACTCAACACGACCCGCGAAGGCTTCCGTATTGCGCTTGAGATTAGCGCCTATTCGCTGATTGCGCTAGTTAAGGCCGCCGAACCGATCTTTGCACCCAACGCGACTGTGCTGACGCTCAGCTACCACGGCGCGCGGCAGGTGATCGGCAGCTACAATGTGATGGGAGTCGCGAAGGCTGCGCTCGAAGCCAGCGTGCGCTATCTCGCTGCCGGTCTCGGCCCGCGCGGGATCCGGGTCAATGCAATCAGCGCCGGCCCGATCCGCACCCTCGCTGCTAGCGGCATCTCAAACTTCCGCAGCTTGCACAAGCACTTCGCCGAATATGCACCGCTCCGCCGCAACGTGACTATCGAGGACGTCGGTAATGCTGCGCTTTACCTCTGCTCGCCATTGTCTGCCGGCGTCACCGGCGAAATTCATTATGTCGATGCCGGCTTTAACGCCATCGTACCCGGAAGCAGCGAAGAGTAGCGGATCGAGTGGCAGTGTGCTACAATGGGGCAACATGCGCACTGCAATGCGGAGGAAAGCATGGTAGAGATTGCAATTGTCTCAACCGATGGCGTAACGGCGCAACGGTTAGCGGCGCTCATCGCTAACCTTGACTTCCGCGTCACGACGTATACTCCTGATACGCTACCCGCAGAACTGCCAGCCCTGTTTATCGTAGCGATGCCGGTGCTGGCTTCGCCCGAAGAACAGGTGATCGAGCGCCTCCGCGCTGATGAGGCGACGGCGAACATCCCGATTGTGATTGCGAGCGCATTGCCGATGAACGAGTTGCAGTCGGTTCCCTACGCCAGCGATTGGACGATCGCGATCGTGCCGGAGCCAGTCGAGGCGAAGGTATTAATCGACACGATCAATTTCCTCTTAGGCAAGGGATGATTGTGTAGCAGGGGCGGGTCGTTACGACCCGCCTAACGCCACCAACGAGCGTTCAACCAGTGCGAACACCGGCGCCGGGATGAGGCCAATAGCTATCGTGCCGATCGCTGCCACCACAATATCAACGGTAAGACCGCGATTGAGGGCAGGGGCCGGCTCGCCTGCCGGCTCGGTCATAAACATGCGGATGATAACGCGCAGGTAGAAGAAAGCAGCCACGGCACTCGTAAGCACCCCCACCAACGCCAACCACGGAAGCCCCCCCTCCCATGCTGCGGTGAGCGCGTAGAACTTGGCCATAAAACCGGCAGTCGGCGGCACGCCGGCCAGCGAGAACATAAAGATTGCCATTGCCACCGCAAGCATTGGCTGGCGCTGGTACAAGCCGGCAAAATCGTCGAGCCGCCACGCATTCTCGCCTTGATGCTCAAGCGCGATCAGCACTGCGAACGCCCCTAGATTGCTCAGCGCATACACCAGCAGATAGAAGATAAACGCTTCTGGCCCGCGTTGCTCGCCGGCGACCATCACACCGAGCATTACATAACCGGCATGGCCAATGCTCGAGTAGGCCAGCATGCGCTTCACGTTGGTCTGCGCAATGGCACCCAAATTGCCGACCACCATCGTCAGCGCGGTCAGACCGGCCAGCACCGGTAACCAGTACTCGCTCAGCGTCGGCAAGCCCTCAAAGAGCAGCCGCACCAAAGCAGCCAGCGCACCGCCTTTGGTGCCAACACTCATAAACGCTGCTACCGGCGTCGGCGACCCCTCGTAGACATCGGGTGTCCACATGTGGAACGGTGCCAACGCCACCTTGAAGGCAAAAGCGATGAGCACCATCGCCGCGCCGCCAAGCAACAGGGTCAGATTGAGATCGCCCAACCCGCGGCTGGCTGCATATGCGCCAATCTCAGCCAGTCGGGTCGAACCGGCGGCACCAAAGACCAACGCAATGCCATAGACGAAAAATCCGGCGGCAAACGCGCCCAACACCAGATATTTCATCGCCGCCTCTTCCGAGGTCAGACGCGGGTAGGCAAAGCCGGTCAAAACGTAGAGCGTAATCGAGAGCGTCTCGATGCCGAGGAACAACACGATCAGATCGGTGCCTTGGGCAAGCAGGATCATGCCGCTGACAGCAAACATGATCAGCGGATAGAACTCTCCTTGCTCGATCCCTTGGCTAGGCAAATACTCCAGCGACATCGTAATGCTGAGAATGCCGACTAGCAAGAAGACCCACGTCAGCGTGAGGGCAAACGGATCGAGCCGCAGCATCCCGTCGAAGGTAGTACCGGTCACTCCCCAGAGGGGAAGACCAACCAACCCGGCCACCACCAAACCGCCGATCGCAAGGTAACCGGTCAATTTCTTGCGACCATCGGGAATAAAGAACACGTCAACCAACAGCAAGACGGTCGCCCACGTGATCACCACCAAGAGGGGCGCCATTAACGTCAGATCCACCGGCGGGATCATCAATGAATCCATCTGATCTCCTCCTCGCCTGCGCCGGCGATACCGCTTGTTTCTGCCACGTCACTTTGTGCGCCGGCCAGATGCGCCATTTGGGTTATGCGTGTATGCGGTGATATCATTTCACGTTTGTGCTAACACCTAAGCAGTTTTTATGCCAGTACGAGGGCGGGTTGACCAAGGCAGCGCATCGCCGAGCGTGCCCGCAATTAGCTTTGGCGAACGTAACAATACTTTTCACCCTTATCACCGGCCCTGCTCCCCGTTGCTGGGGAGCAGGGAAGCGCTTGCCGCTCTCGTGGGCTGGCGCACCCACCCCTCATTGCTTTATGTGCCTATCCTCGCGCCAGCGTGAGCGCGCCGGATCTAGCAGATCGCTACCCGCCCGCCACCTGCGCCATTAGTTCGGCTACTAGTGCTGCAACACTGTGCTGCATGCCAGCAAAGAAGAGCGCGGGATAGATGCCAATCACGACAATTGGAATGCTCAACAAAGTGAAAGTCGTGAGTTCACGCTGATTGAGATCGGGCAAATTAGCATTGGCCGGCTGTGAGACATCGCCCATAAAGACGGCCCGGAAGAGTTTGAGCAGATACGCCGCCGCTAACACTACGCCACCAACGGCAATGGCAACATAGACCCAACCGAGCAATGGCGACCGGAAAGCGCCGGCAATGATGGTAAACTCACCGACAAAGCCATTGAGGCCCGGCAAGCCCGCCGATGAGAGCGCCACTAGCAGACTGAAGGCGGCAAACACCGGCATCACCTTCCACAAGCCGCCATACTCGGCCAGCTCGCGGGTATGCCGGCGTTCATACAGCACCCCCACCATCAAGAAGAGGGCACTCGTGCTAAGACCGTGGTTGACCATCTGCAACACCGCGCCGCTGATCCCTTCAGTGTTAAGCGCGAAGATGCCAAGCACCACAAATCCCATGTGGCTAACCGATGAATAAGCCACCAGTTTTTTCATGTCTGACTGGGCAAAGGCCACCGCCGCGCCGTAGATGATCCCGATCACAGCTAGTACGGCTAAGGCCGGCGCCGCCCACTGCGACGCTGCCGGGAAAAGGGTCAAGTTATAGCGGATCATGCCGTAGCCGCCCAATTTGAGCAACACCCCAGCCAACACCACCGAACCAGCCGTTGGCGCTTCGACGTGTGCGTCGGGCAACCACGTGTGAAACGGCCAAAGCGGCACCTTCACCGCAAAGGCCAGAAAAAACGCGCCAAACAGCAGCCGCTCGGTTAATGTATCAAGGGTAAACCGGCCAGAGCGCAGATCACTAACAAACTGGCCAAAGCTAAACGTGCCGCGAAAACCGGGTTCGACGGCGGCAATAGCGTCGCGGTGCAGAATGTGCAACGCAATCAGAGCCAGCAACATCAGCACTGAACCGGCAAACGTGTAGAGAAAAAACTTGCGCGCAGCGTAGATGCGGTTCTGGCTGCCCCAGATCCCAATGAGAAAGGTCATCGGAATGAGCGTAAACTCCCAGAAGAGATAAAACAGCAGCAAATCCTGCGCCAGAAAGACGCCGAGCATCGCTGTCTGCAAAATGAGTAGCAGAATCTGGAAGTTACGCACATCCTTATGCACTGAGTCCCACGTTGACAGCACCACAATCGGCCCGAGAAAGGTAGTCAGCATCACCAGCCAGAGACTGATGCCATCAACCCCCAAACTATACGTTGCGCCAACGATTGGCAACCACGGCAACTCTTCAACAAATTGCATGACTGGCGGCGCGCCCACCACTGCGATCTGCATCGGATTGGTCTCGAAGCGCAGCGGCAACAGCAGCGAAATGAGAAAAACGGCCACCATCGTCACAAGCGATATCCGGCGGGACAACTCGACATTGGCGCGCGGCACGAACAACAACGCCAACGCCCCGGCTGCCGGCAGCCAGAGGACGAGCGAGAGGAGCGGAAAGCCTAGCTGATTCATAGCACTCCCTCGTGGAGCGACGTGCCGGCTAGATCACCGCCAGCCGCCGCTCCGGCCTTCCCGTACCAGAGAACCCTTGACCGTCTGTGTAGGACGTTTGCACCGCGTTGCACCAGCACCCGTGATCATTGCGCGCTGAGCGCAGGGGTAGAGTGGGGTACTGCCCGTGCGCGGCGAAGCCATCGCCTTCGAGCACGACCCGATCCCCCTTAGCCTTCCCTCCCGACCCAGCGGGAAATTGCTGCGGTCGGGCGGCACCCAACGCGGTTGGCAGCCATTGCTCCCTCGCAATGACATACGGGCACCTTTGCCCGTTCCCCCATTGTCATTGCGCGCTGAGCACAGGGGTAGAGCGAGGTGCTGCCCGCGCGCGGCGAAGTCATCGCCTTCGAGCACGACCCGATCCCCCTCAGCCTTACCTCCCGCCCCAGCGGGAGATTGCTGCAGTCGAGCGGCGTCTGCGTAACCACAGCCGGAGGGCAGGCGCTGGTTCGTACCCCCACCCTCCGTCCCCCTCCCCCATTGGAGAAGAGGGCGCTGTCTTCTCCCTCCCGCAGCGGGGGCGGGTTGGAGTGAGGGCTGTGCCTAGCGGGCAAACCACAACATCACCCCCAGCACAATCAAGACCCCAACTGTAAAGACCAGAGCGTAGGTGCGCACATACCCGGTTTGCAAGGCACGCACGCCGTTGGCCAAGCCGCCGAAGAAGCGGCCAACTCCCATCACCAACCCATCAACCCCTTGCGGGTCGAAAACGCGAGCCAGAAAATCGGCCAGCCGCTCGAAGCCGACTACCACCGTGCGCTGGTAGAGCCGGTCGAAATACCATGCTTCTTCCATCCCTTTCCAGATATCGCCGCTGTAGCGGTAGGCCGGATCTTTGCCGCCAATTTTGATCTTGGCCGCGTTGGAGGTGTACACCCACCAGCCGAGATAACCCATACCTCCCGCACCGGCTGTCGCGATCAACGCCAACCAGAGGTTAAATTCGCCGGCCTTTTCATGCAACACCGGTTCGAGCCAATCGGTCAACCAGTGCAGCGCCGGCACATTGATCGCGCCGCCAATGGTTGCGCCAACCGCCAGCACCACCAGCGGTACGGTCATCACCTGCGGGCTTTCGTGCGGATGATAGCTAGGATCGCGCTGCGTACCAAAAAAGACCAGCGCTACCTGCCGGCCCATATAAAAGGCGGTCAGCAGCGATGTCAGGAAGAGAAGAACAAAGATCGGCGTGTGGCCGTGGCTGATCGCATGGGCCAAAATCTCGTCTTTACTCCAGAAGCCGGCAAACGGCACAATACCGGCCAGCGCCAACGCGCCGATCACATACGTGCGGAAGGTGGTTGGCATCGCATCCTTCAACCCACCCATTCGCCGCATATCCTGCGTGTCGTGGGTACCGTGAATGACCGAACCGGCGGCGAGGAAAAGCAGCGCCTTGAAGATACCGTGGGTCAGCAGGTGGAAGATCGCGGCCACATACGCCCCCATGCCACAGGCCGCCACCATAAAACCCAACTGCGAGACGGTGCTATAAGCCAGCACCCGCTTAATATCCCACTGCGCCATAGCGGCGGTGCCGGCCAGCAGCGCTGTCAGCGCGCCGATCCATGCTACCCAGCCTTGGGTGGTAAACGATGCGACAAACAACGGCTCGGCGCGGGCCATCAAATAGACACCGCCGGTCACCATCGTTGCGGCGTGAATGAGTGCCGAGACCGGCGTCGGGCCGGCCATCGCATCGGGCAGCCAGACAAAGAGCGGGAACTGGGCACTCTTGCCAGTGGCACCGATCAGTAACAGGAACGAGATCGCTGTGCTGACGAAGATCGGCTGCCAATCGGGGCCGATACGCAGGCCGGCAATATCGCTAACTCGTTCGAGAAAGCCGAGCTGACCGCCTTCACCATCGCCATAAAAGTTGAGCGTGCCAAAATACGCGAATACCGCTAGCATAGCGAGAATAAAGGCCGCGTCGCCGATCCGGTTGACGACAAACGCCTTCACTGCTGCCGCACTGGCTGACTTGCGCTCAAACCAGAAACCAATGAGTAAGAAAGAACAGAGACCGACGCCTTCCCAACCGAGGAACAGTAGCAGCAGATTGTTCGCCATCACGAGGAAGAGCATCATCGTGACGAACAGATTGAGGTAGGCGAAATAGCGCACTACCCGCGGGTCGCCGTGCATGTAGCCGATTGAATAGACGTGGATCAACGCGCCGACGCCGGTAATCAACAGTGCCATCACTGCCGTCAGCGGGTCGAACATGATCGCAAACGGCACCCGGAAGCTGCCGGTATTGATCCATTCCCATGCCGTACTGACAATCCGCCGTTCTTCTGGTGGCATGCCGGCCAGCATCGCCACCGCAATCAGCGTCACTACAAACGCTGCCGCCACCAAGCCGCTCGCCACCAGACCCGCTTCGCGTTCGCGGCGAATAACGAACACATTCAACAAAAAGCCAATAAACGGCAGCAGCGGAATAAGCCAGATCAACAGTTCCATAGCCGGCTAGCCCTTCAATGTACTGACTTCATCGACATCTGCCGTGCGTTTGGTGCGGAAGATCGAGACGAGCAGCGCCAAACCGACCGCCACTTCAGCGGCAGCCACCGTAATCACGAAGAAGACGAGCACCTGCGCTTCCACCGCAAGCCGTTCACGGGCAAACGCGACCAGCGCCAAGTTGGCCGCGTTGAGCATCAACTCAACCGACATAAAGACCACAATCACATTGCGCCGGAGCAAGACGCCAAGCACACCGATAGTAAACAGAATGGCGCTGAGCAACACATAATACGAGGTGGGCACCATCAGATCTTCCTCCCGCGCTGATTCAAGACCACCACTCCAATCACCGCGATCAGCAGGATAAACCCGGTCACCTCAAACGGCAGCAGATACTCGGTGAAGAGCAGCGCCCCCAATGAGCGCGGATCGCTGAACTGGGCCAGCGCCTCACCGACTGGCGGCGGCGTGGTAGCACCACCCAAACCAACCACGACCGATACCACCAACAAGGCCAAGCCCAACAATAATGCCAACGGTTGCTGCCACGCAATCCGATCCGGCGCATCTTCCACCTTCTCGGCGCCCAACAACATCACCACAAACAGAAACAACACCATAATCGCGCCGGCGTAAACAGTGAGCTGGATCGCGAACAGAAAGGGAGCGCTCAACAACAAATACATTACCGAGATGGCGGTGAAGTTCAACAGCAAAAAAAGCGCGCTATGCACCGCATTGCGCGAAACCAGCATCGCCACCGCGCCGGTAATCGCGATCACGGCTGTGATGAAGAACAGGATTAAGTCCATACACCGTGCTCCAGATATTGCAACCGCAGAGGCGAACCAAGCTCCTCTGCGCCAGATCACAAATCAATCTTGGCCGGCGGGCTAGGTTGCCGGTTAAGCTGCTGCAAGATCGGCGGTGGCTCGCCGTGACCTTTATCTGGGGGCACGAGCAGCATCTCTTTGGTGTAGATGGCTGCGCGCCGGTCATAAAAACTCAACTCATACTGGTGCTCGAGCACAATGGCGTTGGTGGGACAGGCATCTTCGCAATAGCCGCAAAAGATGCAGCGCAGCATATTAATCTCATACACCGCAGCATACCGCTCGCCGGGTGAACGCGGGTTAGCGGGGTCATTTTCCGCCGGAATGACCAAGATTGCATCGGCGGGGCAGGCTGCGGCGCACAGCGCGCAACCGATGCAACGCTCTTGGCCGTTGGCGAAACGCTTCAGCTCGTGGCGGCCACGGAACCGCTCGCGCACCGGACGCTTAACTTCGGGATATTGCACCGTCACCGGACGCTTGAACATGTAGCGCAGCGTGGTTCCTAACCCTTTAACCAGTTCTTTGAGCATACGTCTATCCTTTCAGGCGATGCGCCGCATCACCCCTACGATTGGGGAATCTGTATGTCGTTGACCAAGGTGACGTTATCCACCGGCTTGGGGGTGCGGTTGAAACCAATGGCAATCGCAATGGTTAATGCCCCCAAGCCGAACAAGACCCACGAATGCACCACCCGATCGGGAACAAGGACGATCACAACCGCAGTGTAGACCAGATTGAGCAAGCCGACCGGCAACAACCACTTCCAACCCAAATCCATCAAGCGATCGTAGCGCAAGCGCGGCCACGAAGCGCGTACCCAGACCGAGATGAACAAGAAGATGACGACCTTGAGCAAGAACGCGCCCAGCGAGACAAGACCAAAGACGATGCTACCGGCCACCGGCCCGGCCAGCGCCGTCACCTCCCGGCCCAGAATGTCGAGGCCGGGGAAGTTCCAGCCGCCAAAGAAGAAGGTGACGGCCAAGGCCGAGACAGCAATGAGTTTAATATATTCGGCCATAAAGAAGAGCGCGAATTTCATCGAGCCGTATTCGGTGTTGTAACCGCCAGTCAACTCTTGCTCAGCTTCGACCAGATCGAACGGCGCGCGCACCACTTCGGCAGTCGCCGCCACCATAAAGAGCACGAAACCGAGCAATTGCGGGATGATGCCCCACAAGCCGCCTTGTTGCTGCGTAACGATCTCGTGGGTAGAGAAGGTACCATAGGTCATCACCACGCTAAGCACCGCACACCCCAGCGCTAACTCATACGAGATGAGCTGCGCCGAGGAGCGGATGCCGCCGAGCATCGAGTATTTGTTATTCGAGGCCCAACCGGCCAGCGTGATGCCGTAGACGCCGATGCTGGTCACAGCCAGCACATAGAGCACTCCAATATTCAGATCGGTAATCTGCAAGATATTCCACAAATTGGCCCGCGCCGGATCATAACAGGCCTGATAATCCCAGTTAAGGTTGAGACAACCGAACGGAATGACGGCCCAAATGATCAGGGCCGGAATCACGGCAAGCGCCGGCGCCAACAGATAGACCGGCTTATCGGCCATTGCCGGCACGATATCTTCCTTAAAAAAGAGCTTGACAGCATCGGCAGCGGGTTGCAAAAAGCCCTTTGGCCCGGCCCGGTTGGGTCCGACACGGTGCTGCAAGCGCGCAAGGAGCCGGCGCTCGAACAGAGTCAAATAGGCGAAGGCTGTTGTCACCGCAAGGGTGATGACAAAGCACTGAATGACGATAATCAGAATGGTGAGCCAATCCATGATCGCTCCCTTTGTGGCATGATGCCCTCATTCCCCAACCCCTGCTCCCACAACGCGGGAGCAGGGGAGCGGTAGGTTACCGGAAACAGAATGCGCTTACCCCATCACCACTTTCGCCAGACTCACTCGTGTGCGCGGGCCGGTTTCGATAGCGGCTGCTTCAACGTCGGCCAACCCTGCTGGTAACAAGATTATGCCAGCCGGCAGATCAGCCAGCACCCGCGCCGGCAGCACCAATTCACCGGCAGCCGAGGCAAGCCGCACCCGATCGCCGCTGTGGATATTCAACTTGGCCGCATCATCAGCGCTAATCGCTACGTACCCTGCCGGTACGAGATTCTGCAACTTTGATCCGCGCAGGTAGCGGTCGCCGTCATAAGCTAACACCTGTTCGAGCAGTAGCAGCGGGCGGTCATCGGCAAAGCCAGTGACCGCGCCGGTGAAAGTCAAAGTCACGCCTTTAGCCAGCGCCGGCGGCAACACCAGACCTACCCCCTCATTGTTGGCATAGCTGGTGCCATCGTAGTAGATAGCGTCATCGGATTGGCGACCCCAACTACCGCCAGTGCCGGTAGCGGCTAAGGCAGCGTAGGTTATACCGGCATAGCCCGGCACTTTAGCAACGATCTCGGCGGCGACATCAGCCGCTACCACGTACTCCCATGCCTCGGCTGTGATCGAGATCGGGCCGTTACGCCCACTGCCAATCGGCACCATTGCCAGCGTTTGGGCCACTGCGGCGATGATTTGCCAGTCAGGCCGGACTTCACCCACCGGCGCGCAGGCTTGCCGCGAGCGTTGCACCCGCCGCTCGGCGTTAGTATACGTGCCTTCGCGTTCGGCGACACTAGCCGTCGGCAGCACCACATCGGCCAATTCGGCGCTCGCAGTGAGGAAGAGGTCTTGCACAACTACGAACTCAGCCGCTTCCAGCGCCGCGCGGGCGGCGGGCAGCTTGGCCGCCGGATCGATGCCGGCCAGCCAGATGGCGCGCACCTTGCCGGCCTGCGCTGCGGCCCAGATGCCGTTGGCATCGAGGCCAGCCTGTTTGCGCGGCACATAACCCGGCCCAGCATCGGGACGCACCCCCATCTCGATTGCGCCACGGCTATTGCCGCCCGGCAACAGAGCGATGAGACCATTGTTCGCTGTACCAGCCCGGCCAGTCAACAGCATCAATGCGGCGAGCGCTTCGGCCAGCGCCGGTCCGGCGCTGCGCGCTTCCCAACCGTAGACGATCAGGCTCTGCTCGGCGGCGAGAATATCTTGCGCCAGCGTTTCCAACTCTGCCACCGGCAACCCGCATGCCGCCGCAAGATCAGCGAGCTTCGACTGGCCAACCGCTCGGCGCAGATCATTCCACCCATGCACCCGATCGAGCGCTGCCGGCTTACCACCCGCTTCGAGCGCCGCCTTCAACAGGCCATGGACAAATGCCAATTCACCTTCGGGCCGGTAGCGCACCACCTTCGTTGCCGAACGGTCGAGCTTGGTCGGGCGTAGACCGGCGACAATCAGCTTGCCACCGCGCTGGGCAATCCCGCGCAGACGCAGCAGATAGAGCGGCGCTTCCTCTTCGGGATCGGCCCCCACCACCAACACCACCGTCCCCGCGCCGAGCTTGCTCAGATCGGTACCGGGGCCGGGCGCAAGCAAGCCGCCAATCTCATCAGGTGGGTACGCTGCTGGGCCGCCGCTGCCGGTATCAATGTTCTCGCTGCCCAACTCGCGCAGCAGCTTCTGGAAGAGGTAAAGGTCTTCATTGCTCAGATGCGGCCCGGCTAAACCGGCCAAGGCATTGCCGCCGTGCCGCGCCCGGATAATCGTCAACTGATCGGCCACCACCTCAAGCGCCTCGTCCCAACTGACCGGCACCAGTTTGCCATCGCGCCGCACCAACGGCGTGGTCAGACGATCGGGCGACTCGATAAAGCGATGGCCATAACGGCCCTTATCGCAAATCCAGATATCGTTCACCGCCGCATTCTCGCGCGGCATCACCCGCATGAGGCGGTCGTGGCGCATATCGAGGGTGAGGTTACAACCAACCGGGCACAGCGTGCAGACCACCGGCTTGCTCTGCAACTCCCACACCCGCGCCTTAAAGCGGAAATCGCTGCTGGTGAGTGCGCCTACCGGGCAAATATCGGTTGTATTGCCCGAGAACTTGCTGTTAAAGGGCGGATCCGACTTCGAGATAATCATCCAATTGCGGCCCCGGTTATCAAAACCGAGCACCGGATCATCGGCAATTTCGTCTTGGAAACGGACGCAGCGCCCGCAGAGAATGCAGCGCTCGCGATCGAGGTAGATCAAGTCGCCCAGCTTGACCGGCTTCTCGAAATGCACTTTATCGTTATAATCGAAACGTGAAACCGCCGGCCCCCAACCCATTGTCAAGTTCTGCAACGGGCACTCGCCACCTTTGTCGCACACTGGGCAATCGAGCGGGTGCGAGGTGAGCAAAAATTCGAGAATACCGCGTTGGGCAAACTTCACCTGCTCAGTGGTCGTCTGAACCACCATCCCCGGACTCACCGGCGTGGTGCAGGCGGTTTGCAACTTGGGCATCATCGCAATGACCGGCTGGCCATTGGCGTCAAGCACCGGCTGGCGCGTAGCCGGATCGATCTTTGGCGTACCGACTTCAACCAAACACATCCGGCACATACCGACCGGCTTGAGGCGTGGATGGTAGCAGAAGACCGGGATTGCGATCCCAGCTTGGCGAGCCGCATCAACAATATTGGTACCGGCAGGCACCGTTACCCGCACTCCATCAATGGTAAGCGTCACATCTGGCATTGTAGGTGACCCTATTCTAGTAACGGATGGATGACCCCTTACCCCCAACCCCGCTCCCTGTAGACGGGGAGCGGGGAGCCACTGTATCGCGGAATGGAGAGGGGAAAGGCCATCGCTACATCTCACTCCCTACGCCCCACTCCCTACCTCCCTGCGTTGAGCTACCGGTGAGCCATGAGCGGAATATGATGACCATTCCGGTGGCTGCTCTGTTTCACCAGCGCCTCGAATTCGTGCGGGAAGAGCTGCAACGCGCTCTTGATCGGCATGACAGCGCTTTCGCCGAGCAAGCAGAAGCAGTTGCCGGCCATCTGGCGATAGATGCTGTGCAGCGTATCAATATCGGCAGTGGTGGCATGGCCCTCTTCCACCATGCGATGAAGCACGCGCACAAGCCAATGCGTGCCCTCGCGGCAGGGAGTACACTTGCCGCAGCTCTCGTGCTTGAAGAATTCGTCCATCTTATAGGCGACATGCGGCGCTGAGACGGTATCGTTAAGCACAATCACCGCGCCGGAACCGAGCATCGAACCAGCGGCGGCGACGCTCTCGTAATCGAGCGGCACATCGAGATGCTCAGCGGTGAGCCACGGCGCAGATGCGCCGCCGGGAATGATAATCTTCACCGGACGGCCTCCCTTCATCCCGCCGCCATATTCGGGCGATTCGATCAGTTCGCGCAAGGGTACGCCGAAGGGCAGCTCGTAGTTGCCGGGACGGTTGACGTGACCGCTGAGCGAAAAGCATTTAGTGCCGGGGCTCTTCTCAGTGCCGTGCGAGCGGTACCACGCCACGCCTTTCTCGACAATGCGCGGCACGTTAGCCAGCGTCTCGACATTGTTGATGATCGTTGGCTTGCCGTACAGACCGGCCACGGCGGGGAAGGGTGGCTTGAGGCGCGGCTGACCAATCTTGCCCTCTAGCGACTCCATCAAGGCCGTCTCTTCGCCGCAGATGTAGGCACCGGCACCGCGATGGACGTAGATATCGAGATCGAAATCGGTGCCGAGAATCTTCTTGCCAAGAAAGCCGGCAGCATAGGCCTGCGCAATCGCCCGTTCGAGCGTGCGCGCCGCAGCAGCGAACTCGCCACGCATATAGATATAGGCCACATTGGCCTCGATGGCGTAGGCCGATAATGCCACCCCTTCGATCAACTGGTGGGGATTCTTGTCAATAATCTGATGGTTATTGAACGTCCCCGGCTCAGACTCGTCGCAATTGCAGAGCAGGTAACGCGGATAGACGCCTTTGGGCAAAAAGCCCCACTTAATGCCAGTGGGAAAGCCGGCACCGCCGCGCCCGCGCAGACCCGACTCTTTCACCATCTGGACAATATCAGCCGGCGTCTTCTCGGTCAGCGCATAGCGATACGCTTCCCAGCCGCCGTGGCGACGATAGACTTCAAAATCGGCAATATCGGGAATATCGAGTTCCCGCATCACAATATGTTCACTCAGCCCCATCGCACCCAACTTTCTAGCGCGCCAAACAGCAGCGGCGCGGCATCACAACGGCGAGGCCTTACGAGTATCCGAACGATCCAGCCCGGCATCGGCTTCGGGAGCAACCGAGGATGGCGGAGAGGCCGGCGCAGCGGGTGGTTCGATCACGAACTCACGTGGACGGTAGGGTGAAAACCGCTCGATCTGCACCAGCCGGCCGTCGCGAGTAAACTCATAATCTTCGGCGAAACGGCCACTAACGCCACGCTTGCGCGCTTCAGCGGCGCGAGCACGCAGATCGTTCAACAGCATTTGCACCCGATCAGGGGTGACATCGTACACATAATCGAGGTTCGCTTGCAACACCGGTGCGCGGTCGCACGCAGCTAGACACTTCACCCGCTGCAAGGTGAACATCCCGTCGGACGTGGTCTCGTCTTCGCTAATGCCGAGTGTCTGCTTAAGCGCCGCGATCAGCTCCTCGGCGCCGCAGTAACAGCAAGGCACGTCATCGCACACTTGCAGCACCCACGTCCCGACCGGACGATTGTAGAAGAGGGTATAAAACCCAACCACCTCAAAAACATCGGTGGCCGGCAATGCTAAAATCGCCGCCACCTCACGGATAGCATCATCGGTCAGATAGCCGTATGTGTCTTGGGCAAGGTATAACAACGGCAACACTGCGCTGCGCTTGCTGGCGTAGCGAGCGATAATTGCCTCGATTTCAGCTTGATGGATTTCAAGTAGCGTCACGGTCTCCTCCGTGGACAGATATGGATGGCCCCTCACCCCTAGCCTCGCTCCCCGTGGACGGAGAGAGGAGAGCTGCTTGGTGTCCTGCATTGGCATTGTGACCCGCACTCAGTCTCGCTCCCGCTCGCAGGGGAAGCAGAGCTGCGAAACGACCGCAAAGACCCACCTAGTTTTTGCCCCTGTTGCGGCTATTCGTTTGTTTGCGCTCGTCCCCGGCCCCGCTCGCGTCGGAAAGGGTTAACACGCTCTGCACCTATTGTAGCGCGTGCTCGCCCCCGGCCCCACGCTCGCTCGCGTCGGAGAGGGGGTGATAGTTCAACGATCCACCTCACCGAGCACTGGATCAAGGCTGGCGATGAGTGCAACGAGATCGGCCACCAACCGGCCCTTGGCCATGTGAGCCAGACTCTGCAAATTGATAAACGATGGCGCGCGGAAATGAACCCGCCACGGTTTAGGGCTGCCATCGCTCACCACATAGCAGCCAAGGATGCCGCGAGGAGACTCGATGCTGACATAGGCATCGCCGCGCGGCGGCTTGAAGCCCTCGGTCCACAACTTAAAGTGGTGGATGAGCGACTCCATGCTTTCGGTAATCTCACGTTTGGGTGGCGGAGCAACTTTGCGGTTTGGCGTCACCACCGGCCCCGGCCCCAACTCGCGCAGCCGCTCGGTCGCCTGCTGCACGATTTTGACACTTTGGCGCATTTCGGCGATGCGTACACGATAGCGGTCGTAAATATCACCGTTCTTCCCGATCGGAATTTCAAACGAATACGTCTCGTAACCGCTATAGGGCATCGCCTTGCGCACATCGTAAGCGACGCCAGTCGCGCGCAGATTGGCGCCGGTGAGGCCAAGGGCAATCGCCGATTGGGCATCGATCACACCCACGCCGACGGTGCGTTCAAGCCAGAGCGGGTTTGCGGTCAGGAGATCCTCGTACTCGTCAATACGGGATGGCATAATAGCGAGGAACTGCTCGACGGTAGGAATGAAATCCGCCGGCAGGTCGTAGGCGAGACCGCCGATGCGGAAATAGCTGGTCATCATGCGCGCACCGGAGACCAGCTCGAAGATATCGAGAATCTGCTCGCGCTCGCGGAAGGCGTAGAGGAAGACGCTCATCGCCGCCAGATCAAGCGCATGGGTACCGAGCCAAACCAGATGCGAGGAAAGGCGCTGCAACTCGGTAAGCAAGACACGAGCGATCTGAGCGCGTTCGGGAATCTCAACATCAAGCAATTTCTCGACTGCCAGCGCATAGCAGAGATTATTCGAGAGCGGGGCCAAATAATCCATGCGGTCGGTCAACACCACCGCCTTCTGGTAGGTCTTACTCTCCATCGTCTTCTCGATACCGGTATGAAGATAACCGACATCGGGGGCGACGTTGACCACGACTTCGCCATCGAGTTCGAGCACCAAGCGTAACACGCCGTGCGTGCTAGGGTGGTGCGGCCCCATATTCAGCACCATCGTCTCGGTGCGACCAGCGAGGGCCGGCTCAATGATCTGTTGGGGGGTAGGGACAGTAATCGGTTCGGCCATACACTACTCCCTCGCAAACGGCTTGCGCGCGTAGATACGGTCTTGGTTAAACGAAAACGCAATCTCTTCGTCGCCGAGCGGATGATCCTTGCGCAGCGGGTGACCAATCCAATCATCGGGCAGCAAGATCCGAGTGAGCGAGGGATGACCGGTGAAGGTGATCCCCAGCAAATCGAACGTCTCACGCTCTTGATAATTGGCGGTCGGGAAGAGTGGCGTCAGCGAAGGAACCGCCGGGTTCGGCTCATCGCACCCAACCTTCAAACACACGCGATGGCGATGGCGCATACTGGTGAGGTGGGCCACTACCTCGAAGCGCGGCTTGCGGCCAAGATAATCAACCCCACAGAGATTTTCGAGGAAGGTATAGGCAAGCTCTGGATCGTCGCGCAGCAACTGGGCCGCAGCCAGATAGCCAGCCGGTGTCAGAGTCACGCTCAGATCGCCTCGGAACTCACTCACTGCCAGAATCTCTTTGCCAAGCTGCGCGCGCAACGCGGCAAGCACCGTCTGATTATCCATATTACTTCACCTGCATAAGCGGATGCTCAATCCGGATCGGCGCTTCCTTCTTGCCGTTAATCTTCTCACGCATTACCTTCTGGTGGAGCATCATAATGCCATCGATTAAGGCTTCAGGGCGCGGCGGGCACCCGGCGACGTAGACATCGACCGGCACCACCTCATCGACACCTTGGACGATGGCATAGTTATTGAAAATACCGCCGCATGCCGCACAATCACCCATCGCGATGACCCACTTGGGTTCGGGCATCTGGTCATACAGCCGGCGCACAACCGGGGCCATCTTGCGCGACACGCGCCCAGCGACGATCATCAGATCGGCTTGGCGCGGTGATGCGCGGTTCAACTCCATGCCAAACCGCGAGAGATCGTAATTACTCGCCTGCGCGCCCATCATCTCAATGGCACAACAGGCGAGACCAAACAGCAATGGCCACATCGCATTCGTGCGCCCCCAATTGACGACCGTTTCAAGCGTAGTGGTGACAATGCCCAGATTGCCGGCCTTCTCTTCTATTCCCATCGCAACGCTCCCTTCTTCCATTCATAGACAAAGCCGACGAGCAGCACCAGAAAGAAGACCCCCATCACGGCGAGGCCAGCTGGGCCAAGGTCGCGGAAAACTAGCGCAAACGGATAAAAGAAGACGACTTCAATATCGAACACGATGAAGAGCATCGCCACGACATAGAACTTGACTGGAATACGACGGATCGCCGGCCCCACCGGATCCATGCCTGACTCGTAGGGCGCAAGCTTGCGCGGCGTGCTGCGACGCGGGCCAAGCAAAGCCGAGGAGGTGATAACGAAGGCAGCGATGAAAACGGCAATCAGAAAAAGAATCAGAACCGGAACATAAGGCTCAAACATAAGCGGCCTCACAGCGTGCAAACGCGAAACCCGGCAGCGCGGGCAGAAGTGTCAATGGAATTATACCTGTCTTCAGACTTGTGTCAATCAGCACGATCTAAGGAAATTGCCGGTGCGATCTATCTGAAAACACCCGTGCAAAACGAGGCAGAGACGCAGCGCAGAGGTTTTTAAACGCAACGGCGCAGAGGGCGCAAAGGTTTTAGGGAATGGTTGGGTCACAAGCGCACTGATACCATCTCCAAACCCCTTCGCGCTCTTTGCGTCTTTGGGCTAACCCCTTCGCGTCTTTACGTTAACCCCTCGGCGCCTCACAATTCCGTGCAGGAAGTGTGCAGATATTGGACATTTCATTGAAACTACGTTGCAACATTAGACAGTAGTCAAGACGGCAATTGTCGGCTATAATACAGGCCGCAATCTATTGTAAGGTGTGAAGGAGTAGAGCAATGAACTCGACGCCAGCAGGCGAGGCCATTCAAATCATTAACGGGCGCTTGCAGGTACCCGATCACCCGATCATCCCCTTCGTCGAAGGCGATGGTACCGGTCGCGATATCTGGCGGGCCAGCGTGCGTGTATTTGATGCGGCAGTTGCATTGGCCTACGGTGGCAAGCGCAAGATTGAGTGGGTCGAGGTCTTGGCGGGTGAGAAGGCTTTCCAGCAGACCGGCAACTGGCTGCCGGATGAGACGATCGAGATCTTCCAGAAGTATCTGGTCGGGATCAAAGGCCCGCTGACCACACCGGTCGGCGGCGGCATCCGCTCGCTGAACGTGGCCCTACGCAAGCATCTCGACCTCTATGTCTGCCAGCGTCCAGTACGCCACTTCCCCGGCGTGCCGTCACCGGTCAAGCACCCGGAAAAGGTTGACATGGTGATCTTCCGCGAAAACACGGAGGATGTCTACACTGGGATTGAGTATCGGGGCGGCAGTGCCGAGGCAGCTAAGATTATCGAGTTCTTGCGGCAGGAATTTCCCAAAGACTTTGAGAAGATTCGCTTCGGTACCCCCGAACAGACTGATGCATTCCGCCGGTTGATCGGCGAGGAGCCAGAAGGCAAGGTCGAATTAGGCATCGGCATCAAGCCGATCAGCCGCATCGGCACCGAGCGGCTAATGGCAGCAGCGATTCAATACGCCATCAACTACAAGCGGAAAAGCATCACTATCATGCATAAGGGGAACATCCAGAAGTTCACCGAGGGCGCCTTCCGCGATTGGGCATACGAGTATGCCGAGCGCGCCTTTGGCGATTATGTCTATACGTGGGCGCAGTGGGAGCGCACCAAGGCGGCGCGCGGTGAGGCGGCGGCTAACGCCGAGCAGAAAGAGGCACTGGCCAGCGGCAAGATTCTGGTCAAGGACACAATCGCCGACATTATCTTCCAGCAGGTGCTGACGCGGCCCGACGAGTTTGATGTCATTGTCGCACCAAACCTCAACGGCGACTACCTCTCGGATGCGCTGGCGGCGCAGGTAGGCGGCATCGGCATCGCTCCCGGCGGCAACATCAACTACGTTACCGGTCACGCCATCTTTGAAGCGACCCACGGCACGGCGCCGAAGTATGCAGACCTCGATAAGGTCAATCCCGGCTCGGTCATCTTGTCGGGTGAGATGATGCTCCGCTATATGGGCTGGACGGAAGCAGCCGATCTGATCATCGCTGGCCTTGAGCGCACGATCGCCGACAAGACCGTCACCTACGACTTCGCCCGTTTGATGGAGGGTGCGCGGGAGGTGAAGACATCAGAGTTCGGCAGCTTGATCATCGCCAATATGGAGAAGATCGCTGCTGGGCAGGTGCCACACCCCGAAGAGACCTTTGGGCCGGAGATTCTGCGCCGAGCTGACGGCAAGGTCTATCCACACGATAGCGTGGGGGCGGTGATGACGCGGGCGGTGGTGGCCGTACCGGCTGAGGCGTCATTGCGCGAGACAGCGATCTATATGCGCGGGCGCAACATTCACTCGGTGATCGTCAAGCCTGACGCGAGCGGGCAGTGGGGCATTATGACGATGCGTGACGTGCTGAAGAAGGTGGTACGCGAGGGTCGGGCTGTGAATGGTCTGACTGTCGGTGATTTAACTACGCGGCCATTGCTGAGTGTTAGCCCTGAGACTCCGATTGCCGAGTGCGCGGCGTTGATGGTCGAGCGCAACATCCGCCGGCTGGCAGTGGTTGAGAACGGCGAACCGATTGGGATCATCTCGGAGACTGATATCTTCAGCCACGTCGCGGAGTAAAGGCGCAGAGGGTTTAACGCCAAGGCGCAGAGGGCGCGAAGATTTGATTAATGGTTGGAGCACAAGCGTGCTTGTACCATTCCCTAAAAACCTTCGCGCCCCCTCCATTTCCTTTGCGTTAAGCTTCTTTTCGCCCTTTGCGTCTTGCTGTAGCCGGTTGATGACGCAATGGATTCCGTTTTTGAGCAGCCGTTCGCCGAAATTGATGACGAGCGCTAGCTTAAGACCAGATAAGCGCAAGTAGGTGAGGGCTTGAGCCGTGAATATTTCGTGATAGGTTTCGACGGCCTTGCACTCAACGATGACCAACCTACCGACGAGCAGATCAACCCGCAGCGGTGCGGCGAGGGTTGTGTGTTTGTACTTGACTTGACATTTCTGGTGCTCAACATCAATACCGGCTTAAGATAGCTCCCACCCGAGAGTTCTTCGTAAACTCGTTCGAGCAGACCTACCCCGCCAAGGATACGATGCACCTCGATCGCGGCAGTAATAACGTGTCGGCTTAATGGATTCTCGTCTATTGTCGCTTCCTGTGCAAGTAAAACGGTTCCTGTATATGAAACCGTTTCATCCGGTTACAAGATGCGGTGAAAAGACGCGAAGGCGGCAAAGGGCGCCAAGCCTTGAGAAGGGGGCGACGAGTGTATTTGTACCGTGCCAACCCAACCTTCGCGGCCTGTGCGATCGTTGCGCCTTGCGGTTCCCAATCCTCTGTGTCTACAGATCGCTGAATGCGGCACCAATGAGGGCGATCCCTTCCTCGATCCGATCACTCGATTGAAAACTGAACGCAAGCCGAATCGCATTATCGCCGTAACCGGGTTCGGCAAAGCAGGCAGTACCGGGCAAGAATTCGGCGCCGCGGGCACGGGCAGCGGTGAGCAACGCATTGGCGCTGACCCCTGCCGGCAGTGTGACCCAGATGAAAAAGCCACCCACCGGCAGCACAAAGCGCGCTTCGGCGGGGAAATGGCGGCGAATCGCTGCGGCCATTATGGCGCATTTGCTGGCATACTGCTGCCGAAGAGCGGCAATGTGCCGTTCGAGCCGGCCTTCGGCGCTAAAGCGGGCGACAACGCGGGTGATAAAGGGGCCGGTGGTACCTTCGGCTTTGACCATGAGCAGGCGGTCGATGATTTCGCGGCGGGCATGCACCCAGCCAATACGCAGGCCGGGGGCGAGAATCTTCGAGTATGTACCGACACGAATAACCCAACCCTCCTTATCAAGGGCCGCTAAAGAAGGTAGCGATTCACCACCAAAACGCAGGTCGATATACGCATCATCTTCAACAACCGGCACACCGTATTCAGCAGCCAACGCCACCACCTGTCGGCGCCGGTCGAGGCTGAGGGTGACGCCGGTCGGGTTGTGGAAGGTGGGAATGGTGTAGATAAACTTGGGCCGCCGGCCATCGGCGGCGAGGCGGCGTAAGACATCGGCTAGCGCCGCGACATCCATCCCGTGCTCGTCAACCGGTACTGTTACCAGCCGGGCGCCACTCTGGGCAAACCGCTTGACCGCACCGAGAAAGCTCGGCCCTTCGATAATCACCACATCCCCCGGCTCAACAAAGATTTCGGGCAAGAGGGCCAGAATCTGGCCGGAGCCATAACCCACTAGCACCTGTTCGGGTTGGGCCTCCACCCCCTCGGCGCATAAACGGGCTACGATCTGGTCAGTCAGACCGGGGTAGGACAGCGCATAATTGAGCGACTCGGCGGCCTCGTAGGCTAACACCTCGGCAGCGGCGGCCATCAGCTCGGCGCGGGGGAAGAGGGCGGGGTCGGCGAGGCCGTAGGCAAGGCTGATCAACGGGCGGGCCGGCTCGCCAGCAGCGCCGAAGAGCGGTGGCGTCACATTGCGCACGCGGGCGGCGAACAGATCAATGAGACGGTCGGCGGTTGCAGTCATGAATGTATACTCCTTCATCACTTAAGCATAAGGCGCAAAGCGAGCAAAGACACGTAGAGAACGCTAAGGATGATAAACGCAAAGGCGCAGAGAAAGCCAAGAGCACGAAGGTTTTTTGGAATGGGACAAGCACACTTGTGCCTCACCATACAACATACTTTGCGCCCTTTGCGATCTACGCGTCTTTGCGTTAAAAAACACTTTGCGCCCTCAGTATCCGGCCTGCTTGTCAACAACGTTGATCATCGGCTCGTCATTTAGAAACGCCCACAGATTCCGGGCGAAAATATCCAGCGTGCGCGCCCGAATATGCGGCGAACTCCACGAGATATGCGGGGTGACAAAGACATTCGGCAGCTCCCAGAAGAGGCTATCGGGCGGCAACGGCTCGTGGGCGAAGACATCGAGACCGGCGCCAGCGATACGGCGATCGCGGAGGGCAGCGATCAGCGCGGCTTCGTCAACGATCTCGCCGCGGGCAATATTGATCAAATAAGCATCAGGCTTCATCAGCGCCAGCTCTGCTCTACCAAACATGCCGCGCGTCAGGGGCGTGAGCGGCGCGGCGATGACCACAAAATCGGTCTCGGGGAGGAGTAATCTCCATTCCCCCTCACCAACCACCCGCTCGACACCGGGCATGGGGCGCGGGTTGCGGCGCGATCCCCATACCCGCATGCCAAAGGCGCTGGCCCGTTCGGCGATGGCTTGGCCAATCTGGCCGAGACCGATGATCAGCATCGTCGCGCCAGCCAATTCGCGCAGTTGCATGTCTTGCTCGCGCCACTGGTGGGCGGCTTGCAACTGGTGCAGGCGAGCGGCTTGCTTAACGTGGCTAAGAGCGAACAGCATAACAAATTCGCTGATCGGAATGGCATGCACACCGGCGGAGTTGGTCACGATGATGTCGCGCTCGAGCACTTCGGGGATGAGCGAACCGTCAACACCGGCACGAGCAATGTGAATCCAGCGCAAGGCCGGCATCTGGCGCACCAAACGGGCCAACTGCTCGGCGGTAAAAAACCAGCGCAAGAGCACTTCAGCATCGGCGATCGGTGCTTCCGGTTCGCCGTGCTGATCGTACCAAACAATGGTTGCCTGCGGCGCGACGGCTTCAAGGCGAGGGATGAGTTCATCGCGTAGCAGACCGGGCAACACGAGCTTCATGGAGTCTCCTCAAGGATGCGTGATGGAACGGTTCCAAAGGTATTGTACCCAATCTACGGAAAAGGCTGATCAGTCAAGAGAATGGTTCAGAGAGGGAGAAGGCGCAGAGCATGGTTAACGCAAAGGCACCAAGAACACAGAGGGCGCGAAGTATTTTATAGGTGAAGCCAAGCGCGCTACTACCCCTGCCAACAAAAACCTTTGCATGCTTTGCGCCCGTTGCGTCTTTGCGTCAAAACTCTTTGCGTCTTGGCCTCCTCTGCGTCGTTGCTTCGTCGTTACTTGCGCAGAATCGCGTTTCCGCCTATAGTGATAGCATTCGCCGGGAAGCGAATCTTGCCCGGCTTGTGTTATGTTGTCGCAAAAAAAGCTATCACGAGGAGCATATTAGCATGGCAGCGGGAACAACTTCAGATCTGCGCAACGGGATTGTGATTCGCTACAACAACGATCTCTATCAGGTCGTCGAATTTCAGCACGTCGCGCCGGGCAACTGGCGCGCCTTTGTCCGAATGAAGATGAAGAGCCTAACCACCGGCAAAGTCATAGAAGATCGAGTACGAGCCGGGGCTGAAATCGACATCGTGCGCATCGAGCGCCGCCCCATGCAGTACCTCTACCGCGAGGGCGACAACTTCATCTTTATGGACAACGACACCTTCGATCAGATTCCGGTCTCGGCGGAGCTGGTGGGTGACGCGGTGAAGTTTATGAAAGAGAACGAGACGGTCGATCTGGTATACGACGCTGACAAGGATGTAATCATCGGCGTTGAGCTACCGATCTTCGTCAACCTGAAGGTGGTGGAGACGACGGTGGCGGTGCGCGGTGACACAGCAACAAACGTTACCAAGCCAGCCACGCTAGAGACAGGGGCGGTGATTGAGGTACCGGCATTCATTAATGAGGGTGACGTGTTGAAGATTGACACCCGCACCGGCGAATACATTACGCGGGTGTGAGGTTGGGGCGTGTAAAAAATATTGTAGCGACGCACGACTATGCGTCGCTACAATATTTTATTTATCAACGGATTAGAAATCGTCGTCTGGCACTGACGGCGTATTATTGGTCTTCTTAGGTTCGGGGGCATCGACGATCAGCGCCTCGGTGGTTAAGACCATTCCGGCGACGCTAATCGCATTCTCAAGCGCGGTACGCACCACCTTAGCCGGATCGATAATGCCAGCCTGCATCAGATCAACGTAAGCGCCGGTCATCACGTCGTAACCGAAGTGATGGTTGTTATGCTTACGTTGCTCGTTGCGCACATTCTCGACTACCACCGAACCATCTTCGCCAGCGTTGGTCGCGAGCTGGCGCAGCGGCTCTTCGAGGGCGCGGCGGAGCATATTGAGCGCCATACGCTCCTCTTCAAATTGGGTCGTGACGTTATCGAGCGCCGGGATAGCATTTAGCAGAGCGACACCGCCACCGGGCACGATACCCTCTTCGACCGCAGCGCGAGTCGCGTTGAGCGCGTCTTCGACGCGGGCCTTGCGCTCCTTCATCGCCGGCTCGGTCGGTGCGCCAACTTTGATCACGGCCACGCCACCCGACAGCTTCGCCACCCGCTCTTGCAGCTTCTCGCGGTCGTAATCCGAGGTTGTGGTCTCGATCTGCTGCTTGAGTTGGGCAATGCGAGCCTGAATCGCTTGCTTATCGCCGTGGCCTTCAACGATAACCGTGTTATCCTTATCGGCCTTGACACGGCGGGCGCGGCCAAGGTCTTGCAGGGTCGCGCTCTCAAGCTTGCGGCCAATCTCCTCGGAGATGACCGTACCGCCAGTAAGGATCGCGATGTCTTGCAGCATCGCCTTACGCCGATCACCGAAGCCGGGGGCCTTCACCGCCAGCGCGTTGAGCGTACCGCGCAGCTTGTTGACCACCAGCGTCGCCAGTGCCTCTCCGTCCACATCCTCGGCGATCACGAGCAGATCCTTCTTGCCACTGTTCAGCACCGCTTCAAGGATGGGAAGCAGATCCTTGATCGAGCTAATTTTCTTATCGGTAATCAGGATATACGGCTCGTCGAGCACTGCCTCCATGCGGGCCGAGTCGGTGATGAAGTAGGGCGAGATATAACCACGGTCGAACTGCATACCCTCGACCAGCTCGTGCTCGAGATGGGTGCTCTTGCCCTCTTCGACCGTCACAACGCCATCGCGGCCAATCTTATCCATCACGGTCGCCAGCAACTCGCCAACCTCAGCATCTTGCGCCGAGATGGTGGCTACATTGCGGATCTCATCGCGGGTCTTGAGAGTGATCGCCTGCTCTTTGATCCGCGCCACCAAGGCTTGCCCACCCTTATCGAGACCGCGCTTGAGCAGCATCGGGTTGGCGCCAGCGGCTACCAGCTTCAGGCCCTCATTGATGATCGCTTGGGCCAACACAGTCGCCGTAGTAGTACCGTCACCGGCGACATCGTTCGTCTTGACAGCGGCCTGCTTGAGCAGTTGTACGCCAAGGTTAGCGAACGGATCCTTCAGCTCAATCTCTTTCGCGACGCTCACACCGTCGTGGGTGACGGTCGGCGCACCCCACTTCTTATCGAGCGCAACATTACGACCACGCGGGCCAAGCGTCGTCTTGACCGCGAGGGCAAGGGTATCAATGCCGTGTTTCAGTGCAGTACGAGCTTGCTGATCGAAGATCAGTTGCTTCGCCATATCACCTACTCCTGAATGATGCCAAGAATATCCTTCTCTTGCAGGATCAGATACTCTTCCTCATCGATCTTGAACTCAGTGCCAGCATACTTCGCGAAGAGAACGTGCTGACCGACCTCAACGCTCATCGGGATGATCTTACCATCATCCGCACGCCGGCCCGGTCCCACCGCGATCACCTCGCCCTCCATTGGGCGCTCTTTACTCGCGGTATCGGGCAGGAAGATGCCACCTTTGGTCTTCTCTTCCCGCGGCTTGGGTTTCACCACTACCCGATCATGCAACGGTCGAACTTGCACAGGCAACCTCCTGTTGTCTGAGTACGGGGCGTCGAGCAAGCGACGCCCCAGTGCGACTAGCTAGCGGCTTGCCCAGCGCTGCGCGGCGTCGCTATCGACTGGCGTTGCCGGCTGAACAGCGCGAAGGCGACAGCAACCAGTACGAGGATCAGGCCGACCCAGAAGGTCTGCGGTTGCGGCAAAGCAATGCCGAGCACGCGGTCAAGCGAGTAGGCGCCGGGAGACCACAGACCCATTACCGCAGCTAGCACTGCGAGCACAAAGCTGTACTCGCTGCCGCCATTGCTGATCCACAAGCCATGCGACCAGTGGACGAGGGCAATCGCCGCGATCATCACGGCAATGATCGCCAGCGGGCCAATCGGATGGAGAAGGCCGAGGGCGAAGAGCAACCCGCCACCGAACTCAGCCAAACCGGCCATCAGCGCCCAGAAACGGGGTGTGCGTAGACCCATGCTCGCCAACCAATCAGCGGTGGCGCGCAAGCCTTGGCCACCAAACCAGCCAAACAACTTCTGCGCACCGTGGCCCATCATCAGTAAGCCGATGACCACTTGCAGGATGAGCAGGCCAAGATCCATCGTCATCGCGTACCACCTCCTTGATCGTCAACGCACAGCAGTGCCACACTTACGCGCTACACTGATGAAGCGATGATGATTCAAACAGGCGTACATCCATGCAGATAAAGAAGCGATGTTAGATCGCTATCAGCGGAGTGTTAGTAATGTGTTAGAAGTTTTGCAGGGGCACACGGCAGGGTGCCCCCACCCTCCACCCCTCACCCCGGCCCGCTCCCCAGAGGGGAAAGACGGCAAGAATCCCCCACCCCAATCTTACCCCTCTACAGTCTAGCCTGACCCCTCGTCCACGCTTACTTCGTCACCCACGCGGTATCGCTCATCCCGGCTCATCACTACAACACCAAAGCCATACTGCTGAGCCTGCACCACTGCCAGCCAAGGATGACAACGGTAGGCAAGGGCCAGACCAACCAACAACCAGTATGGCAACTTACCGCTCAGAATTACACCAAGCTCGGGATCAAGAGGCGGAGCAATTATCGTTCGCATTTCATCGTAATCAAGATACGGTTGGAGGGGTTGCACTTCGAGCCACGAACAGGTCGACTGCGTGCGCAGACGCCATTGCAGCAATGACGCAGAGGGGTGACCAAGAGCGACAACTGATGGCTGCACCCATCCCAACCGCGGATCGAATAGAAACACTTCGTGGGACGCGGCATGCAAGGCTAGAGCCGCGTACAGCCAGTTAGGCCCACGACCGTAGAGAGACAACGCGATGGCCGGCACTTCAGTGAACACCTGCGGCAGATCGGACGGCTGCCAAAGCCGGCCTGCACTACCAACAACGTGTGCCAGCCGGTCAAGATCAACCACCAGTTCAGTCGGCGCGTGTTGGAAATGGCGTCTCTTCAGCTCTTCGGAAGAAAACGTAAACAAACGAGTCAAACGCTCACTCAACTTTGTCACCATCACACCATTAGGAGGACGTTGACGTTCCAACCCACTAATAACGCCACGCAACACCGGAGTCTCCTCATCAATCCGGTCCGCTCCGTGCAGCACCGACTGCAACTCAGCAATCACGCTCAAACCGCACCGCTCAGATCGCTCACGCCATTCACTCAACCCATTTGGTGATGCCGCTAACAGTACCGCGTGCGTACAAGCGCGCAATATCTGCTCTTGTTCAAGCGTTGGCTTTCCACCCACATCAACCAACAATGGCAAATGTCGCTGCGCAATATCGCGATGCACCCGTTCTACAAACTCATTGCTAAACTGCCCTTTCTGGCGCAACAACCGCACCTGCTCGGCAGAGGTCTCTTGAATCCAATCGCCCTCGCCATCGGGACAAGCGCGCAACACATAGTGTTCCACCCTTGCCGCACGCAACATCTGTGATAATCGATACACCAATACCGATTTGCCACTATGTGGCGGCCCACCTATCATCACTGCCGGAAACGACTGCATTGCTCATTCCATCTAATTTAGAAGTGCTAAATAATTCACACCATCGTTGCGGTACGTAGCATAAACCGACCAAACTATCGATGGCTTTTCTGGCCACCATGAGCCTATTTTGGCTCAACGACTATGCTATCATGCTGCGTATCGAGTTTAAAACAAAAAGGTATGACATTGAGCACATCAGCAGTATTACAACCGGCGACGCTCATTGCCACCCTCGGCGGCCAACCCCAAGTCGTCACATTTGCACTCGACGCTTTACTTGCACAGGGCGACGTAATTGACGAAGTATACATCGTTCATCTCGCGCTCGCCAATCCACACACTCGACAGGCATGGCAGCGCCTGCAAGCCGAATTCACCGACGACTACTACGCCGGTCAGCGCTGCCGACTACGCCGCGTCCCTATCCGTATCAATGGCGCGGAACTGACCGACATCCGCACGGCTGCCGACGCTGAAGCGACGTGGCAGTGCATACGCAACCTGATCGCCGATCTCAAGCGTGAAGGGCGGCGACTGCACCTCTGTCTCAGCGGCGGACGGCGCATGATCGCGCTACTGGCGATGTCGGCAGCCGCGCTGCTCTGCGACCATCAAGACCGCATCTGGCACATGTACACACCAGAAACGACGTTGCAGCGGGTCAAAGACGGGGCGCAAATGCATGTAACTCCTGCCGACGGCGTGCAGTTGATCCAAGCGCCGCTGGCACCGTGGGGCGCCTATTTTCCGGCGCTGCGGTCGCTGGCGCAGATGCCGATGCACGCAGTGCAGGAGCAGATGCACCGCGTCGCCGCGGTAGATGATCCGCGCTGCCGCCAAGTGTGGGAGCGTCTCAGTCCGCGCCAGCGCGACGTACTGCGCGCCTTTGCCCGCGGATTGCGCCCTGATCAGGTCGCCGATGCGTTGTCGATTTCGTTGAGCACGGTCAATACACACAAAACCGCCATTCTTGCCGAGTGTCGTGTTGCGTGGAACCTTGCGGACGGTGAGCCGCGCGATTACCGCTTTATCCGCGAGCATTTTGCCGCATTCATCGAGCGAGTATAGCAGGCTGCCCGCGTGGTGGGATCAGCAGGAGTGCTGAGAAATAATCAGTAGAGGTGGGGAGGGAGAGGGAGTGGGGGGTGTGGTAGATTTGCAGAGGGATTTGTGAACGAAGCATTAGGAGGATAAGAGATATGAGCTTTCAGCTAACTAAATCTGACATAAAGGACCGTACCAGAGAGTACTGGGAGAAGTCAAGCAGAAGTGCAAACAGGTTCAGCAGTTATGAATGTTATATTGACCAGCTCCTCGGTAGAGAACTCAGCACGGCAAAACCTTCGCATAGTCTTGGCAAGGTTCACACCTTGGCGCTCACCGTCGGCGAATCGTTTGAGCCGTTGTTGCAAATCGTTTGCGTG